>CAZZDQ010000006.1:0-60173 GCA_964652845.1 uncultured Chitinophaga sp.
CTGCAATAATTCCTTTTTTACCTCGCCCGCTTCGCCCAGCAGGCGATGTTGATACTTGAATTGAAAATAATCTGAAAGTTTGGGTGACTGCCCTGTGCTTGCAATGTCAGCTTCAATACCCATATTCTTCAGCAGTGCATCCACCGTCCCCTTCAGGAAAAAGAAATCGGCGGGACGGCTTTTCTGGTTCCAGTTATTTTCATTTTTATTCCCGCTGATCACCAGGCAAAGTTTTTCTGATTCTTCATATTTACCCGGCCCGGCGTTCGCATAGGTCTTTCCGAATTCAAAAAGGCGTAGCGAATGATTTTTACGGTTGAGGTTAAATGCCACCGCTTCCAGTGAGGTTTCCAGCAATGAATTTCTCAAAATATCCAGGTGTGCACTAAGACTGTTGAGCAATTTGACCATCCCCTCTTTTTCCGCGTCTGAATAATAAGCGGCATTGGTAATGGAGTTGGTCATGATCTCATGAAAACCCTGTGCAGCCAGCCATCCCGATATTTTACTGTGGAAAATACCGGCACCTTCGTCTTCCTGTAATGAAGGCGTGTAGGTGATCGTATCCGGGATATCGATATGATCGAAACCGTCAATGCGGATGATCTCCTCCACAAAGTCGGCAGGGAGGCTCACATCCGGTTTATGATAGGGCACGGTCACACTCAGTTCATCAATGGATTCCCGGATGATCTCATATCCCAGTGCTGCGGCTATATTCTTCACTTTATCGGGGTGATAATTCTTGCCGCTAAGTTTTTTTAAATAATGCCATTTCAACGTTACTTCTTTTTTCTCCCGGGGCTGAGGATACACATCTATGATCTCTGAGCTGATCTTGCCGCCGCAGATCTCCCTGATCAGTGCAGCCGCTCTTTTCAGCACCGGCACGGTAACAGAAATATCGGTTCCCTTTTCAAAACGGGCTGCAGCATCCGTCCTCAGTGCATGGCGAAAGGACGTTTTCCGGATGGAGACCGGGTCAAAGCAGGCGCTTTCCAGGAAAATATTTTTTGTTTCAGCGGTAATACCGCTGCCGATACCGCCGAACACTCCGGCAATACATATTCCTTTTTCCCGGTCACCGGTACGGGTTCCTGCCGAACAGATCATCAGGTCCTCCTCACTGAGTTTTCTTTCTTTTTCATCCAGGGTCACAAAGGGAGTTCCCGCGGGCAGGTTTTTCACGATCACCCGGCGCCCGGAAATTTTATCTGCATCAAATGCATGCAGGGGCTGCCCTGTTTCATGTAAAACAAAATTTGTGATGTCGACAATATTGTTGATCGGGCGCTGGCCGATGGCTTTCAGTTTTTGCTGCAGCCAGCCGGGTGATTCCTTTATGGTAATACCGGAGATCGTGATCCCCGAATACCGGGGACAGGCTTTTTCATTTTCAATCGTTACGGAAATGGGTAATGATGTATTGTCAACCTTAAAGGAATTGTTCCCCGGTAATACAGGCCGGATATCTTTATTCTCGTGGTTGGAAAGATAAGCACAAAGATCCCTTGCCACGCCCCAATGGCTCATGGCATCCATGCGGTTGGGGGTAAGCCCGATCTCATAAATAGTATCATGGTAGATATTGAAAAGATCGGCAGCCGCTGTCCCCGGTTCTGCATCAGTTGGGAGTACCAGTATGCCTGCATGGGAGGAACCCAACCCGATCTCATCTTCCGCACAGATCATTCCATGGCTTTCCACTCCTCTTATTTTCGCCACCTTCATGGTCATGGGCTCCCCCTGGATAGGATAAATGGTGGTTCCAACGGTTGCAATGATCACTTTTTGTCCCGCAGCTACGTTGGGAGCGCCGCAGACGATCTGTAAAAATCCATTATGCCCGGTGGAAATCTTTGTCACAGTCAATTTATCGGCATCGGGGTGTTTCTCCACCTCCATCACTTCCCCGATGATCAGCCCTTTTAAACTGCCTTTCACCTCTTCATATGCCTGCATGCTTTCCACTTCCAGCCCAATGGAAGTAAGGATCCTGGAAAGCCGTTCGGGATCGGGGGGAACAGGCAGGTATTCACTCAGCCACTTGAAAGAGATCGTCATGCCGCAAAGATAAGAGTAGCATCCCTACATCCGGTAGCAGACGGCATTGATGTTCATGCCCGCGCCCACCGATGCGAAGAGTACGATATCCCCTGCATTCAAAGCATGATGATCCCATTCTCCTTTTTTGACCATATCAAATAAGGTGGGAATGGTGGCCACAGAACTATTGCCCAGTTTATGGATATTCACCGGCATGATATGTTCAGGCATTTTTTTCTGACCGTATAATTTGTAAAGGCGCTGTAGAATCGCTTCATCCATTTTTTCATTGGCCTGGTGGATAAAGATCTTTTTGACCTGGCTGATCGGTATAGCGGCTTTGTCCAGGCAATTCTTCATGGCAGCGGGCACATGCTGAAGGGCGTATTCATAGATCTTTCTGCCTTTCATTTTAATGTAACGGATACGCGGATCGGAGCCGGGAAAATTGCTCTTGCCCATGTATAAATAATAAGCTTCCTCCACGCTGTGGGTTTGCACGTTCCACGACAGTATGCCGCTTCCCTGCTCACCCGTCTCCTTTGCTTCCAGTACCGAAGCGCCGGCGCCATCGGAAAAGATCATACTGTCACGGTCATACGCATCCAGTACACGACTCAGGGTCTCGGATCCGATGACCAACGCTTTGCGGGCGATGCCGGCTTTGAAATAAGTATCTGCCTGGATCACACCCTGCACCCAGCCGGGACATCCGAATAAAATATCATAAGCCACGCAATCAGGATTTTTGATTCCCAACCCTTGTTTCACACGGGAAGCCAAAGCAGGAAGGATATCGGTTTGAATAGTATGCTTGATCACATTTCCGAAATTATGGGCGAGTATGATCTGGTCCAGTTCTTCGGGATCGATCCCGCTTTCCCTGATGGCCAGTTTTGAAGCTTCAATGGCCATATCGGATGAGTTGATGTTCTCACAGGCATAACGCCGTTCTTCGATACCGGTAATTTCCTTGAATTTCTGCACCACTTCCTGCGGGCTCGAATCGATCCGGGTATTGTCTTCACCATAAAAATTATGGATCGTGAAATCCCGGTTCGATTTGATTTCTTCCGGAATATAACAACCAGTGCCTGTGATGACTGTTTTTACGCTCATGCTTTCTTGTTTAGGAAACGAACCGAAGGAAGCAATGTAAATGTACAAACGAAAGGGCAACTATAACCAATTAGGGACATGATTTTATCTTACAATATAATCTTTCGTGTAATTAACCGATATATATTCTTTATTGATTGTGTACTGAACTTCCTTTACCCTTTTAATATTATCAAACTTATTTCTGAAAAATATCTGAACGGTAAGTATTACCGGGAAATCTGCTTTGTACACACGGTTTTCAAGTTCGGGAGGGAAATGAGCCTCACTCAAAGATTTAAGAAAATCAGTTTCATGCCCTCTTGTTCTTTCTTTTGGAGATATAACATCTTTAAGATGATGAGGGCTAAAAAGCTCAAAATCTTTATGAGTATTTGTCCAATTATAAGTTCCTATAATTTGGGCAGAGGTAAAGGCAGAATCAATATATATGATCGAACTCCCATTATTATAAATATCAAAGGCAATTGTCGCTATTTTCTTAATTGTATCGTAGTTAATTATAAGATTTTCAAATTCTATAGAAGATGCATAATCTATAGAAAGTTTCTTTTCAGAAATCTGAGCAATTGTGTTAAGAGCATCTATTTGACTTTGCAGATTTTTACTTTGAAGGGAAAACTTAACACTATCCGTACTGTCTGCTCTGTGTTTATCCAAAATCGCTTGCTTAAAGGAGGCAGAAGATACATTGGCGGCAAGAGTAGCAGCTTCCGCAGACTTTTTTGTTTGGTTGAAAATAAGAATTGTTGTAAACAAGTAGGAGGCAGTAAGCAAAAGCATGAATGCAGATATTGTATGGGATTTTGTCCACTTATCTTTTTGTTTCTTGATACTGACATTATCCAGTCTATTGCTCTTATGTTTATTATCTTGGGGGGGTTCAGCGGAATTATGCTTTTCTTCTTTAATTTCTTCGATGTCATCATGAATAGAAGGTTTGATTTTGCCACTATTTTCAGAACTTTTTTGGGAATCCTGATTGCTATTATTTTCTTCCATTTTTTAACAAAATTTATTTGAAGAGATATTTGTTTATGTCCCTAATAGAGCCTAAATTTATGGTAACAAAAACAAGTAGCAATGGCAAATATTAAGAATTTAAAGGATTTACTGACAAGGTTTTCAGACGAGCAAGTATGCAGGGATTATCTGGTTCAGCACCGTTGGGGCGGCGTTCCTATTTGCCCCTATTGCGGATGCAATAAATCATACAAAATTGAGAACGGGAAAAGGTATAAATGCGCTAACAAAGAGTGTCATAAAAAGTACAGCGTAACCGTTGGCACAGTAGCCCAAGATACCAACATAAGCCTTTCAATTTGGTTTGGCGCAACCTATATTCTATCATCACACAAAAAGGGAATTAGCAGCGTACAGTTGGGCAAAGACTTGGGGGTTTCGCAGAAAACGGCATGGTTTATTTTACACAGAATACGGGAAGCCTTCAGGGAAAAGAAAGGTTTGTTTTTAACAAAAGAGGTACAAGCCGATGAAACATATATCGGAGGGAAAGAAAGCAACAAGCACGAAGTTAAAAAACTTGACATACCCCTTAGTAGCAGAATGGAAGATAAGACACCGGTAGTTGGTTTAGTTCAAACTGGTGGTAATGTAGTTACTAAGGCAATGCCCTGGGTTACGAAAAAGAACATCAATAATTTAATCACAGAGCACGTATCTAAGGATGCAACATTGGTTACCGACAGTTCTGCTCTATATCATAGTTTGAACGATAAATACAATCATATTGTAATAAATCATTCACACCATCAATATAGAGTAGGCACATTCCACACCAATAGCATTGAAAATTATTGGAGCATCTTTAAACGTGGTATTTATGGCATTTATCATCAGATAAGCAGAAAACATTTACAGGCTTATTGCAGCGAATTTGAATTTAGGTTTAACAATAGAAAGGCTAATGATGCAGATAGGTTTGAAATGGTATTAAGTACCTTTGAGGGGAATATGTCCTACAAAAAATTAACAGGTAAATAGTGGCAAAATCAAATAAGTCAAAAAAGAAAATAAGAGCCAATAAGTACAATGAAAAATTGCAGCTTGACGGTTCATTTGATGAATTGATGGGGGTATTATTTCCCAAAGTGAAACAGCCAAAGAAAAAAACTAAAACAAAAAAATCTAAATCCTAACACTCGTTATTTTTTTAAACCATCGTGTCCCTAATTGTTAGTAGTTGCCAACGAAAGCCGCTAACATGTGTTTGGGTACAAAAAATTCAGGGATAATTCTTCCGGGGCCGTTGACGCCCTCATCCATTCCCGCGGCATGAAAATATCTCCTTATTTTTACCGCAATAAAATCAGACGCCATGTCATACAATTTATTGAAGGGGAAAAAAGGCATCATATTCGGCGCCTTGGATGAGCGGTCCATTGCATGGAAAACGGCTCTGCGCTGCTATGAAGAGGGAGCGCAGCTGGTACTGACCAATGCGCCGGTGGCCTTGCGTATGGGCGAGATCAATAAACTGGCAGAACAATGCGGAAAGGCACCCGTTATCGGGGCCGATGTAACCAATATGGATGACCTGAAAAATCTATTTACTAAAGCGGTTGAACATTTCGGGGGGAAGATCGATTTCATCCTTCATTCCATCGGCATGAGCCTGAATGTGCGTAAAGGGAAACACTATACCGAAATGAATTATGAATGGAACCAGAAGACACTGGATATATCCGCCATCAGCCTGCACAAAGTGTTGCGTACGGCCTGGGAAATGGATGCCCTGAATGACTGGGGAAGCGTGGTTGCGCTTACCTATATTGCTGCCCAGCGGGTTTTTCCCGATTACAATGAAATGGCCGATGCCAAGGCCTTGCTGGAAAATGTGACAAGGATGTTTGGTTTTTATTACGGGGAGAAAAAAAAGGTCCGTGTCAATACCATTTCGCAATCACCCACCCGGACTACGGCCGGAAGCGGGGTAAAAGGCTTTGACGGGTTCATCAACTACGCCGAGAAAATGAGTCCACTGGGGAATGCAACAGCGGATGACTGCGCCAATTACTGCGTGGTAATGTTCAGCGACCTGACCAGGTATGTGACGATGCAAAACCTTTTCCATGATGGCGGCTTCAGTTTTACGGGCGTTACACAAGGAGTAATTGAAAGAATGTAGGGAAGGGGAAGGGCTATTAGTATTCATCCTCGTTGAACAGAAAATCATCCTGCGTAGGATAATCGGGCCAGATATCCTCGATGGTCTCGTAGACATCGCCTTCCTCATCCAGTTCCTGCAGGTTCTCCACCACTTCGATCGGCGCGCCGCTTCGAATAGCATAATCGATCAGCTCATCCTTGGTAGCAGGCCAGGGTGCGTCTTCAAGGTAGGATGCCAATTCAAGTGTCCAGAACATCTCGGGTATTTTAAGGGTCAGACCGGGTACTACGGATAATCTCTGACAGCCGGGTTTTCAAATTTTCCGCAAAAGTAGTTGTATTAACGAACTTTCCAAATCCAATATTTTAAGGGTTAAATAGTATTAACGCGGGGTAGTTCTGTTTTTGCCAAAGCATTTGATTTGTGGATATTTGATAAGGAAATATCACAAAGGTTATATGCTGAACGGAAAAAATATTCATAAACGATATGACGCGCTCGAAGTATTGAAAGGAGTGGATATTGAGATCAACGGGGGAGAGATTGTATCAATTGCAGGCCCTTCAGGTTCGGGTAAAAGCACCCTGCTGCATATTTTGGGAACGCTGGATAAAGCGGATACCGGCTCCGTCAACATTAACGGCATTGACACCCTTTCCCTGCCGGATAAAAAACTCGCTGCCTTCAGGAATAAGAATATCGGTTTTGTTTTCCAGTTTCATCACCTGCTCCCTGAATTTTCTGCGCTGGAAAATGTATGTATCCCCGGCTGGTTGTCGGGAAGAAAAAAAAAGGAAGTGGAAGCAGCTGCCACGGACCTGCTGCGGATCATGGGCCTGCAGGAAAGACTGGGTAATAAACCCAACCAACTCAGCGGGGGGGAACAACAACGGGTGGCCGTGGCCCGCGCACTGATCAATAAACCTTCGATCGTATTTGCTGATGAGCCCACCGGCAACCTCGACAGCACCAATGCCCGGGAACTGCACAACTTATTCTTTGATCTCAGGAAACAATTCAACCAGGCCTTCCTGATCGTTACGCATAACGAGGAACTGGCGCAGATGAGTGACCGGCTCCTGCATATGAAGGACGGGAAGATAGGGTTATGAAAATCATGGATAAGAAAGATCCTTCATTCATTTTGTCTTTACTGGCTTGTCCTTTATAAACGTCTCTCCCTTGATTATCCAGGATACTCCAAAGAATACAACGGCAACAGTCTCCATCCAGAATGTCATGTGATGATCGGTATAATAAGGTTCATGGATGATCCCCAATCTTCCTGCCACAATTGTCAATAGCGCGAGCATCATGATGAGAGCACAGGACCTGTACACCCTGTTCCTTCTTCTTTTCTGCAGGGTCCTTTGTCTGGGTGGTTTATCGGATTTGGTGAAGATGTGGAAGGACATCCAGGCCAGAGAGGTCAAAAAGATAGCGGCGGAAAATAAATGGAAATCCTCCCTGAAACTTCCATGCGTCGGCAAATAAGTGAGAGAATATTTTCTCGCCGTATCACAACATAGGGTGATGTTATTTGTTGGAAACAATAAAAGGCAAAGCGCGAAGATCCCGGCTGCACTGGAAAAAAAGAAATCCCCTTCCTCACAACCTTTATAGATCAGGAGGAAGATGGCCAGTAAACTGACGACAATAATGAATACACCGGAGGCACGGGTGAAATAATAATGGCTGATGGACTCCATGGGAAAGCGCACGCCGCTGTCGATCAGCAATACAAGGTATAGGAGCAGGGGCAAAAGGATGCCCAGGATACCGATCAGTCTCCTGAGTATCTTCTGCTTGGTCAGCCAGATGGTATCCGGGTTGGTGAAATCCAGGCTCAGCAACCTGTTCAACGGGGAAGCGCTTTTATTATCCATTGCCTTTTTGTTTTAAATGTAATGATATTTCAGAAGTTAGGATTTGGGTTCAGAAAGCCGCTGGCAGGGTTTAAAATATTAACCACAAGTTCCCAAAGTACATTACCATAAAGCCTGTGAGGTATTGCTTTGTGCCCCTGCCTTCGGCAGGTAAACCGGCAGGCGGGTTAGTGGTTAAAAAATTTTTTATGTTCTTATCTTTAGGATAAGAATTCCCGGTTTGTACACATCATAAAAATTAAATTATGAAAAAGAGAATATTATTCAGCAGCGCCATTTTATTTATCTCCGTCTTCAGTTTCGCACAAAGAGTTACACTCTATGAAGACTGCAATTATTCAGGAAGAAGCTCCTCCCTCGGCGTGGGCCGCTATACCATGTATGAAATGGGGATCGGCAATGATCACTTGTCTTCCTTGCAGGTGCCCTATGGCCTCAAACTGATCATTTATGAAAATGATTATTTCCAGGGCAGTTATAAAACTTTCACGGGAGATGTTTCTTGTCTGGACCGTGACTGGCAGGATCGCACTTCCTCCCTGGTGGTGGAAAGCACGGATACCTATAACGGGGGCTATGGCAACTCAATCACTTTTTACAATGATAATTATTCCGGGTATTCACAAGATCTGCAGCCAGGCAGCTACCGGGGTTATCAGTTGGGCGCTCTGAAATATAATATTTCTTCCTTCCGCATCAATGACCCGAATCTCCAGGTCCGGCTCTATGCTGACGAGAATCTCAATAACTATCTCGCTACTTATGATATGAGCCAGAATTACCTCCCCGCCAATGTCAATGACCGGGTGGGCTCCCTGGTCGTAGAGAACAAGGCCGGGGGCGTATTCAATAATGGGGGGAATAATTACGGCAATGATTTCACTGAAGGGAGCTATGCCGTCTTTTTCTCCGATTGCAATTTCCAGGGCAATGCATTGAGATTGCGCCAGGGGCGCTATTATGCCAATGACCTGGGCGCTTTAAGAAATGCCATTGCCTCCATGCAGGTCCCGAATGGAATGCAGGTGAAATTTACAGTTGATAATAACAGGATCTTTGGCTGGTCGCCGGCAGAGAGCTATGCGCAAAACGTTTCCTGCTTCGATAATAACTTCCGGAACGCCAATATTTCAAGCATTACCATTGAGCAAAAATCAGGCTGGTTCTGGGATCGTAACAGGGATAAGCGCACTGACGGGGTGACCCTCTATGCAAATGATGATTACGGAGGCAATTCCGTGACACTGAAACAGGGCTCTTACAGTTCATTGAACCAGGTGAGCGGTTTCCAGGATAAGATGCTGAGCTCATTATGGATACCTCAGGGCTATTCTGTTGTGCTGTATGAGAATGAAAATTTCGGCGGTACCAGCTATACCCTTTCTTCATCCGTTAAAGACCTGCGGCTGTCGGGCTGGAATGACCGGGCCAGTTCGATCAAAGTGTATAAGAATTAGTTTGTAAACTTTATTGTATAAAAATATCACTGCTATTCTGAGTTGGACGTTCATCACAAATCCATCAAACCATTGAAGAAGGAAAAGATTATTGTCTCTTATTTAACCTTTTTGCAGTGAAGTGATGATCATACTGCAACCCTGAAATATTCCCATTCTTATCCTGCTGAAAATCGATCAGTCCCCAGAATGTTCTTAACATAAAGGACCTGCCCTTTATGAATAACAATTCTCCTGAGCTGGTCTTTAACCTGTTTCTATCCTGCGTGACATCCAAAACCAGGTTGGGAGCAAAAAAACTTGAATCAAACTGGTACCTTCCTGCAGCTTTTCTGATCAGATCATTATCAGGGGTATCATTCGAAAGGGTCAGCTGATTATATGGCTTTTTAAAAAAGATAGCAGCAATATCATTCGCTGCCTGCGTAGCCGTTGGGATATATAAATTCTCCAAAACAATGATCACCAGTCTATCCTCGGGAAACTCCCCGATCATGGAAGTAAAACCAGGGCTTCTCCCACTCATATAATGTCTGGGTTTATCAAAAAGAGGCCTCATGTAATTCCCGTATCCGACATTACCCATATAACTGGTGAACATTTTTGCTTTGCTTGCCAGTGAGAGCAGGGTATTGTTGTCGAGGGCCCTGTTGAATTTCAACAAGTCACCTGTCGTTGTATAAACCGAACCATTCCCGGTCTTGGCCGACCAGTTCAGGTAGGCTGACCTGTCGAGCCCGAAATTCCTGTCCGATTGGTAGCCGTATGCCAGGTTTTCAATGATGCTTCTTGCATTTTGATCGCATCCGGTGGAAGCCATTCCCAGCGGCCTGAATATATTTTCATCCAGGAAAACCTCATATTTTTTCCCGGAGATCTTTTCGATCAGCAACGCCAGTACATTATAATTTGTATTGCTATAACTGAACTTGGTGCCAGGAGGAAAATCCAGCGGCCGATCTTTTATAAAATCTACCAATGATTGAGGTGTCTGCGGGAACATAGCCAGTGAATCGTATCCTGCTATATCATTGATATTGATTATCCCTGAACTATGAGCGAGCAAATCGTGGATCCTGATCTTATCCCCATTGGGAAAATCCGGCAAATATTTATTCAAATGATCCCCAGTATGGATCTGGCCCCGGTCTTCAAGGATCAGGATGGCTGCAGCAGTAAAAAGCTTTGATATGGAAGCAATATGATATTTGGTTGATGAGTTGTTTTTCACACCAAATTCCCGGTTCGCATAACCAAAGGATCGATCAAACAGGATGGTATCTTTATAGCTCACCAGGACCGAACCGCTGAAATTATTTGTGGTCACCAGGGGATTCAAATAGCGTTTTATCTCTTTCCGGAGTTCAGCGTACTGGCTGGCTTCTTTATCTTGCGCGACAGCTGCGCAGGAATAAATAAAATAAGTCAGCAAATGGGTCAGGAATTTTAACCGCATAAAAAAGATTTAAATGAGGAAGCGTTGAACCGATCCTTTTAAGTTCCTGGCAATGGCATAGTTTCATGTACTTCAATGGAACAGGCTGCATTCCATCCCAAATGCGGATGTCCCTGCAAAAGGGCCTTGGCTTCTTCCATGTTCTCGGCCTGCAGAACAGAATAACCTGTTACTCCTGATTTACTTGCTGAACTTCCACTGGGGGTCAGGGCCTGCCCGTTAGCAAGGGGAGCGCCCATATCAACTAATTTATTACCGCATTTTTGGGCCCAGGCCATCCAGGCTTCCATTCCCTTGGCTCTTTGTTCGGGTGTCATGGACGCGGCCTGTGCCTGCATATCCTGGGGAGCATGATAGATAACAATGAATTTTTTCATATGTTCTTTTTAAAAATTACACTGATCGGTTTATGTCAAAAGGTACAGGTTAAAGCTTGAATAAAAAAAATCAAAACCCTTCCTTAAGCATTCTTCTTAATTAATGTATAAAAGAATTACTGTTGTCATCAGGTTCAAATCCAGAACTTCAAAAGCTAATAACGCTTGTACACTTCCTTTCCCAACCTCCAAAACCCATAAGAACTGAAAAGACAAGTAATGCTGAGTAAAAGCCAGAGCACAGTATAGCCAAATCTTCCTGCAATTAACCCTCCGCCATAAGGACCAATTACCTGGGCAATACTCCAGGTGAGGGTATAAGCACCTGCATATTGCCCGCGGGTGGATTCACTACTTCGCTTCATCACAAAATTATTGATAAAGGGAAGCGCCAGCATTTCCCCGAAACTGATCAGCAATACCGATACAATCGCCAGCCCGATAGGCCACCGGCCCGGCACGGCCAGGAAAACATACGAAGCTGAAGTGAGAAGGATACCTGAGATGATCCAGTAAAACAAATTCCGCCGGTGTTCGAGTTTTGAGATCAGCACCATTTCAAACAGCGCTACGAGCAAACCATTGAACCCAAGCAATAAGCCGATATCCCTTTCCCCGATATTCCATTTTGTTTTCCAAAAGATAGGTACCAGTCTGAATACAAGAAAAAAGCAAGTGGCATATAAACTGCAAAAAACAAAGAACTTGATGAATACTTTGTCCTGCCAGGGAAGCCGATGCTTTTTATTAGCTGGTTGCAGCTTTTCTTTTTTGATTAATTTTCCTGATGAAGACAGGAGCAGCAGAATACAAAACCCTGAAATGATATTACTGCCTCCATCGGCCCAGAACAATAATTTATAATCAATGGCAGCCAATAGACCGCCGATGCTTCCGCCCAGTGCCCAACCCAGGTTGATAGCAAGCCGGTTGAGCGAATAGGAGCGGGTCAGTTTGCCTTCCGCTGCATAAGCAGCGATTGCAGTAAAGTTGGCGGGACGAAATGCTTCAGCAATAAAACTGATGCAGACCACTAAGATGCAGAGCGAGGAAAAATCTTTGATGTAAGAGAATGTAATAAGCAAAATACCTGAAGCGATCTGTGAAATGATCTGTACAGGCCGGAAGCCATAAAGATCAGTCAGTTTTCCACCTGCCAGGGCGCCGGCAATGGACCCGCAGCCGAATAAACTGATCAGTAAAGTGGCGTCTTTCAGGTCGCGGTGAAGGTAACGGGTTACATAGAGACCCATGAAGGGAACAGCCATTGTGCCAGCCCGGTTGATGAGCATCACCAGGCTGAGCAGCCAGGTGGGCCGGCTTAAACCGGTAAATGCTTTTTTGTATGTGTGATAGACCTTCGTGACCATTTCGGAAAAACCGGTTTAATCGGGAAGAGATGATAAAAAAGCAGGCAATCAACTGCTGCGAAGATAACTCAGGAAGCGGCATTATTTAAAGACAAAGAAGTTGGTTGGTGCAGGGTATTGATATTTTAACCGCAAGGCCACTAAGATTTTCCGAGGTACAAAAAGAATTTTCGAATTCAGAAGTCAGGAACAGATGAGCAATTATTTTGAGCGGGGATGCCAGGGAATTTCTTTTACTTTCAGCTGCCGGGCCATAAGACGAGCCAGCGTAAACAAATAATCACTGAGGCGATTGAGATATTTGATAATAACGGGTTCAACACGCTGATCAGCGTCCGTCATCGCCACGCAGATCCTTTCGCAGCGCCTGCATACGCAGCGTGCAATATGAATACCCGAAACAATAGTATGTCCCCCCGGCAAAATGAAGGTCTTCAGGGGCCTGATCTTCTTATCCATCTTATCGATCTCTTTTTCCAGCAGCGTGACGTCCTGTTCCTGCAGGTCGGGGATCTTTAATTTCAGTTCTTTGTCGGGATCGCAGGCGAGCGCCGACCCGATGGTAAACAGCCTGTCCTGTATCTCCCTTAATATCTTTTTTGAATGTTTATGTTTGAGCTGGTCACAAACAAACCCGATCCATGAATTCAGTTCATCGATCGAACCATAAGCTTCGATCCGGAGGTTGGCTTTTGAAACCTTCGTTCCACCCAGCAGTGAGGTCATTCCCTTGTCGCCGGTCCTGGTATAGATCTTCATAGACATATTAATGGTGATTTGAAGTAAGTGGGGTACAAAATTAAAATATCATACAGCTGAAAGCTCTGTTTTAGGCGAACGGGAAGTATCTGCTTCCACCATCCCGTCCCTTAACCGGATCACTCTCCTGGCATATTTTGCAATATCCTCCTCATGGGTCACCAGCACAATAGTATTGCCTTGTGAATGAATATGACCGAAGATCTCCATGATCTCATAAGATGTCCTGCTGTCGAGATTGCCGGTAGGTTCATCAGCCAGGATCAGGGAAGGATCATTCACCAGGGCCCGGGCAATGGCTACCCGCTGGCTTTGCCCCCCACTGAGTTCATTGGGTTTATGTTTGCTCCGGTCGGTCAGGTTCACCAGCTCCAGCACATGCATGGCTTTCTGGTTACGTAGTTTTTTGCCGACACCCCCATACACCAAGGGCAATGCCACATTCTCCAGCGCCGTGAGCCGGGGCAACAGGTTGAATTGCTGGAATACGAACCCGATCTCTTTATTCCGGATCACGGCCAGATCATTATCATGCATCTGGCTTACATCATTTCCGTTCAGGATATAAGTGCCTGCCGTAGGCGTATCCAGGCATCCGATGATATTCATCAGCGTGCTTTTCCCCGAACCTGAAGGTCCCATCAGGGCCACGTATTCGGTTTTGGCAATTTCAAGCGTAATGCCTTTGAGCACCTGCAATTCCTGCCGGCCCATATAATAACTCTTCCTGATATCTTCGAGGTGTATGATATTGTTCATAAATTCCAGAAAACAAATTCCAAATTCCAATTGAAGAGAGCAGACTGGTATTTGGAATTTTCTTATTTGGGATTTTCAATGACCTTGGGTACTTTAAAGAACTGACCGTCGTGAAACGGAGCATTTTTCAATGCTTCTTCCTGGCTGAGCGGTTCTTCTATGATATCCTTGCGCAAACGGTTTGTTTCATGGCTGATATGCAGCAAAGGCTCAATGCCGTCCAGGTCCAGCTCATTGAGTTTCTCCACAAAAGCGATCATTTCCTGCAGGTCCTTTTTGAATGATGATCTTTCTGCGGCTTCAATATTCAGCCTGGCCAGGTGTGCCAGTTTATCGATCAATGCATCGGTCACTTCCATATTTCAAAGATAAGATACAAGGGACAAGGTACAAGGCTCAGGGTCACCGTTAGCTGGATATAATTTCTTGTGCCTTGAATCTTGATTCTTGTGCCTTATCGTTATTATCTTCGCTATGATGGACAAGAAAAAGGAAACCTTACCTGCAGGCAGGCAGGTGGTGATGAGCGGCATCCGGCCCACAGGGTTTTTACACCTGGGCAATTATGTCGGGGCCATGCGCAACTATGTGCGCATGCAGGAAGCGTATGAATGTTTTTTCATGGTGGCCGATCTTCATTCTCTCACCACGCATCCGGATACAAAAGAACTCAAAACAAATGTTTACCGGGTAATAGCTGAAAATATTGCATGTGGACTGGATCCTGAGAAAGTCACCCTCTATTGCCAAAGTCACCTGCCACAAACGACCGAATTGTATTTGTACCTGAATATGCTGGCATACAAGGGGGAACTGGAAAAAACACCCACTTTCAAGGAAAAAGCCCGGCTGCAGCCGGAGAATATCAATGCGGGCCTGCTGACCTATCCTGTTTTGCAGGCTGCAGATATCATCATTCACCGCGCTACCCTGGTGCCCGTGGGTAAGGATCAGGAAAATCACCTGGAAATGGCCCGGAATTTTGTGAACCGTTTCAACCACCGTTACGGGGAGATCTTTCCGGAACCCTATCCCTTCAACTTCGGGGAGAACCTTATCAAAGTGCCCAGCCTGGATGGCAAGGGAAAGATGAGCAAGAGTGAGAACCAGTATGCCACCATTTACCTGAGTGATACTGATGAAATGATCCGGAAAAAGATCATGCGGGCAGTCACAGATGCGGGGCCGGTTGAAAAGAATACCAGGAAACCGGAGATCATTGAAAACCTGTTTTTATTGCTGAACCTGGTCAGTAAAAAGGAAACTATCAATACATTTGAAGAGGCATATAACAACTGCACTATCCGCTACGGGGATCTGAAAAAACAACTGGCAGAAGATATGGTCCAATTCATTTCCCCCATCCGGGAAAAAGCAACTGCCCTTCAGCAGGATGAAAAATATCTAAAGGAACTCATGCAACTGGGAGCGGAAAAAGCGGGAAAAAGTGCATCAAATACCATTGGACTAGTGCGGGAAGCGATGGGATTAAAATACTTTTGAAAAGAAACTTGTAACTTGTCGCTTCGGGCTTGAAACTTTTTTAGGCATGGCAAAAGCAAAACAGAAACCCAAACATATCGCTGTAGCCGGCAATATCGGCGCCGGCAAGACCACGCTGACGCAAATGCTCAGCAAGCATTATAAATGGATCCCGAATTTCGAGGATGTGGACCATAATCCCTACCTGATGGATTTTTACGAAGACATGCCCCGCTGGAGTTTCAACCTCCAGATCTTTTTTCTCAACAGCCGCCTCAGGCAATTGGTGGAGATTCAAAGAGGTACCGAAACGGTGATCCAGGACCGCACCATCTATGAAGACGCCCATATTTTTGCACCCAACCTTCACGAGATGGGGCTGATGAGCAAGCGTGACTTCGATAATTATTTTCATTTTTTCCAAACCCTCAAAACGCTGGTACAACCTCCTGACCTACTGATCTATCTCAATGCCTCCGTGCCTACCCTGGTAGGTAATATCCAGAAAAGGGGGAGGGAATATGAAGAGAATATCCGGCTCGATTACCTGAAGCGCCTCAATGAATACTATAATAAATGGATCAAGGACTACAAGGAAGGCAAATTACTGGTCATTGATGTGGACAAGAACCGGTTCCCGGAGAATGAAGAACATTTCGGGGATATTATCCGGAAAGTGGACAGTGAATTACACGGGCTCTTCTAAAATCATCCTTGCAATGAGGCCTCTTTTCCTGTTTTATTTTACTTTTCTTTTTGTTACCAGGAGTTTTTCCCAGGAGCAAAACGATGCTGTTATTTGGGATTCAACCGGGAAATTTTATGAAAAAAATGAAACGGCATCACGGTTTCCGGGTGACAAAGCAGCCTATCACAATTTTATTACACATTTGCTGAAAACGCTCAGCAGCTATGCCGGCAGGCTCCCTGGTATAAAAAAAGCTACCTATGATATCACGCTGGTGTTCACAGTTGATACATCAGGCCTTGTAAAAGCAGTCAGTGCAGATTGTAAACCCGCCCAACCGGAGCTGGAAAAGAAGACCAAACAACTGATAGAAGAATCGCCGCCATGGATCCCTGCCACAGTCAGCGGGAACCGGGTAAAAGTGTACAGGAAACAACTGTTGTCATTGATCATGGAATAGCGAAATACAGGATTGATCTAATAATTCTTCCATTCATCATACGTTTTCATCAGGCTGTCGATCTTTTTGAACCATATTTCCTGTTTTTCCTTATTGATGCTGTGATTGGTCTCATTGTCGTAGTCCTCCTGCATCTGTTCCCGTTCTCTTTCGATGGTGAAATAAATATTATTCAGGTCTTCCTGGTAGCGCTGGTGGTTGAATACATATTCACTCATCTGTTTATTGAGCATGCGGGCATAGATCTCCGCAATATCAAAATGTCCCTGCTCGTGTTTGAGGATATAATCGGTTTTATAACGCCCCCACGAACTGGTCTTTGAGAACTGGGAACGGATCTTATACGTGAACCCTTCGCTGGTGATATCATAACTGATGCGCAGGTAGGTAGTGGTACTGGCAGCAGCATCACTGCGGGGATTGGGAGAGGCCTTGTAATCCTCCCAGCTCAGCTTGCGGGAAGCATTCCAGTCGATCAGCTCTTCATTGTTCTGCTGGGCGAGGACAAGCATTGATTGAAAGAAGATACCGGTGAAAAAGAGTTTCTTTAGTGGCATGCGTACTATCCAGCAAAGGGAATACAAAAATCCCTGTTTCAGGCCAAGACGATGTTAAAATATCATAACAGGGATCTGTAGAGATGTAAAGTCAGGCCCGGGGAGCTGCATTCATTACTTCTTCATTGACCTGGGCTGAATATTTTTCAAAGTTCTTTACAAACATACCGGCCAGGTACTTTGCCTTTTCTGTATAAGCTTTTTTATCGGACCATGTGTGTTGCGGGTTCAGTATCTCTGCCGGCACACCCGGGCATTGCTGGGGTATGGCAAACCCGAATATCTCATGTTGGGCAAAGGGTACCTTACTGAGTGTTCCACCGAGGGCCGCCGTGATCATGGCCCTTGTATAGGAAAGTTTCATCCTGTTGCCGGTACCGTATGCTCCGCCGGTCCAACCGGTATTCACCATCCATACATCCACATTATGTTCCTGCATTTTTTTTCCCAGTAAATGAGCATAGGCAGCGGGATGCAAGGGAATGAAGGGTGCACCGAAGCAGGCGCTGAAGGTAGGCTTCGGTTCCGTCACACCCGTTTCCGTACCAGCCACTTTGGCTGTATAGCCTGAGATGAACTGGTACATGGCCTGTCCGGGAGTCAGCCTGGAAATGGGCGGAAGGACCCCGAAGGCATCACAGGTAAGGAAGAAAATATTTTTAGGCAGGTTTCCCATCGAAGGGATCTGCGCATTGCTGATAAAATGAAGCGGGTAGGAGACCCTTGTATTCTCCGTTATCGTTGCGTCTTCAAAATTTATCTTATTGGTACCGGGCCGGAAGGTCACATTTTCTACCAGGGCGCCGGGCCGGATGGCATGAAAGATCTCGGGTTCTTTTTCTTCACTCAGGTTGATGCATTTGGCGTAACAGCCTCCTTCGAAATTGAAGATATTATCATGGGTCCAGGCGTGTTCATCATCCCCGATCAGTTTCCGGGCCGGGTCAGCACTGAGTGTTGTTTTACCGGTGCCGCTCAAACCGAAAAAGATGGCAGTATCCCCCTGGCTGCCCATATTGGCGCTGCAATGCATGCTGAGGATATTTTTTTCATGCGGCAACAGGAAATTCAATACAGAGAAAACACCTTTCTTCATTTCACCGGTGTAACCGCTGCCGATCACAAGGATCATCCTGTGTTTGAATGAAACGATGGAGGCATTATGCTGCCGGGTACCGCATTCACGTGCATCCAACTGCAGTCCCGGTACGGCGATCACATGCCACGCAGGTTTAAAACCATCCAGTTCATGCTCCTCCGGGCGGAGGAACATATTATATGCGAATAAATTGCTCCAGGGCTTTTCGGTGATCACACGCAGGTTCATGCGATAGCGGGGATCGGCACAGGCATAAGCATCCCGCACCCAGATCTCAGGAAGGGTATCCAGGTAATCCGTAACTCTTTTAAAGATGAGATCAAAATAATGCGGTTCCAACGGGATATTGAAATCATTCCAGTTCACGGAACCCTCTGTGACCTCGTCTTTGACCGTGAACTTATCTTTTGGTGAACGGCCTGTGAATTCACCGGTATTGATTGCCAGCGCACCGGTATCCGTGATCTTTCCTTCACCCATCCGAATGGTATCCTTTACCAGCTCATCTGGCGGCAGTTGGTAGTGTATTGTATCCGTATTTTTCAGTCCGATCTGTAGTATGTTTTTGGTGCCGGTAAACTGGGCAGGAATGGCCATAGCAGGATAATTGATGCGCAAAGTTAAGCGATAATCTGTTTAGACAAACACCCGTTAGTATCATTCCGTAATTTAATTTTTCTTTGCAGACGCATAAATATATCATGCATTTCTGCTCATGTTTTTCAGGAAATCAGATGATTTTTAACACCCGAAACCGATCTGTTTTATGATGATTATCTTTAACTAAAATTAAACGCCTGGTCATGAAATACCTTCCACTCAATCCCGAAATTTTTATCCGCAACAGGAAACGTTTTATTCAGAAAATGCAGAAGAATTCCATCGCCATTTTCAGGAGCAATGATGAAGTGCCGGTGAACGGCGATGCGCTCTACCCTTTTAAGCAGAACAGTAATGTCTTCTGGCTCAGCGGCATTACGCAGGAAGACAGTATGGTCATCCTTTACCCGGAAAACAAAGATGAAAAATACAGGGAAGTGCTGGTATTATACCGCCCCAATGAATTAAAAGAAAAATGGAATGGTAAACGACTGAGAGTGCATGAAGCGCAGGAGATCAGCGGGATCAAAACAATTGTATGGCTGGATGAAATAGATCCGCTTCTGCAACCATGGATCCACTTGTCAGATGCAGTTTATCTGGACAGTAACGAAAATGACCGAAAAGGTTCACTGATCCGTACGGCTGATTACCGCTTTATTGATGAAATGAAAAGCCGTTATCCCCTTCACCAATACCTGCGGTCGGCCCGAATTATGAAAGACCTGCGTGCCGTCAAAACCGCAGTAGAAGTGGAAGTGGTACAAAAGGCGATCGATATCACTGACCGGACCTTCCGGCGCTTGCTGCAATTTATCAGGCCGGGTGTGATGGAATATGAGATCGAGGCGGAAATTTTTCATTCCTTTCTTTCACAAAGAGCAACCGGTCCTGCTTACGGTTCCATCATTGCCAGTGGCGACAGGGCCAGGACCCTGCATTACGTGAGTAATGACCAGCTTTGTAAGGACGGGGAACTCCTCCTAATGGATTTCGGGGCAGAATATGGAGGATATTGCGCCGACCTGACAAGGACGGTTCCCGTGAACGGTAAATTCGGCCGCCGACAAAAAACTGTTTATAATGCCTGCCTCCGTTTGCACGACTATGCCAAGAGTTTATTAAAACCGGGGATCACCATTGTAGATTATACGGAGAAAGTGGGTGAGGAGGCCACGCAGGTATTTTTGAAGATCGGCTTGCTCAGGAAAACTGAAGTCAAGAATGAGGACCCGCAGAACCGCGCCTACAGGAAATACCTTTACCATGGCATTTCCCATCACCTCGGCATTGATGTCCATGACCTGGGTACACGTACAGAACCACTTCAAGCCGGAATGTTGCTCACAGTAGAACCGGGCATATATATTGAAGAGGAAAAAATGGGCGTGCGGATCGAGAACAATGTATGGATTACACGGAACGGCAACCGGGACCTGATGGCCGGCATCCCCATCACGGCGGAGGATATTGAATCGCTGATGAAGAAATAATATAAATTGCCGGCATGAAGCAACTTCCGAATCTTTTCACTTTGCTGAATCTTGTATTCGGTAGTATAGCGATCATTTTTATTCTGCAGAACGGGATCACGATCAACATTGATGAGAACGGGGAACAGTTCATCGATATTCCCGAAAAGATCTGGATCGCTTCCCTTTTCATTGGCCTCGCAGCTGCAATAGATTTTGCCGACGGTTTCCTGGCCAGGTTATTAAGATCTGAGTCATCCATGGGCAAACAGCTGGACTCATTATCAGACCTTGTCAGCTTTGGCGTGGCACCGGGGATGATCCTCTACCAGTTTCTCCGCCTGAGCTATGCCGGCGACAAGAACGGTATTGATACGCCCGTGATATTGCTGTTACCCTCTCTGCTCCTCCCCTGTGCCGCTGCCTGGCGCCTTGCAAAATTCACACTCAACAAAGAACAGGAATTCAGTTTTAAAGGAATGCCCGTGCCTGCAGTTGGAATCTTCATAGCATCCTTGCCCCTGATCTACTGGAATGTGAATGAACAATGGGTATGGGATATGCTGCATAACCACTGGATCCTGTATGCGATCATCCTTCTTTTTTCGGGGCTGATGGTCTCTTCCCTGCCTATGATCAGCCTCAAATTCAGGAATTTTAGCCTGAAGGATAACTGGGAAAGGTACTTTCTCATCCTGATTGCCCTGCTCAGTGTATTGCTTATAAAATGGCTGGCAGCGCCGGTGACCATCCTGGCATATATTTTTTTATCACTGTTGACGGGTAAAAAGAATTCCGGGAAAGATCAGGTGCCTGCCGAACCAAAATAATTTTTCAGTACTACCGGGAAAGCATGATCCTTCAGTTTATGCAAGGGGACCCATTTCCATTCCGGGGGTAAAGAAAATGTTTTGCTGATCTGTATACGGATAAAAACAGCGCAGATGGCCTGGTGGGTCAGTTGCTGCCTGTATGCATCCGAAACCTGAAGAACCCGGTATTTCATTTTGCGCAGCCAGCTCAACTTTTTGACAAGTGCATTTACCTGCTGTTCATTCAGCCGGGTGTTGGTTTCCAGTACCGGCAGCGCATACAATCCACGCCAGATATCTTTTTCTGTTCTTTTCATGATCAGGATCCTGCTTTCATTCTGCAGGTCAAAAAAATACAACCATCTTTTTTTAATGGTCTTTCTTTTTGATCTTACAGGAAAAGAAGATGTTTTTTTATGGAGGAAGCCATAGCAATATTTCTGAAAAGGGCAATCTCCACAAAGTGGCTGTACCGGTTTGCACACCACGGCCCCCAGGTCCATGATCGCCTGGTTATAGATACCGGGTTTTTTTTTGTCGAGCAGCATAAGTGCCAGCTGCCCGAAATATTTTTTTCCTTCAGGAGTATCTACGGGTTTCCTGATACCAAATACACGGGACAACACCCGGTATACATTACCATCCACGACGGCCTGCGGTTCATTATATGCAAATGAGGAAATGGCAGCAGCGGTGTACTGACCGATGCCTTTCAGTGTCTTTAATTTTTCATATGTTTCCGGGAACCGGCCATTCAACTGATCCCTTATGTACCGGGCGGTATGAAGCAGATTGCGGCAGCGGGAATAATAGCCCAGTCCTTCCCATAGTTTAAAGACCTTTCTGTCAGAAGCCCCGGCCAGGCTGTGCAGATCGGGGTAATTGCGGATGAATTTTTCATAATAATCCAGCCCCTGTTCCACCCTTGTTTGCTGCAGGATAATTTCACTCAGCCAGATCCTATAAACGTCCTTTTCACCCTTCCAGGGCATTTGCCGCTTGTTTTTTTTCGCATTCCACCGGAGTAGATTTTCAGTAAAATTGTTTTTCATACAGCTTCGGGAGCCAAAAATAACCCGGGACACAGAAATAAAAGCAGGAAAAATTTTTCATTTAGATATAAGATTATCATAATTTTATGAGTGATTCATGAAGGTGGGTCCTTTCTACCAAGAGCTTAAAACTCCATTATATGAGAAAAGCGGATTTGGTCAACCAGATATCAGATAAAACAGGCATACCCAAGGTGGATGTACTGATGACGCTGGAAAGCCTTTTTAAAGAATTAAAAGAAACCATGTCTTCAGGGGAAAATGTCTATATCCGTGGTTTCGGAAGTTTTATCATCAAGAAGAGAGCTGCCAAGATCGGCAGAAATATCAAAAAGAATGTAGCGGTCCATATACCGGAACACTATATACCCGCCTTTAAACCAGCCAAAGAATTTGTAAATGAAGTGAAGAAACTGAAGGAACTGAAACCCGACGCCGGCCCGGGTGATGAAGGTGAATAAAATTCCCCGAACATTGACCAACTTATCTTTTTCCTGCAAATAGCCGGATGCTTTTATTTTTGCGGATCAATTAAATAGCGTGAAGAAACCACAGTGGATCACCGTCCTGGTTGCCAGTCTTATCATTTTTTTAGTATACCGTTTCGGAAAAACAATTCCGGACCCGCCCGCTTTCGCAAATAAGGGATCGCAAGTAGGGGGCCCCGCACCCGTCACTATCGATACATTTTTGGCATCCGCCAGGAAAAACCTCAATGCCGGAGTACTCCGGCAACTGGATTCGCTTGAACAGGATACCCTGGATGGCAGGATCCCGGGCAAAAAAATTACTGCTTACCGCAATCTTTCTAACTTCTGGTCTGTTGCGGGGAATGCCTTTGAACCTTATGCCTATTATGAAGCCCAGGCGGCACGATTGGAAAATTCAGAAAAAAAGCTGAACTTTGCAGCCCGTTTGTTTTTGGATAACCTGCAGACGGACAATATAGCAGAAAGAAGAAAATGGAAGGCTTTACAAGCCAGGGATCTGCTGGAAAGGTCTTTGAAGTTGAATCCGGAAGATGATTCCGCCAAAGTGGGCTGGGGTGCCTGTTACCTTTTTGGGGGAATTTCACCTACCCCCATGGAAGGCATCGCCCGTATCAGGGAGGTGCTGGACAAGGACAGCACCAATGTTTATGCCCAGGTCACCATGGCCAAAGCATCATTATTTTCCGGGCAATATGAAAAAGCGATCGCCCGTTTACTGACGGTAAACCGGCTGCAGCCTGGTAATGTAGAAGCCATACTTATGCTCGCCGATACATTTGACCGGACAGGAGATAAGGCCAATGCCGTAACCTGGTATAAAAAAAGCCTTGCTTACATCAGCGACCCTGAAGAGACAGCAGCGATCAGAAAAAGGATCAATGAATTGTCGCCTGAATGAAGAGGCGAACAAAACATATTTTTTAAAATTATTTAAAATCATTAGCATGCCTTGTGGTAGAAAAAGGAAGCGTCATAAGATCGCGACGCACAAACGCAAGAAAAGACTGAGAAAAAACCGGCATAAGAAGAGGAACAAATAGGGGTACCGGGTATTTATTTTATCCCTTATGGTAATATAGATCCCGGGAACTTCAGCGTTGTTCAGCTCCTGCATCCCTGCCTGCGATTCCCACCAATTTAAAACCAGGAATTTAAAATTTATCTGCCTGCAGGCAAAGGGGGTAGCGGTCGATCCAACACAGGGCCTGCTTTCGAGGACATTCAAGATGAACAAAGAACTTATTATCAATTCAGCCCCCCAGGGTGTGGAAATAGCCCTCCTGGAGAATAAAAAGCTGGTTGAATTGCACAGTGAAAAAAGCGATTCCCGCTTTGCCGTGGGAGATCTTTACCTGGGAAAAGTAAAAAAATTGATTCCCGGCCTCAATGCAGCTTTTGTGGATGTGGGCTTCGAGAAAGATGCTTTTTTGCATTATACTGACCTTAGTCCCTATGCCCGTTCCCTTATCAAATTCACCAGCCAGAGTATCAATAATAAGAATCAGCAGGTGCTGGATTTCGGCAAATTCACGACCGAGCCGGAGATCATAAAAACAGGAAAGATCAATGAAGTGCTGGGCTCCAAGCCCAATATCCTGGTCCAGATCCTGAAAGAACCGATCGCAGCCAAGGGACCGCGGCTCAGTTGTGAGATCTCCCTGCCGGGAAGATTTGTAGTGCTGACCCCCTTTAATGATATTGTTGCTGTTTCCAAGAAAATTCATAGTTCAGAGGAAAGAAAAAGACTGCAAAAGATCGTCGAATCCATCAGATCAAAGAATTTCGGGGTGATTGTCCGCACAGCGGCTGAGGGAAAAAATACGGCAGAATTATATGAAGATCTTTCGGGTCTTAGCGCCACCTGGACCGCCATTCAGCAGAACCTGAGAGGCGCAACCGCACCAGCCAAGATCCTGAGCGAACAGACCAAGACCACCAGCATCCTCCGTGACCTGTTAAATGAAGATTTCAACAGGATCGTGGTGAATGACCGGACCATTTTTGCTGATACAAAGAACTATATTCAGCGTATCGCCCCTGAAAAGGCAGATATTGTTTCTTACTACCAGAACGGGGCCCCGGTATTTGATTCCTTCGGTATCACCAAACAGGTGAAATCATCTTTTGGAAAAACGGTCAACCTTGGCAGCGGGGCTTACCTGATCATTGAACATACGGAGGCGCTCCATGTGATTGATGTGAATAGCGGGTATAAAAGTGTCGGCAATAACCAGGAACAGAATGCCCTGGAAACAAACCTGGAAGCCGCAGAGGAAATTGCGAGGCAGCTTCGCCTGCGTGACCTGGGCGGTATCATCGTAGTGGACTTCATTGACATGAGGTACCCCGATAATAAAAGAAAGCTGGTGGAAAGAATGGAGGAATTCATGAACACCGACCGGGCCAAGCATGCCGTATTGCCCATCTCCAAATTCGGGTTGATGCAGATTACCCGGCAACGGATGAAACCGGAAGTGAATATCAATACCCAGGAACTCTGTCCCAGTTGCAACGGAACTGGTAAAATTTCATCCACCCTATTGCTCGAAGACGACATTGAAAAGAACCTGGCTTATCTGACCACGCATAAGCACAGTGACCTGAAACTGACGGTACATCCTATCCTGTATGCCTACCTTACAAAAGGGTGGCCCTGGAAAACAAAACTAGCCCAGTGGAGAAAAAAGCACGGTCAGAAATTAAAATTGGAAAAGAATACAAATTATCATCTGACGGAATATCGTTTTTTTGACAAGCATGATGAAGAGATCAAGCTGGCTTAAGATAAAATAATTGCTGGTTCAGGTATAATAAGAAAAGAGGCTGCCATGGCAGCCTCTTTTCAATAACACGAAAATCTGATTTAGAAATTGGGATTCACCACCGCAACACTGGTGCCGGAAGGCGGATTATACGTGATCTCGTCTGCTACCACATCCCAAAAATCCATATAATTATAACTGAAGGTAGCGTTGGTATATAAGTTACCGTTGAATATAACCGAACATCCGTAACGACCTCCGCCATTGGCAGTAGAATAGGTCCACCCCCAGCGGCGAATATCATAATAGGAGAGCCCCCTGTATGCTAAACCAGCAAGCCGTTCCATAGTCAGTTCCTGCATAGCCTGTACCTGTGTTAAACCAGTGCCGGAAACATTTGCTACACCCGCGCCCTGGAAACTTCTTACCGCGTCCACACTGGACAAGCCGGTATTGATATTACCCAGGCGGATATTTGCTTCAGCCAGCATTAACTGGTTTTCTTCATAGGTGGGTCCGATATACACTTCGATACCTCCTGCCTGGCGTGATCCCAGTATGGGAATTCCGGACAGACCGGCTGTTACGCCGTCTATCAGGGTCCAGCGGGTGGAATTGGTATTGGCATCACCATAGAAAGTGCCGCTGGCCTGGGTAAAGTTGGCACGCCTGTTATCATTGGCCTTGAATTGTTGCACCAGCCTTTCTCCTAATTTTAAAGTGGAAGCCTGGTTGCTTTGCGAACATAAGGAAGCAACGGTGCCACCCTGCGCTGTAAAGAATGAATTTGCGTTAGTGGACCTGCCAGTGAAAACATAATCCCCGGCCTGCAGGCCATTATTACAATATGTAATGATGCTTTGCAGCTCAGTGTTGGAGATCGCTGCCATACTCGCCTTGGTAATGGATGCACCCAGGTTATTATTGACAAAAGGCTCCAGCCTGTTCAATAATATATTCCTTGCCAGCATGGTGTTGATGGATCTTTTCCACATAGCCACGGTAGGAGGCAGGCCACGGCCCACCTGGCATTGAAGGGGAACCAGGCTCGAAATGATTGCATTAAAATCCGAAGAGCTGGAAATGGCATTCAGCGCCGTCAGGGCATTGTTGAATTGTTTGTTTGATTCGGCAATGACCGCATTATGATCCACAAAATTGTTATTGGTGGCCTGGAAAGCGTCATTGATCAGCCCGGCATAATACAGGGTCCCGATCTGGGCATAGGCATATCCTTTCCACCAATAGGCCCATGCTTTGAATGTATTGGCCCGGTCTGCATTTGATTCGCAGGAACCGATAAGCGACAACACTTTATTGCATACATTATTCAGGGAATACATATTAGCCCATTCATAATACAATGCATTATTGGCATTGGCCGTGGCAGCCGTTGTATTGAAACTCCGGATGATCGTCACCTGCGGGGTAGGGTTGGTAAAAGTGGTCGTGCCTGGATTTGACGGATCAGCGATGAATTTTTCAGGGACACCCATCGTAGTGGTCTGGTTATTGGAGCCCTGTCCGCCGCCTACCACATCACCCATTAGTTCATGATAAGCCCAGGGCAGGGAGAAATAACTGTCCCCCAGCCAGCCGTCCAGGTAGTTGAACCCGTTCCAGTAAACACCTCCTTTTGCATACTGTACTAAACCTCCTTCATCGGTAACATTTGCTCCGAAGTTGGCGCTGTTTGGATCATTTACATTCAGTTGCTTTTTGCAAGCGGTAAATGTGGCCATCGCAAAAATAAACGCCAGTATGTACAGGCATTTCTTTGCTTTGAGCCGGTTAAGATTTATAATTAACTTTTTCATTGTTTAAAGATTTAAGTTGATTTTAGAAACCAAGATTTAATGTGACCTGGTAAGCTTTCATGTTGGGGATCGTGCTGTGATCGATACCACGGTCAAATGATGAGTTTGCCTGTCCTGAACTGATCTCAGGATCCAAACCGTTGTATTTTGTCCATGTAAGCAGGTTACGTCCGCTCAGTATCAGCTGGCATTTTTTCAACCAGCTTTTCTTGATGAACCGCTGAAAGTCCACACCGAGGTTGACGTTACGCAGGCGTGCAAATGAAGCATTATCCATGAAAAAATCCTTGGTTACATTATTACCCACTCCTTTCGGCGTATTACCCAGGGCATAATAAGCACTGGCATAATAGGCGGTCCAGGCGCCTGTCTGGCCATTGATCGTGACCGGTTTTTGAAAATCTTTTGAGATAGCATCCCTGTACATCCACTCATTGGTCTGATTGTACAAATGAGAACCCATGACCCAGTCAAGCTGGAATCCAAGTGTCACAAAATTCTTATAGGTCACATTCATACCGTAGGATGAGAACAGGCTCGGGTTGGGATCTCCCAAAGGCTCGGCTTCATCAGAGAAGAAAATAGCTTTTGTGGTTTTATTGACGACCCTTCCGTTCACCACTTCATAATTACCTTGGTTGGCAACCGGAATAAAAGGCGTGCTATGATCACCCCTTAACTGGCCCACGCTGGTCAGCGCTTTATATCCGAAGATCTGCCCGATCTTGTATCCTTGTTTCAGGATCAGGCCGGAACTGCCGGCTGCCGTGGTCAGCGGAATATCGCCCCCCTGGATGAAATCGATCCATGAATTCTGGTGACCGAAACTGGAATTGAAATCCCATGCCCAGTTCTTCGTGCTCAGAACAGGGATACTTACAGCTACCTGCCAGCCACTGGAAGCCAGTTTAATGGCATTCGATTTCAGGGAACTCACACCCGTAGAAGGGGCAACGTTTACCGTAAAGATGCCATTGTCCGTATTTCTTGTCCATAGCGTGTAATTTACGGTCATGGATTTTAACCAGTTACCTTTTAAAATATTGACTGTTAAATCAACCCCTAATTCTTTTTCCAGGCTCACTTCCACATTCAATGCGGGGTTTTTACTGGATACGGGGTTAGCATAGGTCGCTTCATTCCCGGTATGCGGAGCATCCAGCCTCGGATACCTGTCAAATGCGAACGGCTGAATCCCGGCTTTTCCGTAAGCGCCTCTGACCTTTAAGATCGGAATATGCTTGGACATTGATTTCCAGAAATTGAATTCGGAAATATTAACATAGCCATTAAAATGTGGAAACGAAAAGGGCTTGGAGCCTTCACCGAATGCGGAAGAATAATCGGAGCGCAATCCTCCCGAAACTCCTGCTAAATTGCCATAATCAATTTTTTCATCTACTAAAAGTCCGTATGTCACAAACTTTTCAATATAGTCCTGCGAAACAAATTGTTGTTGCGTAGAAGTTAAGTTGAACGGGGGATTCAGTTGCAAGGTTTGACCCCATGCATCTGTTTCCTTGTAATTTGATTTCCTGTAGTCATACCCGACCAGTGTCGTAGATTGAATAGGTACATGTATCTTCAGGTCCTTTTCAAAATCAACCCTGCCGGTCAGGCTTGTAAAAAAGTTCTGGTTAGTATTGGCATACTGGAAATTATCTATTTCTCCTGTAAGGTCATTACCATTATAATAAGAGGTCCAGTTACCGTAATACTGTGAATTCGCATTCAAAGACTGGTTGTAAAATGTCCAGTAGTCATTTTCTGTCTTATGGTTCACGCCATACCTTGCTTCTGCAGTAACAAACCTGTTTACTTTATAAGTAGCAATAAAATTTTGGACGATATCATAACGCTTGCTGTCGCCAGCAGTATATTCGAGCCTGTAAAAAGGATTGAAAGCGTTCACGCTCGCAAAACTGGCTCTTTGATAACCGGAGTAATAACCACCGATAATCGTATCCTTCAGGTTAAAGAATGGAGAAGTGTTCAGGAACCCGTAAACGCCTCCTACATCAGCATTGGAACGACCGAGGCCATAAAATTCTCCACCGGGAGCACCCAGGTGAGGATGCAGGTTATCAAAGGTATAAGCAAGGTTGGTGATCGTGCGCAAGGAGAGGTTTTTCAACACTTCAAAACCCAGGTTCACAATGATATTGGACCTGTCGATATACCCATTATTCTCCAGCAGCGCTGATTCCGTATGGTTATTGGACATGGTGAAACTGAAATCATTCTTTTCCCCGCCACCGTTGAGGTTGATCGAATTATTCCTGACCAGCCCTTTTTGGAACACCTGTGCAAAGTGGTCATAATATTTCAGGTTCTGTCCATAAGACTGGTCATTGGTGTTACGGGGATCCAGGATACCATAGCGGGTATAGCTTTGGGTCAACCCGGGAATGCTGCCCGGCAAACCGGTAATATCCGAACCATAACGATAAGCCAGCGTACCGGAACCCAGGATAACGCCCAGGGTTGGGTCAATGGATAAAGGTTGTCCTGCCGTAAATCCACCACTGTTCCTCGCTGAAATGATTTGACCACTACCATTGGTTAAATAAGGATGCTTGTCGGCTTTGCCAAAATCGCCGGCATTGATATAAATATCCTGGCCGATGCTTGAGGTCAGATTGATCTGGGTATGTCCCTTGATCCCTTTTTTGGTAAAGATCTGGATCACACCGTTGGCTCCCTGTGCGCCATAGAGGGCCGAGGATGCGGAGCCTTGAACGACCTCAACTTTATCTACTTGTGATAACTCCAGTGTGTTCAGCATGTAGAAAGGTACTTCCGTCCCGTCGAGTAAGATCATGGGACGGGTCCCGCCTTGAACGGTATTGATACCTCTTAAAACGATATTCACCTGGTCGCCGGGATTCCCGGATACAGTTGAGATCTGTGCTCCGGCTACTTTACCAACCAGGGCCTGGTCGATACCGCCGCTGGGAACGATCGGTAATTTATCTCCTTTGATCGTTTCAACGGAGATACCCAGTTTTTTCTTCGTGGTAGCAGCACCTGTACCGGTGACCACTACTTCATTCATTGTTTTTGATTCAGCAATCAGCGATACAACAATACTGGTCCTCGTACCAATATTTATTTCTGTGGGGTCATAACCGACGGCGCTGATAACGAGTACTGCATTGGCTGCAGCGTTGATCTTAAAGGTACCGTCATCTCCTGCTACAGTACCTGTGCGGGTATTCTTGATGGTGATCGTAGCACCACTGATGGGAACGCCCCCGATGTCTGAAATCTTTCCTGTGACCTCACGCGGCTGGGCCTGAGTCCGGAAAGCGCATAACAGCACAGCTAATGCCGTTAGGCAAAATAGTTTTCTCATGTGATTTTTTTTGATGTTTAAGAAAATGTTAAAACCGTCCAATTCAAAGATATAGAAACCGGATAAATTGCTGCATTTTGTTCAAAATATTGATAAATATCAAAATTTAAGTTAAAATTCTATTTACCCTTTCGAGGCTATTTTGGGAAACAGTTAGTCAAAGAATTGCTTTTTATAAAATGAATTTGATCAGCGAATAAATTCATTATGGACGAATTTTATATATTTTAAAATATTGTATTTCAATATATTATGAATTTATTACTGACTTGTAAGGGCCCATTAATTTTTTATTATTTCCTGTGAAAAAGTTATCAACAAGATTTAAAATTTATTTTGAAATGTGAGCCATAATTGTAACTTAGCAATAGAATTTAATGGGTTAGTAAGTAAGGGGGCCGATCGCAAGATTGGCCCTTTTTACTTTATATCTGGCGGTGTTTTTACCCTTCCTTCTGCCATCTATTGAGAATGATTCGATTCATTTCTTCTGATCTTTATCATGTGTTTTAAACGGCCTAATATCAGTGATGAATAAGTCAAAGACGGCTTTCTTTTGCCAGCAATGCGGTTATGAAACCGTGAAATGGACCGGTCAGTGTCCTTCCTGCGGGCAATGGAATACATTCGTCGAAGAACCTGTGCAGAAAAACGTGAAAGAAAATTTTTCAGGCTGGAAAGAAGATAAAACGAATGACAGGGAAAAAACAATTGCACTCGGGCAGGTAATATCTGTGGATGAAAAAAGAATCTCTGCACGTGATGAGGAGTTGAACCGGGTACTCGGCGGAGGGATTGTTCCCGGCAGTTTGATCCTGATCGCCGGCGAACCCGGTATCGGCAAATCCACTTTATTCCTGCAGGCAGCACTGCAGATGATCCCGCTGAAAATACTTTATATCAGCGGGGAAGAAAGTGCGCAGCAGATCAAGATGCGTGCAGAAAGGATCTCCTCCCCCGGAGAAAAATCCAACAAGGATCATTTTTACCTGTTGGCCGAAACGTCCATGCCGGTCATTTTCCAGGAGATAAAAAAATTAAGACCCGGCCTCGTCATTGTTGATTCGATACAAACCCTGCATAGCGATATGATCGAATCATCCCCGGGCAGTGTTTCCCAGATCAGGGAATGTGCAGCAGAATTCCAGCGATTTGCCAAAGAAACCAATACGCCTGTCCTGCTCATCGGCCATATTACAAAGGACGGCAGTATTGCCGGTCCCAAGATCCTGGAACATATGGTGGATACCGTTTTGCAATTTGAAGGCGACCGCCATTATGCTTATCGTATCATAAGGACAATGAAAAACAGGTTCGGCAGCACGGCCGAACTGGGCATCTATGAAATGACGGACTCCGGCATGCGGGGTATCCTGAACCCCAGTGAAATCCTGATCTCGCCCAAGGAAGCCCAGTTAAGCGGCATTGCCATTGCTACGATCATGGAAGGATTGCGTCCGCTCTTGGTGGAAGTGCAGGCCCTGGTCACCCAATCTGTGTACGGAACATCTCAGCGCACAGTGAACGGATTTGACCTGCGCCGGCTGCAACTCCTTTTGGCAGTTCTGGAAAAGCGGGGCGGTTTTCATTTCGGGGTGAAAGATGTATTCCTGAATATCGCAGGTGGGCTCAAAATAGAGGATCCGGCAGCTGACCTGGCCATTATTGCTGCCCTTCTTTCCTCATTTGTAGATACACCCATCCCGCCGCGCATCAGCTTTGCGGGTGAAGTGGGCCTCAGCGGGGAGATCCGGGCTGTCAACAGGATCGATCAGCGTGTTTCAGAAGCGGAAAAACTGGGATTTGAAAAAATAATTGTCTCAATCTACAGTGCAAAGAATATTACATCAAAAAAGAAAACCGGGATCGAAATATTGTCATTTGTCACCGTGGAAGAAATGTATCAATACCTTTTTTCATGAGCTGGCTTCAAAAGCTGGGTACTCCCCTCTTCAATTTTTTCTTTCCGCATATCTGTGAAGGATGCGGTTCGGATATCCTGCCCTCTCATAGCAATTTATGCAGCCATTGCATCAGTCTTTTGCCTGAGACCGACTATGAATCATACTCCGCCAACCCGGTAGAAAAGAAATTTTATGGAAGGCTACCGGTATTGTCAGCGGCCGCCTGTTACTATTTTACCCGTCAATCACTGATACAGCACCTTATTCACCTGTTCAAGTACAGGAGCCATACCGCACTGGGTATCCAACTGGGAAAATTAATGGGAATCCAGTTGAAAAAAACCGGAAGGTTCAGGGCAGATGCCCTGGTGCCTGTACCCCTTTTTGAAAACAAAGAAAGGAAAAGGGGTTTTAACCAGGCCACCATTCTATGCCGGGGGATGAGTGAGGTAACCGGAATACCCGTCATCGATAACGCACTTCGAAGGGTGCAGCATACCGAATCCCAGACAAGGAAAGGCAGGATGGAAAGATGGCAAAACATCGAAGGTAAATTCATTCTGGAACGGCCGGAGCTGATCGCTGGCAAGCATCTGTTGCTGGTGGATGATGTCATTACGACCGGGGCAACCCTTGAAGCCTGCGGGCATGCATTGTTGGGAACAACGAATACGGGGATCAGTATTGCAACGCTTTGTGTTGCGATGAAATGAACCTGCATGAATATTGAGCGCAGATTGTAAGCTTAGCGTTAATTTTGATACCAATGAAAACACGATCAGCTTTCTGCCTGGCCATTTTTTCAGTCCTTTTTTTTTCCTGTACAAAAAACGGGTTTATCACTTCCCCCGGCGCGGTCCTCACTCTTTCCGCAGATACATTGAAGTTCGATACGGTATTCGTTACTGCCGGTTCGGTTTACCAGTCCTTCAGGATCATTAACGGGAATGACCGCAAGCTCCGTTTATCTTCCGTCCGGCTTGCTGGCGGCAGTGCATCAGCCTTTAAGATGAATGTGGATGGAACAGCAGGGAGCAGCTTTTCAAATATCGACATTAATGCCAACGACAGTCTTTATGTATTTGTACAGGTGAATGTGAACCCAACATCCGCCAATCTTCCCTTTGTCATCCGCGACAGCATCCTGATCAATTATAACGGGAATAGTGAATATGTACAACTCGAAGCCTGGGGAAAGAATGCCCATTTCTTCCGGAATAAAGTGATAACTGCTAATGAAACCTGGAATAATGATCTGCCCTATGTGATCCTTGGTTCATTGACGGTCAATGCCAACCAAACGCTGACGATCAATAACGGCTGCAGGATCTACTTCCACGCTGATGCACCGTTAATCGTGAATGGCAGCCTGGTTGTGAACGGGCAAAGGGATTCAGCTACCCGGGTCTATTTCCAGGGAGACAGGCTGGATGATCCTTACAGGGATTTTCCTGCATCGTGGCCCGGTATTTATTTTTATACCGGCGCAAAAAACAATGTTTTTAACTATGCAGTCATTAAAAATGCCTACCAGGCGATCGCCCTGCAGGATCCTTCACCAAATGCAAACCCCAAGCTCATTTTAAACCAGTGTGTGATCGATAATGCCTATGATGCCGGTATCCTTTCCCTGAATTCAAGCCTGCGTGCTGTGAACTGCCTGGTCAGCAATTGCGGCAAGAATATTTTCCTGGTAAAAGGGGGCAGCTACCAGTTCATCCACTGCACGGACGCTGCTTATTCCAATTTCCTGATCGAACATAAGAACCCGGTCCTGCTGTTGAGCAATTATATCACGGTCAATAACAGCCCGGTCGCAGCCGACATGAATGCGCAGTTCACCAACTGTATTTTCTGGGGAGAAGGTGGGATGGTGGATAATGAAGTGGTCGGCGCAGTAAACAACGGGGCGGCCTTCAATGTAACTGTGAATAATGCCCTGTGGAAAGTTCAGTCGGTGCCGGCTAATATAACTGCCAACCAGGTCATCAGCAATCAGTCACCGCAGTTTGACAGCATAAATGTTACGCGTAATTTTTATGATTTTCATTTGTTGCCACTCTCTCCGGTCATCGACAAAGGCATCAATACGGGTATCCTGACAGATCTCGACGGAAAACCCCGCCCGGTGGGCCCCCTGCCTGACCTGGGATGTTACGAAAAGCAATAAAAATTTTACCGTTCATCACTTGCAACGGAGCCTATATTTAAATCATCTTTACCTTTAGGATCTTAAATTAATGATATGAAATTCCTGTTATTCTCCTTACTATTTGCAGGCCTTGCCACAGAAACATCCATTTATGATTTTAAAGTGCCCGGACTGGACGGGAAAGAGATCGATTTTTCAAGGTTCAAAGGGAAAAAGATCATGATCGTAAACACAGCTTCCTACTGCGGCAACACGCCCCAGTATGCCGACCTGGAGAAATTATATGAAAGTTATAAGGACAAACTGGTCATTGTGGGTTTCCCTGCCAATAATTTCGGGGCGCAGGAACCCGGCACCAATGATGAAATAAAGACCTTCTGCAAAAAGAATTATGGGGTCACCTTCCCCATGGCGCAAAAAGTTTCGGTGAAAGGAGATGATATTCATCCCCTGTTCACCTGGCTGCTGCAGCAATCGAAACAACTGATGGCGGGTTTGCCGGACGGGAACCCGAAAAAACAGTTGTATGACAATCCCATTACCTGGAACTTCACCAAATTTCTGCTCGATGAGAACGGGAAACTGATCGATGTATTTCACAATAAGACCCTCGTGAGCAGTGAAGAGGTGGTGAAATATTTCAAATAATTTGATCATATTCAACAGATGGAAGCGATGCCATGGCATCGCTTTTTATTTTAATTTCGGACATGCAGCTCAAAGATGTTATTGACCAGGATCCCCTGAAAGAAAAATTGCGGGGGCTCTACCGGCATAACCGCCTGGGTCATGCATTATTATTCCTGGGTAATGAAGGAAGCGGTGCACTACCCCTGGCACTTGCTTTTGCACAATATATTGTTTGTGAAAAAGCAAATGGTAAATCTTTCATAACAGCATCAAGCAATTTGTTTCACGAAGAAAAACCTCAAACCCCCGAACTTCGAACAGACAGTTGCGGTCAATGCCCGGCTTGTTTAAAAGCAGAGCAGCTCATTCATCCCGATATTCATTTTTCTTATCCGACCGTTACCAGGAAAGCCGGTGAAAAACCAGTCGCCACTGATTTTATTGTTGACTGGAGAGATTTCATCCGGCAAAATCCTTATGGTAACCTGTACGACTGGATCGAATTCATCAAAGAAAAAGATGGCAGCCAGGGAAAGATAACGGCTGAGGAATGCAATGATATCATCAGGAAATTCAGTCTTAAAAGTTTTGAAAGCGGTTATAAGATCTTAATCCTCTGGATGCCTGAGCTGCTGGAAAAGGAAGGTAACAAACTGCTGAAGATCATTGAAGAGCCGCCCCCCGATACATTATTCATCCTTGTTGCAGAACAGGAAGACCAGGTGATTCCGACCATTGTCAGCCGATGCCAGCTCATCAGGATACCGCCGCTGCAGGATCGGGATATTGAAGAAGCCCTTATCAGGATACATCATATTCCACCGGAATCTGCGCACCAGGTCGCTGGCATTTGCGAAGGAAATTACAGGGAAGCCCTGATGATGACGCAGGAAAAGGGGGAAGACTGGCAGTCGATCCTGCGGGAATGGCTGAATGCGACCTTAAAAACAGGACAGATGGCGCAGGTAAAATGGGTGGATGAGATCAGCCGGCTGGGCCGTGAAAAACAAAAACAGTTCCTGCGTTACTTCATTCATTTGCTGGAAGACGCCCTGCACCTCCGGGCTGGTATCAACCAGGAAAATATGGCCGGTACGGAAAAAGATTTTGCCCTACGCCTGAATAAGACCACCGGCATGGAAGAACAGCATGCCATCCTCCAGGAACTCAATCATGCTATTTATTATATTGAACGGAATGCCAATGCCAAACTTCTCTTCCAGGCCCTTACCCTGAAATTATACCATATCATTAAAAACAAAATTGTATTTTTGACTGAGTGAAAGGACCTGTGAGGAAAGACCTGAAAAGGACTGATTTCCGGGAGCCCGGATTAAACATTGCTTATTCTTACTTCAACATACCATTCTTTTTCCTGCCCAAAGTTTGTTTGGCTGCAAAATGGTTCTGCCGGGTATCACCCGTGCTGACAGTGTAAGATCAGTAATACCGCGCTCCAGATTTAAATTTAGAAACGAAGAATGCCCTGCGCAAACTGTCATACCAATACAGGCGGTAAACCTGCAGGCTGCCGGAGCAATGGCGGCTGTGCCAGCGGGGGCTGCAATCGTATGAATGCCTACGACTGGCTTTTCAACCTGCCGGTGGCAGGTTTGGATATGGCCTGTAAAGTAGTGGAAGTAAGCTTTAACAACGGCAGCCGCAAGGATTTTTACCGCAACAATTCTTTGCAGCCTTATGAAAAAGGCGACCTGATCACCGTGGAAGGAATCGCCGGCTTTGATGTGGGACAGGTATCCCTCACGGGTGAGATCGTACGGTTACAGATGAAAAAGAATAAGGTGAAAGAGGATAACCCGGAGATGAAAAAAGTATTGCGCCGCTCCAGCGACCGTGATATCGATGTCTGGAGACAGAACAAAGCCCGTGAACCCGAAGCAGTGATCCGGAGCCGCGCCATTGCCAAACAACTGAAACTGGATATGAAGATCAGCCAGGTGGAAATGCAGGCGGATGGGAAGAAGGCCACATTTTTCTATATCGCCGACGGACGGGTTGATTTCCGCGAACTGATCAAGGTCTATGCTTCTGAGTTCAAACTGAAAGTGGAGATGCGCCAGATCGGTGCCAGGCAGGAAGCGGGTAAAGTGGGCGGCATCGGCAGTTGCGGCAGGGAACTTTGCTGCAGCAGCTGGCTCAAGGATTTTTCATCAGTGAATACGGCAGCGGCACGCTATCAGAACCTGTCCATCAACCAGACAAAATTAAGCGGGCAATGCGGGAGACTGAAATGTTGCCTGAACTATGAACTGGACACTTACCTGGATGCCCTGCAGCACTTCCCTGATGATTGCGATACCCTGCAAGTAAGCAAGGGCAATGCCATCCTGGTGAAAAAGGATATCTTCAAAAACCTGATGTGGTATGCATTGCCTGACAGCAATAAACAATACCCGCTGACCATCGAAAGGGTACAGAAAATAAAATCCCAAAACCGTCAGCAGATCATACCTGAAGAACTCGAGCCCGCGGAGATCGCTGCGGCAGCTATCAAAGAAAAAGAACCGGAATATGCCGACCTCGTCGGCCAGATCAAGCTCTCTACCCTGGATAAAAAGGAAAAACAAAAACACCGTAACCAACAGCAACGGAACAAACAAAGAAACAGGCCGCAGCAGCAAGGCAATCCCCAGCGACGCAACCCATTCAGGAATAACCAGGGAAATAAAAAGGGGAATCAATAAAGAGGGGCAGGGCCATCTTATCTTTGACAGGAAAAATATTTCATGACATACATAACGGAAATAAAAGTAATGCCGCTGAGGGAATTACTGGACCCGCAAGGCAAGGCTGTTCTGGGGGGACTGGAAACCCTTGGCATCAGCTCGGTGAAAGATGTGCGCATTGGGAAGAATATCACCCTCCGGATCGATGCGGGTTCCAAACAGGAAGCTGAATCGATCGCCGGCGAAGCAGCCAAAAAATTGCTGTCTAACCCTGTGATGGAATATTATGAGATAGTAGTTAATTAAGGTATTGAGGTATTAAGTTAATTAGGAATACCTCCCCAATACCCAATTAACCAATTAACTTAATTAACCCTGCCTGCCGGCAATTAACCATGCTCTACATCGTTCCCACTCCTATCGGTAATTTAAAGGATATCACCCTGCGGGCTATCGAGGTATTGCAATCGGCGGACCTGGTCCTGGCAGAAGATACCCGGACAAGTTCCCACTTGCTCCGCCATTATAATATCACCAAACCAATTTCTCCCTACCATCAGCACAATGAACATAAGATCCTGCGGCATATTGTTTCCCAATTGCAGGAAGGGAAAACAATGGCCCTCATCACCGATGCGGGTACGCCCGGCATCAGTGACCCGGCCTTCCTCCTGGTCAGGGAATGTCTTATGGAAAATATCAAAGTGGAATGTTTGCCCGGCGCCACTGCCCTGATACCGGCCCTGGTGAACAGCGGCCTGCCCGCTGACAGTTTTTGCTTTGAAGGCTTTTTACCATTGAAAAAAGGAAGGCAATCGAGGTTGAAAAAATTAGCGGAAGAAGAAAGAACCCTTATATTCTATGAATCACCTTTGAGGCTGGTAAAAACCCTGAAGGACCTTATTGCCTTTTTCGGGAAGGACAGGGTCTGCAGTGTAAGCCGGGAACTCACCAAATTATATGAAGAAAATAAACGGGGGACCCTGCAGGAACTGCATACATATTTCAGTTCAAGAACCGTGAAAGGCGAGATCGTGATCGTGGTGCAAGGGAAATAACCTCCATATTAATGACCATAGAAAGCTTCAGGTCAATGGGGATCATTTATTTTTCCGGAAAACAATTACAAAATATTCCCCGGTACTAAAACCTGCAGAAAATAATATACCTTAGATAAATCAATAACTGCTTTTAGATGCATTTTCCTTTATTAGCCATATCGAAAAGGTACAATGCCGCAGGAGCAGGTGGTGAATCTATTGAGGAAGCTCTCAAAAGAAAGGGGCTTACACAACAGTAGGACGATTTTTCCTGCAGAAAGAAATCCGAGGAGAGATCACTGTTAATGTATTTTGGCCCCTTTCCAAGTCATTAGACGGAACTTTCACCCGAAACCTTTCAGAGATACTGTGACAGCAGCTTCATGAAAAGTTCCCCTAGAATTTATTCTTTTCCCTTTTGCAGGCGGTCGGATCATTATTAAAATCGCCAGTCCTTTCCTTTCTTTAAGCAACGTCTCCTTGCAAGTTAGGCCGTATAAAACGGCTCAATTTACCGCTCATCAGAAATTCAGGATTTTTTATGTATTGAAAGCAATCATCGCATCGTCTCCAAAAGAAATACCGGGCCCCGGCCACAGTATTTGATGATATTGGCATGAAAAGATTGAAAACCAGGAAAAAGATCCATAATGGAAAACGAAAGTGTCAATAGGTGCAGTTGAAGATCAACGATGAAATGAAACGGGACCAGGATTAAACCATACACTTACATGCAGCTTAAGAAATTCTTCCCAAGGGGCTTTATCGCCTTGTGCAGGAATAATCATTTTCTTCCTTTCCTGCTTTTCCTGACATCCTTTGCCGTTTATTCCGGGGATCTTTCACCGGACGGGTCTATTTTAAGCGTAAACTAACCACCTATGAAATGTTTGGTCGTTGCCTATATTAAATCGGAAGAACTGCTGGCAGAACTGGAAGGGATCATGAGTATATACCAGTTCAGCATCATTGAAAATAATGAGTGTTTCCGGGTTTTCCAGGGTACGATTGAAACCCATGCCAAACACCTTGCCGAATGGCTGAATACCCAATTGAAAGATGCCGAATTCGATCCCCAGGATTCCATTTTTATCGCCTACCCGTCGAAAACTGACAGACGGCAGGCATCCCTTTCCAATATCATTATAAAGAGAAAAGGCAACCTGCAGCTCAGGAAAAATTTCCTTGACCTGGGCACCCCGGGCAGGGATAAATGATAAGCTATAGCAGCAAAAAAATCCCGGCGATCGAAAGATCTAAGACACCGGCCATACGGATATCTCCTTCAATTTTTGTTTTTCTTGTAACAAAGCTTTCCCGAATTTTACCGGCTAAATTGTTGAAAATGCACCATAAAATTCTTTTCAGTTTTATTGGTTTGAGCGGATTATTTTCCCGGCTGGAAGCTCAGCCTGACTGTTACTGGCAGCAGCGGGTGAAGTATACGATGAACATTGATATGAGTGTGCAGACCAACCGGTATACTGGTAAACAAAAACTGGAATACTGGAATAATTCCCCGGATACGCTCACTAAGATATTTTACCATCTTTATTTCAATGCCTTTCAGCCTAACAGCATGATGGATAACCACAGCAGGAGACAGGGCTCCATCCTGATCGGCAACAGGCCCGATTGGGACGGTCGTGTGAAGGACCGTATCCTGAATTTAAAACCGGATGAGATCGGCTACCAGAAGATCTTTTCGCTAAAAATGAATGGCATTCCTCAACAATATAAAATCGATGAAACCATCCTGGAAGTGAACCTCTCTCAACCCATTCCCCCAAAAACCAAAGCGGTGTTTGACATGGAATGGGAAGCACAGGTGCCCATTCAGATCAGGAGAAGCGGCAGGGATAATCCGAACACGAAGGTTCGTTACTCTATGAGCCAGTGGTATCCCAAACTCTGCGAGTATGACCGCGAAGGATGGCATCCCACACCCTATGTGGGCCGTGAATTTTATGGTGTCTGGGGCGACTTTGATGTGACCATCAATATTGACAAAAACTATATCCTTGGCGGAACCGGTTATATCCAAAACGCAAACCAGGTTGGTTTCGGATACGAGTCACCCGGTACCAAGATCTCAAAACCTTCCGGGGACAAGCTCAGCTGGCATTTCATAGCGCCCAATGTACATGATTTCATGTGGGCAGCCGATCCTGAATTCATACACAGATCGATCCTTTTGAAAGACAGCTGCACCTTCCATCTTTTATATAAACCGACAACGGCCACGGCAGCCCAGTGGGAAGCTTTGCTGGTTATGGCGCAGAGAGCCCTGCCCTATATTGAAAAAACATTTGGCACTTACCCATACAGGCAATTCTCTTTTATCACCGGTGGCGACGGCGGAATGGAATACCCGATGGCCACCTTACTTTTCTCTCCCGACGGGGCAATGCATGAATGGATGCATAACTGGTATTACGGCATGATGGCCACCAATGAATCCATGTATCCCTGGATGGATGAAGGGTTCACACAATATTCCGATGCCAGGATACAGGCCTGGTTAAATAACAATACAGCTTTTCCTTACCTGGATGAATATGCCGGGTATATGGCAGTGGCAAAATCGGGAAAAGAAGAACCGCTGTCTACCCATGCAGATCATTATAATACCAATTTCGCTTACGGCCTGGCCGCCTATTCCAAGGGCGCCGTATTCCTTGAACAATTGGGTTATATCGTAGGTGCGCAGGTAAGGGATAAGATCCTGCTGGAATATTATAAGCAATGGCGGTTCAAACATCCCAATGCAGATGATTTTATAAGGGTGGCGGAAAAGGTCAGTGGCCTCAAGCTGGACTGGTACAAGGAATTCTGGGTCAATTCGACCAAGACCATTGATTATTCCATCGACAGTTTATGGGAAGAAGCTGGCAAAACGAAAATAAGGTTGAAACAACTGGGCCTGATCCCCATGCCGATCGATCTCCTCCTCACTTTCAAGGATGGTACAAAAGAAATTCATTATGTACCCCAGTACCTGATGTTCGGGGGAAAGCCCGTTGAAGATTCTTCCATCACAAGAAAAGTATACGAACCCTGGAAATGGACAGACAATGTGTATACAGTGGAGACCGATAAAAAATTCACGGACATTTCAACTGTGGAAATAGATCCTTCACAAAGAATGGCAGATATCGACCGGAAAAATAACCGGCTCCAGGTGAAGTGGTAAGCGAAAAGGATCTGATTTTTGCAGGGACTTCAACGCTTCAATAACGGGGTACATAAACAATATATTTATCCCTGAAATATTCCTCGGGGAAAACAGAATGAATATCCATGAGCCGGGGATGCAGCCTGCTTTCCCTGATCTCATTACTGAGATCACCTCCTTTTAAACAAATCAGTCCCCGATTGTTACTTGCTTCCTCAACCTTGAGCCTTGCGCCTTGAGCCTTGTACCTTGTACTTTGTTCCTTGTGCCTTAACAGAGGAAGACTCCATCTCCACAACTCCTTTAGCGAAGCAACGGATCTGGAAACAACGAAATCATACCCGCCTGCAGGACCGACCGGTTTATTTTTTTTAATAGATTCTGCTCTTATTTGCTGTGTTGTTACATTTTTCAGTTGAAGCGCCTCAACAATGGCTTCCACCACTTTTATTTTTTTCCCGATACTGTCGATCAAATGAAATATTGCACCTGGGAAAAAGATCGCCAGCGGGATGCCGGGAAAACCACCACCGGTACCAATATCAAGCACCCTGGTCCCGGGGGGAAAATCAAAAAGGGCAGCAATACTCAGGGAATGCAGTACGTGCTTTTCATAGATGAAATGGATATCTTTTCTGGAAATCACATTTATTTTCTGGTTCCATTCCTTGTACAGGGTCTCCAGCCGGGTGAATTGCTGCAACTGTGTATCCGTAAAATCAGAAAAATATTTCAGGATAATATCCATATGATTATTTTCATTTCCCAGTGTTGGAGCGTCTTAATTCCAGTTGTTCCTGGGTTTTCGCCAGAGGGCCGGTGAGAATAACAGATAATAAAGGAACATCCATGCATCAAATAAGATGAACCAGGGCCAAAGATCCTTTTCATCCAACCTTCTCATGGTGATGTAGAAAACGATCGCCTGTACAATTAACCGGGCGCCCAAAGCAATGATTGTCCATTGCCAGTCAAATGTTATCAACGAAACTGCCAACAGGGGATAAAATAAGAATTGGGTCATAAAATAAAGGCCCAGTAAGAATTTATGAAAAGGCTTATAATATTTTGCCGTTGAATAATGCCTCTTCTTTTGCTGCAGCCAGCCCTTCCAGGTTGTTTTAGGAACCGATCGGGTAAAAGCCTCGGGGTCGATAACAATGGCCGTATTCCTGCGGGTAGCTGTTTGATTGATGAAGAGATCGTCATCCCCGCTGGGAATATGATTGATGGAGGAGAATCCCTTGTTGCGGATGAACAGGTCTTTTTTATAGGACAGGTTACGGCCTACCCCCATGTAAGGGATGTTGGCCAGGGCATATGACAGGTACTGAAGCGCCGTATGGAAGGTTTCAAAACGGATCAGCTTATTCAGCAGTCCTTTCTTTTTATGATATCCCCCGTATCCGAGCACGATCTCTGTATCCCCGTTATAACCGTCCTGCATTTTTTCGATCCAGTGCTCGCTGGCCGGCACGCAGTCGGCATCCGTCAGCAACAATACTTCATGATTTGCTTCCCGGATCCCCACCGATAAAGGGTATTTTTTCCCTGCGATCAGCTTAGCTTCCTGGGCGAGTTCCACCACCTGTAAGCCTTTGAAACTTCTTTTCAATTCCTGCAGGATGAATTTTGAATCATCAGTGGAATTATCATTCACTACCACCACTTCAAAACTGCTGGGATATTGCTGCACCAGCAGTCCGGGCAGGTTGCGGGCAATATTTTCATCCTCATCCCGTGCACAAACGATCACGGATACCGCATGTTGCTGCGAACTGCTTTTTGTTTTTGCCCTGTAGAAAACCAGGCGGCTGAAGAAGAAAAGATAATAGAATAACTGGATGGCTGTTACGGATGCAAACAGGTAAAAAATGATCTCCTCCCAGCGGCTGAATGGCATGGGCAAATGTAAGTGATAAGAGACAAGGAACAATAGCCAGGGCTCAAGGCGCGAGGTACAAGGCCAGGGCACAAGCAAAAACGATCGATCAAGTTTATAAATCTTGTCTTCTTGAACCTTGTATCTTGCGGATTACACATTATGCCATCACTACAATTTTTAATTGGTCATGCTGATAAAAACTCCCATGCCCGTGCAGGAAATATAATTACAGACCACGGAGAGATTCCCACACCCGTCTTCATGCCTGTTGGAACAGCCGGCAGCGTAAAGGCCCTGACACAGCAACAACTGCTGGAAGATGTGCAGGCACCCATCATCCTGGGTAATACTTATCATTTGTACCTGCGACCAGGAACGGATGTAATTGAAACAACAGGAGGATTACATCAGTTTATGAACTGGCAGAAGCCGATCCTGACCGACAGCGGCGGCTACCAGGTCTTTTCCCTGACCGGCACAAGAAAGATAAATGAAGAAGGGGTGACCTTTCAATCCCATATTGACGGCAGCAAGCATTTGTTCACGCCTGAAAAAGTGATCGATATCCAGCGCAGTATCGGCGCCGATATCATCATGGCTTTCGATGAATGTCCACCCGGGGGCAGCGATCATTCCTATGCCCGGAGATCCATGGAACTGACCCATCGCTGGCTTGACCGTTGCGTGAATCAATTCAATGATACAACAGATAAATATGGGTTCATGCAAAACCTTTTTCCCATCGTGCAGGGCGGTACGCATAAGGACCTGCGCAAACAAAGTTGCGAATATACTGCTGCTAAAGAAATGACTGGAAATGCTATCGGAGGGTTGAGTGTCGGGGAGCCGGAGGAAAAAATGTATGAGATATGCAATTGGTGTTGCGAGCAGTTACCAAAGGATAAGCCACGGTACCTCATGGGCGTAGGCACGCCCTGGAATATCCTGGAATGTATCAGTATGGGAATCGACATGTTTGACTGCGTGATGCCCACCCGTAATGGCCGTAATGCTATGCTATTTACTACAAAGGGGGTGATCAATATTGATAATAAGAAATGGGAAAAGGATTTTTCAGTGATTGATGATGGATTTGAATCACCGGTCAGTAATTATTACAGCAAGGCCTACCTGCGGCATTTGATGAGATCAAAAGAAATACTGGGCCTTACCATTGCCAGTATACATAATCTCAGTTTTTATCAATGGCTAATGAAACAAGCCAGGTTACATATCGAACAAAATGATTTCCACGCATGGGAATCAGTGATGACAGAACAATTGAAAGAAAGATTATAGAATTATTCCTTACGTAGTTTTTTCCTTTTACCTGTCACATGCGGCCTCGTAATGATCTTCCCGATGATCACTCCCAGTGCAGCGCCCAGCGGATAATCTCCCAGCCAATGCACACCATTATTGATCATGGCCAGGCTTAGCAGGGCTGAAAGGCCGTATCCCACCGGTTTTATCCATCGCTGGCGCGGGAAATTCTCACCCAATATGGTCACCATGCTGGTGAATGTGGCGAGGTGGCCCGAGGGGAAGGCATCGTACTGGACCTTATGGTTCTGAAATTCTTTGATGGAAGGAAAGGGGCGCCAGAGGATCTTTCCATCGGTTGCTACGATAGGATCCTGACGGCCGGCAGCCCATTTCATGATCTGTGTTTGTATACCCAGCGCCAGGAATGATTCGGTGAGCTGCGAAGCCACCCGCAAGGCTTTTACATTGTGTTTTATTTTTCCATACAGATAAAACCCGGCTGCGAGAAACATGGTGGAACTTCCCTGCCCCGCATCGTAAATGGCAGTATTGATATTATGGGGCCACTTGCCGATATTGGTGTATTTGCTCCCGGTTTTTATCCGGATAATAGCATCAAAGCTTTCTTCGCTGGAAATATTATTCCGGTTCAGGAATCCTTTGACGGAGGTATAAATATTGTAGTCTGCAAATGAAAGCAGAACAGTGCTCGCTGCAATACCCGCTGTGAGCGGTAAATGTTTCGGTTTGAAAAGTTCCACCATCAGCATTTTTGTGTCATAAGGTATATTGGTGATAAAGGAAAATTTTTTTGGCCGGACCGTATCCCGGACCATGACTGAATCCTTTTTTTCCTGTGCGGATGATCCGCAAGCCGCATGAAGGACAATCAATATGAACACCAGTTTGCTCATCCGGCTAAAATATTCAAAGTTGAACGATTCAGGGGAAATTTTTCCCGCTCAGAATACAAACTCCCTCCTGGGCAGGTTCCAGCGGAATCCAAAACTGATCACAGAAGTATTGGCGGAGGAAATCGGGGGTGTTTTGGTCTCCTGTTTACGGTAAACGGCATTCAGCTCCAGGAAAAAATTCTCTTTCCATTCGTAAGAGACAAGGAATGAACCATAGAACACATTGGTTTTCCACCCGCTTCCGATGAAATAGCCGAAATCCCTTGTACGATAAGGCGGGATATTGATCAGGAAGATATTACTTCCGAAACTCTCATTGCTGCTGTCCCTTCCCTGTGTATAAAAGACCAGCTTGGCAACAGCCAGCCACTTGGGAGCGGGTTGGTAGCGGGCCAGGCCAACGAATTCTTTAAAATTAGCGCCCAGCACATGCGTCAGGGGCTGGTTGTAATGTGTAAAATTTGCTACCGAATCATAGTGTGAATATGTGAAAGGCCTGACGATATTGTGTTCCAGTTGAAGGTCAAGGTTCTTAATGCCAAAAGCATCGATATATTTAAAACCTATTTGCATCGCCCATTTGTTGCCGATATAACCATTGTGCTTGAAGAATTCTGATTTCACAAATTCATCCAGCAGAAATTGGCCATACAGCTGAATATTTTTGGGTAAGTTGATATGCCCGTCGATACCGGCCACTGAGTTATCATAGCTGCCATTCTGCAATTCAATGGACCGGTAAAAAATGATCGGGTTCAGGTAGCCGAATTCAAAATGATTGACCCGGCCGAAGACCACTCCTTCGAACAACCCGAGGTTCATCCACCTGGTGATGCCGATATCCAGGTGGTGAAAAGCGGCATATTTTTTCCCGATCAGGTGATCCCCGGATCTATTGTCCGCATTGCTGAGTTCCAGGAACAGGTTCTGGTAATTCACTTTCCATATCCGTGTATTGAGTTTCAGGAACAAGGCGTTGCTGTTGTCATCACCAAGGAAAAAGCTGCGGTAACCGTTGCCGATAAAATTCCTGTCGTAACCAAAAGCAACATTGATATATTTTGTGGCTCCGAAAGTGAAATATCCGCGGGCATCAAAGAAATCATAACCCGTTTGCTTGAACTGTTTGTAAAATCCCTCTCCGGGAACCGCTTTCCGGGCCGTTACCAGCTGTCGCACATAGAGCGGGTCTTTCTCCTGGTTATCGGTCAGCAGGGTATAAAAGCCGATCTTGTTCGCGATACGTCCGCGGACACTGGCCCCGCGGGAATTCAGGTAAAGCGTTTCTGTGTTATTGTTTTCCTTGGAAACCGTGACCTGGATGGCAGGGTTCACGATCAGGTCAAAATCCTTTACATGCACTTCATAGAGGTTGGCCGGGGTCTTGTAAAAATTCTTCAGAATGGGTTTTTTAGATGCAATGTTTTTCCGTTCATCGGGTGACATGTACTCATCATTATTCAGCAGGACCCGTCTTGCATTATAATTGTCAACAGGTGAAAGAAGACTGCTCTTCTGAGATAAAATATGCCGGATGGCGCTGTATACATGGAGCCGGGAATAGGGTTTTGTAGTGGAAAAGTTAAAAAATGAATCCGTGCGGCTTTTGATTTCCATCCGTTCCATCAACAGGTAGGCCTTATCATCCTGTGGAAGATAGGTGGTCTGTGCATCCATATACAGAGAGAGAAAAATAAGAAGCAGGGTTGTTAGGGTTTGTTTAATTTGCATGTGGACGGTTTAACTTTTCAAAGATGCAAAAATACCTGATTAAAAACATTAGCATCGTGAACGAAGGTACAATTCAGGCAGCAGATGTTTTGATCGCAGGCACCCGTGTTGATAAAATCGAACCCTTCATCAGGAAGGTCGACAGAAAATGTATAGAGATAAACGGGGAAGGAAAATATCTTTTCCCAGGCTGCATAGATGACCAGGTCCATTTCCGCGAACCAGGGCTCACACATAAAGCCACTATTCATTCCGAATCAAAAGCTGCTGTGGCAGGCGGGGTAACCAGTTATATGGAAATGCCCAACACTATCCCGAATGCGCTCACGCTTGAATTGCTGGAAGAAAAATATGCCCTGGCTGCGCGGCATTCGTTGGCCAATTATTCATTTTACATGGGAACGGACAATACCGGTGCAGAAAAAACGCTGGAAGTGAACAGGTATAAACGGGATATCTGCGGAATAAAAATATTCATGGGGAGCAGCACGGGCAACATGCTGGTGGATGATCCCCGGACGCTTGATAAAGTTTTCCGCGAAAGTGAAGTGCTGATCGCCACCCATTGCGAGGATGAAAGGATCATAAAGGCCAACCTGGAGAAATTAAAAGCATCCGGGAAAGCCTTAACGGCAGCAGATCATCCGCTGATTCGGAATGAAGAGGCCTGCTATGCTTCTTCTCTTTATGCGATCCAGATCGCAAAAAAATACAATACCCGGCTGCATATCCTGCATATCTCCACGGAAAAAGAATTACAGTTGTTCAGTAATATGGCTCCCCTGCGGGAAAAAAGGATCACGGCAGAAGTATGTGTCCATCATCTTCATTTTACCAGTGATGACTATGGAAGATTAGGCAATCAGATCAAATGTAATCCGGCCATTAAAGCCCCGAATAACAGGGAAGCATTATGGAAAGCTTTACTGGACGACCGATTGGATGTCATCGCCACAGACCATGCCCCACATTTGTTAGAAGAAAAGGGACTTTTACGAAATGCTGATGGCTCTATTTCCCCTCCCCCTACAGGAGGAGGCTGGGAGGGGGCAGCTGGTTTACCGCTCATACAACATCCATTGCTCTTGATGCTTTATTACTATAAACAGGGAAGGATCTCACTGGAAAAGATCGCTGAGAAAATGAGCCATGCTGTAGCGTATTGTTTTAGAATTAAAGAACGAGGCTACATCCGGGAAGGGTATTTTGCTGACTTGGTTATGGTTGATTTGAATAAAACTATGCAGGTAAACAAACAAAATATTTTTTATAAATGCGGCTGGAGCCCGTTGGAAGGTTTTGAATTCCCTGCAGCCATCAGCCATACGTTTGTAAATGGTAATCTTGTATATGAGAATGGACAGTTTAATGAATCTATAAAAGGGGAAAGACTAAAATTTGACAGATAACTTATCAATAATTAATATCCTTCTTTAGGGGACAGGGTATGCAAATAGATAAAATATCATTCAACGACATTTCAATTTTCCACCAGGAAGAGGAGTATTCCGTCTTCCACAAGTTGAATTTTACCCGCACTACCGGCGGTAAGGAACAATTGCGCAAGCTCTTCTCCTCCCCACTGGATGAAATTGACAAAATACTCGGCACGCAAAAGATCATCCGCACATTCATGGAATATATAAACCAATGGCCTTCAGTGGTGACGAATGGAACCCTCCTTGTGATGGAGAAATTCCTGGATTATCCCATCGATTCGGTGAGTGAAAACCCTGCTTCCTTTAGTAATATGTTTTACCAGTGGCTGCACAGCGCTGATTATTCCATGATCAAATATTCTATCCCGCACTTCGCCGATTTTTACCGCGGTATCCGGCAGATCAATGAATTATTATCCGGCCTGGAACTCCCCCTGAGTATCCGGCTCTACACGGACCGGATCCGGAAGATCCTGGAGGAAACGCCTTTAAAGAAGTTGTCAGAAACGGAGCCGGCAGAGAAATTCAGGTTGCGGCAGAACCTTTATTATGCTTTCCACCTGCGCAACCGCTATAGATCCAATACCCTGGAGTTGATCGATACATTTTGCAAATTTGATGCCTGGTATTCCATGGCAGTGGCGATGAAGACATACAACCTGAGCTTCCCTTCATTTATTGACAGCCCCAGGCCCCTGGCAGAAGCAAAGGGACTCTACCATATTTTATTGCCGCAACCGGTGGCTTATGACCTGCATATGAGCCCCGAGGACAATTTCATGTTCCTGACAGGCGCCAATATGTCGGGCAAGAGTACCCTCATCAAGGCCCTGGGTTCGGCCGTATTCCTGGCGCATATCGGAATGGGTGTTCCGGCTGAAGAAATGAAACTCACTTTGTTTGACGGGCTATTGAGCAATGTGAATGTGGAGGACAATATCGCCAAAGGGGAGAGTTATTTTTTCAATGAAGTGCAGCGCATCAAGCATACGATCGAAAAGATCAATAACGGGAAAAAATGGCTGGTGCTCATCGATGAACTGTTCAAAGGGACCAATATGCAGGACGCTATGAAATGCTCCCTGGTAGTGATCGAAGGACTGTTGAAGATCAAAAACTCCTTGTTTATCCTATCCACACATCTTTACGAAATCGGTGAGGAGCTGAAAAAATACCCCACGATCACTTTCCGGTATTTCGAAAGCAATGTCAGCGAAGAACAATTGGATTTTTCTTACAAACTGAAGGAGGGGGTCAGTAACGACCGGATCGGGTATGTGATCCTGAAAAGGGAAAAAGTAGTGGATATGCTGGAGAAACTATGACCGGTAGGGTGACGGGAACCTTAACGAATACACTGAAAATAATTCTTTAATTTGTAGCCCATGAAAAAATGGCTGTTTGCTTTTATTGCTGCCAGCATGACGGGTCCTTCTATTGCGCAAAGGACTATAGACGTACTGCATTATGACTTTTCCATTGAACTGAATGACAAGAATGATGAGATCGCAGGCGAAGCCTCCATTTTATTTGTCGTCCGGGAGAAAACAAATACTCCCGTTTTCGACCTGCAGAATATGAATGCCGCAGGTAAAGGCATGACCATACTGCATGTGCTGGCAGGTCAGTCCACATACGAACATCTGAATAATAAGATCGTTTTGCACGGCAATTACCTAAAAAATGACACGGCAAAGGTCATCATCCAATACAAAGGCATTCCTGACGACGGATTGATCATCTCGAAAAACAAATTCGGACACCGTACTTTTTTTGCAGACAACTGGCCGAACCGTGCCCATCACTGGATACCCTGCGTGGATGATCCTTCCGATAAAGCCACCGTGGATTTCGTAGTCACGGCGCCTGCGCATTACCAGGTGGTGAGCAACGGGAAACAGGCGGAAGAAACCAGTTTGCCCGGTGAAAAAAAACTCACTCACTGGAAGGAAGAAGTGCCCCTGCCCACCAAGGTAATGGTCATTGGCGTAGCCGATTTTGCGGTCAATTATGCCGGCAGCGTGGGCTGTACACCGGTATACAGTTGGGTCTTCCCTGAAGAAAAATCAAATGGTTTCTATGATTATGCGGAAGCCAGGGATATAGTGAGCTATTTCAGCCAGTACATCGCTCCCTATCCCTATGAAAAACTGGCCAACGTGCAGTCCAAGACGATCTTCGGTGGCATGGAAAATGCAGGCGCCATCTTTTATCATGAGAATTCCATCAACGGGACCCGGGGTGAAGAAATGCTGTTTGCCCACGAGATCGCTCACCAGTGGTTCGGTGACATGGCCACGGAGAGATCCTTTGCACATATCTGGCTCAGCGAAGGATTTGCTACTTACTTCACGCATCTTTTTGCGGAAGCGAAATACGGGACCGATAGCCTGAACAAACGAATGACTATTGATCGCTCAGAGACCATATCTTTCGTAAACAGAACCCACAAACCCGTGGTGGATTCATTGACGCCGGTGATGCAGTTACTAAACCCCAATAGCTACCAACGCGGCGGATGGGTTTTGCATATGTTAAGACGACAACTGGGGGATAGTGTTTTCCAGCAGGCGATCCGGCAATATTACAATCAGTTCAAAGGCCTGAATGCAGATACGAAGGATCTGCAGGCAGTGTTTGAAAATGTAAGCAGGAAGAAACTTGATACTTTTTTCCACCAGTGGTTATACAGCACCGATATTCCCGACCTGAACATTTCCTGGAAATATGATGCCGGGCAGCGGCAAATCAATATGACCATCACGCAACTTCAAAAAAGTGGCCCCTTCAATTTCCCTTTGGATATCGGGATAAAAGAAAATACGGATGAACAATCACGCATCATCGTTGTCAATAGGTTACAGGTTAGTAAAGCTATTCAGGTTTTTAACATCCCGGTTGACTCAAAACCGTCAGCAATTATGGCCGACCCAATCGTTTCATTGTTGTTTTCTTCGGTCATAAAGGAGGAAAAATGAAAATAGTAACTTAGAGAATAAGTTCACATATGCCTGATAATCCAAGATTCCCCGAACATCATTCGGATATTCCGTCTTCACGGCATTCGGAGTTTGAACCCAATCCAGCCAGTCCATCGCCCGGGAAAAGCTATCAGTCGGATCCCCAGCAGACGGGCGGCAACCCACCCACAAAAGTGCATGTCAAGAACCTGCTCATTGGAGGCGTGATCACGATCCTTACGTCTACGATCGTGTTTTATATCACGCAGATCATGAACCGCAAGTCAGATACAAGCGAATTCAGCAGGACAAAAGATATCACAGTAGCTGCCTGGAAATCCTATATGAGTTATGAGAATGTGTATACCAAGAATATGCAGACCTACGAATCCGCTTTTTACCAGAATGGTGATTTCAGTGCTTATATCACCGGCATGAAAACAGAATCCGCCAAATTCTCAAAAGACGTGACCGATCTCGCGGCTACCCAAAAAATGGATAATGACCTCGCAAAGATTCTGAACCGACGGCTGGTGAATGAAAAGAGTTCAATAGAGAATGCTGAAAAATATTTTATGGCCCTGCAGAAGATCGTCGAGGACAGCAGCAACAATTTAAAACACTGGCGGCAGGATTATATCAACCAGGAGCTCCAATGGAATGATTTTTACAAAGGCATGTACCAAAGATCGGTCAATGATATAAAGGAAATTGCCGGTACCCTGACAGAAAGATATAAAGAACCTTTTTCGCTGGATGATTTCCTGGTGGTTCAGCTGCAACCACAACGGCTGAAGACCAACGATTCCTTATCTGATATTCTGCGGCATACAGTTGTTGATAGTGCGGGACATATAGTGAGGAATACTGATGAGGCCGGATTGCCTTTCCTGACGGTGATCAGAAGGGAGGATATCATAGGCGCATGGGATGCGGATGGTCAGGGCGTGTCCTTTACTGAAAAAGGAAAGATGAGCTGGACCCTGTCTACGGGAGAAAGGGCTTCCGGTCCCTGGCAGGTCGAAGGGGATAAGATCCGCGTGGACGCTGTTACCGAAAAGAACAATAAAAAAGTGACCTGGTATTTTAAAGTCAGCAACCTGACGGCTTCATCCCTCACCCTGACCCATGCACAGTCTCCCTATGATTCTTACCATCTTGTGCGTGTCAGGATCAATTAAACGGCCCCTTGCATAGCAACAAATTGAATCAGCGTTATCCTTGGGAAGCGGGAGAATCGGTACAAACAATTCTTTAGTTATCTTCTTCCGTACTCAATTCTTTCAGGGTTTTAAAAGAATCATCGAAACTGTCTGCGATCTTTATTCTCCTTCCATTAGCGCCGAAACTTACGTACCAGAATGAAACTTAACACGGGAAACCGCCTCGTTTTTTCTTTATTTTCGGTCATGCTCATTAAAACTTTCGGCAGTGCTGTATACGGAGTGGAAGCCATCACTATCACCATAGAAGTGAACTGGCTTGGCTCAGGGAAAGAACCGATGATTGTAGGCTTGCCGGATAATGCCGTGAAAGAAAGCCTGCAGCGCATTGAAAGTGCATTCAAGACCCATCATTATAATATGCCGCGGACAAAGGTAGTGGTCAACATGGCCCCTGCCGATATCAAAAAAAGCGGTACTGCATTTGATCTGCCCATTGCACTGGGTATCCTGGGCGCTTCCGGACAAATGGAGAACAGTGAGGCCATGGCTGATTATATCATCATGGGAGAGTTGTCGCTGAATGGAGAGATCCGCCCCATCAGGGGAGCATTACCCATTGCTATTCAGGCCAGGAAAGAAGGTTTCAGGGGACTGATCGTTCCCATTGTGAATGCCAGGGAAGCCGGTATGGTAAATAACCTCTGCGTATATGGGGTGAGGCATATCAACGAAGTGATAAAATTTTTCGGTGACAATGAAAAAGGACTGGAACAGGTGATCATCAATACCCGCGAGGAGTTTTTTCATTCACAATATGATTTTGATATTGACTTCGCAGATGTGAAAGGGCAGGAGAATATCAAAAGAGCCCTGGAGATCGCAGCAGCGGGCGGGCATAACGCGATCCTGATCGGCCCGCCAGGTGCAGGCAAGACCATGCTGGCAAAAAGATTGCCTACCATATTACCGCCCCTGACCCTGCATGAAGCCCTTGAAACAACGAAGATCCATTCTGTAGCGGGAAAATTACCGGATAATGCCACATTGATTTCCAAACGACCCTTTCGTTCACCGCACCATACCATTTCAGATGTAGCCCTGGTGGGTGGAGGTGGTAATCCGCAACCCGGCGAAATATCCCTTGCACATAACGGGGTATTATTCCTCGATGAATTGCCAGAATTCAAGAGGGCCGTCCTGGAAGTCATGCGCCAGCCAATGGAAGAAAGAAGAGTCACTATCTCCAGGGCCAAAATAGCAGTCGAATTTCCCGCCAGCTTCATGCTGGTGGCATCCATGAATCCCTGCCCCTGCGGATTTTATAATCACCCTGATAAAGAATGTACCTGTCCCCCGGGAGCTGTTCAGAAATACCTGAATAAAATATCAGGACCTTTGCTGGACAGGATCGACCTGCATGTGGAAGTCACGCCGGTAGCATACCAGGAATTGTCAGGCGAGAAACCGCAACAGGGTTCAAATGTGATCCGGGACCACGTCATAAAAGCCAGGGACAGGCAGGAAGAAAGGTATAAAGACAATGCAGGGATCTATTGTAATGCTCAGATCACCAGTAAAATGCTGAAAGAGGTCTGCGTTATCAATACGGCTGGCGCCAATTTATTGAAAGCCGCAATGGAAAAACTTAACTTATCGGCCCGGGCTTATGACCGGATCCTGAAAGTGTCAAGGACCATTGCAGATATTGAACTAAGTGAAGAGATCAGACCCGAACACCTGGCTGAAGCGATCCAGTACAGGAGCCTGGACCGCGAAAGCTGGGCGGGATAGGTATCAGCATGCAGGAAGGATAATTAAATATATATGGATCACCCATTATCAGCACTCAATACGTATTATGACAGGATCTATGTGCTCAGCGTAAAGGCCGCTGAGGAAAGAAGGCAATTGTTTGCTAGAAGATTTGAGGGATTGCAATATTCCTTTTTCTACGGTGCGGATAAGAATAAGTTTTCAATTGAGGACCTGGTCAAAACGGGTGTTTATGATGAGAAACGGGCCAAAGCACTTCATCGTTATTCCAAATCCATGATGCCCGGCGAGGTCGCCTGTGCCTGGAGTCACCGGCTCATCTATGAAGATATGTTGCGGCATGACTATAAACGGATACTGATCTTTGAGGATGATGCCTTGCCGGATGAGAACCGGATAACTGAGATCCCGCAGATCCTGGCAGAGATACCTGCCGGCTGTGAATTATTCTACTGGGGATGGGGCAAGAATGGCAATGTAAATTGGGCAAAAAAGATCAAACAAACATTTTATCATGTACAGCACGCGGCGGGGTTTTTAAAATGGAACCACCGGGTGATCAGCAACCTCTATGCAAAAAAATATTCGGACCATCTCAGGAAGGCAGGGTTCCATGATTATACGTATGCCTATGCTGTGACAAGAACAGCAGCGGAGAAACTGATCCAAAAGCAAACACCTCTTCAGTATATTGCCGATAACCTCCTGGCCTATGCAGCAACTGAGGGGCTGGTACAGTCCTTTATTGCCTTCCCGATGGTATTTTTGCACGATGCTCCTCAGGGGAGCGCCCAGGGAAGATCTTTCATCCGGTAAAGAAAAATACAGGCATTTTGTTTAATGTTATAACTTTGATGAAGGCTGTTTAAAGCCCAAGAAATGAAAATATTATTGCATTATCTGAAGCCTTACAAATGGCTCGTGATCATTGTCCTGCTCCTGTCGGCGATCAATATCGGGTTTTCTCTTATCGATCCGATCATATTCGGCAAACTGGTGAACCTGGCCAATTACAACCAGGTCCTGAAAATGAGCAAGAGCACCGGGTTCAACTGGCATGCTTTTTTATGGGTGCATCAGAAATTCACTGTTTCACCGGGCAGGCAGGCCGTGTTATACGGGGTGATGTGGTTATTGCTGGCTTCCATAACAGTGGCCATGATCAGCCGGATCGCCAAGGCATTCCAGGATTATTTTCAGAACCTGATCACGCAGAAATTCGGGGCAACCATTTTTACAAAAGGTTTGCAGCATGCCATGAAACTTCCTTACCAGGAATTCGAGGATGCCCGCAGCGGCGAAACCCTGAGCATCCTGCAAAAAGTGAGGATCGATACGGAAAAATTCATTGCCTCCTTTGTGAATATATTGTTTCCCGTGGTCATAGGGATCCTCTTCGTGGCTGTTTACGCTTACCGCATCCACTGGAGCATGCCCCTGGTTTATTTCGGTGGGATCTTCCTGCTAATTATCATTTCCAACCTCCTGAGTAAGAAGATAAAGATCATACAGAAGAAGATCGTGGGACAAACAACGGCCCTGGCGGGCGCTACCACCGAATCATTGCGCAATATTGAGCTGGTAAAAAGCCTGGGACTTACCACGCAGGAAGTGAACAGGCTCAATAAAAACACTTTTAAAATACTGGGATTGGAAATTAAAAAAGTGAAACAACTCCGGAGCATCAGTTTTGTACAAGGCACTTTCGTCAATACCCTTCGACAGGTCATTCTGTTTTTATTAATGCTTTTCGTCTACAACGGTAAAATGGATGCAGGCCAGATCGTGACCATGCAGATCTTTTCCTTCTTTGTGTTCGGGCCCCTGCAGGAGATCGGCAATATCATTCTTTCTTACAGGGAGGCGCAGGCATCGCTGGAGAATTTTCAGAACCTGATGAAGAAACAACCCGAACCGCAGGCAACGGATCCCCGTCACCTCGGCGCTATACAAACAATGGAATTCGATCATGTCGGATTCAAACACCAAACAGCTGCCCAGAAAGCCATTGATGATATCAGTTTTGGTGTAAAAACAGGGGAAACCATTGCCTTTGTGGGTCCCTCCGGTTCGGGGAAAACAACATTGATGAAATTGCTGGTGGGATTGTACCGCCCGCAGCAGGGAAAGATCCTGTACAATGGTCTCGATGAAAATAAGATCAACTTTGAGGACCTGCGCAACCAGATCGGGTTTGTGACGCAGGACACGCAGTTGTTCTCCGGCACCATCCGGGAAAACCTGATGTTTGTGAATCCCAATGCCGCAGATGATGACCTCATCGATGTGCTGAATAAGGCCGCCTGTCAGAACCTGCTAGAAAGAGCGGATAAGGGAATGGAAACCATGATCGGGGAAGGAGGTTTGAAATTATCGGGTGGGGAAAAACAAAGGCTTTCTATCGCCCGGGCCCTGCTTCGCCGGCCCAAAGTGTTATTATTTGATGAAGCCACTTCGGCGCTGGATTCACTGACAGAAGAGGAGATCACTGATACCATTCGTGAGATCTCGCAATTCGGCAACCAGATCACGATAATGATCGCACACCGCCTCTCCACCATCATGCATGCCGACCGTGTTTATGTACTGGAAAAAGGGGAGATCGTGGAGACCGGTACGCATGAAAGCCTGCTGGCCGAAAAAGGACTGTATTATGCCATGTGGCGCCAGCAGATCGGGGAAAGAAAGAACAAGATCACCGCTGCCTGATCGAAAATCATTTGTTCCCCTTACTGTCTTTGGTGATGAGATCAGTGAAGAAATTTGACTTTTCCAGTTCCTCCATATCGCTCAATTCAAATTCAATGGCATTGGTGCTCTTCACGATCTCGATCAGCGAAATGACCAGGGAAGCGATCAGGCTGACGAGGCTGAGGGCAAAGAGAAATTCAGCGGGCCGTACCTGGTTCCGGTAAATGAAATACATACAGATCACACAGGTGAGGAAACAGAAGACACCGAGCCCTTGCATATAACGGATCAGGTTGATCCGGCGCCGCATACTCCTGATCTGGTGCAGGATGACCCCGCTTTTCTCCTTATTGATATATTCATCATGCAGTTTGCGCACCAGGTTAGTGAGTGCCACGAAACGGTTTCCATAATAGATCATCAGCAGGGAAATGGCCGGGAATAACAAAGCAGGTGTGGTAATGGTCAGTTGCATATTCATACAGTCATCAAAACAAAGATAACAGCATGCAATTTTTTTATTTTATCTTTTTTAAGAGCTCTCTGCGGAGGGCTTCTTTTTGCACCGGCGTAAGGTCGGGATCATAGTTATAAAGGGCGTCCTCCCATGCGCCATAAGCTGCATTGGGTAAAACGATGAACTTCTTCCCCCAGTCATTTCTTACCGAATCGGTTTCCGCAAATCGGTCAGTGATGTTCTTATCTTCAAAGACCTGCATGAAATCATTCAGGTTATCGCCCAGCAGCAACACAACTTTATAACTTTCATACACCGTTTGTCTCCGGCTTTCTTTGGACGGGTCATCGGTGGTTAACAAAACATGTTCAGTATCGGCATAAGGCAGGTTCAGTTTTTGCAAAGTGGAAAGGGTTACTGCCATCCCTTTTGCCTTCCTGTTGCTGATATAAAAAATAGTTACACCCTTGGAAGCGACATACTGTAAAAAATCAATACCGCCCGGTACGGTAGGAAGAGTGGGCCCATCGAGCCAGCTTTTCCAAACAGGGTAAGTTATATCGGTTCCGTTCATGATCTTATATGCTGCCAGGAAACTATTGTCGAGAATAGTTTCATCCAGGTCTGTTATGATCGCAAGAGGCCTGGCTTTGCCGGCTATTGAAAGGGCCTGCTCAAGCCTTAATGTTGCCAGGTTAAAAGCCTGGTAACAAAGGGCACGGTATTCTGCAGACATTTGTTGCCAGAGCACGGGATACTCCTTGATGGAAGCATAAGACAGGCTGTCCTGCGTAACACCCCTTATTGACTGGCAGATAAATACCAGGCCGAGTATAAATTTCATATTGATACTTTTAATTCGCATATATATTGGATACATTTTGCGTACAGGAATGAAATGTTCACGACTTCTTTTTTGTTAAAATTCCTGAAAATATCCTGTAAATACCTGCCAGGATGAATATTCCCCCAAGGATCGCCACGATCGAGGACCCCGCCGGAAAATCATATTTCAATGAAAAAGACAATCCAAAAAAGCTGGCGATCACGCTGAGGAGCGCCGCGATGATAAATACGGCCAGGTCATTTTTGGTGAACATAATGGCACAGACGGCGGGCACGATCAGGTAGGAGAATACAGGTATCACGCCATTTATTTTCACTGCATACACAATGACCAGCCCGATGGATATGTAAAAAAGAAAATTCCAGATATTGAAGATCCCCACCAGGTGACTTTCCCCGTTCTCAAATGATTTGGTGAGCCCGAAAAAGTTTTTGAAGAAGATCAGCTGCA
>CAZZDQ010000006.1:60273-69964 GCA_964652845.1 uncultured Chitinophaga sp.
CCGTTCTCAAATGATTTGGTGAGCCCGAAAAAGTTTTTGAAGAAGATCAGCTGCACCAGGGCAATGGAGCCGCATACGATCAGCAGGGTAGTGATCTTGTCAGGGCTAACAGCCAGGATATTCCCGAACAATACTTCCTGGATATCGGAATCCCCATGTGGTGTTTTTGAAATGAATAAAACGGTCAATGCAGAGGCGAAAGCATAAATGATCCCGATGATGGCTTCCTGTTTCAGTCTTTTGTCACGGATATTGATGAAGGACATCAGCAGGGCGCCTGCCAGGGTAAAGATGAGGGGAATGGAAGTGATTCCCGAACCGATAAAAGCGGCAAAAGCCACACCAAGCGAAGAGATCTGGCCTAAGGCAAGGTCAACGAATACGATCCCTCTGCCCACTACATGCACGCCCATGTAGGATAAGAGGATCCCGGAGATAACGGTGGCTTCAAAAGCCTGCACCATGAATGGTAACTGGAACATATCAAACATAACAGAAAGTTTTATTTATTTCAAAACATTGGTCAGCTGGTTGATGTTATAATCAAACAGGTCAAAATAATTTTTTACCGGATCAAAAGCACCGACGGAAGTGGCCAGGGTCAGTTCCTTTGCCCCGGTTTGTTTTACCACCAGGTCTGAGGAAGAAGTGGTGAAATAGGGCGATGAGATAATGACCTTTATATTATCAGCCTTGATCTCCTTGATCACTTTTACCAGCTGCGAAGGCGTAGGGGGAATGCCCGGTTTGGGTTCCAGGAAATCAACGATCTCGAGGCCAAACCTGGTTTCAAAATATACCCATTCATTATGGTAAGCAATGATCTTGGAACCTTTAAACGCAGCCATTTTCGCAGACCACTCTTTTAATTTGTCATCAATTCTTTTATCAAAGCTTTGCAGGTTGCTTTCGAAGAATGCTTTATCCGCAGGATCCACTTTTTCAAGCCCGTTGGTGATATTCCTGGCGATGACCTTCCCGTTCAGCGGGTCCAGCCAGTAATGCGGGTTACCGTAGATATGAATATCCCCTTCCGCCCTGTTCACTGCCGAAGGCACCTGTAAAAGATTTATTCCAATGGAAGCATCCACATATCCGGCGGCTCCTTTCTGGATCCTGGTATTTCTCGAGCTGCTCAGCAACTGGGGCGACCAGCCGGTTTCAAGGTCAAGGCCGACGGTGACAAACATGTCGGCGCCGGAAAGGCTGATGATAAAACTCGGTTTGGGATCCACAAAATGGGGATTCTGGTAACCGGTGGCAATGGAGGAGACCGATACTTTATTGCCACCGATCAGCTCTGTGATACTTTTCAGGTCGGTGGTGGTTGTCACCACTTTGATATTTCCTGCCTGGGATCCGGACAGCAATGCATTCAGCAGGAAAGAAAGGAATAATATCTTTTTCATATTGTTTACTTATTTATTTTTTGTTCATATTGTTTTAAAAAAAGGTTTTAATACTGGTGGGCGCCATGCGCTCCGATCACGAAAATCCAACGCAACCATGCCTGGAAAAAAGACGACCGGGAATTACTGCCGGTAACCTTTGATTCCAGTTCCATTTTAGAGAATTCTGTTGCATACCATCCCCCTGTCATGGAAAAAGCCTGTTCCGTTATACTTTTATTATCCGGCTTTTGCGCATAATCATAACGTCCGATCAGGAACCACCGTTTGGAAACCTGGTATTGAAGAAAGGAATACATGCCAAATGAGTTTTTTGATTCAGAGGGACCCAGGTTAGCTTTATGAAAATAGAATTCACTCTGCCATGTAACTGATTTGTATGTATTCATCTTTACCGGCTTCCATTTATAAGTAAGATCGATGGCGCCAAGATTCGTTGTCCTGGCCGAATCATTCGGCCCGGTGATCCCGGTCAATCCCAGTTCAAGGGTAGCATTATCACTCAGCGTAAAAAAATTCTTGAGGTGTGCCAGGTATAGGAAACGATTATTGTCACCCCTGTAAAAAATGGGAGAAGGTTCTTTTCCTGAAGTAGCTTGCACAACCACTTCCTGGTAGAATTTTTTATTCGGGACCAGCCAGCTCAGGGAAAGCCCTTCATCATTGAGCCCGTCGCCGAAATTCATCACGGATGCCTTGGGCAGTTCAACGAAAGGAAGCGCCTGGGCATGGGTGGGATTTATCCTTCCCACAGCTTCCTGCAATTTTCCCGCCCGCAGATGCAATCGGTAAGGAAGGGAAAGTGTGGTTACCTAGCCTTCCTCTATACTTACCCCGTATTTCCCGTTCTCATCCCTCCCGACGGATACAAAAAAATCAGCACGGGCATAGGGATCGACTGCGGCCTGCAGGGAGACCTCGGTCTCATTCAGGTATGCATCAAAATTCTTTTTTCCTGTGCTGATATAGGAACCTTGAAAATCCCCGATCACACCAATATCAGGATTGGCGGTAGCAGTGCTCCGGGCCGGCTGGGGGGCTGGTTGCGTGGCATTGGTTGCATTCATCTGTGCTTCCAGTTGTTTCATCAGGATAGAATCAGCTTTTGTGCTGTCCGCATTATTCTGTGCGGCACCGGTTTGTGCAGCGAAAAGTGCAAGGATCAGGGAAAAATAGCAGGTTCGTTTTTTAATAAACCCCATAATAAAAAATTGAACTGTGAAGGAAGATCATCCGTTACCATTCAAAACGGATAATAAGGAATCAGGATTGGGGTGCAGGAGGGCCGCGGAGAAATAAGAGGGTTGGAGTATAAAAAGGAATGCGGTCTTTTAAAAATAACACCAGGGGAGGCAAAAACGTAAACGGATGAGAAATAACGGGGTTGCCCGCTTCTTCAAAAGGCATAAGGAAATCATCGATACAGGAACAGCTATTGGCAGTGAACCTGCTTTCCTGTTTGGCCGGGAATTCATAGGAAATTTTCCCTCCATGTAAAAAATTATGCAGGTACAGACCGGCCCATGATTTCTGAGAAAAAGCAAGGATCAATACACATGCTGTGACCCGTAATATGATGGGAGGGCGTTTCATGCCGGGCGGGAAAGATACAAAATAACTTAATTTATGACCCATTGCTTTCGTTAAGATTTGCTGTTAATTTTATAACTTTCAGATAAATCACGGCTGCAGATCGCTTTTGTCTGAAAAATCATCGTATGAAGCAGGTATGGTTATTCATTATTCTTGTGATGGTTTTATGCATCATGAATGATTCATGCAGTAAATCGGGCACAATGAGCAATCCCTGCAGTGGTCTCCGGTTCGGGATCATCTCCACGCATACGGAATCAGTAGGTGGGGCTAATAATGGCACCATCACAATCATTTCACCTAGGGGAGATTCAATTCTCTACACACTGGATACGGTCTCTGTTTTCGGAAGCTCCTGGTATTTTATCAATATAGCACCCGGGAATCATGTGGTCACAGTAAAGAATACGAACAGTGGCTGCACGGATACGGTACATATCACTGTTCTCAATTACGGTATTAAATATGCAGCTGTAAAGCAATTAGTGATAGGATACTGCGGTCCTTGTCATACAAATGGCGGCCAAAGTGGCGGCGTTAATTTAGATAAGGATTCAACAATTGTAGCTATGAAGGACAGGATCAGGATTCGGGCCGTTAATGGTACTCCTTCGTATATGCCGCCTCCGCCCAACAGCCCGCTCACCGGTCCTGATATGCAGAAGATACTCGACTGGATCAATGCAGGAGGCACTACCGGGAACTGAATTATTCCCTCACTTTAAGCATGGTTCTGACCTGTTGCGTTACACCATTCTGTAACCGCGCATAATAGATCCCCGTTGGCAATACGTCAGCATTGAAATCAACCTTATCACTGGCGGCTCCTGTATAATCCTTTTCCAGTAAGGTGGCAACCAGGCGACCGGTCGTATCAAACACCTGCAGCAAGGTATGCCCGCCCTGCGTATTGAAATGAATCGTTGTTTTGGAAGAAAATGGATTGGGTGAATTATAGATCAGCCGTGTATCCGTAGGAGGCGGAGTAGTTGTATTGCAAACGATATTATTACTGAACAACGGCAGGGTCTGCAGCTGGTTATTGATCGCAGGTGGAAACAGGCTGGCAACAATGGAACTATCCAGGCAGAACCATTTCTGCATGATGGTTGAATAAACACTCCTGAAATCGTATTGCATGGCGATATTATCATTCACCGTGGCATTGACAGGGATATCAGGGTTGGTGCCCAGGATGCCGGTTTGCACTTTTGAACCGAATATGATCATCGGAGCCCCGGCCCCATGGTCCGTACCCACGCTGGAATTGGATTTGATACGGCGCCCGAATTCACTATAGGTCATTCCCGTCACCCGGTCCTGCACGCCCAGGTAAACCAGGTCATCCTGGAATGCTTTTATTGCATCAGAGATCCTTCCAAGCAGTAACGCATGTTCGCCCGTAGTAGGATCTGAAGCATTGACCTGGACAGAATGAAGGTCGAATCCGCCGAAGCTGACCATATAAATCCTTGTTTTCAATCCTCCTTTGATGAGTCTTGCCACGATCTTCAACTGGTCGGCCAGGCTGTTATTTGTAGGGTATGGAGATTGTTGGGTGACGGCCGCCGCCGCATTTTTGATGACGGTGGCATATTTCTGCGTTTGCTGGTTCACCAGCCGGATGAATTTCAATTCCTTTCCTGCGGGTGTATTGGGCACAGGGTCTGTGGTCCCGGTGATGAGGTTATAAAATGATGTCGGGTTGGTGATACTCATCGCCATATTCACTACCGGACCCTGCGTCGTAAGGGTAGTGGTGCTTCCGATCTGGATGGCCAGCGGATCAGGCATGGCCTGGGTAGGGTAATCAATAGGAAAATTTGGATATTCATAGTTCAGGTAACGACCCGCCCAGCCGTTGTAAATATCCTGGTCGCTGTTGGAAGCACTCATCCAGATATCTGTGGCCCGGAAATGCGAATAATTGGGTTGGGGATAACTGACCCCCTGGACGATCTTCACCAACCCGTTGTTGTACATGGTTCGCAGACTGGTCATGGCCGGATGCAAACCCGTTTCGGAAATACCGTTGAGAGAGAGTATCCTGTTTTGCGGAATGGCAATATTGGTCCTGGCATTATAATAATTGGTGTATGTGGAAATGGGGATCACAGTATTTAACCCGTCATTTCCCCCCGCGAGCTGGATGATCACCAATACATGGTCGGTATCGGTCTGTCCACGCAGCAGGGCCTGTACCCAGAGTGACTCTGCACCAAATGCCTTCACAGAATACCCGTTGATCAGGGCAGGCAGCAGGGCCGCTGCCGGGATGGATTTGCCTAAAAATTCTCTTCGTTTCATAAAAAAGTTTTTATGCTAACTGGTATTCTGAGAGGTCAAACAAATACTGGAACAATTGTTTCAGGCGTATATAAATGGTATTGTAATTGGCGGTGGTAGGATTTGCGATATACGCCATCCAGGCATTGGTCCAGTAATAATCATACAACTGGTTGCTCAGCAGGATCTGCGTTTTGATGGTCTGCTTGGATTCATAGGAAAGACCTACCCGGAACATATAACGCATGATATCATCGATCAAATCGTTCGGGTTGCCGGGATTGGAAAGCGTCTGTGCATAGCTGACCAGGTCAAAAATGATCCGCTTGCTGTTGAAACTGATCCCGCTGTTGACCATTCCGTCCGTGTATTGGCTCCGTTTGGGCAGGGTATCAGAATTGATCCAAATCTCATGGAATAACGGCTCCTGGTAATAAGCAGGCAAGCCGGATACATTGGGTGGATCATGCAGGTCCTGGTTCCCGTTGGTCATGACGGCAAAGAAATAATTCCACATCCCATAATTGCTGTTCCAGTCAGATGCCGGGGGAAATACCACATTCATTTCACGCAGCGAACCGATGATCAGGTCAACCGGCGCCTTGATATAACAGCCCTGGTTGAGCACATCAAAAAAATGTTCGCTTTTGAACAGTGCTGACAACACCGGCTTAATATCATAATTATTTGTACGAAAAATATCGGCAAGGGGAGAGATGATATTGGTTTCCACATTATCATCAATATTATAATACACAAAGAACCGGTAAAGCTTGCGGCAGAGGAATTTAGCACTCTCCTGTGTGCCAAAGATCATATTCAGGAGGTCGGTCAGTTCCAGTTGCCCGGCAGTGGGACCTGTTCTGCCTATAATGACCGTGTTATTATAAAAAGGAGAAAAGGTCTTGGTATCCGTAGCATGGCGGCTGGCCGTGAATTTTGAAGTGAACGTTGTATAATCCACCTGCCATCCCGTCAATACCCGGGCAGCCTGTTTCACATCGGTCTCGGTATACTGCGAACCAGGGCCTTTGCCAATGGTGAAAAGCTCCTGCAATTCACGGGCGTAGTTCTCATCCGGTGCAGAAGCTACGCTGTATTGCCCGTTGAGGTAGATCAACATGGAAGGATCCTTGGTGATCCCGTCCACCATGGCCTTGAAATTTCCCAGGGCATTCTGACGGATGAAAACATTTTGCTTGTACATGAAATTACCATAGCCTACTGTATTGGCTTGGTTGCCGAAATGGTTAACCCAGAATACCACCATTTTTTCAAGCAGGCTCCTGTCCTGGTTGATCAGTACACCGGTCCACCATTTTTTATAGGAACCAATGCGCTGCGATTGAACAGTTCCGTCCGTATTGATATCGTTCACCCAGGTGGTGCCCTGTACAATGTTTCCATCGGGATTATTGGCGGTGGTGGAAGTGGCATATTCCTTAATGGGCGGGTTGGGGGCGGGAGCTGTCGGGTTCAGTAATTCATCAACGGCCTGGGTGACCGTTTTTGTCTTAAAATAATCCACATCAGCTTTGCTGGCGCCGAACATGGTACGTTTCAGCAGGTGCACGACCTCATTCTGCGTCCATGGCCCGGAATAGGGGTTGAGTCCTGAAGTGATATGCCGGGGAGCGTGATGCCGCTCCTCAACCGGGATATGTATCTCTTTTTTCCTGCGTCTTGCGGTGAGGAATTCTTTGCGGTCCATAAGCGTCTGGTTTTACCTGTGGGATGTCAAAACAGGGTTTTGACATAAAATCTCATAGAAAGTTAAATAAATTCTGAAAGAAAACAAGAGGAATTATCACTGACCGGTATAAAATGTAGAATGATAATCTTTTCTGACAGATTATCAGCAGATATTATGGAGTTACCTGGTAAAATTTCATGCAATATTTTCAATGATACCTGCAATACCCTGTCCCCCTCCCACGCAGGCGGTGACCATCCCGTATTTCTTTTTCAGGCGCTTCATATCATTCAACACCTGGATCGTGAGTTTGCAGCCGGTACAGCCAAGAGGATGACCCAGTGCAATGGCGCCACCATTGATATTTACTTTAGCAGGATCAAGGCCGGCTTCACGGATCACGGCCAATGATTGTGAAGCAAAAGCTTCATTCAGTTCGATCAGGTCTATTTGTGAGAGGTTCATACCTGATTGCTTCATCGCTTTGGGAATGGCTACCACCGGCCCGATGCCCATGATCCTCGGATTCACCCCGGCAACAGCGCTGTTCACCAATCTGCCGATGGGTTTCAGTCTGAGTTCATTCATCATTTTTTCGCTCATCACAATCACAAATGCCGCGCCATCGCTGGTCTGTGAGGAATTGCCCGCAGTGACGCAGCCGTTCATTGCAAAAGCGGGTTTTAATTTGGCCAATGCTTCCAGGGATGTATCGGCTCTCGGGCCTTCATCGGTGTCGACTGTAAAATTCTTTTTTTGTTTTTTGCCTTTGCTGTCCAGGTAGATCTCTTCCACATTGACCGGTAAGATCCCCGATTTGAAATACCCGTTCTTAATGGCATTAAGGGCTTTCTGATGTGAATGGTAGGAAAATTCATCCTGCGCTTCGCGGCTGATATTATATTCTTTTGCTACAGCTTCAGCGGTGAGTCCCATGCTCAGGTAATAATCCGGTTCATCTTTGGCGATACTGTAGGAAGGAACGGTTTTCCATCCTGCCGTGGGAACCATGGTCATGCTTTCCACCCCGCCGGCGATGATGCAGTCGGCCAGGCCTGAGCGGATCTTTGAAGTAGCGATTGCGATGGTTTCCAGGCCGGAGGCACAGTAGCGGTTCACCGTCATGCCCGGGGTATCGAAACCGAGCGCTTTGGCGGCAATGATCCTTCCCACCTGCAGTCCCTGCTCAGCTTCGGGAACTGCGTTGCCTACAATTACGTCATCGACTTGTGCAGCTTTCAGTTCCGGCACGGATGCCATCAGTCCTTTGATCACATCGATCGCAAGATCATCCGGGCGGTAAAACCGGAAACCGCCGCGTTTTGATTTGGTAACAGCGGTGCGGTAACCGGCAATGATATAGGCTTCCTGCATGGGATAAATTATGAAACAAAGGTACAACAAGCCCTCGTAAAAGTTCTGTTATCTTCGCGGGGCTGTATGTACAAGATCCTCCGCGGCATCCTCTTTCTTTTCCCCCCCGAATGGACACATTATTTCTCGATGAATTGTCTGCGGTTTTTGTGCAACATTGGTTTCAGAAAGTTGATCAGAAGTATTTTTCAGCCAAAACGGAATTTGGGATTTGGGATTTGGAATTTGGAATTTTCAAACCCTATCGGTCTTGGTGCAGGATTTGATAAGAATGCAAAATGGCTCAGGGAATTAGAAGCGCTGGGTTTTGGATTTGTGGAAATTGGAACGGTGACCCCACTACCACAAAACGGGAATGATAAACCCAGATTATTCCGTTTACCGAAAGACAAAGCGCTTATCAACCGCATGGGATTTAATAATGATGGGGCAGATAAGATCGCAGGGAAGCTTAAAGAATGGAAGTCAAAATACGAATTAAGATTTACGAATTACGATTTAAAAAATACGAATGATAATGTAAACATCAATCGTAAATCCGAAATCGTAAACCGTAAATTAATCATCGGGGGAAATATCGGGAAAAACAAAACTACTCCGAACGAAGAGGCCTGGAAGGATTATGAGACCTGTTTTAAAAAACTTTATCCTTATGTAGATTATTTTGTGGTAAATGTGAGCTCGCCCAATACGCCCGGGTTGAGGGAATTACAGGAAAAAGAAAGCCTGAAAAAGATCCTTACTAATCTTCAAATGATCAACCAGCAAGCAACAACCAGCAACCAGAAACCAATCCTCCTGAAAATCTCCCCCGATCTCAGCAAAGAACAACTGGATGACATCATTGAACTTGCAATGGAAATAAAACTGGATGGATTTGTTGCTGCTAATACAACCATTTCCCGTGACCAACTTCAGACCCCAAACCACAAACTTCAAACCATTGGCACTGGCGGCTTAAGCGGCCTCCCTTTGAAGCAAAAGAGCACAGGGATCGTAAGATATATTCATCAAAAAACGCAGGGCAAGATCCCCATCATCGCATCCGGAGGGATTTTTACTGCTGCCGATGCAAAAGAAAAACTGAATGCAGGCGCTTCACTTGTTCAGGTATGGACAGGATTCATATATGAAGGGCCGGGGATCGTAAAGAAGATCAGCAACAGGTTAACGAAAACATAAAATCGATGCTGCTACCACTCCAGCTGTTTCGCTTCTCAGCCTCGTTTCCCCCAGGCTGACGGGGAGAAAATCATTGCGGAGGGCAAGATCGATTTCCTGCCCTGTGAAATCGCCTTCGGGGCCGATCAACAGTAAGGTATTGGGGAATTGGGAA
>CAZZDQ010000006.1:70064-85477 GCA_964652845.1 uncultured Chitinophaga sp.
ATTGGGGAATTGGGAAATTGATTGTTTATCCCCGGCACCACAATGAGCGATGAGTTTGAGAGGACGACTGGATTCCTGTTTTACCAAATGATCAAAACGAATTGGCTCATGGAGTACCGGTAACCAGCATTGCTGTGATTGCAACATGGCGCTGACGCAGATGGAATGCATTCGTTGACGGCGAAATTTTTCTTTTTCTGTTCTTTCGCAGATCAAAGGAATAATTTCCGCAACCCCGATCTCAGTTGCTTTCTCCAGGAACCATTCAAACCGATCTGCATTTTTTAAAAGGGAAATACCAATAGATACCTTCCTTGTGCCTTGATCCTTGTGCTTCGTACCCTGGATGGCTGCACTGCATCTTTTTTTATGAGCTTCTGTAATTTCTGCGGTCACTACATTTCCTTTCCCATCGGTAAGATTGACCTGTTCGCCCGCTTTCATGCGCAATACCTGGACGATATGCCGGGAAGTTTCTTCATCAAGAAGAACGTTCTCTCCGCTCATGGATCCGGCAACATAAAAAAAAGGGAGTTGCATGTAAATAAATGCCCGGTCAGGGCCGGACAAATCTAAAATCCCCGCCTGACCACAACAAAAAAAAAATTTGAAGTCAGGAAGGTTGGATCTGCGATCTGAAATCAGAAGGGTGATTCATCCTCATCCTGCATATCATTCATACGGCTGCCCGTCTGTATGAACATCTTACCTCCGCCTTCATTTCCGGGATCTGCAACAGGTTTCCAATTGGAAGGGAGACCGGGACCAAAACCTTCCGTACCCTCATCTTCCACGAATTTCTGGATCTGGAGCAAGGCTTTCAGCTTAATGGTATCCAGCATGCCATTGCGGTGTTTGGCGATCCGTACATAGGTATCTCCGCGGTTGTTTTCGCCCATTTCATCAGTAGTAAGGTCATAATATTCCGGGCGGTAAAGGAACATCACCAGGTCTGCATCCTGTTCAATAGCGCCGGATTCGCGCAGGTCGCTCAGTTGCGGCATCTTCATCCCTTCTTTTCCCGGGCTTCTTGTCTCAACGGCCCTGCTTAACTGGGAGATGGCGATAATGGGAATAGTCAGCTCCTTGGCCAGCGCTTTCAGGTTGCGGGAAATATTGCTGATCTCCTGTTCGCGGTTTGTATTCCTGTTATCACCTGTACCGCTCATCAATTGCAGGTAGTCGATGATGGCCAGGCCGATATTATGTTTATTCTTCAGCCGCCTGCATTTGGCCCTCAGTTCAAAAATGTTCAATGCCGGCGTATCATCAATGAATAGTGGCGCCTTGGATAATCTTTGGATCCCTCTTGCATACAACTGTTTCATCTCATGTTCTTCCAGCTTGCCTCTCGAGATCTTTTCCAGCCATATCTCGCTTTCAGCAGAGAGGATGCGCTGTACCAGCTGACCGGCACTCATTTCAAGGGAGAACAAAGCCACGGGGGTTGGCTTATTGGTGTTCATAACGGCATTGCGGGCAAGATTGAGCGCAAATGCTGTTTTTCCCACGGCAGGGCGTGCTGCTAAAATGATCAGGTCGGTATTCTGCCAGCCATAGGTCACGCGGTCGAGTGATGAAAAACCGCTGGGAACGCCCGTGATATCCTCATTTTTATGACGCAGGTCTTCGATCCGCTGGATGGTCTTGAGCAATACCGAATCAATGGTCTCAAAGTTCCGGCGGATATGATTATTGGTGATCTCAAATAATTTTCCCTCCGCTTCATCCAGCAGGTCCAGTACGTCGGTCGTATCTTCATAGGCATCCCCGATGATCTCACCGCTGATGCGGATCAATTCACGTTGTATGAATTTCTGGAGGATGATGCGGGCATGGCTTTCAATATTCGCAGCGGATACGACCGCATTGGTGAGGCGGGTGATGAAATAGGCGCCTCCGGCCATTTCCAGGGCATCCTTGCTTTTCAGTTCTTCAGTGACCGTTAAGATATCAATGGGCTGGTTCTTGTTGGCCAGGCCCTGCATGGCCCTGAAAATGCTCTGGTGTGCATCTACATAAAAACATTCCGGTTTTAGGATCTCAGCCGCCGTGTCAAATGCTTTTTTCTCCAGCATGATGGCTCCCAGCACTGCTTCTTCAAGGTCTTTGGCCTGGGGCGGCACTTTGCCGTACACCATAGTGCTGAGGTCGAGTACAGATTTCCTTCTTTGTTTTTTATCCTTATTGAGGTTAGTAAGTTCCATGAGCGGTTACATCAAAAGATCATTCATCGTAGCGTGCCGATTCATTCCATCCTCTTCAAAAAAAATTAATGCTTGGTTTAATTTCTTTGGCTGCTTGTCAGGCGAAAATAAGGTTGAATCGGATTCCAAACAGGGTTTAAAAAATTTTTCTTTCTGCACCTCTTTTTCACTTCTCCGCCGGGCTTATCCACATGATGATCAGTAGATGAATATATGAAATATCCTGCGTATACAAAAAGAACAACTGTTTTTTTGCATGGCTGAGTGAACGCAAACCAGTGAAAAAAAAGTCCGGCAGAAACGCCGGACTCAAAGAATTCTATTTGTTCAGCGGATCAATTATCATAGCCGCCCTGATCCCGGCCGCCTTTTTTGAAGCCGCCTTTATAACCGCCGCCACCGCCGCCGAAGTTCCTCTTTTTAAAGCCGCCACCGCCGCCGCCTCTTTCCCCTTCGGGTTTAGGCCTGCTTTCATTGACCACGATACTGCGTCCGTCAATTTCTTTTCCGTTCAGGGCTGCAATGGCAGCCTGTGCCTGCTCATCGTTGGGCATTTCGACGAATCCAAAGCCCTTGCTTCTGCCGGAAAATTTGTCGTTCACAACTTTTGCTGATGAAACTTCGCCGAACTCGGCGAAAAGATTCTGGAGGTCATTGTCTTTAAGCCCCCAACTAATGTTTCCTACGTAAATGTTCATGTTAAATTGGTTTAAATAAATAAAAGTGTTAACAGTAAACAGTAACCATTGAACATTTTACGGTTTTTCGAAACGTTCAGGACTTGTGAAACTGTAAAGAACACCAAAACGGTGCAAAGTAAAGAATTTTTTCGCTGACCAAAAAAAACAATAGATTTTTCAGGAGGCTGAGGTCAACCGCCAACTACTTCAAATTCAATGTCTGTCTGCAGATTATTGCCAAAATCTATATTGGCTTTATAGGTACCCAGTTCCTTGATCTCTTCAGGTAGACTGATCTTTTTACGGTCGATCTCATATCCTTTCTGTTCCCGGATAGCCCTGCTAAGTTGCAGGGAGGTGACGGCTCCGAAGATCTTACCGCTGGTGCCCGTTTTTGCAGGGATCTTCAGGACACCCTCCTTCAGTTTTTCGATCACACTGTTTATCTCTGCCAGCATCTTCTCTTCCTTCTTTTTGATCTGTTTGAGTTGCTCGTCCAGGACTTTCCTGTTGACCGGGTTATTTTCAACAGCCAGTTTGCGTGGCAGCAAATAATTGCGGGCATAGCCGTTCTTCACTTTCACCACTTCATTCCGGGCGCCGAGATGGTCCACATCCTGTATCAAGATCACGTGCATAGAATCCTCCTTATTTTAATAGGTCTGTGACATAGGGTAATAAGGCCATTTGCCGGGCTTTCTTGATGGCATCAGACACTTTCCGCTGGTATTTCAGGCTATTCCCGGTAAGCCTGCGTGGCAGGATCTTTCCCTGGTCGTTCAAAAATTTTTTCAGGAATTCGATATCCTTATAATCGATATAGCGGATCCCGTATTTTTTGAACCGGCAGAATTTTTTGACCCGCTTGTCGCTTTTGATCGCGGTGAGATATTTTATTTCATTTTTGGCCATCTAACACCTCCGCTTTTTTTTCTGTTTCCTGTACAGCCGTGTTGCGTTTCCGGGCATTATATTGCACGGCATGCTTGTCCAGCCTGGTAGCCAGGTGGCGCAGCACGGTTTCATCGCGCAGCAACTGTACCTTTAATTTTTCGTGAAAGTCGGGAAGCGCTGTAAATTCCATTACCCAATATAACCCGGTGGTTTTTTTCAGGATCGGGTAGGCCAGCGATTTCAGTCCCCAGGCATTATCAGCGATGACGGTCCCTTTTGCATCCTTGACCAGGCGGGCATATTTTTTTTGTTCCGCCCTGAATTCTTCTTCGCTGAGAACCGGGGTGAAGATCACCATCAGTTCATAATGATTCATGTAAAAAGCTTTTACTAAACAATTCGGTTTAACCTATTGGATTCCCCGCCAGGCGGGGAAAATCTGCGAACCCAGATTTAGGTCCCTGCAAATTTCGTTTGCGGGGCGGCAAAGATAAGGCAAAGCGGGAAAAGGATAAAACGATTCTGTCTTTAATTTTCGGATTTTTCAAAGAAATGAAAATAAGCTGGACCTGTTTAATTTGTAAGCATAGGAATTTTCATGAGATCCTAAGGTCGATCATCCGCAACTGCAGGGACCGGTTCCCATTCCATTCATTTTCATCAATTTTGAATACGATATCCAGGGGATTTTTTGATTGTAATAGTTTGTATTTGGTCGCCATACCGAATCCGATGCCGGTAAAAATGATATTATTTTGACGCAGTGAAAACCGGAGGTGTTCCTCTTTTACGATCTTGCTCCAGCCGGTATCCATCACCTTCCGTGCAATAAAAACCGGCCGCATGTTTTCGGGGCCGAAAGGTTCCATCTGGCAAAGGATATGGTAAAAGGATTCTTTTATATCATTAAATGAGATCTCAGCATCGATCGATATCTCGGGAACAAGCAAGTCATCCGTGATCTGCTTTGACACCACCTCTTCAAATTTATCCCTGAATGCATCGACATTCTTCAATTCCATCGTAAGACCCGCTGCTGCAAAATGGCCTCCATAACCCAGCAGGTAATCACGGCAGGCATGCACCGCTTCATACAGGTTGAAACCGGGCACACTGCGTGCGCTCCCTGTTGCAAACTCCCCTGATTGTGTCAATACCACCGTAGGACGGTAATAATTTTCGATCAGGCGGGAAGCGACGATGCCCACTACTCCCTTATGCCAGTGGGGCCGGAAAACAACCGTGGATCTGTTCTTTTCCCAGGCCGGGTGGGAGGCAATAATGGCAAGCGCTTCTTCGGTAGTATTGCTGTCGGCTTCTTTCCTCTCGGTATTATCGCTGTGGAGCTGTTCTGCAAAATGCAGGGCTTCTTCATAGGAAGAAGCAATGAACATTTTGACCGCTTTGGTGGCATCATCCATCCGGCCTGCAGCATTCACCCGCGGAGCGATCATGAATACCAGGTGGCCGATCTGCAGTTCCCCGGTCAATGCGCTTAAATGTTTCAGTGCCTTGATCCCATAATTTGGATTTTCATTCGCTTTTCTCAAACCATAAAAGGCAAGCACCCTGTTCTCACCGGTTTGCGGCACGATATCTGCCGCGATGGCAGTTGCCACCAGGTCCAGGAACTGGTAGGGCGTTTCAGGTGGCAATTGCAGTTTCTCCGAGAGCGCAGTGATAAGTTTGAAGCCGATACCACATCCGCAGAGTTCTTTGTAGGGGTAAGAACAGCCTGGCTGTTTCGGGTTCAAGATGGCGACAGCAGGAGGAATGACCTCATCAGGCAGGTGATGATCGCATACAATGAAATCGATCCCACCTGATCCTGCTGCTGCAATAAGATCCGCAGATTTGATGCCGCAATCAAGGGATATGATCAGGCTGAAATGATTCTCTTTGGCATATTCTATACCTGCTTTGCTGATACCATACCCTTCCCTGAACCGGTGCGGTATATAAAAGTCCACTGCAGGATAGATCTTCTTTAAAAATGAGTAAAGGCAGGCTACTGCCGTAGTGCCATCCACATCATAATCGCCATAGACCAGGATCTTTTCTTTTTTCTCAATAGCTGCAAGTATCCTTTCTACGGCTATTTCCATATCCTTCATCAGCCAGGGGCTGTGCAGGTCGGGTAATTGGGGACGGAAAAAAAGCTTTGCCGATTCATAGGTAACGATCCCTCTTTCGACAAGTATGCTGCATAAAACAGGATGTATCTTCAGGCTGTCCTGCAACAGTTTCACCTTTCCCTCATCGGGCATCAATATTTTCCAGCGTTTTTCCATTTGTAAAGGATCAGTATTTCCGGTCGGTCACAAAACTGACCAGGTTTTCCAGCTCTTGGCGGGCTGCATTATCGGGAAAACTTTGAAGAATAACAAGGGCCTCCTGCTTGAAATCCTGCATTTTTCCCCTGGCATATTCTATCCCCCCTGATTTTTCCGCCTGTTCAGCCACCCACCTGATCTTCTCCTTATCCTTGTGATGGTTCTTAATGATATAAATGATCTTTCTGCGGAGTGCTCCCGAAGTATGGGAAAGGGTGTAGATGAGGGGCAGGGTGAGTTTTTTTTCACGGATGTCATTGCCGGTGGGTTTGCCGATATTTTCACTGGTATAATCAAAAAGGTCATCCTTGATCTGGAAAGCCATTCCCGTCTTTTCACCGAAGGATTTCATTCTTTCCACGGTCGCTTCATCCTGGCAGGTGGTACAGGCCCCTGCGCCGCAGGCGGCGGCCAATAAGGATGCGGTCTTGTTCCGGATGATCTCATAATAGATGTTTTCATCCAGGTTGAGGCTGCGGGCTTTATGGATCTGAAGCAATTCACCCTCGCTCATCCTGCGGACAGCATCCGACAGGATTTGCAGGGCCTTGTAATCATTGTTATCCAGGGATAGCAATAGGCCCCTGGCCAGCAGGTAATCGCCTACCAGTACATTGGCTTTTGCCTTCCATAGAGCGAACGTGGAAAAAAATCCCCTTCTTTCAAATGAATCATCCACCACATCATCATGCACCAGGGTGGCCGTGTGCAATAATTCCACCAATGAAGCAGCCCGGTAGGACTGCTCATTGATCTCCCCGAATAACCGGGCAGAAAGCAATACGAATTGCGGCCTTAATTGCTTTCCTTTCCGTTTGACGATATACCGTAAAATATGATTGAGAAGGGGGTCACTGCTTTTGACCGAATCCCTGAACCGCTGTTCGAAAATCCCGAGTTCTTCTTCCAGTAGTTTGCTCTTAATCATCATACCTAAGAAAAGGCAAATTAAGCTTTATAAATTTTTTTGTCATAAATGCAACATATACCCCCAAAAAATTGACTAAGTAATTGAAAAATAAACAAGAAGGAGATAAATAACTTTCACAAAAATTTGGTAATTGGTGCTCAATTTCTATTTTTGCTTATTATTCGGATTTCTGGACATTGTTTTTTCAAACTCTTAATTCTTACGTTATGGCAAGCAAAAAGTATTTGTTATTGCTGATGGTTGTATGCATAGCCTCGGCAAATGTCTTTTCCCAGGTGAAGATCGGGACCTATTATGATTCCTCCGAGATACCCAAACGGAGGATGCCCCAGCATACCGATTTTCTGAAGGGAGTATATAATTTCCCCGCCAAACCCCGTAATCAGTGGGAGATCGGAGTGAAGATCGGCGCTTTCCAGGTTTCAGGTGATATTCCCGCTCAATTTTTCACTTTCCCTAATTTAGGCATCCATGTCAGAAAAGCTTTCGGGTATATCTTTTCCATGCGCCTGGAATATATCAATGCGGTTGGAAAGGGGTATGCATTCAGGGCCGCTGAAAACTATGCTAAAAACCCTGCCTGGGGAGTCAATATTGTGGACCCTGCCCAACGGTATTCAGCCCCGCTGGCCGTAACTGGTGCCGGAGGTTTCAGGCAAATAGTTTCCTCGCAAACCGGTTTAACAACAACCCCCTTCGAACATATTTTTTATAATTATAAAACGCATGTTCAGGATCTTTCACTTGAGGGCGTCGTTACTATGAACAATGTCCGTTTTCATAAAGCAAAGACCTCTGCTACAGTATATGGGTTTGCCGGTGTGGGCGGATCGGTCTATGATACCCGCGTGAATGCCCTGAATGGCAATGTCAAATATAATTTCAATGCCATACAGCAAGCTGCTTATAAAGACAGGAAATCATTTTTAAAGAACATGAGGAAGAACGTGCTGGATAAGACCTTCGAAACACCTGCTGAGAATCAGGGCGACCGCCGTCCGAAACTTTTCGGAGATACTTTCAAACCTTCCGGTACAGTGGGAATGGGCTTTGCTTACAAGATCAACAATTTATTCAATATTGCCCTGGAGGATCGCTGGACATTCATCAAAGACGACCTGCTTGACGGACAACGCTGGCAGGAACACGCCTGGGGCGATGCCGTATTGACCAGGGATTTTGATTCATACAATATGCTATCGCTGAATCTTAATTTCAACCTGGGCGCCAAATCAGTTGAACCGCTCTGGTGGCTCAATCCCCTGGATTATGCCTACAGCGAGATCCGCAATCCCCGCCTGATGCGCCTTCCCAAACCCGTTTTACCGGATAGCGACGGCGACGGTGTAACAGACCAGTTCGACCAGGAACAAACTCCTGCCGGTTGCCCTGTTGACTCACATGGTGTGAGCCTGGATACAGACGGTGATGGTGTTCCTGATTGTAAGGATAAAGAAAAGATCACGCCTACCATCTGCCAGCCCGTGAATGCTGACGGTGTGGGACATTGCCCCTGCCCGGATTCATCCTGCTTCCCCAAACCGGTGATCATTACACAATCCTGCGCGCAGAAATTAGGTGCATTACCCAGTGTACAGTTTACAGCCAATTCCAACAAACTCAGCAATGACGCTATGGCCGTTCTGGCCACTGTGGCACAAAGAATGCGTGAAAGCGCCGGTTGCAATGTAGTGGTAGTAGGCTACTGCTCTTCCAATAAAAAAGAACAACAGCTGAGCTGGGATCATGTGAATGCCGTGATCAATTACCTGGTTGACAAACAGGGGATCAATAAGGACAGGTTCATCTTCAATTACGGACAACCTGGCGGCGACTGCAATACGGTCGACCTGCGGGCAGCTTCCGAAGGTGAACAGGGTCCAAATACGGTAGAACCGCCGCACCCCAACCTGATGAAGAAAAATTAAGAGAGACGAATACTTTTTGCTGATAAACCTCCTGCTTTTGCGGGAGGTTTTTTTTACAATAAACTTAACGGGGCTGATTTGGAGCCCCGTTTTTTTTACTCAATTTTTGTGTAATTGTGTTAACTTTGCGGGCCTTTTATGAAACTGCATTTACTTTATTTTTTGTTTCCCCTGGTGGTGATGACGGCCTGTCATGTCAGCAAACACACGGCACAATCCCCGAAAAGCTCATATAAGAAGAGTATGGCGAGGATCCTGAAGAATCCCGATCCTGATTATAAACTCGGTATTGCTGAACAGTTCTATGTAAAGAAGAAATATCTCAAGGCACAGCAAGTGTTTGAGGACATATTGCCTTATTATAAGGCGAAAAAGGAATTCGAGGACATCTATTATAAATATGCTTATTGTGCATTTTACCAGGAGGATTACCTGAATGCCGAAAACCTCTTCAAGAATTTCCTGGAAGTTTTCCCCAACAGTATCCATTCAGAAGAACTGGACTATATGCGGGCCTATTGTTTTTACAAACAATCTCCCAAAATGGAACTGGATCAGACCAATACGGTGAAATCGATGGGCATGATGCAGGTATTCATCAATACCCATCCGGGCTCTCCCCGTATCAAGGAAGCCAACCAGATCATTGATGAATGCAGGGTAAAACTTGAACTGAAAGATTACAGCAACGCCAAGTTGTATTTTGATATGGGCCAGTTCAGGGCTGCCGGCGTGGCTTTTTCCACGCTCCTTGACAATTACCCCGAATCTGCCCGTGCGGACGAGTACCAGCTGATGGTCATTAAGTCCTATTTCCGTTTTGCGGAGCTGAGCATTGAAGAAAAACAGGGTGAACGCTTTGAAAAAGTGGTCAATGAATGCCATGAGTTCGAGGACCGTTTCCCGGACAGCAAATTCAGGAAAGACATGGAGAACTATCTGAACCAATCTCAAAACAATATAAAAAAATATAACAATGAGCAAGTTAAGACGTCAGCTTAGCGCCGGTATCACCAACATCGTGGAAACACGCAACCTGGATGAAATAAAGGCCAAGACAGGAAATATTTATGAATCGATCGCCATTATTTCCAAGAGAGCCAACCAGGTGAATATTTCCATCAAGGAAGAATTGCATAATAAACTGGAGGAATTCGCAAGTCATACCGACAGCCTTGAAGAGATCCATGAGAACAAGGAGCAGATCGAGATCTCACGTGCCTATGAAAGAATGCCCAATCCTCCTCTGCTGGCCACACAGGAATTCCTGGAGGACAAGATCTATTTCCGCAAACCCGAAAATGAATTGTTCAGCTGATCTGCCTGGCGAAATTTATTGTAAAGCGACCCGCGTCGCTTTTCTTATTTTATGAACAGATTGCTTTAGCAAATCTTACGTGTAATTTTGAAGAATGGTTCGGGACAAAAAAATATTGCTGGGCATTAGCGGGAGTATCGCTGCCTACAAATCGGTCCTGCTCACCCGGCTGCTGGTGAAAGCCGGCGCCCAGGTCAGGGTCATCATGACGCCTTCAGCAAAGGATTTTGTGACCCCGCTCACTTTGTCCACGCTCAGTAAAAATCCCGTGTTGTCTGAATTATTTGATGAACAAAGCTGGGCCAACCATGCCCTGCTCGGCCGCTGGGCCGACCTGATGATCATTGCACCGCTGAGCTGTAATACCCTGGCTAAAATGGCTCACGGACAATGCGATAACCTCTTACTGGCTGTCTATCTCTCCGCCACCTGCCCGGTGATGGTCGCACCCGCGATGGATGAAGACATGTGGCATCATCCTTCCACCAAAAAGAATCTCGGAACGATCGCTGCATTTGGAAATTGGATCATTCCGGTCGCAAGCGGGGAACTGGCCAGCGGGCTTATTGGTGAAGGAAGGATGGCGGAAGCGGATGAGATCTTTAAACAGGTCAACCATTTTTTTGACAGGGAGGAGTCACTGCATGGGAAAAAAGCCCTTGTGACAGCCGGTCCGACATACGAGCCCATTGACCCGGTACGTTTTATCGGGAACCATTCAACCGGTAAAATGGGAATAGCTATTTCAAAAGCGTTACAGGAAAGAGGCGCAGAAGTGACCCTGGTGCTTGGGCCAACCACGCTTGATGCGGATCTGAAAGGAGTGAAGCTCATTAAAGTAAATACTGCCGATGAAATGTACAAAGCCTGCCACCGTGTATTTCACAGGTCGGATCTGACAGTGATGGCAGCAGCCGTGGCTGATTATGCACCGTCACAAAAAGCAAAACAGAAGATAAAAAAACAAGATCAGCAGTTGACCCTGGAACTGATCAAAACGAAGGATATCCTGGAAAGCCTTGGGCAAAAGAAAAGACCGGGCCAGGTCCTGGTGGGATTTGCACTGGAAACAGAAAATGAAAAACAGCATGCACTGGATAAACTAAAAAAGAAAAAGGCCGATATGATCGTTCTCAATTCTTTGCGGGATACGGGTGCCGGCTTCGGGACCGATACCAATAAAGTCACTATCTTGACAAGAAAAGGCAAACAGGCGGACCTCCCGCTCCAGTCAAAAGAAGCAACGGCGCGGGATATCGTGGACATCATCATAAAAGAACATTATGCGAAATAAAATCGTTTTCATCTTCATGTACGGGCTTTTAATCATTACACCCGCCCGTGCGCAGGAGCTGCAGGCAAGGTTCACCATCATCAGCAGTAAGATCAGTTCACAAGTCAATAAAACCACTTTCCAAACCTTGCAGAATGAGCTGACGAATTTCCTGAATACCAGAAAATGGACCAATGACGCCTTTCAGCCCAATGAAAAGATCCAGTGTAATTTTTTGCTGACATTGGACGGGGACCTCGGGGACAATGTATTCAAGGGAAAACTTACCGTGCAATCGGCGCGGCCGGTCTTTAATTCCAGTTATATTTCACCCATCCTGAACTATATCGATGATAATTTCACTTTCCGCTATATCGAATTCCAGCGTATTGAATTCAATGAGAACCGGATCCAGGGCAATGACCCGCTGGCTGCCAATATCACCGCGGAGCTGGTCTTTTATGTGGATATGATCCTGGGACTTGATTATGATTCCTTTTCCCTGCGCGGCGGGGATCCTTTTTTTCAGAAAGCCTGGAACATCGTCAATAATGCGCCCGAAAACAAGGACATTTCCGGCTGGAAATCCTTTGAAGGACAGCGCAACCGCTACTGGCTGGCGGAGAATTTCAATAATAACCGCTATGCATTGCTCCATGATGCGATCTATGCTTATTACCGTACGGGAATGGATCTTTTCTATGAGAACGAGGATGCAGGCCGGACGGGCTTGCTGAATTGTTTGAATTTCCTCAACACGATCAATACCGAAAATCCCAACTCCATGGCGATACAGACCTTTTTCCAGGGGAAAAGCAATGAACTGGTGAAAGTATTCAGCCGTGCCAATGCGGATCAGAAAAGCCGGGCACATGACCTGCTCACCAAACTGGATATCACGAATATCGCCGCATACAAAGAACTGAAATGAAATGCTTACTGTTCACCGGCCTCCTGTTCTGTACCCTCGCAGGTTGCGGTCATCATGCATCCGTCCCTTCGGGTATTTTGTTGCCAAAGGATATGCAGGGCCTTGTCCGCGACCTGATGCGTGCCGATGTATTTGTCAGTGATTATGTCATCAGGCAGGATTCCTCCCTGGACCAGACAAAGGAAGACCTGAAATATTATAACCTTATTTTCAGCCTGCATCATATCTCACGGGAGGGATTCATGAAGAGTTTTTCCTATTACAAAACACATCCGTCCTTATTCAAAGCCATGATGGATTCCATCAGCACAGAGGTTGTACCGGTCCATTACCGGGGGAAATCCGATTCAACCGATACAGGAGAATAAAACAGGTGATCATGTGCGGGTCGTATCATCTTTTCAAAAGTTATTATCAAGTATCTTTACCGAAACCTGTATATGACAACAATAGTAACGGATGCGGACGAGGCCGTCAGGGATATATTTGATGGGGCCGTGCTCATGTGCGGTGGCTTCGGACTCTGCGGGATACCCGAGAATTGTATTGCTGCACTTGTGCGGAAAAGCGTAAAAGGGATCACTTGTATTTCCAATAATGCGGGCGTTGACGATTTCGGTATCGGGCTCATGCTGAAAAATGGACAGATAAAAAAAATGATCTCTTCCTATGTGGGCGAGAACGCGGAATTTGAACGCCAACTGCTCAGTGGCGAACTGGATGTGGAGCTGATCCCCCAAGGCACACTGGCTACCCGCTGCCTTGCTGCCGGCTATGGGATGCCGGCCATCTATACACCCGCCGGCGCCGGAACGGAGGTGGCGCAGGGCAAGGAGCAGCGGACATTCAATGGAAAGGAATATTTACTGGAGATGGCATTTGAAGCCGATTTTGCCATCGTGAAAGCATGGAAGGGAGATGAGAACGGAAACCTGGTCTATCATGAAACGGCCCGCAATTTCAACCCGCTGATGGCTATGGCAGGTAAAATAACGATCGCTGAAGTGGAAGAATTGGTGCCTGCCGGCAAACTGGACCCCAATTTTATTCATACGCCCGGCATCTATGTGCACCGGATCTTCCAGGGAAAGGATTATGAAAAACGGATCGAGCAAAGAACGGTGAGGGAAAGATGAGAAAACAAAACTGAGACAAGACCATATGCCTTTGACAAAAGAACAAATAGCGCAACGGATCGCGGGAGAGCTTAAAGACGGATTTTATGTGAACCTGGGCATTGGCATTCCCACACTGGTGGCGAATTACATACCCGTCGGCATAAAGATCGTGTTGCAGAGTGAGAATGGTTTGCTGGGCATGGGGCCTTTCCCGTTCAAAGGCGAGGAGGATCCAGACCTGATCAATGCGGGGAAACAGACCATTACCACGGTGCCGGGTTCTGCTTTCTTTGATTCAGCCATGAGTTTCGGAATGATCAGGGCAGGGAAAGTGGACCTCACCGTACTCGGTGCGATGGAGGTGAGTGAGCACGGGGATATTGCGAACTGGAAGATCCCTGGCAAACTGGTGAAGGGGATGGGCGGGGCCATGGACCTGGTGGCCAGTGCAAAGAATATCATTGTGGCCATGATGCATACCAATCCAAAGGGCGAGTCCAAATTGCTCCCGCGCTGCACTTTACCGCTCACGGGTGTGCGTTGCGTAAAAAAGATCGTGACTGACCTGGCCGAGTTGGATATTACCGATAAAGGGTTCAAACTTATTTCAAGGGCGCCCGGTATTTCGGTGGATGAGATCAGGCAAAAAACGGCGGGTACATTGGTCGTGGAGGGAGAGATCCCGGAGATGAAATTCTAATAGCTCATTCGATCAGGTTATTCTTGACGGCAAAGAAGACCAGCCCGGCCGTATTCTTGCACCCGAAGCGTTCCATAAGCCGGTCCTTGATGGCTTCCACGGTACGCGGGCTGATATCCATTTTCTGGGCGATCTCGGTGGCCGTAAATTCCATGCAGATAAAACGCAGCACGTCCTTTTCCTTATCGGTGAGGCTGATCTCGTTGTTCAGCGCGGGCACTGTTTTCTGGCGGGCATGTGATTTTTTCAGCAGGATGCGGTTGACAAAATTATTCAGGTAATACCCTTTCTCGTACACATCCATGATGGCCTTCCGGATCTCAGCCGGTTCGGCATTCTTGAGCAGGTAACCATTGGCTCCGTTCTCCATCAGGTGATAAACAAATCGTTCATCTTCGTACATGGTCAGGACCAGGACCCTGATCTTCGGGTATTCCTTGCTGATGCTCTTGGTAGCGTCGATCCCGTCCTTGCCGGGCATGCGCAGGTCCATCAGCACCACGTCGGGAGTGTTCTCTGCGATACCGGACAGCAATTCTTCACCGTTGGCGGCTTCCAGCACAAATTTCAGGTTGGAAAAGGGACGGAGGGAAAGTATGACTCCCCTGCGAAACAGCTTATGGTCATCTGCTATGGCTACTTTAATGGCTTCCATGGGATGCGTATGCAAAATTAAAGATAGCTTTTCATATATGAAGGATACAGGATCGTAAAGAGGGAATATTATTCAATGGTATGCTCAAAGGGCAGTTCGATAGTGACCTTGTAAAATGATTGCGAAATATCTTTTTCAAAATTGATGGACCCGCGGATCAGTTGCAGGCGGCTGTTGATATTCTTCAGGCCGATGCCCGACTTGGCGCTGCGGGTCAGTTTTTCATAATCGGTTTGCAGCAGGCCCTTGCCGTCATGGTGAATGCGGATAAAGAGCCGGTCGCCGTGCATGTTCTCGGTGAGGTGGATGAACTGTGCATTACTGTGCTTCAGGATATTATTGATGAGCTCCTGTATGATACGGAAGGTGATCAGCTCCGTTTCCTGTGGTAATCTTTCTTCGTAATCATGGAAGCGGCAGCTGGCATTGATGGTGCCCGAGGCGC
>CAZZDQ010000007.1:0-18520 GCA_964652845.1 uncultured Chitinophaga sp.
TTGCGGATGTCCACGGCGAGCAGGTCACCGCTCAATTTCTTATCAAGTCCCTCTTTTATCGCCTGCAGCGAAGTTCCGGCCTTTTGTAAAGCCTCAAGATGCCTGGCATTGGTGATCACCGGATCTTCGGCTTTTAAATTATCTTGCAGGTAATGTTCCGTCATCTTTGAACGGAGCTTGCCGAGGTGAAGGGATGCTGAGGCTGAAATGTAAACGACATCATTTATTTCGCTGAACTTTTTCCCGGCAGCATTTTCCCCCATGAGGTCGATCTTGTTGGCTACCAGGATGAACCGTGTACCCGAGTCCATGAACGCTGACCTGGCCCTTGCTATTTCAACAGGATCTTCCTTGTCCGCATCAAAAATATAGATCACAAGGTCAGCTTTCTTCATTTTTTCCCTGCTGCGTTCAATCCCCGCAGCTTCGATCAGGTCCGTGGTATGCTCCCGGATCCCCGCCGTATCGATCAGCCGGAACAGGATGCCATCCATGCTCAAAACCTCTTCGATGGTATCCCTCGTGGTGCCCGGTATCTCGCTGACAATGGCCCGGTTCTCATTGAGCAAAGCATTGAGTAAAGTGGATTTGCCCGCATTAGGTTTGCCGATAATGGCTACGCTGACCCCGTTCCTGATGACATTCCCCCACTGAAAGGAGCGGATGAGCTTTCCCGTTTCATCCTTCAGTTCACTGATCAGGGCATATAATTGAGCCCGGTCGGCAAATTCCAGATCCTCCTGGCTGAAATCCAGCTCCAGTTCGATCAGGGCCGAAAATCTTATCAGCTGATCCCGCAATGACTTTAAGGTCGCTGAAAAACCGCCTCGCATCGTATTCATAGCGGCTCTCTGCGAAGCAGTCGTTCCGGAAGCGATCAAGTCGGCCACCGCTTCCGCCTGCGCCAGGTCCATTTTACGGTTCAGGAAGGCCCGTTGGGTGAATTCACCCGGCTTTGCCAGCCGGGCTCCGTATTCCGTACAGGCCTGCACTACCTGCTGCAGGATAAAAGGTGAGCCATGACAACTGATCTCCGCCACATCTTCGCCGGTATAGGAATGAGGAGCCTTAAAAAGGGTAACGACCACTTCGTCCAGTATCTCATCATGAAATTTCAGGAAACCCACATGGGCCGTATGTGATCTTTCTGCTGAGAGGTCTTTGGAAGAGAATAACCGCCCGATGATCGAAAAAGCTGCCGACCCACTAAGTCGTATCATGCCAATAGCGCTGATACCGGGAGGCGTGGCAATGGCAACGATGGTATCCTCCCAGGTTCTATTCTCCTTCATGTATCAAAAGTAAAATTCATCGGCGAGCTGTAAAATAAAAAACCCCCGCTATCGCGAGGGTCTTCGTTTGCATTCAATTCGTTTATTGTTCACCCTGTACCACGAATGTGATCGGCTGACGGCGATAAGCTTTTACGGCCTTTCCGTTCTGGTTGGCGGGGTTCCATTTGGGTCCTTTTTGGATGACATGAACAGCTTCCTGTCCCATCCCGTAACCGGGGTCATTAATGGAATGCACATCGCTGATATTTCCTTCTTTATCCACGATGAACTGGACCGTAACGGTATAGGTGCCTTCGGGCGCCCCGTTGTCTACCGGCGTGCTGGCATTGAGGTTCTTTTCCAGGAACTGCCGCCATTTGGCATCGCCGCCCGGGAAACTGGCTTCGATCTCCACTTTATCGAAGATCTTATTCTCATCTTCGTCAGGTTTCTTTTCTTCCACGATCTGTTTTCCCTGGTCCACCACCGGGGCGGTCGGAACATTATTTTCTTCCACTCCTTTCTGGTTCACATCGGCGATCTTGACTTTTTCCAGTTCTTCCTGGGGTGGAGGCGGTTTCTGAACTTCCTCATCTTTTTTGATCACGGGAGGAGTAAATTGTTTCATTTCCACCTTGGGAGGGTCGGGTTTTGGCGGCGGCGGCGGGGGAGGCGGTTCTATCTTCTTTTCCTCCTGCTTGATCTCCTGCAGGGTTACCTCGGTCTGCTTTTGTTTATTATGATTGCTGCTGCTTAATTTGCTAGCCAGGAAAGGGCCCAGCAGGGCCAATAAAGCTACACCGGCCGTGATCACCAGGGCCCGCATGATGCGCCTGTTGTATGTCTGTCGCAGATTATAGGCACCATAATCCTTGTTCCTTCCTTCAAAGATGATGTCCAGTATATCCGCAGTAAGAATTTTATTGGCTTCCATAATCTATCTCATTTTTATATTAGATGCTGCAAGGGATTGATTTCCATAATTGCAGCAGTTAATTTATACCATGGGCTTTTTCGGTTGCCTGCACCAGTCCGTATTCCGTATCGGTGATCTTCACGATCGCATAGGTCTTCACCCCGTTGATCGTCATTTCATCCAGGATATCCACCAGGTTCTTATAAGTGGCGTCCTTATCAGGTTTGATAATGACAACCAGGTCGCGGTCCAGGCAGGCATTTTGCCAGTCAGGATCACCGGCTTTTTTGGCATCTTCCTGCATTCTTTTGCATACACTTTCAGGGTTGCTGTAATCATGCACATGCCTTGACATGACATCTTTCCGCTTATTGATAATTTCATCCCGGATCTGTTTAAAGGTCGTTTGTTTGAAATTATTCCCCGAAGCGTCCACTTTCAATTGCCCTTCATAATAATATACCTGGTTGGCCTTACCCAGCATGATCGTCAATGCTCCTGATTCCTTGGCCTCATTCTGCTTGGTGGAATCCTTTACATCCTTCGGCATATTCAACTTCAGTGCCTTGGGTGTGGTCATGGTAGACGTGAAGATGAAAAACGTGATGAGCAGGAAACCCAGGTCCACCATCGGTGTCATATCCACACGGGTGGAGAGCTTCTTTGCTTTTTTTACGCCCGGTCCCTGTTTATGTCCGCCACCACCGCCTTCTTCAATACTTGCCATATATGGTCATTTTATTTTTAAAAAATTATTTCCCATTTATTTATGGGCATTCAATTTCATATTCTGATTATATAATTCCGATCCTTTGGGAATATCTTTCAATGCCGTCACCAGGTTGAATTTATAGATATCATTCTTTTTGAAGGCAGCAATGGCTGCTTCAAATGCGGGATAGGTTGAATTATTATCCCCCTTGATGAGGTATTTGAGTGGATGACCCAGGTCCGAATAAACCTTTTTTGCGGCACCGACCCACCAAACAAGTTCATTATTGAGGGTATCGAGAACCGGGATCCCTTCCTGGTTCACTTTTGCCTTGTCATCCGGCGATAAGGCCAGAAAATTGGCAAGCTTGGAAAATGGAACGCCGATGCCGCTCAATTTCCTGTAACTGGCCATTTCCTCCTTGGTCAGGTTCAGTTTTCTGTCATTATTCAATTGCTGGATCACCTGGTCATAAACGGATTTATCCTTATCTGACAAAACGCTGAAAAAGACCCTGCTGGTGGTATCGATCGTGACCATGATCGCATCATTTTCAGGCAGGTCCTGTGAAGAAACCGAACTGGGCGGCCTGGCAGCGGCTGCCTCCTGCGGCTTGAACTTGGTGGCCATGATGAAAAATGAAAGGATCAGGAAGGCCACATCCACAAAGGGAGTCATATCGGTAAAAGTGCTCTTTCTCGGTATTTTAACACTTGGCATTTCTTACTTTATTTTTAGATGAATCAACCTCATAATTCCATAAAAACAAATGCTTTATTTATACAGAGAAGCAAAGCTTTGGGTGAGCGTAAAACCGGATTCATCGATTCCGTATGTGATCGCGTCAATTTTTGTCGTAAATACGTTATACATGATCAGGGCCAGGGCTGAAGTACCGATCCCCAATGCCGTATTATACAGGGCCTCGGAGATACCGGTTGCCAGCTGGGTGGTCGTACTGGCACCGCCGCTGTCGCCGCTACCAAGGGCGGAGAAGGAGCGGATCATCCCCAATACCGTTCCCAACAGGGCGATCAGGGTACCCACCGAAGTGATCGTGGACAGAAAAACCAGGTTTTTCTGCAGCATGGGCAATTCCAGGGCTGTGGCTTCTTCCACTTCTTTCTGAATGGCAAGCACTTTCTGATCAGTATTCAGACCTTGTTCAGACATCATTTCTTTGTAGCGACGAAGACCGGCTTTCATCACATTGCCTACAGAACCTTTTTGTTTATCGCATTCAGCAAGCGCTGCATCCACATTCCTGTTGGCGAGGTTATATTGTACTTTGCGGATAAAATCGGCGATAGAACCACTTCCAAGGGCTTTGCGGATGGTCAGGTACCTTTCAATTGAAAAAACAATGACCATCAGGAACATTCCGATCAGGAGGGGAACGATGATACCGCCGAGGTAGATACGGTGAAGGGCATCCCCTGAATTCTTTAAGGTATGGTACTGGGGCCAAAATCCGCTTGCCTTTTCCACGAATGCATCCTGGTTTCCTAAAATATAGCGCCAAATGCCATACCCAGCCAGTACGCAAATGACTGGTGCCACCCAGGAGATCAGATTACTGCTTTTTTTCGGTTGCACCGATGTAGACTTCACGGAAGCCGATGCAGTTGGTTTTACGTCTGCCATAAATGATTGTTTTAATTTTTGACTTTTTTGATGATTAAAAACCTGTTATAAGAACGTACAATGCTAAGAAAAAACTTTTAAAAAAAATTTTTCGGGGTTTATTTTTTACTGACGGGGCGTCAAGATAAGGTTTTTTTCCCCTTGCTCCCCTTTGTACAGATGATTTTTCAGTGATTTTTTCATAAGGAGGGGGGTGTTATATGAACGGTTGTTATTCGTATCTCAGTGCATCAATAGGGTTCAGCCTGCCTGCCTTCAGCGCAGGGTATAAACCGGCTGAAAGGCCCACAAGCGTGCAGAGAACGATACCATAGATAATCCAGTTCCAGGGGATCACGAATCCCGTATTCAGGACCAGTGAAAAAAGATTCCCTACCATTATCCCGAGCAGGATGCCGATCAATGCTCCCATCAGGCTGATCAGGACCGCTTCCAGCAGGAATTGCCGGCTGATGCTCCTGTTCTTTCCGCCAATGGCCTTGATCAGCCCCACTTCCCGGGTCCGTTCCGACACGGATACCAGCATAATATTCATCAGCCCGATGGCTGCTCCGATCATGGTGATCAGGCCAATGACCATCGCTGAAATGGTCAGAAACCGGAGGCTGTTGATGGCTTTTTCGGCAATACTGTCACTCCTGTCCAGCACAAAATTATTTTCTTCCTTCAGGTCAAGTTTCCTTATGGCCCTGAACCTGCCTTCCGCTTCGCCCATCGCATCATTGACCTGCAGAAGGGTGAGCGTCTCAATGCCGATCACATAGGAAGATCCTATTGAAAAATTCCGTTCAGCGTTCTCATAGCTTGTAACGACCAAATTATCCCTGCTGAAGCCAAAACTGGAGCCGCGGCTTTCCAATACCCCGGCTACCCTGAAGGGGATATTATTGATGCGCACCACGGCATTGACCGCTTTATCATGACCTCCCGGAAAAAGTTTTTTGGAAACATCGAATCCCAGGAGGCATACATTCCTGCCGGTGTGCACGTCAAGGGTATTCAGGTTCCGTCCTGCCATCACGGCAAAGCCATTCAGCACCAGGAAGTTTTCATCCCCCCCGAAAACCGTAATGTTGGGAGATGTTTTTTTCCCTTTGTAAGCTGCAATATTATTCCTGTTGCCGAAAAGAGAAAGTCCCTTGGTACAGGGAAAATCATACTGTTTGATGAAGGTCTCAGCTTCTTTTTTCGTGATCTTTTTGCCGAGGTCGGAGATCTTCTCTTTGCGTCCCGTTTTTTTGGTGAGTTTCAGTTCAGTCCGGTTATCCCCTCCAAAATGAATATTCCTTTCCCTGTAACGCAGGGTAAAACCATTGGCGCCCATGGTGGAAAAACTCTCAGAGAATTTCTGGTTCATTGCCTTGATGGCGGTGATGATACCCACCAGGGCCATGATCCCGAAAGCAATGATGGCGACGGTAATGCCCGTACGCAGTTTATTACTGCGGATCGTACGGAATGCGAGCCTTATCACGTCTCCAAACTTCATTCGATGAAATTACGAATAAAAGCTATTGGGGAAACCGGGGCTGTTCAGCAGGAGTCGCTAAAAATAATACCATCCCAATACCAGGCCCGGAAAAATGCCAAGCAGGATCAATAATGCCGCCAAACAGGCCAGGGTAACTTTAAACAAGGGAGAAAAACTAAGGGATTGTTGGGCATTTCCCTCTGCCTGCTTAAAATACATACATTGAATGATCCGGAAATAATAATAGATACTGACGGCGGCCATGATCACGGCAAAAATGACCAGCCACGGCTTTCCGCCCCCATCAAGGGCTGATTTCAGCATGTAGAATTTGGAAAGGAAACCTCCCGTAAGCGGTATCCCCGCCAGGGAAAAAAGAAAGACCGTGATGGCAGCTGCCGCTATCGGCTGTTGTTTGGCAAATCCATTAAATCCTTCAAAACTGTAATCTTTCATTTTTATCAGTACGGCGAACAAGCCGATCGTTGCCAGGCTGTAAGCAGAGATATAAAGCAAGATGCCTTCTTTGGCCTCATCATTCAGGGCGTATACGGCAAAAAGCATGAATCCTGCCTGCGCAATGCTGGAATAAGCCAACATGCGTTTGACACTTTGCTGGAACACTGCCGTGATATTCCCGATCAGCAGGGTGGCCAGGATCAGGAGGGTGATCACAAACTGGCGCTGGGATTTCATTGCCCAAAAAGCCTCATCGAACAAACGGATGAATGCGATGAATACCGCAGCTTTCACAATGCTGGCCATGAAGGATGTAAAAACGGTGGGAGCGCCGTCGTATACATCGGGTGTCCAGAAATGAAAGGGCGCTGCAGACACCTTAAAGGCCATGGAAAAAAGAAGAAGCAGCATGCCGGCGGTGAGCAGCGGGGATACCTTTTGCACGATGATTCCGATCCCCCTCGTATCAAAAGTGCCCAGTGCGCCATAGACCAGCGCGATCCCCATGAGCATGATGCCCGTGGAAAAAGCGCCCAGTAAAAAATACTTGAGGGAAGCCTCATTGCTTTTGAGGTTTTGTTTATCGGCGCCGGTAAGGATATAAAGCGGGATGGAAATGATCTCAATGCCCAGGAATAAGGTGAGCAGGGAACGGAAGGATGAGGTAATGGTGATCCCGCAGAGGATAAAGAAGACAAGGGAAAAATATTCAGCATAATTGATGCCCACGTCCTCCATATCCCCGGCCGATAAAAGGAAATATAAAAAGGCTGATATGAAGATAATGCCGTCTGTGACCAATGCAAACCGGTCGAAGGCAAGCATGCCCCATGTATCTATACGAAAGAGAACCGTTCCGTACATTTCAAGGATATTCACTGCTGCCAACAGTACGATCCCCAACAGAGCGGTATAACGGATATATTTTTTCTGTTTGAAAATGATCCCGCTGAACATCATCAGAACGCCCCAGGCCGCCGAAAATATCAATGCATTCATAGCTCGTGTTATTGCTTAGGGTTGAAATGGACCACATTAATCTTTTGAATAATTTGGGTGGAAGTGCTGTCGCTGATATGCAGCATGGTCTGCGGATAGATCCCCGCCCAGAAGATCAATCCGGCAATAATGATGAAAGCCAGTTTCTCAGTAAGGCCTATATCAACGATCTTATCTGAAAAACTGCCTGTATCTCCGTAAAAGACCCGGCGTATCATATTCAGCGTATAGACCGCACTGAGGATAATGCCCATGCCGGCAACAATCACCCACCAGAGATAATAATCCGAATTCGCATGAAACAATCCGTTGAACATCAGGAATTCCCCTACAAAAGCATTGGTCAGCGGCAAGGCAATATTGGCGAGAGCAATGATCACGAAGAATAGCGCCAGGGAAGGTGATCGCTTCGCCAGTCCGCCCAACTCTGACATTTTCCTGGTCCCGGTCTTTTGCTCAATGAATTCGATCGCCATCCAGAGCCCGATGATATTGATGCCGTGGCTGAACAATTGTATCGTTACGCCCTGCATGCCATATTGGTTGACCCCGAAACAGGCCGCACACATCAAACCGATATGTGCTATCGATGAATAGGCAACCAGTCTTTTCAGATCATCCTGCCGCATGGCGATGAGGGAAGCATAGACCAGTCCCGCCAGTGCCAGCGGGGGAATGAAATCGCTCCACTGGTAGGCACCGACAGAAATGACCGGCAAGAGCCAGCGGATCAGTCCGTACAATCCCATTTTGACCATGACCCCGCTCAGTATCATTGTCACTGCGGTGGGAGATTGCTCATAGACATCAGGTTGCCAGGTATGAAAGGGAAATACCGGCATTTTGATGGCGAAAGCAACAAAAAACAGCCAGAACAGCCAGGTTTGATCATTTGCATTCAACGTGGTCTGCAACCTGTAGAAAGAGAAGATGCTGAAGGAATGATCTGGCGTCTTTGACTGGAGATAAATGATACCGATCAGCATCAGTACCGAACCGAAAAATGTATAAATAAAGAATTTAAAAGTGGCCTGTATCCTTCTTTCACCACCCCATTGTGAACATAGAAAATACATGGGTACCAGGGCCAGTTCCCAGAAAAAATAGAAAAGCAATGCATCCGCTGCCAGGAATACACCCATCATCCCGGCCTGGGCAAGCAGCATCAGCGCAAAAAAATTGCGGGCGCCGGAATAATTGTTTTTCCAGGTGCTTAAAAATACCAAGGGATAGGTCACTGCTGTCAGCAAACACAGTACCTGGCTCAACCCATCCATCCCGAGAGAAAAACTGCTTCCTAAAAAAGGCATCCAGTTCGCATGAAACAGCAGGTTGCTATTGCTTTTGACGACCAGTGTCGCTATGGACACTGCAAGCGTTGACAATGCTGTTACAAAGGACCATCCCCTGGCTGTTTTGGCATCCCGAATGAAAAAACAGGTCAGTCCGGAGATAAGGGGGATCAATATGAGCAGAACAGCAAGCATGTTATTGGTCTGATATTTTATTCATTATTTTTTGATGAAAAATTGAAGGATAAAGATCACGATCATAGCGATTACCATCAGTAAAACATAGAGACCCGTCTGCCCGGTTTGCAATAAGCGCAGCTGACGGCTCCCGAAATTCACAGCCCTGCCTACCCCATTCACGATATCATCGATCACCGAATTTTCAATCACCGAATTACAGAAAGCGCCCAGTTTTTGCAATGGGTTTACGATCAGTTGCTGGTACAGCTCATCCACGTACCATTTGTTTTCCAGGATCTTTCCCAGCCCTTTATTTTCTTCCGTCTTGTAGACCCGGTATCGCATCCAGGCAAAACCGATCACTGCGAGGACCAGGGCTGTTGAAAGGATCATCAGCATATATTCTGTGGAATGAGTAACCATAGTACCGGTTTGTGAACCAAGAACCGGAGAAAGGAAGGCGGATAATTTGTTTCCGTTAGGCATGATCGAATCCGGGATGCCGATGAAACCGCCTGCAAAAGACAGAATAGCCAGGAGGATAAGCGGCAAGGTCATGAGCCATGGACTTTCATGCACATGTTGTTCCTGTTCTCCTGTTCCCCTGAATTTTCCATTGAAAGTGAGGATCAGCAACCGGAACATATAAAAAGCTGTCAGCAATGCACCGAAAAGGGCAATGCCGTATAGAATTTTATTGTGTTCAAAGACACCGAGCAGGATCGCATCCTTTGAGAAAAAGCCGCTGAAGGGAGGAATGCCCGCAATAGCGATACAGCCAACCAGGAAAGTTATCCAGGTGATCTTCAGTTTACCCCTTAAGCCCCCCATCTTTCGAATATCCTGCTCTCCTCCCATGGCATGAATCACACTGCCGGCTGCAAGAAATAGCAACGCTTTGAAAAATGCATGGGTCATAACATGGAATACGGCAGCCGTGTAGGCGCCCACGCCCAGGGCGAGGAACATGAATCCCAGCTGGCTGATGGTTGAATAAGCCAGCACCTTCTTGATATCATTCTGTTTTAAAGCGATCGAAGCAGCGAGCAGGGCAGTCGCGAGGCCGGTCACCGCTACAACATCGCCGGTGAGCGGGGCTAAGGAATACAGTATATTGCTTCTTGCGATCATGTATACCCCTGCTGTTACCATCGTGGCAGCATGGATCAATGCCGAAACAGGTGTCGGGCCGGCCATAGCATCGGGCAACCATGTATACAGCGGGATCTGGGCGCTTTTCCCTGTTGCACCGACGAAGAGCAGGATCGTGATGACCGTGGTATCGGTAACCCCAAGCTGGCCGGCTTTTGCAAATACATCCGTATAATTCAAACTGCCGAGCCTGGCAAATAACCAGAAAAGGGCGACCAGGAAGCCCAGGTCGCCGATACGGTTCATAATAAAAGCCTTGTTCGCCGCTTTATTATAATCGTTGTTCCTGAACCAGAACCCGATCAGTAAATAAGAACAAAGCCCTACCCCTTCCCAACCGATGAACATCACGGCATAGTTGGAGGCCATCACCAGGATGAGCATGAAGAAAATAAAGAGGTTGAGATAAGAGAAATATCTTCCGTAGCCTTCCCTGCTCTCCTCTTTCATATAGGAAGTTGAATAAACATGAATGATAAAGCCGACCCCCGTAATGATGAGCATGAACAGCACGGAAAGCTGGTCGACCTGGAAGGTAAAGGGGATCTTTAAAGATCCTACATTGATGAAATCAAAATAATGAAGGTTCTGCGCCCCGTTATTTTTCACTTCGATAAAGGCCAGTATGCTTAAAATGAATGCAAATGCAATCACCCCGCATGCTTTCAGCGCGATGATCTGTTTGGATAATAGTTTCCTTCCCAGCCCGTTGACCAGGAAACCCGCCAGCGGCAGCAATATGATCAGTGAAGTATAGACTTTCATATTATTCAACTATTATCCTCTCTAATGTTTTAACCGGTTCAAAAAATTGATATCCACCGAATGCGTATTTCTGTACAGCATCACAATGATGGCCAGTCCTACGCTGACCTCGGCAGCCGCCACCACCATGATAAAAAAAACAAATACCTGCCCGTCCGTCCCGGTCGTTGTGGCTGCATTTGCTGCAGCAGCTTTGAGATAATGCATTTTGGAGAATGCCAGCAATAAAAGGTTCACCGCATTCAACATGAGTTCAATGCACATGAATACGATAATGGCATTTCGCCGGGTCAGTACCCCGATGATGCCAATGGAAAACAGGGCAATGGACAGAAATATGTAATTATTGATCGGCATAACCCCCTCAAGCTCCTCCTTCGGGGGAGGGTTGAATAATATTATTAAAAAACAGTTTGCTTAATTTTTGTGTCAACCTGGAATTACATTTATTGTTAATCAATATTTTTTTCAACTTATAAATTTAATAGCCCAAGTCCCCTTTAGGGAGAAATCGGGAGTCACTCTTTTTTCCCTATCACCACCGCCCCCACCATCGCGCTCAGGAACAGTACGCTGCTGATCTCAAATGGCACCACGTAATGATGGAACAACTCCTTTCCCAGGTTTTCGATCAGCCCGATATTACCTTCATTCACCAACGCACTTTTCGATTTGAGGTCGCTGTCGCGAAACGCAGCCACCAGTACCAGCAATAAACATCCCCCCGCAATGATACCAGCCAGTTTCATCCATTTATTCTTCTGCGGTTCGGTTGAACGGTTCAGGTTCATGAGCATGATGACGAAGAGGAAAAGCACCATGATGGCGCCGGCATAGACAATGATATTCACGATAGCCAGGAATTGTGCATTCAGTATGATATAATGACCCGAGATTGCGAAGAAAGTGACCACCAGCCAGAGCACACTATACACGGGGTTCCTGCTGATCACTACCATCAGGGCACTGAACAATGCGATGACAGACAAAGTCCAGAAAAGTATTTGCGTAATTCCCATACAAAACCCCGCCGGCAAGCGGGGAGCATTTAGTCCGGTTTTTAACTCTTGCCCGGCTTACTGGCCAGGGCTTTCTGATAGGCTTCCGGTTCATCCACCGGGTGCGGTATCAGCAGGTCTTCCTTTTTATAAATAAACCCTTTACGGGCATAATTTGCAGGCGCAAAGGTTTCTGATAAATAAATGGCATCCTTGGGACAGGCTTCCTCGCAAAGCCCGCAGAAAATGCAACGCAGCATGTTAATCTCGTATTTGGCTGCGTATTTTTCTTCCTTGTACAAATTTTCCTCCCCCGGCAAACGTTCTGCAGCTTCCATAGTAATGGCTTCGGCCGGGCAGGCAACAGCACACAATCCGCATGCCGTACAGCGTTCCCTGCCTTCCTCATCCCGGTTCAGCACCTGCAATCCGCGGAAAACTTTTGAAAAGCTTCTTTTTTTCTCCGGGTAATTGATGGTAGGCCGCCGCTTGAATAAATGACTGAATGTGATCCACATCCCTTTCAGGATATTCCATAAATAGATACTTTCCAGCCAGGTCATCGGCTTCCTGCTCACTTCCACTGCCCTTGTTGTCAATCGCATATCAGCCATCTATTTTAAAATTTTTCAAATATAATTATGTAGTCCTTTTGGGGTCTCAGTATTCAGTTTTTAGCGCTCAAGATCTCCAGACTAAAATCCCCAGTTACTTCATCCATAACACCACCAGGGCCGTGATCACCATATTGGCCAGGGCCAGCGGGATCAGCTTTTTCCAACCCAGGTTCATCAGCTGGTCATACCGGAACCGGGGAATGGTCCACCGAATCCAAATAAATACAAATAAAAAGAAAAATATTTTTGCCATGAAGCAAATGGCGCCCAGTATGGTCAGCCAGTTTTGAGAAAGCCCCCATTTGCTTTCATCCACAAAGGGCAGAATATCATACCCGCCAAAGAACACGGTAACGATCACTGCACTGCTGATAAACATATTGATATATTCGGCAAACAAATAAAATCCGAGTTTCATGGACGAATACTCCTGGTGATAACCAAAATTGAGCTCATTCTCCGCTTCCGCCAGGTCGAAAGGGGTTCGGTTACATTCCGCCAGGGCGCAGATAAAAAAGATGATGAAGCCAAGCGGTTGCACGATCACATGCCAGAGGTTATTACCCTGCACTTGGTGGGCCACGATGCCACTCATCTGCAATGTGCCCGTCAGCATCAACACCGCGATCAGTGACAATCCCATGGCCAGCTCATAAGAGATCATTTGCGAAGCCCCACGGATCGCAGCCAGTAAGGAGAATTTGTTGTTGGAAGCCCAGCCCCCGATCATGATGCCATATACGCCGAGGCTGACCACTCCGAAAATGTAGAGTATACCGATATTGATATCTGCAATTTGCAGGGACACATTCCGGTTGAAGATATGCAGGCTGCCTCCCCATGGAATGACGGCACTGGTGAGCAGGGCCGTACTCATGGCCAGGGCCGGGCCCAGGATGAACAAAAATTTCGAAGAGGCCAGCGGGATGATCTCCTCTTTGAAAAATAATTTTCCGCCATCGGCCAGGGGCTGAAAAATTCCCCAGGGTCCCGCCCTGTTCGGCCCTCTCCTGTCCTGCAGCCATGCCGCCACTTTTCGCTCTGCATACGTGGTGTACATGGCAATAAAGAATGAGATACCGATAATGATCAGGATCAAAATACCTTTTTCAAGGATCAAAGGCCAATCAACAGATAAAAAAAACATAATCTATTTATTCTCATCAAAGGTTTTGCTTGTTGCCGGCCCTTCTATTGCACTGAGATCAATGGAAGGGTCATTCACATTGCTGACATCATGAATGTCCATCAGCAGTTTTGGATCACGGCCATCCATCACATTCGTGATCGTTTCCTGAGGCATCTGCAAACCGGGATACTTGCCCTGTGAAATGACAGAATGCCGGCTGATATCGGCCAGTCCTTCAATTACCCAGTCGCTGGCCTTTTTTTTATCAAACCTGCATGTATTGCAGATCCAACCGGGTTTACCGTCCAGTACCTCCACTTCCCCCCAATGATCTTTCCGGGATGTAACACGCAGCACTTCCTCGCCACGGAGCCAGAGGGTCACTTTACCACAGCATTTGTCGCAATCCCGGTGGGCATAGACCGGTTTGGTGAACCATACCCTGTTCTTGAACCGGAATGTTTTATCGGTCAACGCTCCCACAGGACATACATCGATCATATTACCACTGAAATCATTATCGATGGCTTTGGAAATATAGGTAGAGATCTCCGAATGGTCTCCCCTGTCCAGGATGCCATGCACCCTGTTGTCAGTAAGCTGGTCCGCCACATAGGTGCAGCGGTAACAAAGGATGCACCTCGTCATGTGCAGCTGGATATGAGGCCCGATATCTTCTTTTTCAAAGGTTCTCCGGTCGAATTCATAGCGGGTGCCTTCTTCACCATGTTCATAACTAAGATCCTGTAAATCACATTCCCCTGCCTGGTCGCAGATAGGGCAATCCAGCGGGTGATTGATCAATAAAAATTCCACGACGCCGTTTCTGGCATCGGTTACTTTATCACTGGTGATATTTTTTACCACCATGCCATCCATCACCGTTGTGCGGCAGGATGCCACCAGTTTAGGCATGGGTCGGGGATCGGCCGTGGAACCCTGTGCCACTTCCACCAGGCAGGTGCGGCATTTGCCCCCGCTGCCTTTTAAATGAGTATAGTAACACATGGCTGGCGGGGCTACATCGCCCCCGATCCGGCGGGCCGCATTTAAAATGGTCGTGCCCGGTTCCACATCGATCGTGATATTGTCGATGGTTACTTTGAATAATTTTTTTTCTTCAGCCATACCTTATCCCCTAAAGGGAAGATTTTTAGTCATATAATTTGATTTTAATGCGCTGCCAACACCCCTTTAGGGGATGTGGGCAACGGATCGGCATATCCCGCCAATCCATAATTCCTTCTCTGGGCATCCCCCGGGTTGGTGATATGCCATTCAAACTCATCCCGGAAATGACGGATGGCTGCCGCTACCGGCCAGGCTGCCGCATCTCCCAGCGGACAAATCGTATTGCCTTCGATCTTATGCTGGATATCCCAAAGGAGGTCAATATCAGTCATCTTTCCCTTACCTGTTTCGATATTCCATAATATTTTTTCCATCCAACCCGTGCCTTCCCGGCAGGGGCTGCATTGCCCGCAACTTTCATGCCTGTAAAACCGGGCCAGGGTATAGGTATGCCTGACCACACATTGCCTGTCATCCATCACAATAAATCCGCCCGAGCCCATCATGGTCCCTGAAACAAATCCACCGTCGGCCAGGCTTTCGTAATTCATGATCCGCTTCTCTCCCTTTGCTGTAGTGAGCAAAAGATTAGCCGGTAAAATGGGTACTGATGAACCCCCGGGTATGCATGCCTTCAGTTTTCTCCCATTTGCGATCCCGCCGCAATACTCATCACTGAAGATGAATTCTTCGACCGGAATCGTCATATCGATCTCATACACTCCGGGTTTGTTGATATTCCCGCAGGCTGAGATCAGTTTGGTGCCGGTGGATTTGCCCATACCGATCTTTGCATATTCCGTTCCACCATCATTGATGACCGGGACCACGGCCGCGATCGTTTCCACATTATTCACTACCGTGGGACAATCCCATAATCCTTTTACAGCCGGGAAGGGCGGTTTGATCCTTGGATTCCCTCTTTTGCCTTCCAGCGATTCCAGCAGGGCAGTTTCTTCGCCACAGATATAGGCGCCGGCCCCCCTATGCAGGTATATCTCACAATCAAATCCGCTGCCGAGGATATTCTTTCCGAGCCAGCCATTGTGCTTCGCTTCGGCAATGGCCTGTTCAAGGATATCTATGATCCATTCAAATTCGCCGCGGATATAAATATAGGAGCGGTTTGAACCGATCGCATATGAAGAAACAATGATCCCTTCGATCAGCAAATGCGGTATCTTTTCCATCAGGTACCGGTCTTTAAAGGTTCCTGGCTCACTTTCATCGGCATTCACAACCAGGTAGCGGGGTACCCCTTCCGGCCTTACCAGGAAACTCCATTTCATCCCGGTTGGAAATCCTGCACCACCGCGACCGCGCAGACCACTTTTTTTCACCTCATCGGTCACCTGGTCCGGGCTCATGGACCTCAATGCCTTCTCCACGCTGCGATAGCCGCCCTCGCGGCGATATTCATCATATTGCCGGATGTTTTCAATCCCAACTTTTTCTAATAATAACTTTCTTGCCATATCAATACGAGGCGAAGCCGAAGCCTGTCCGACTGTGTCGTCCGGGCGGGCATTCTCCGCGGTATTTTATTAATTAATCTTTACACTTTGTCTTGCCACCAGTTTCCAGTCATTATTCATTTTTATCCATGTTAATGTTATCATCATCTGAAGATCCAGTTGTTTGCCCGCAAATATCATATTCACACTTGAACCCATTACTACTACTGCGGTATTGCCATATGTTCTGATATCCATATGGCCCGGCGTGATTGTTTTATAATCCTGCACGCCCGTCATCACATCATGGATCAGCTGCTGTTTGGTCTGTATCAGCCCGTTGGTATGACCGTAGGTCACATCGTCAGATAATAACCGGGACAAGGCCACACTGTCTTTGCCCAGCAATGCATTCTTCAAGCCCAGCATTTTCATCATGATCTCCGTTTTACCGCCATCCTGTGAAAAAGCAGTCAGGGGCAGCAGAAAACCAATTAAGAGTATCCCTATGAATTTTCTCATATATCAATTTTTTGTGGCTGCATTCATCCTGCATTCCTGCACGATGGCATCCACTTTTTCTTTTGTGAGGTGTTCCCGGTAATTTTTTCCCAATTGCATCATCGGTGCATAGCCGCAGGCACCCAGGCATTCCACGGTTTTCAGGGTGAACATCCCGTCGGCCGTTGTCTCTCCCGGTTTGATCCCCAGTTTAGCCGAGATATACTGAATGATCTCATCGCTTCCATTGAGCATGCAGGGGCCGGTCTGGCATGCTTCAAATGTATACCTGCCCACCGGACGGAGATTGAACATGCTATAGAAAGTAGCCACTTCATACACTTCAATGGGCAGCAACTGCAGCAGGGATGCCACATAATCCATTGTTTCGGTGCTAAGCCATCCACCAAATTCATTTTGCGCCAGGTGCAGTACGGGCAGTACGGCGCTTTTTTGTTTGCCCTGCGGGTAGCGGGCAATTACCTGCTCTATTTCTTTCAGCTTATCATCAGAAAATTTAATCATCTTATTTCAAGATTTTGGAATTGGGAAATTTTGTTCCGAAGGAATTCCTATGGAAAAATTTCCCAATTGTACTTTTCCCAATAATTATGCATCCATTTCACCGGCTATCAGGTTTAATGAGCTCAATGTTACGATCGCATCGCTCAGCATACCTCCCTTTATCAGTTCTTCAAATGCCTGGTAATAAATGAAACAGGGGCGGCGGAAATGCAAGCGGTAAGGCGTTCTTCCGCCATCACTGATCAGGTAGAATCCCAGTTCACCATTGGCTCCTTCCACGCAATGATACAGTTCCCCTGCCGGAATTCTCGTTTCCCCCATGATAATTTTAAAATGATAGATAAGGGCCTCCATTTTGGTATATACATCCTGTTTTTCGGGTAAATAATATTCAGGTGCATCGGCATGAAAAACCTCCGCTTCCGCTCCTTTGAATTCCTGTACTTTCCGGTAAGCCTGTTCAAGGATGCCGAGGCTCTCCCACATTTCTTTTGACCGCACCAGCCAGCGGTCATAATTATCACCGGTCTTTCCTACAGGGATACTGAATTGCATATCCTCGTAGGAGCTATAAGGAGCTTGTACCCGCACATCGTAATCCACGCCGGCAGCACGAAGATTAGGGCCGGTAAACCCGTAATTCATGGCCCGCTCAGCACTAATGGCGCCCGTATTTTTTGTGCGGTCCATGAATATCCTGTTGCGCATGAAAAGGTTCTCAAATTCCTTCAGCACACGGGGATATTCCTTTAAGAACTTTTCCAGTTTCTGAAAAGCGATATCATTGAAATTCCTTTCAAATCCACCGATGCGGCCGATATTGGTCGTGAGCCTTGAGCCGCAAACTTCTTCATAGATCTCATAAATGAGTTCCCGGTACTGCATCACATATAAAAATCCGGTATAAGCGCCGGTATCCACCCCTACAATGGAATTGCAGATCAGGTGATCCGAGATCCGGGCCAGCTCCATGATAATGATACGCAGATAATCCACTCTTTTGGGCAAACTGATCCCCAGTAACCTTTCACAAGTGATATGCCAGCCCATATTGTTGATAGGAGAAGAACAATAGTTCATCCGGTCAGTGAGCGGGGTAATCTGGTAAAGGGGCCTGCGTTCTGCCAGTTTCTCAAAAGCCCGGTGTATATAACCAACGGTTTGTTCAGCAGAAATGATCCTTTCCCCGTCCAGCTCCAGGATATTCTGGAACACACCATGGGTGGCCGGGTGTGTGGGACCCAGGTTGAGCGTCGTGGTCGTTTTTTCGATCGATCCTTCCGGTAATTTTATATGGTGTTCGGTCATTTGATCTTATTGTTATTTGCCCTGCTGAATTGCAAAACTCAACATTTGTTGCG
>CAZZDQ010000007.1:18620-44046 GCA_964652845.1 uncultured Chitinophaga sp.
TTGCGCCCCTTCAGGGCGCTCATAACAATTATTTTCACTACTCTTTCGGCGCGATTATCTTCCAAACATCTCATCATCCTTATCGGTCCGTGACTGGTCTTCGAGCGGAAATTCTTTCCGCATCGGGAAATAATCCATCTCTTCCACGTTTAATATCCTTTTCAGATTAGGATGACCGATAAAATTTATTCCGAAGAAATCATAGGTCTCCCTTTCCATCCAGTTGGCGCCGGAAAATAATCCGGTGGCCGTATATACTTCAGGTTTGCCGATATCAGTAAATATTTTGAAACGTACCCTGACATTATCCACCAGGTTATGCAGATGATAGACCACAGCCAGTTCACGATTTGCCTGGCCGGGATAGTGGACTGCGCAGATATCGGTAAGAAAACGGAATTTCAGGAATTCGTCATCATACAAAAAGTTCAGCACTTTCAGGTTCAGTTCTTTCGGAGCTTCAAAACAGAACATGCCATAGGTCTCCTCGAACCGGGAAACCTGGTCTCCGAATCTTTCAACAAGTTTTTGTTTTATTTGATCTGTAGTAAGCATGGATGATTGTTGAGGGTTGGATAGTTTGATGGTTGAATGGTTTGATTGTTTTATGGTTATCATATTTCAATTCAACCTCCAAACCATTTATCCATCGAACCATAGAACAATCATCACTGAATCCCATAACTTTCCAGCAAGGACTTGTATTTCTCACCATTTCTTCTCCTTAAACTTTCTTTTGCCACCAGGTCCTGGATACGCAGGATCCCGTCAATGATGGCTTCCGGGCGTGGCGGACAACCGGGTACATACACATCAACCGGTATCACCTGGTCTATTCCCTGCAATACGCTGTAGGTATCAAAAATGCCGCCGCTACTGGCACAGGCCCCCACGGCGATCACCCAGCGGGGCTCGGCCATCTGCAGGTATACCTGTCGTAATACCGGTCCCATTTTTTTGGCGATCGTACCCATCACCATCAGCAGGTCACACTGGCGGGGAGAAAATCCTACCCGCTCACTGCCAAACCTCGCCAGATCATAGTGAGAACCCATGGTAGCCATGAATTCGATACCGCAACAGGAAGTGGCAAAGGGCAGGGGCCAGATGGAATTCTTCCTGGCCAGGCCGATCACTTTATTCAGGGAAGTAGCAAAAAACCCTTCCCCCTGGTGTCCTTCCGGCATTTCCGCCATGCTGATATCAGCTTCGAGCGGTTTTTGATGAATATTATATGTTACTGGCCTTGACATAAATCCAATTTCAAAATTTCCCTATCATTCTATTCCTCCCATTTCAAAGCACCTTTTTTAATGATATAGATGAATCCAAACAGGAAAAATGCAACAAATAAAATGACCGCCCAAAAGCCATTCCATCCCAGGCTTTTAAAATTGACCGCGTAGGGATAAAAGAATATCACTTCCACATCAAACAACACGAATAAAATGGCTGTCAGGAAATATTTGATCGCCATGGGCTGGCGGGCATCGCCGTGGCTTTCTATACCGCTGGAAAAATTCTGCAGTTTATCAGAGGTCTTTCTTTTGGGGCCCAGCCAGTGCGTAACGGCCAGCAGGAATGCCACCAGGCCAACCGCCAGTATCACCTGTAAGCCAACCGGTAAATAGGACCCTGCATCCGTGGAATTCGCCGTTGTTTGCAGCAAATAAATAACCCTGTCCATACAACGCAAATGTACAATGGAGGCGTGAATTCGTCTTTATTAAGTTGGAAATAGTTTCCCGTATATACATAAAAATCCCCTCCATTGAAATGGAGGGGATCGTATGAATTTCGATTATTATTTATTGCTTTTCGCCAACTGGTGTCCGGCGGATTTGCTCTTCGTTTTATCGGCGGATGGTTTAGGTTTTGTAGCAGTGGTTTTCGTTTTTATTTTCGTATCGGTGGTTTTTGTCTTTTCCTTGGTACCTGCCGGGTTTGTTTTGGGAGGCGGGGTTTTGGCCATTTTTTTGATCTGGTCAATATAACCCTGGATCATCACTGCATTGGCGGGATCGGCTTCCAGCCATTTCCCGAAGAAATCCAGCGCTTTGTCCTTATCCCTGGCTTTGTTGATATAGTAAGCGGCCAGGAATTTCACCGATTTGATATATTGATTCTTGTATTTCAGGGTGTCCTTTGCGGTAAAATCAAATAAACTTTGTGCATCGGGAACAGCTATGCTGTCGAGCCTGACCGTATCCATGATACTGGAGTTGATAAAGGCCCAGTCGTACCCGAAGATCTGGTCGGGCCATTTATCCCTGATCATAATGGCTTCATCCCTTGATCTTGTATTTTCATCATTGTTATAGTATGCCCGCATCAGGTCGAAATAATCGTTGATGACAGGCGTGGGTTTCAGATCGATGATCTTTTGGATGAACATTGCCTGCTGAACATATTTTTTCTGAGCAGCGAAGATGCCCGCTGCTTCTTTCAGGAAGTCAATTTTCGAGGAAAGAACGGAATCTGCCTGGGCGCCCTGTACATAACAGTTGATGATCTCTTCGTCTGTGCCCCCTGTCTTTGCCAGGATCTGCGCCCTGAGCTTATAATCATTCAGGATGGCATCTTCGGGGTTCTTTTTCAGGAAAAACAGGTCACTGTATTTTTTTGCGCCCGAAAATTCTTTCATTGCAGTCACCGAATCTCCTTTTTTCGAAAGGGAATCGCCGAAACTGTAATAAGCGTCGGCCAGCAGGCGGTATACCTTGGGTTTTGTTTTATCGCCTGTAGCAGCGACCACGCTTTCAGCCTTTGGAATGGCACAGGCAAAATCCCTTTTGACCCAGCAGAGCTGTGCATAGAGGAATTGATCCTGGGGATCTTTTTCGGGGAGTTTACTGTTGATATATTTATTCAGTGCATCTTCTGCTTCGGGGAATTTGAACCGGAAAAAATAATTATAGAACAGGTCATAATAGGCAGCCGTGAATTTGGCATCCTTGGCTACAGCTTCATTCAGGTATTGTAATACCTGATCATTATCCTTGATGGAAGTAGCCCATTTGGATAATTGTAAACTGGCCAGGGCAAATTTGTCATTAGCCTGCAGGGCCGACTGGTATGCCTGGAAACCCTTGCTGCCGCCACTGCCCGGATCTACTTTACGATATAAATTACCCAGGATCACCCAGGCATCCGCATTTTTCGGGTCTTTTTGAGTAACATCCTCCAATAGTTTGATCGCATAATCAAAGATCGGACGCTGTGAATCACCCGATTTACTGGCTGCCACAGCACGGCCAATGGCTTCTTCGATCAGGGGATCATTCCCTTTTTTCCCCATCGTGGCCGTAAGCGCAGATTCAAAATTATTGCGGGCCTCATTAGTCTTGTTCTCCAGCAGATTCACGTGTCCCATCCCCACTTTGATCAGGGGAGCATTATTGGTTGCTGCAAGAGCGGTCGTATAAAGCTGTTTGGCAGCAGCGATCCTTGAACCCATGATCTCCTCATTGCTGAGATAAGCCTGGCCAAGCCAGTAGTTCGCTTCCACATCAGCTGAATTGGCTGAGACCATTTTCTGGAAAATATCAATGGCATTTTTATACCGTTCGGCGTACAGATTATTGATCCCGTCCTGCAGGCTCTGCGCATATGTGCAGAGACCTGACCCTGTCAGCACCAGTAAAAATGTAAATTTCAACTTCTTCATTTTCAAATTTTTTAATTGACCTGTAAATATAAAATTTTTGTTCACTCATTCACCCTGATTTCCCTGATACCGAAGTTTTTCTGGACCTGGGGTACCAGGTAGGCTCTTCTGAATATCAACTGCCCGATCTCGCCGCTCACAAACCATGCGAACCCATATGCCAGTCCTTTGTACTTCTCCTTCAATGTATAAACCAAATCCCGTACCATCGGGTAACTGTAATTGTAAATATTCTCCTGCCAGGCTTTAACAAATTTAGCAGAATCGTAAGTAGTCGCTATGGCTGCCATTTTAACTTTTTGTAAAAAGCCCAGTTGCTGGGTATCTTCAATATTGCTGATCCAACTGATACCGATGAACCCGATCGCATGCTCTGTTTTTGATACATAATCAATTACCCCTGTACTGCTGGTGGCAGCCATACATTGCGGAGAAAGCGGCCGGCCCTTTAATACAGAATCCATGATGAATCTTACCGTGCTGGTCGCTTTTACACCGTCAAAAACAGGGACCAGGCCCCTGTCTGAATTTCCTGTTAAAATACCTTTTATCTCATCCATGGTAAACATGGTATCCTTTGACTTTGGATTCACGATGACCGCGATCGCATCATGCGCCACCGTGATACTGAAGGGTGCCACTTTCAGTGAATCCGCCATTATTCTTCTTTCCTCTTCCGAATAGCCCCTGGTCGCGATCACCATTTTGATACTGTCTACCCCAAAATCCTTAAAGCACTCCGCTTCCGGTTTGTATAGCACGTTGATCGTCGTCTTCGGGTAGTTGGACTCATACACTTTTACCAGTTCATCCACCACCGGTTTGAACGACTCGTCTGCACTGATGGTAATGGCGCCCCTGGCCGGTGTATCCGGGAACTTGCTTTTATCCGTACTCTCAATGCAGCCCGCCAGGATGGATAAAGCGGCGATCATAAGGTCCCGGCCAGTTTTCTTGATACGGGCAGGGGTCATCGGAAATATTTTTTCTGAAATCCCCTGTATATGCGCCAGCTCCCGTACAAGATGCAAATCACTCCCAGCAGTTTATCCAATGCATCCGGTGGCCGCAGGTAATCATTGACCCAGATATTGATCCGGTTGCGGAAGAAAAAAAATGTCCCGATCAGCAGGATGATGGTCCCCATGGTATAATCCATCATGGAACGCATCAGGGAGATCTGTTTCCTTTTCTTCCTTTCATAGTCTTCGAGCATGCCGGGTCATTTAGGGACGGAAAATTAAAAAATTTTATTGTTCCACTCCCACAAAAGTGACCGGAACGATAAAAGAAACCGGGACTTTTACCCCGTTCTGAACGGCCGGAATCCAGTGGGGCATGAGTTTGGAAACCCGGAGCACTTCCTCATCAAATTCTTTACCGCCACTCTGAACGATCTCCCATTTATCCACGCTTCCGTCGCTTTCCACCTTGAATTTTATTTTGACTGTTTTTGCTTCGCCCGCTTCAAGGCTTTCCGGGGTGCGCAGGTGCTCCTTTAAAAATATAATGAGTGCTGCCTGTCCGCCGGGAAACTCAGGTTCTTTTTCAATGATATCGATCGTATTGATATTATCGTCGCCTGTTTTAGTGCTCCCTGTATTGCCGGCATCATTTGTCGTTGATCTTTGAGGAATGCCGTTATCCTTGTCACCGGGGTTATAATGATCTGAAATGAGTTTATTGTTTATATCAGCATTGAGCGGAACCACATTCTTTACAACATCATCAGGCCTGATCTTGATGATATTCACATCCCGGACACTTCCGATTTTTTGTGGCGCTGCAGGATGTTTCGCCAATGGTTTGATCTCATCCCTCGGTTTATCCGGAGGCAGGATGACAGAAGTGATGACCACTGAATCCCCTTTTTTATAGTAATTCACAGCCGTCGCGCGATGTTTTTTGAATGAACTGAACAGTACAACTACCCCTAAGAGGGTCAGTCCGGCGAGCAGCGCTGTCAGCAGGCGAGACTCATAATTCCGCCGCAGGGCATAAGCGCCATAGGCTTTATTTCGGTTCTCGAATACGATATCGAGGTAGTCCGATTGCAGTATTTCTGTATTGGTCATAGCTGAAGTTTTATACCGGTAAGATGCGTTTATATATTGATTCCATAACACATTCATTATCTTGATAAATAATTTAAGTTAATCCCTCAAATTGCAACATTTTTGCAGCATGAAGATCCTGATGGTATGCCTGGGAAATATTTGCCGGAGTCCATTGGCCGAAGGCATCTTACAGCATAAAGCATTCCTTGCCGGGTTGCCCTGGAGTGTGGAAAGCGCCGGTACGGAGATCTACCATATCGGAAACCCGCCCCACCCCCTTTCACAAAAAGTTGCAATGATGCACGGGATCGATATCGGCCGGCAGCGGGCACGAAAATTCATGGCTGATGACTTTCTCCTCTTTGATAAGATCTATGCACTGGCCGAGGATGTGATGGAGGAAATAAAACTGATCGCCGGAAGAAAATTTGACGGCAATAAAATTGACTTGCTGATGAATGAATTGTTCCCGGGAAAAAACAGGGATGTGCCGGACCCGTATTTTGGTACCGAATCCGATTATCATTATTCCTACCAGCTGATCGAAGAAGCCTGCGAGGCGATCATCCGCAAACATATAAACTCAGTGAGAAATACCGGTTCATCCGGTAAAAAAATTATCCGGCAACCGGCAACCGGTAACGGGCAATAATGAAAAGCAAGCCATCCATACCACAGGGCACCAGGGATTTTAATGCTGAAGTAGTCCGCAAGCGCAATTACATTTTTAATACGATCAGGTCTGTTTTTGAATTATACGGTTTTGAGCCGTTGGAAACACCTTCGATGGAGAACCTGGAAACGTTATTGGGAAAATACGGAGATGAAAGTGATAAACTGATTTTTAAAATACTGAACAACGGGTTGGATAACCCAGGAAAATTGAAACAGGCAAGGGAAGATTTCGAAAAAATATTGACAGGAAAAAGTGTTGAAGGGATAACGGAAAAGGCTTTGAAATATGACCTGACCATTCCCTTTGCCCGCTACGTGGCCATGTATCATAAAAGTCTTGCATTCCCTTTTAAGCGTTATCAAATCCAGCCTGTGTGGCGGGCCGACCGGCCACAAAAAAGCAGGTACCGCGAATTTTACCAGTGTGATGCAGATGTGGTAGGAAGCCATTCTTTGATGAATGAAGTGGAGCTGGCGAATATTTACCAGGAAGTATTTACACATTTAGGAATTACGAATTATGAATTACGGATCAATCATCGAAGGGTCCTTACTGCTTTGGCTGAGTTTTCTGGTAGTAAGATGAACGATATTGCCATTGCTATTGATAAGCTTGAAAAGACAGGATGGGAAAAAGTGAAGGATGAATTGATGCAAAAGGGTCTGAAAACCCGGCCCCTGGGTATCATTGAAAAATATCTGCATATTACAGGAGACAACGAAGAAAAACTGGCTTCCCTTGATCTGCTCCTGGGAAAGAATGAAGCATGCAAAAAAGGAATCGAAGATCTGAGATACTTGCTGGCAAGCTGTAAAGCACCAATGAAGGTCGACCTTACGTTAGCGCGGGGACTTAATTATTATACCGGGACCATTTTCGAAGCAAAGGCTCCGTCCGCAATAAAAATAGGCAGCATTGGCGGCGGCGGAAGGTATGATGACCTCACTGGCCTCTTCGGTGTACCCGGTATTCCCGGAGTGGGCATTTCTTTTGGCGTGGAAAGGATCTATGATGTGTTGGAAGAAATGGAACTTTTCCCGGCTGATATTCATGCCGGGACGCAGGTTCTTTTCTTCAACCTGGGGAAAAAAGAAAGCGAAAGGTCCTATGAACTCATGCAGCAGCTACGCAGCCGGGGCGTCCGTAGCGAACTATATCATGAGCCTGCTAAATTTGATAAGCAATTCAAATATGCAGAGAATAAAAAGATCCCCTTTGTGATCATTATCGGTGAGAATGAATTAAAAGAGAATACCTGTAATATTAAAAACCTGGAAAGCGGGAAACAGGATACAATCGACCAGTCCGGTATCCTTCAGTACAAATTCTGATACATCTGCTTTTGATCAAGAACGGATAATAATCTTATTTCTGTGAATTCCCATTTGTTATCAGGCAGTTTTTCTCCATCCAGTACATAGCCCATTGCTTCAATATGAACGCCGTTCACTTTTCTATCATTATCCCTTTTGAAAATGGCTGTACCATTGAACCTGTCGATCACAAAGGAATCGATGCCAAGCCTGCTAAGGCTTGAATTGCCAGCTTCCGAGGACATCTTCAGCGTGCTATCTTCCATGGAAACTGCCACAGAAGATACCACGCTTCCGTCAGGGAATTTATAGGTTCCGACGAATTGCTGAAGGGAATCATTTTGCGCATGTATGGCTAAATATGAAACTACTAAACCGAAAACAAATAAAACCTTTTTCATGACCGGAGTTTAAATGACGTTAACGAAATTCAGGAAAAAATGTTACATAGATTCAAAAATGATCGCTGCCCCCTGTCCTACTCCTACGCACATGGTGGCAAGACCATATTTTGATTTCCTCTTCTGCATCTCATGCAATAAAGTAGCAGCGATCCTGGCACCACTGCATCCCAGGGGGTGCCCGATGGCAATCGCGCCGCCGTTGACATTGACCTTTTCTTCATCCAGGCCCAGTTCACGGATACAGGCAATACTTTGAGAGGCGAAAGCTTCATTAAGCTCGGTCAGCGCGATATCTTTTATACTTAACCCTGCTCTTTGCAAAGCTTTTTGGGTGGCCGGTACGGGTCCCATACCCATAATGGAAGGATCCACGCCCGCAATAGCCATGGATACTATTCTCGCCAGGGGTATTAAAGAATATTTTTTTACCGCATTTTCACCAGCCAGCAACAAAGCAGCGGCCCCGTCATTGATGCCCGATGAATTCCCGGCAGTTACCGTACCCCCCTCTGCGAATGCAGGTTTCAGAGCAGCCAGTTTTTCGATTGAAGTTTTCCTCGGGTGTTCGTCTTCCGTCACCCAGCTGATCAGCCCGTTCTTTTCAATTTCCACGGGGCAGATCTCGTCTTCAAACTTTTTTTCCTCCCTTGCGTTGAAATATTTCTCCTGTGAGCGTAATGCAAATTGATCCTGTTCTTCCCTTGAAATTTTCCATTGCCTGGCCACATTCTCTGCCGTCTCACCCATGGAATAGGGATGATACATGGCCGCCAGTTTTCTATTGACAAATCTCCATCCCAGTGTGGTATCGAAGATCTCGGCATGACGGTTCCAGGCCTCATTCGCTTTGCTCATTACAAAAGGGGCTCTCGTCATGCTTTCCACCCCTCCGGCAACAAAAATTTCCCCGTCGCCACACTGAATGGCACGGGCGGCATCCATGATACTCTGCATGCCGGAAGCACAAAGCCTGTTGATTGTAACCCCTCCTACACTTACCGGCAAGCCTGCCAGCAAGGCGGCCATCCGGGCAACATTGCGGTTATCTTCCCCGCTCTGGTTGGCGGCACCTGCGATCACATCTTCGATGGCATTCACATCCACATTTTCATTGGCAGCCAGCAGGCACCTGATCACATGAGCCAGCAGGTCATCCGGCCTGACCCGGGACAGGGCCCCACCATATTTTCCAACAGGCGTGCGCAGGGCATCAACAATATAGACTGGTTGCATACTGATCTTATTTTACGGGCTGCAAGTTAAATCTTTCCGCCTTCAGCATCGTTATCTTTGCAGCCCCATGCAAAGCACCCTGAACATACGACATCAGACCATTGATCAGCTGGAAGAATATTTTGAGCGCCTGGGCGAAAAGAAATTCCGCACCAAACAGGTCTGGGAATGGCTCTGGCTTAAACATGCCACGCAATTTGAAGAGATGAGCAACCTCAGTAAATCACTGCGGCAGCAATTGGAAAAAGATTTCTCGCTCCCGGCATTAATGATAGACCATACCCAGCAATCTGCAGATGGTACGCTGAAGACCCGTTTTAAAACGGCGGATGACCATTTCGTGGAAGGTGTGCTCATTCCCTCAGAAGACAGGTTCACAGCCTGCGTTTCCTCGCAGATCGGTTGCTCATTGAATTGTAAATTCTGTGCAACCGGTTATATGGAAAGAGAACGAAATTTATACTTTGATGAGATCTATGATGAAGCTGCTTTTATCAACAGCCAGTGTGAGACCTCCTACCAGCGAAAACTCACCAATATCGTATTTATGGGGATGGGTGAACCCCTGCTCAATTATAAGAGTGTGCTGAAAGCGATAGAAAGGATCACTTCCGCCGATGGCCTGGCTATGAGTCCTCGCCGCATTACGGTCTCTACGGCCGGTGTGTCAAAGGCCATCCGTCAGCTGGGTGATGACAAGGTAAAATTCAAACTGGCGCTTTCCCTGCATGCTGCCAACGATGCCAAAAGACATGAGATCATGCCCATCAATGACAGCAATAATATCAGGTCCCTTGTGGAAGCCCTGAATTATTTTTACAAACAGACCAAAAATGAGATCACCCTGGAATATATCCTGTTCAGGAATTTCAATGATTCGCTGAAGGATGCCGAAGAGCTGGCAAGGATCTACCGCCAGGTACCGGCTGACCTGGTCAATATCATCGAATACAACCCGATCGATTTTGCAAGTTTTGAAAAACCGGATGAGCTTACTGTCCGGTCGTTCATGAGCTACCTGGAAAAACATAAGGTGAATGTGCGATTGAGGCATAGCCGGGGCAGGGATATTGATGCCGCCTGCGGTCAATTGGCCAATAAGGGTTGAACTTTCAACTTATTTTTCTTACTGTTGTAAAACAGAAATCCCATACATGAAAAAGCATATACCGGCAGGCCATTTCACCAAGTTCATGAAGAAAAAAAGCAACGCTTCCATCAAAGAAGGATTTAAGCAGGAAAAAAGGAAATGGAAAGCTGAGAGCGAAGAAACAAGCGACAAGGGACAAGGTTCAAGGTTCAAGGCACAAGTTTCAAGGCGCAAGGTTCGGGGCACCGGGTTCAAGAAACGGGGAATGGGACCGGGCTTACAAAAAATCAATACCGGGAATCCGGGTACCGTGATCCGCAGAGAGGAGGCCGGCAACTCATCAATGCCATTGAATAAATTCATCGCCCACTGCGGTATTTGTTCACGTCGGGATGCGGTTGCACTGATCAGGAATAATGAAGTAAAAGTGAACGGGAGGCTGGTCAGGGAACCCGGGCAAAAAGTTTCGGTCAAAGATGAGGTCAGGCTGAACGGGAAAAAAATTTCCATCCGGAAAAACCTGGTCTATATCCTGCTTAATAAACCCAAAGATTATATCACCACTACCGACGATCCGCAGGGGAGAAAGACCGTATTGCAGCTGATCCGCCATGCCACCGATGAAAGAGTGTACCCTGTGGGAAGGCTGGACAGGAATACATCCGGTGTTTTATTACTGACCAATGACGGGGAACTGGCACAGCAACTGACCCATCCCCGTCATGAAATAAAAAAGGTATACCATATCCGCCTGGATAAACCCCTGCAGAAAACGGACCTGGAAAAATTGACGGAGGGTATTCCCCTGGAAGACGGGCCGGCAAAAGCCGATGCAGTAGCCTGGGCCGATCTTCGTGACAGGTCACAGGTAGGCCTGGAATTGCACAGTGGCCGTAACCGCGTTGTGCGGCGCATGTTTGAATACCTGGGTTATGAAGTAAAAAACCTGGACAGGGTATTGTTCGGCGGTCTCACAAAAAAGAACCTGGAACGGGGTAAATGGCGTTACCTCGATGAAAAAGAGATCAGGGAACTGAAATGGCTGGGGAAGCACTGATAAACGAATTCCCCGAACCACACAAATTATTTACTCCCGGTAGAAAAATGTTTTATGGATCTGAGGTCCCAGGTCATATTTGAGAATGAAGATTTCATAGCTGTCAATAAACCGGCCGGTCTTTTGTCCATACCTGACAGGGATGGAAAAGAGATCTCCCTAAAAAAAATATTACAGGAAAAGTTCGGAACGATCTTCACCGTTCACCGCCTGGATAAGGATACCAGCGGAGTGATCCTGTTTGCAAAAAACCAGTCAGCTCACCAGCATATTTCCCTGCAATTCCAGGACCGGCAAACCGAAAAAATATACTTAGGCTTGGTGACAGGTTCGCTCGTGAATAAAAACGGCAGCATCCATGTACCAATTTTTGAAAATGACGGGAAAGACAGGTCGGAGATCAGTAAAAAACGCGGTAAGGAATCAAGGACGGATTACCGGGTCCTGGAGGATTTTGGTCTTTATTCCTGGCTTGAGTTCCGGATCCATACCGGCCGCATGCACCAGGTCAGGGTTCATGCAAAATATATGGGGCATCCGCTTGCCTGTGATGCAATGTACGGGGTCGGAAAACCGGTCTATGTTTCTTCCTTAAAAGCGGGGTATAAACTCTCAAAGAATGAAGAAACGGAAAAGCCCATACTGGATCGGTTGGCCCTGCATGCAGCCCGGTTATCCTTTACCGGGCCCGATCATAAGCGATACCAGCTGGAAGCGCCCCTGCCCAGGGATCTGAAAGCCACTTTGCAACAGTTGGAAAAAAGATCGGGTAAAAAACAGTTTAGTTGATCAGCTTCGATACATGCTCCCAGATATCCCCGGCAATGATATCCGTGTCCCTGTTGCCATCCGTGACAAATATTTTTTCCGTTGCCTGCAGTTTTTCGAAAGCTTCAAAATATTTTTCCCTGACCCTGCGGAGGTTTTCCATGGTCTCATAGCGCTCTGTAGCGTTCCTGCCATTCTTCAGTCTTTTCATGCTTTCCTCCAGGGAAACATCGACATAAATAGTGAGGTCAGGCCTTAACAGTTCTGCGCTCAGGGAATTCGCTGCGATCACCCAGTCCATCGGCATATGCGTACCATGATAGGCATAGGAAGAAAAATAATAACGGTCCGTGATCACCGTGAATCCTTCCTCCATTTTTTTCAGGATACCATCTTTTTTATTTTGCAAATGATCCAGCCTGTCCGCAACAAAAAGAGCCGCAATGGTCTTATCATCCGCCTCCATCTGATGGCGGAAGATGGATTTGATCAGGGACCCGATAGGACTATCGGTAGGTTCGGCTGTGCAATAAACCTTCTGCCCGGCCCGGATGAGCTTTTCCTGCAGCAATTTGACCTGGGTACTTTTACCGCTCCCGTCGATCCCTTCAAAAGCTATGAAAAGATTTTTTTTCATTGATGATTGAATGCCCGTTGTGTTATTTTGATTTTCTGCTGATGATTATACTTCTTCTGTTTTCTTTCTCCTGAACCGTTTCCACCAACGGGAGCCTTTGACGATCTCTTCCGTGGCATTCTTTGTCTTGTGCTGGGCATCCACTACCGCGATCAGGGCCATATTGATGATGCTTCTTACCGAGCTGCCCAATTGCAGGATATGCACCGGCTTTTTCAGTCCCAGCAGGATCGGGCCCACAGCATCAGCAGTATCCAGTTCTTTCAGCAGGTTGTAGGCAATATTCCCGGATGCCAGGTTGGGGAAGATAAGGGTATTGACATCCTTGTCCACCAGTTCGCAAAAAGGATAATTCTCTTTCATCAGTTCCTTATTGAATGCCACACTGGCCTGCATTTCTCCATCCGCCACCAGGGAAGGCATTTTCTTTTTTACGATCCCGCGGGCTTCTGCCACGAGCCTGGCTTCGGGAGAATTGCTGCTTCCAAAATTGGAATAACTGAGCAGGGCCACACGGGGTGTGATGCTGAAATTGCGGATCTCCTTTGCCACCATCAGTGTGATATCCGCGAGTTCTTCTGCGGAAGGGTTGAAATTCACCGTCGTATCGGCCAAAAATAAGGGCCCTGACTTGGTCAGCATCAGGTACATCCCGGCGATCTTGTTGACCCCTTCTTCTGTGCCGATGCAATGCAGGGCCGGCCGGATCGTATCCGGATAATTCTTAGTGAGGCCGGAGATCATGCAGTCAGCATCGCCGCATTCCACCATCATACAGCCATAATAGTTGCGGTCACTCATGACTTTTTTGGCTTCATAGGCATTAAAGCCCTTTCTTCCCCTGTCGGCGAAAAATATTTCAGCATATTTATTGCGTCTTTCTTCTGTGGCGTCACTGCGCGGATCAAATATGGGAAGATCGCTGATATCGATCCCGTTTTCCAGTGCGGTCTGTTTGATATCGTTCTCATCCCCCAGCAGGATCGGGTACCCTACCCCATCGTCGAATATGATCTGTGCGGCTTTCAGGGTCTTGATATTGTCTGCTTCCGCAAAAACGATCCGTTTGGGATCACGTTTTGCCTTGTTGCCGATGATACGCATCACCTGGTTATCGAGCCCGAGGCGTTTATCCAGGTTGGTGATATAGGATTCCCAGTTGGTGATGGGATGCTGTGCCACCCCACTGTCCATGGCAGCTCTTGCCACGGCAGGGGCGACGGTTGACAGCAAGCGCGGATCCAGCGGTTTGGGTATGATATAATTCTCGCCAAAAATGATATTCTTTTCGGAGTAGGCCATGTTCACAATATCCGGTACCGGTGTCTTCGCCAGTTCAGCCAGGGATTTCACGGCTGCCAGTTTCATGGCTTCATTGATCTGTGAGGCCCGTACATCCAGTGCACCCCTGAAAATATAGGGGAAGCCCAGCACATTATTCACCTGGTTGGGATAATCACTTCGGCCCGTGGCCATGATGATATCCTTGCGGGCAGCAGTGGCTTCATCCCAGCTGATCTCCGGGTCTGGATTGGCCATGGCAAAAACGATGGGATTCTTAGCCATACTTTTTACCATCTCAGCCGTAACACAATTAGCAACGCTTAAACCGATGAACACATCCGCATCTTTCATTGCTTCAGACAACGACATTTCATGATCGACGTGGGCAAAACTCCGTTTCAGCTCATCCAGATCAGTTCTTCCCTTATGCAATATCCCTTTGCTGTCAAACATCAGGAAATTCTCATGGCGGGCGCCCAGGGCTTCGTAGAGACGGCAACAGGCGATCGCGGCGGCCCCTGCCCCGCTGACAACAAATATTGCTTTTTCAATTTTTTTCTTTTGTATTTCAAGTGCATTCAGCAGGGCGGCTGCACTGATGATGGCTGTGCCATGCTGGTCATCGTGCATAACGGGAATACGGAGCTGCTCCTTCAATTTTTTTTCGATATAAAAACATTGCGGGGCTTTGATGTCTTCCAGGTTGATTCCGCCGAATGTAGGCTCCAGTGATTTTATGATCTCTACGAGTTTCTCAGGGTCTTTTTCATTTATTTCAATATCAAAAACGTCAATATCCGCAAATATTTTGAACAGCACCCCCTTCCCTTCCATTACCGGCTTGCCTGCTTCAGGCCCGATATCACCCAGTCCCAGCACGGCCGTGCCGTTACTGATAACCGCCACAAGGTTCCCTTTGGCCGTATATTTATAAACATCTTCAATATGGGCAGCGATCTCCTTGCAGGGTTCGGCCACACCCGGGCTATAGGCCAGGGAGAGGTCCCTTTGCGTTTTCGCTTCCTTGGTCGGTATCACTTCAATTTTTCCCGGCCTGCCCTTGGCATGGTATTCCAGCGCCTGCTGTTTCCTCAGATCAGATGACATAATGATACATTTTAATCAACGAATCGCACAATCCATAAGGGTTTGCAATGTACGGAATATAAAAAATTACGGGTATGATTATTGTCCGCGGACAGAAAGAAAAACGGGGAAACAATATTTATTGAACGGGTAAACTGATTCCCAGCCAGGCCATGATGGACATACCTTTTTCGATGGCATTTTCATCAATATTGAAAGTGGGCGTGTGCACGCCGGAAATGATCCCCTTTTCCTTATTCATGGTGCCCAGGCGGAAAAAACAGGCGGGTACCTTTTGTGCATAAAAACCGAAATCCTCTGCTCCCATGCGTAATTCCGTTTCGCTGACATGCGCAGCACCAAAAAATTCTGCTGCTTTTGCTTTTGCTGCAGCCGTCAGTCTCTCATCATTCATCACGCAGGGATAGCCGACGTCAATATGGACATCCGCTTCACCACCCATACCCTGCACAATATCTTTGCACATTTTTTTGATCAGGGCATGGGCCCTGAAACGCCAGTCCTCATCCATGGAGCGGAAAGTGCCCATCAGTTTCACTTCCGCAGGAATGACATTGGTGGTGAATCCCCCGTTGAAAGCGGTAATGGAAAGTACGGAAGGATTGAACGGATCATTATGACGGCTGATCAGTTGCTGAAGGGATACAACCAGGTGCGAAGCGATCAAAATGGTATCGGTGGTCAGCTGCGGGGAAGCCGCATGGCCTCCTTTTCCCCTGACGGTGATATAGATCTCGTCGGCACTGGCCATTACTTTCCCGCTGCGAAAGCTGAAATCTCCTGCCGGCATACCCGTATGCACATGCATGGCAAGAATGGCCTGCGGTTCCGGATCTTTCAATACACCTTCTTTGATCATCAGGGAAGCGCCACCGGGATTTTTTTCCTCACCGGGCTGAAAGATCAGTTTGATGGTCCCTTCCCATTCATTGCGCAGTTCCTGCAATATTTTAGATGCTCCCAGTAAGCAGGTCGAGTGCACATCATGGCCGCAGGCATGCATGATACCTGGATGCTGGGATCTATATGGCACTTCATTCTCTTCAGTGATCGGGAGGGCATCGATATCAGCACGGAGGGCGATCACTCTTTTCCCCGGATCCCTGCCCCTGATCAGGCCTACCACACCGGTCTTCGCATTTATTTTAAAGGGAATACCGTAAGACTCCAGTTTGGACTGTATGAATTTTGAGGTCTCGAATTCCTGGTAACTCAATTCAGGGTGGGCATGCAGGTGATGCCGGATGCCGATGAATTCTTCCCTGTATTTTTTTGCCAGCGACCTGATCTTTTCTTGCATGGGCAAATTTACTGTTTATAACAGTAATAGACGGGCAGCACGTGTGTCATTGACTGAAGATGTTTCCGCCGGATCATTCATAGAAAGTGATCCATTTCAATTACCATCGTCGTTCATATCTCCTTCCTTTTTCGGTTTCATCTCAATTTCATCTTTCATGATGAAAACACCTTTGGGAAAAAGCCGGTTCATCTTTTTCTGGTAATCCTCCGCATCCTTGCGGTCTTTAAAATTTCCGGCCTTTACCCGGAAATAAGGAGATTGATACCACAGATAAGCCTTTAATTCGGGGAAATAAGAATACACTTTTGCCTTGGCTGCAATGGCATCATTGCGGATATTGGTGCTGATAATGAGAAGGCGGTACCCTTTATCCGTGCGTTTGACCGATGTGATCCTGTTGATCTCAGCTTGTTTCTCGACCAGCAGGTCCAGCCGCGGGTCGGCATGAACGATCACTGAATTGCTGTCAGAAAAGATCTTTATTGAATCTGACTGTGCCCGGACGAATGTGCAGGTAATGACCGGAACCAGTACAAGGAGAAATTTATTAGCGTGCATGAAATTATGTTTAAACCCTCATATCGCCCATCCTCAATAGCTGCCACCGGCACCGGCAATATTTTCCACCGGATGCCAGGTGGTCTTTATTTCCTGGGTATCAAATATAAAATAAGGTGACTGCCCCGCCGGGTTTTCCCATTTAATATTATCATAAAAGAATATCCGCTTCAGGTTCAGTGCCGATTTTTCCCGCATCATGGTTTGCACTGTGCTGTCATGCTCGCAATAAATGGTGGCATTCACGTCCATGTGGGTGACAAACCATTCGGACAATTCCGTGGCGCTTCCGGTCAGGATATTCACTACCCCGCCCGGCAGGTCAGAAGCATTCAATACTTCGGCAAAAGTGATGGCGCAAAGCGGTTTTGATTCTGATGCCAGTACCACACAGGTATTGCCGCCGCTTATCACCGGGGCAATGACAGATACCAGGCCGATCAGGCTGTTCGCCTGCGGGGCAATAACAGATACCACCCCCATGGGTTCGGGCACGGAAAAATTAAAATGAGAAGTAGCGACCGGGTTCACGGCACTAATGATCTGCTGGAATTTATCACACCAACCGGCATAATAGATCAGGCGGTCAATGGCAAGATTCACTTCTTTTTCCGCTTTTTGCTTTCCATTGTCCTGTTCTATCAGTTCCCGGATGAACTGGGGTTTTCTTCCTTCCAGCATTTCTGCCATCCGGTATAGGATCTGACCCCGGTTGAAAGCGGCCCTCGTGCTCCAACTACCATAGGCCGACCGGGCAGCCACTACCGCATCCCTGAAATCCTTCCTGGAACTGCGGCAGACATTGGCCAGCTTTTTACCGGCATTATTCACAGGGATATAATAGCGTCCTGATTCCGTGCGCGGGAATTGTCCGCCGATATAGATCTTATAGGTCTTTAATACCTCCAGTCTTTTGGACGATATCTTTTTCTCCAATCCGTCCTCACCGATATGAAGGGATGATTTTTTTATAGATGTTTTTTCCATATCATAATGTTCCCTCCAGGGAACAGGGTTTAGTTCACCAGGTTTAAATAAGGCAACAATCCATGCAATCCTCCTTCTCTGCCAAAACCACTTTCTTTATACCCTCCGAAAGGAGAAGAAGGATCAAATTTGTTAAATGTATTGGCCCATACGACACCCGCCCTCATTCTCTTTGTCATGTTGAATATCTTTGAGCCTTTGTCCGTCCATACCCCGGCACTCAATCCATAAGGTGTGTTATTGGCCTTTTCGATCACTTCATCATCCGTCCGGAAAGTCATAACGGCCAGCACAGGTCCGAAAATTTCCTCCTGAGCGATACGGTTGCTTTGCGCCACGTTGGTGAATAAAGTGGGCCTGCAAAAGAATCCTCTTCCCGGAAGGGCGCAACTGCTCTCATACATTTCTGCGCCTTCCATTTTGCCTATCTTGATGTACTTATGGATCGTTTCCAATTGCTGTTTTGAATTAATGGCGCCGATATCCGTATTCTTGTCCAGCGGATCTCCAACGATCAGGGACTCCATCCTGTCCTTCAATTTCCTGATCACTGTTTTGGCCACTGATTCCTGCACATAGAGCCGGGAACCCGCGCAACAAACATGGCCCTGGTTAAAATATATGCCATTGACAATGCCCTCCACGGCCTGGTCGATCGGCGCATCTTCAAAAATGATATTGGCAGCCTTGCCGCCCAGTTCCAGGGTGGCTTTTTTATGCGTCCCGGCTATGGCACGCTGGATGATCTTTCCTACTTCCGTTGAACCGGTGAATGCGATCTTATTGATATCAGGATGATTGACAATCGCAGCCCCGGTAGCACCTGCTCCCGTGATGATATTCACCACCCCCGGGGGCAGGTCCGATTCCCGGATGATCTCTGCTAATTTTAATGCGGTCAGCGGTGTCGTTTCGGCGGGCTTTAATACTACTGTGTTCCCGGTGGCAATGGCTGGTGCGATCTTCCAGGCAGCCATCAGCAGGGGGAAATTCCAGGGAATGATCTGTCCTGCAACACCCAGCGGTTCCGCCATCCTGTTGGGAAATGCGTATTCAAGTTTATCGGCCCAGCCTGCATAGTAAAAAAAATGGTTGGAAGCGGTGGGCACATCAAAATCACGGCTTTCGCGGATCGGCTTGCCTCCATCCATGGATTCAATGATGGCCAGCTCCCTTGCTTTTTCCTGCATCATCCGGGCGATACGGAAAATATATTTTCCTCTTTCCTTTGGAGGCATTTTTTTCCAGACCTTTTCATAGGCTTTCCGGGCAGCAGAAACGGCTTTGTCAACGTCGGCCTGACCAGCTTCCGCCACTTCGCTGAGTTTTTCTTCATTGGCAGGATTGATCGTATGAAAATATCTCCCGCTCTCAGGTTTTACCCATTCACCATTAATGAACAGATCATAGCGTGGTGCGATGGTAGCAGAACTTTTACTTTCCGGTGCCGGCGCATATTGCCAGCCGGTGTCAAATTTCAATTTGACCGTATTATTTTTTTTGAAGTTCTTTTTTTTTGCAATAGGCATAAATATTTTTTTATGTTACCGGCGACATGAATATGAATCATCGTTTGTTGCGCCGGCCGGCAGGTCGCACATTGCATCATCCTGTTCGCTTATGATCTTTTTATTTCACGCAAAGTCGCCAGGTTTCGCAATGCGCTATTTCTTATGATCTCTTTGCGTTTCCTTTTTGCATCCTGGCATGAAATTTTAATCAACGGAAAAATAATTTGCAGCCTGATAAACCCCTGTTTTCTCTTTCATGATCTGCATCAGTATATCATTGGCCAGGCTGCTGGCTCCAAAGCGGAACCAATGATTATTCATCCAGTCCTCTCCCAGCACTTCTTTCAGCATCACCAGGTAATGCAGGGCCAGTTTCGACCTGGAAATACCGCCGGCCGGTTTCATGCCCACCATTTTGCCGGTCGCATAATAAAAGTCTTTTATTGCTTCCAGCATCACCAGGGTCACGGGCATGGTGGCTGCAGGTTGGATCTTGCCAGTAGAGGTTTTGATGAAATCAGCACCAGCATGCATCGCAATATCACTGGCTCTCCGCACTTTGTCCATCGTTCCGAGTTCCCCTGTTTCCAGTATCACTTTCAGGCGGGCATTCCCGCAAGCTTCTTTGACCGCGGCTATTTCATCATAGACAAAACCGTATTCCCCTGCATGGAATTTACCGCGGCTGATGACCATATCCACTTCATCGGCGCCACTGGCCACAGCGAATTTAGTATCCCTTATCTTGACCTCCCTGGGCGCCTGTCCGCTGGGAAATGCGGTGGCCACTGATGCCACTTTAATACCCGAATCTCCCAATGCTTTCCTGGCCACTTTCACCATACTCGGATATACACAGACCGCCGCCACCGTGGGCAGCCCGGGCAAGGAATCATGCAAATGCATCGCTTTATAACAGAGCTGTTTCACTTTGCCATCGCTGTCCTTTCCTTCCAGGGTGGTCAGGTCAATCATATTCAATACCAGCATGAGCCCGTTCAGTTTTGATTGTTTTTTAATACTCCTTTTGGTGAAACGGGCAGCTCTTTCTTCAACCCCCACCTGGTCAATATGCGGAGAGAAGGAAAAATCAGGTAAATAGTTCATTGATCGGACTGAAACCATTCCGGAATGATTATATCCAAAGTTAAAAAACTTAGGGTGATGCCGCAAGTTTGGAGCCGGAATTTCGTATCCCTTCTCATTAAATAACCGCTCCCGGTTATTGTCATTTACCTTATATTCGACACTTAAAATTTTCACAATGAGAAAACCAAAATACCTGCTTTTGCTGCCTGCATTTTCCTGTTTCAGCAAAACGGTTCTTTCCCAGGTCACGTTTCCCGTGAATGGGGTGGCCGATGTACGGACCGGCACCTATGCATTTACCAATGCAACCCTCCTCAGGAGCGCAAAGGATACCTTACGAAATGCCACCATGGTGATCCGCGACGGTAAGATCCTGTCCATCGGACCTGCCGCCAGCACGATCCCCAATTATGCCGTCGTCATTGATTGCAAAGGCAAATTCATTTATCCCTCGCTAATCGATATTTATTCCGATTATGGCATGCCGCAACCCCAACGCCAGCAGGGTACGGGAGCATTAAATTTTTTCGGTCAGCAACAGTTCAGTACCAACACAAAAGGACCATTTGACTGGAACCAGGCCATTCACCCGGAGACCGATGCCTCCAAATTATTTACAGCAGACGATGCACAGGCAAAACAATTGCGGGATATTGGTTTTGGTTCTGTCCTCACCCACAGCAAGGATGGGATCGCCCGCGGCACCGGTGCCTTTGTTTCGCTGGCAACGGATAAAGAGAACCTGGTCATGATCAAAACAAAAGCTTCAGCAAATTATTCCTTCAATAAAGGCACTTCCACTCAATCCTATCCCAGTTCCATGATGGGCAGTGTGGCCTTGCTCCGCCAAACCTATCTGGATGGCCAGTGGTATAAATCAAACCCCTCGAAAGAAGGCATCAACCTGAGTCTGCAGGCATGGAATGATAACCAGGGCCTCCCGCAGATATTTGAAGCCACGGATAAGTGGGGTGATATCAGGGCTGACCGGATCGGGAAGGAATTCGGCGTTCAATATATACTGAAAGGAGGCGGGAACGAATACCAGCGTATCAATGATATTGCTGCGACCAAAGCTGCTTTCATTGTCTCCCTTAATTTTCCCCAAACCCAGGACGTGGAAGATCCCAATGATGCACGTTTTATTTCTCTCACTGACCTGAAGCACTGGGAAATGGCCCCACTGAATCCTGCTGCCCTGGAAAAAGCGAATATCAATTTTTGCATCACGTCAGCCGATCTGAGAGACATCAAACAATTCTGGACCAATCTCCGCAAAGCAATTGAATACGGCCTGAGTGAAGCCAGGGCACTGGATGCGATGACAAAAACCCCGGCTACCCTGCTTGGCGTATATGACAGGGTCGGCAGCCTGGAAGAAGGTAAGCTGGCGAATTTCCTGATCACTACGGGGAGTTTATTCAATGAAAAGACAAAGATCATCGAGAACTGGGTACAGGGGAAAAAATATGAAGTGAATGAGGATGCCTGGAATGATCCGAAGGGCCAGTATAAGCTTATCATCAGCGCAGGTATGGCCAATACTGAATACCTGTTGGATGTAAAAAATGCGACAACTGCCAGTGTGATCGCCAAAGACACCCTGACAACCAAATTCACTTATGATGGCAAAACGGTGAAACTGAGTTTTTCCGCTGCAGCCATGAGAAGGCCTTCCGTGCGCAGCGACAGCAATGCAGCACCCATGATGAACCGTCCGATGGGAGGGTTCGGAGGTTTTGGCGGCAGGGTAACTGCCCAATACCGTTTGACAGGTATTGTTAGCGCAGATAACTGGCAGGGCAACGGTGAAGACACTGCAGGTAATAAAATTTCATGGGCCGCTACCTATGTAAAACCCACTGAAGAGAAACAGGACAGCGTCAGAAGAAAATTCCCGTTGCGGCTGGGAAAAATAACTTTCCCTTTCGGCGCTTACGGCAATGAAACGATCCCCGCACAGGAAAATATCCTGATAAAAAATGCCACTGTATGGACCAATGAGAGCGATGGCCGACTGGAAAAGACGGATGTCCTGGTCAAGAACGGAAAGATCGTACAAGTCGGGAAAAATATTTCAGATGCATCTGCAAGGGTCATTGATGGTACCGGCAAACATCTCACGCCCGGTATCATTGATGAACACTCGCATATTGCTGCCTTTTCCATCAATGAAGGTGCTCATTCCGTCACTTCTGAAGTGCGGATCGCCGATAACCTCAACCCGGAGGATATCAATATTTACCGGCAGCTCAGCGGGGGTGTCACTTCTTCGCATATCCTGCATGGCTCTGCCAATACGATCGGCGGACAGACCCAGCTCATCAAGTTACGCTGGGGTGTGAATGATGAGGATCTCAAATTCAAGAACTGGGATCCCTTTATCAAATTCGCATTGGGAGAGAATGTAAAACGCACCGCGCAGCCCACTGGTAACAACCGTTACCCTGACACCCGGATGGGCGTGGAAGAAGTGCAGATGGATGCATTCCAGCGGGCCTCGGATTATATCAATGCCCTGAAACAGCAGGATAGGGATGCAAAAACTAAGACCGGTCCGGGCGTCATTCTCCCGGTGCGCAGGAACCTGCAACTGGATGCGCTGGCCGAGATCATCAATAAAAAGCGTTTTATCACCTGCCATTCCTATGTGCAAAGCGAGATCACCGAACTGATGCGGGTGGCTGACAAATTTGGATTCAGGGTAAATACCTTCACCCATATACTCGAAGGATATAAAGTAGCCGATAAAATGAAAGCTCACGGTTCCAGCGCTTCCACGTTTTCTGACTGGTGGGCCTATAAACTGGAAGTGCAGGATGCCATTGCCTATAACCCTGCCATCATGGTAAAGGAGGGCCTGAATGTCTGCATCAATTCAGACGATGCGGAGATGGCCCGCCGCCTGAACCAGGAAGCCGCCAAGAGCGTAAAATATGGCGGACTCACGGAAGAGCAGGCCTTTAAAATGGTTACACTGAACCCGGCAAAGGCATTGCATGTGGATGACCGGGTCGGGAGTATCAAAGTGGGCAAGGATGCCGACCTGGTGCTGTGGAGTGATAACCCGCTGAGCATTTATGCCATGTCCTTATATACTATCGTTGATGGTGCCATATTCTTTGACCGTGAAAAAGATGCGGCCATGCGTAAGCAGATCGCAGCCGAACGCAATCGTATTATCCAAAAAATGATCGCTGAAGGAAAAACCAATCCTGCAGCAATAGGCGCCATGCGGCCCAGCCTGCAGCTGGTCCTCCATTGCGAGGATTATGAACATGAGGACGGGCTGCTGGATACCGATCAGCTTGAAATGAAAACCGATAATCAATAAAAAAATTGTCATGAAAAAAATACTTTCTGCCATCGCTCTATTTTGCACAGTATATCCCGTTTTTGCGCAGGATGATGTATATCCTGCCCCGGCCCAAAAAGGGATCCTGTTCATCAAGAATGCCACGATTCATGTAGGCAACGGGCAGGTGATACAAAATGGGATGATTCAGGTAGAGAACGGTATCATCACCAAGACCGGAACCGATATTCCTGTTCCCTCCGGAAACAGTACGGTCATTGATGCAAAAGGAAAACAGGTCTATCCCGGACTGATCCTGCCGAACAGTGATGTAGGCTTGCGGGAGATCGCCAATGCGGTTCGAGGTTCGAATGATTTTTCCGAACTGGGCGACTGGAACAGCAATATCCGCTCCATCGTGGCCTATAATACAGATTCAAGGGTTATTGGTGTGTTGCGGGCAAATGGTATCCTGCTTGCCAATGTTTCACCGGAAGGAACATTGATCGCCGGTTCCTCCAGCGTGGTACAACTGGATGCATGGAACTATGAGGATGCCGCTTATAAAACAGATGTGGCCATGAATTTTTATATGCCCAACCTGCTGGCCCGGCCGGGCGGCCGTTTCGGCGGTTTTCAGCAGGGACAGCAGCCCCAGGGCGATCCTGTAAAGGAAGGAATGGCTAAAATTGAAGAAGTGAAGAAATTCTTCCGGGAAGCAAGGGCCTATTTGCAGGAAGCGAATCATAATGAAACAAATATCAAGTTTGAATCACTGCGGAATTTATTTGACAGGAAACAAAAGCTCTTCATTCACTGCAATGAAGTGAAGCAGATGCTGCAGGCCATCGAGTTTGTGAAGGAATTCAATATTGATGTGGTGATCGTGGGCGGCAGCGATAGCTGGCAGATCGCGGACCTGCTGAAGAAAAACAATATTGCCGTGATCCTGACCCGCGAACATTCCCTGCCCACCCTCGAAGATGACGATATCGACCAGCCTTATAAAACGGCGTCCCTATTGCAAAAAACAGGCGTTTTATTCGCACTGAATGATGATTTTGCAGAACCGCGGTACCGTAACCTGCCTTTCAATGCCGGTACGGCAGCTGCTTATGGGCTCTCCAAAGAGGACGCGCTTTCCGCGATCACCCTCAATACGGCAAAGATCCTTGGGATCAATGACAGAACTGGAAGCATTGAAACCGGCAAGGATGCCAATATCGTGATCAGTGAGGGAGATATCCTGGATATGCGCACCAGTATCATCACGGATGCGTACATACAGGGCAGGAAAGTGAGCCTGGAGAACAAACAGACCCAGTTATTTCACCGGTATATGACGAAGTACGGGCTGAATTAAATACATTAAACAGGGTTGTTAACCCTG
>CAZZDQ010000007.1:44146-77635 GCA_964652845.1 uncultured Chitinophaga sp.
TAACCCTGTAAAAACAATGGAAAAGAAATTCTATTTGTTGCACCTGATTCCTCCCCGTCCTGGTTTCGCCCTGGATATGAATGAGGAAGAAAGAAAGATCATGATGCAACATGTTGCTTACTGGAATGAGTTCCGGCTGAAAGGTGTAGCCCTGGTATACGGGCCGGTAATGGACCCCAAAGGGCCTTATGGCCTGGGCATCGTGGCGGTGGACGATGAAAAACAACTCATGGATCTGATGGGAAACGACCCTGCCAGGAACCTGAACAGGTATGAATATTTTCCAATGAAAGCTGTACTGGCAGAGGGATGGATGCCTGGTTGACCGGCATTATTTTGACTCTTTATGATGATGACCTTCATCATCCAGTTCGATCAGCTCTCCGCAATTAGGACATTTATGGGTCCGCTTTACACGGGTGAGCCTGAATTCCTCAATGAATCCGGCTGTAATGATGCCCGCGGGCAGGGCAAAAAAAGCGATCCCGGTGAGCATGATCACACCGGTCATTGTTTTTCCAATATCTGTTAAAGGCACCATATCCCCGTAGCCTGTGGTGGTAAGCGTGACAATCGCCCAATAGATGGTTTCGGGAATACTGGTGAACTTGCTATCGGCTTCCGTTGGGTAACGGTGTTCAGCAAAATAAACGACGCAGGAAGAAATAATAATGAGGAATATGGCCAGGATAAAACTTAACACCAGTTCATTGGCCCGCTTGCGGAACACATTCCTGATCATATGCGCCGACTGGGTATAGGCCGTCAGCCGGAATAGCCGGAAAAAACGTAAGAGCCTTAGCATCCGGAATACCCGGAGGTCAAGGTGGATGATCGCATGCAGGTAGGATGGAAAGATGGCGATAAAATCGATCAGGGCTGCCGGGGAAACCATGTACTTCAGTCTGCCCCTGATGGTCCCTTTGTATTTTTCTTCGTGGTTGCTGCTCCAGACCCGCAAAACGTATTCCACTGTGAAGATCCCGACCGAGATCCAGTCAAAATAATAAAAGAATTCCCTGTACTGGTTATGAATGGATTTGACCGTTTCCAGCATCACAGCGATCACGTTCAGGACGATGAGTACAACAATGAAAATATTGATGATCTTGTCCCAGTGTTTATCCCCTACGATCTCCGGGTGCAGTAACCCGTGCACCTTCGCTTTGGCTTTCCTGTACATGTTGGTCGGTTTTGCCGTTCTAAGTTAATCAATAGTTTGTAATCATGTTCGGAAGGGCTGTACCCAACAGTGTGACGAACGCAAAGAAAAAGCCCGGATCACCGGGGCTGATATATCATAAGGGAAAAGAAAGTCAGGTTAAAGTATTTTACTATGCCTGCGCTGTAGGTCCGCCAAAATTAAAAGGTACCTGGATATCTTCCAGGTCCTTGATGGCTCCATGCATGGATTCATATTTCTGGATGTTCTCTGCCATTGCTTTCATGAAGCGTTTGGCATGCTGCGGCGTGAATATGATCCGCGATTTGACCTTGCTTTTGGGAGTACCGGGCATCACGTTCACAAAATCGATCACAAACTCGGCATGCGAATGCGTGATGATCGCAAGGTTGGCATAACTGCCTTCCGCCACCTCTTCAGTGATCTCGATATTGAGTTGGTTGGGCTGGCTGGGCGGGTTGTTGGGTTTGTCGGCCATAGGACCTTAATTTGTGGAAGTATCGTTAATATAATTCACCAGGTTGATGATATAGGATTCATCGGTGGGGCCGCTGTCATTCTTCTTAAAGAATTCTGTGGCCTTCGCATTCTCTGAAAAGAATTTTTCTACGAACCTTCTTTTGAGATCGATCCTGTTGTAACTGCCCTTGTCCACATTGACCAGGTAGTAGGTATATTCATCTGCATACAGGTCATAGTTATGACCTGACTCCACCATACCGGCAGTCTGGTAATTTGCGGCTTCGAATGTGGTCTTCACCAGCTTGACGAATTCAAATTTGCCGTCCTTCTGGTTTAATTTAATGAAATATTTGCCCTGTGAAATGAGGGGGATCTTCTCAAACAGATAAGTAAAGACGCCATCGGTGACCTTGAACTGGCTCACAGCATCAAAATCGAGTTCCATCACATGTGTGTCATCAATCTTCATGATGGGGCGGTTGCTGATCTTGTCAAAATTGAATTTACTGTTCTTGTCGTATTTGATAATGCCCCCTGAATCGAGCAGGGCTCCGCTTCCGAAATTTTTCAATAAATACCGGCTTCCCTGGGTATTTTCTTTCATATGAAAAGCGCTTAATGTGCCGGAGCCTGAGTATTTTTTATAATCCTGCAAATCGCTCTGGATGATCTCGTTGTTGACATCCTTATTCCGCTTCAGAATGTCTTCGTCTGTGAATTCCGTGGAAGATTCTTTTACCAGGTCAATATCATTCAGGGATCTTTTTTCCGATCTTAAAACGATCTCCATGGATTTATCACGGGGAGGGAATACCGTAAGACCAGTATATCCATCCTTGGAAAAATGCAGGCTTTCTGTACGTGCAACCGTGATCTGGAACAGGCCTGTGATACTGGTTGTGACTGCGGCTTTGTTCTCCGTACTGACGACCACCACATTGGAAAGAGGCTGGTTGAATTCGTCTTTCACGACGCCGCTGATCAAAATCTTTTTCACGTCATTATCATTCTGGAGAAAGGCAGGAACGCTGAAAGAAAATAAAAATAAAAGACTGAGACAGGTTTTTTTCAATCGCATATTCTGAAGATTCATAGCTGTTAAAAAATAATTACAGGCTGCAAAGGTAACCCGAAATGGCTTAAAAATATTCCTAAAAAAAAAGGCTGTATAAAACAGCCTTCCTAAAAAATTATAAAAAACAATTAGGGTATTTTGATAAAATCATTGATGAGTGTTCTGGTACCCCCGCTTGAGTTCAGGTATTGTATATAGGTTCTGAAATGCGTACCGATAAAGTTTGTGGCAACGGTACCTACAACCTGTACAGGACTACACAGCTTCGGACCATCCAATAATGTAAATCCTCCTGCAGGTATATCAGCGAGCGTCGTAGCATCTAATATAGTGTTGAAGTTAGATAATACTCCGCCATTATTTGTAAACTGAAGTTCAATACCCCCGGTAGGGTTAATGAATGATTGCGTATATGTTTCCGGTGTCTGGAGAATAGTTGGCGTAACAGGCAGGCATACAGTGTTTTGCGTTATATTCTGGAGTGGAACTCCTGTTGTATCTGCACTTTGAAACCTCCTGTAAGTCCATGAATATTTACCAGCTAAAGGATTCCCGATGATATGAAAATAGGCAGTACCAAAATTGCCGCTGAGTGATACGCCGCCGGTAGCTGTTGCCAGGGAAATGGGTAACATATAATCTTTGGAGGGGTCAATCAGGGTAGGGTCACCAATTGTTAAATACAATGTGTCCAGCCTTTTTCCTGCCTTGATCGTACCTGAAGTGCGGGATATTGTATACCATGCTGAGGGCAGCAGGATATAATCAGTAATCGGATTGGAAGCATTGCTGTTGTATGCTGTTCGCTTTGCATCATCAACTGCCACAGTGTAGTTCAGATCAGTGGACATGGTATTCACCGAAGCCAGGTTGACTGTAAAAGGTATGACAATCGGATCGGTTTTACCTGCCGTAACAATGCCATCACTGGCAAAATATTCAAGCCCCTGGTAAGGCATTTCCAGGAAGGCCTTCAGGGTGCTCCAGTCGGTTACGGCTTTATCCTTCAAGCAACCCGTAAGTGCCAGGCTTACGACAGCTATAGAACTGATGAGCTTTTTCATATTTGATAATTTAAGTGTTGTTTGCATTTGTTGTCATTTATCGCCATTAAGGCATCCAGAAAATTTTTGAAGTGCTTTGAATCGAGTTGAAATCAATGGTACCCTGCGCCGTTACATTGGCTGCATTGTAATTATACTCAGATGTGGGGTACAGGAGGCGATAAGGAATATGTGCCAATGCCCCGGGGTAAATAGAAGACGGAAGGTCTGTGGGAATACCCAGCCTTCTCCAGTCGCTCCATGATTCCAGCGGATCAATGGTGTTATTGGCAGCCCATTTCTGGAGAATGATGGTTTGGATCGGGTTGGTTGAAGTAGAAAAGTTCACATTATTACCTAATCCGAGCTGTGAAGTATATGTAGCCGCTGCTGATGCATAACTGGCTACCCCCAGGTAACGGAAGGATTCAGCTACCCCGTTTTGAAATGCCCCGGCTGCTGATCCGGCCATATAACCGCGCTGAATGGCTTCTGCCTGCAGGAAGAAGGATTCAGAAGCTGTGATCATCGGCGTACTCATGGTCTGAGACCTCAACACACCGGTAGTTGTAGCACTAACTCCTTTGCTGGGTCCGCCGATACCGGAAATATCTGAATTATGTTCCAGTGCCGTGCTGCCGAAATTTCTGCCTTTATACAGTCCACTGCTGTTTGCAGAATAAAACAATCCTATACGGGGGTCATTGTTGTTTTTGTAGAAATTCACCCCATAGGTACAAGCCCTGTAGTATGCGTTGCCTACTGTAACAGTACCGGAAGGAGAAGATCCGAGATCCTGCCATAAAGGATTCTGACGGGCTGTAATGTCATTGGTATAACCGGGATTCACCTGGGCATCATCGCTGGCTCCCAGAAAGCTAGAACCGTTTAATCCGGCAAGATGGCTGGTGATATAGGATCCGCCGGAACCGGTCAACCGCATCAGGATCTTCAGTTTCAGGGTATTGGCAAAACGAACCCATTTGGCCATATTTCCGCCGAACATTACATCATAAGACCCCGGGTTATCCGTAGCCCCCGGAGTGGCCGCATTGATCCTGCTTACAGCATCTTCCAGCTGGGTCACCAGGTCAGGATAGATCACTGTTTTGGCATCATCATAAGCCGGGAAGTTATTGGTACCCCCCTGTAAGGCCTGAGTATAGGGTACATTATTATAAATATCCACCAGTCGCTGATACATGAATGATTTCAGAATCTTCGACATTGCGATATAATAAGCGCCTTTGGCCTGGGAACCACTGTAACCGTCCTGGATACTTTGCAGGTTCTTCAGGATAGGATATACGGCATCCCAGTTACCTGTGAAGAAATCCGTATTGATCTTATACTGAACAGTACCTGCAGCAGGAATATAATCCCCGCTCACGGACCAATACCCCATATAATAGTTCATGAATTCAGCACTTCCTCCCCATAATATACCTCCGGAATTCACTTGTGCCGCCGAAAGAACGAAACTGGGGTCAATGGATGAAGGCTGGTTGGGGTTGTATGCATTTACATTGAATGTGCCTCGTCTGCAGCTTACTGTAATCATCAACACCGCAGCCAGCAACACACTATAAAATTTTATATTCTTCATATACTAGGTTTTATAAGTATTAATTAAAATGATACTGATAATGTGGCGCTGATGATACGGGTAGGAGGCGCCTGGCCTGTTCCGTTTCTCCCTACGTCATTACCGGCATCTTCATTGAACTCCGGATCGGTCCATTGATTTGTCTTGGGACGAATCATCCACAGGTTCCTGCCTGAAATGGAGAAGGTTGCTTTGTGAATGATCTTCGCTTTATCATACCATTTGTTAGGGAGGTCACAGGAAAGAGCCAGCTCACGAAGTTTCCAGGCAGCTGCGCTGGTAACATAGTTGGCCCCTACGCTGCGATATAAGCCCGGCCAGAAATTGAAATTGGCATCGTCCACTTCAATATTGGTATTGGGTGTTGATTTGCCGCTTGCATCCACCGTTACTGAATTGGGGAATACGAAGCGCTGACGACCGGTCACTGCAGTGACATAGGATATACCAGTGAAGTCAATATACTGGCCGATCGAATTGAAGATCTTGTACCCACCGCGGTAGTCGATGGTGGCGGTAAGGCTCAGGTTCTTCCAAGTGAAAGTGCTGGTGATCCCGAGGATATCCTTGGGTGTAGCATTTCCCAGGATGGTCAGTTGGGAATTACGGGAAGGGTTGCCTGAAATCGGATCCACGATCACGTGTCCGTCGCCATCCCTTACCCAATCACGGGTCTCGATCATCGGGTAGGGCTGACCTACTACGGCAAAGGCATTCCCGTTATTACCACCGATCTGCAGGGAAGGAAGGTTCCCGTTGATAGAAGTGACCTGGTTTTGGAAGTGTGTATAGTTCCCACCGACTTTCCAGGTGGTATTTTTCTTTCTTATAATAGTAGCCTGTAATTCGACTTCTTCACCGCTGGTGCTCACGTTGGCTGCATTGAGCAGGGCTGAATAGAAACCGGAAGCAGAAGAAGTGCTGGCAGGAACGATACCATTGGAAAGATTAGTGCTGTAATAAGTAGCTTTGAATGTATACCTGTCCTTGAAAAAGCCGAGCTCAATGGCTCCTTCTCTTTCAATGATCGTTTCGGGTTTGATGTTCGGGTTGGCCAGAGAAGTGCTCAGGGCATATCCGCCGATATTACCGAAGGGGAACCCGGAAGCAACCCCGTAAACAGGGTTGATCACATAGGCACCGCCGGCAATAAAGGTAGAACCACCGCCCAGGGCCGAAGCATTACCCGTTACGGAGTAAGCGCCCCTTATTTTGGCAAAGCTGAGCACCTTGCTGTTCTTGATCGCGTTCACGACGTCGCTCAACACGATGGCAGCGTCCACATCATAATAAGGAATGAAACGGTTGGAATGGGAGAGCCTGGAATCAAGGTCAGAACGATAGGATGCGTGCAGGTTAGCCCATCCTTTCCAGCTTAATGCAATATCTGAAAACAATCCCAATTTGTTGGCTTCGGCATTGAAATTCCCCCCGCCGGTTGTGGGGGTTCCGGAAATATTATTGATATTATATACCGGGATGAATAAGGCTGCTGCCTGCACACCGATACCGTTTTCTTTGTTATCAATATACGTAGTACCCAGGGTCAGGTTCATGTTCAGGTTCTTGGTGATCTTATGGTCAATAGTAGCCAGGAAATCCGAGGTCAACAGGAAATTAGTGAAATTACTGTTGGAAAAAGCCGGAGCAGCTGCTGTGACCACATTATATTTCGGAGCTTCTATCACTGTATCCAGTCCGTTACCGCTGTAATTGGAATAGATCACACGCGGATCCGTCTTAGCATAGGTTGAGAAAGCTTTTACACCCTGCCTGTATTCAAACCTGTTGGCCAGGTTATTAATAGCGACCCTGTATTTTAAATTGAGCCATTTCCAGACTTTGAGGCCCAGTTCCATATTTCCGCTCAGGTTATCACTTGTGGAAATATTCCTGTAATTGTCAATATCAAAATAGGGGTTATCGAAATAGTCATTATAAAAACCATTCAGGTCGGCGAATTTGTCATTCCGCCAGTCTTTGAACCTGGTAATGGGAATATGAGCAGGTGTATTCATGACCATCTGGTATACCGTACCTGTATTGGTCGTATTAGTGTTCCTGTAAGTATAGGAAGCTGAATAAGTAGCAGTGAAGGAGCCATATGTCTTTGAACCGCCTAAGCGGAAAACATCCCTTCTGCCCTTGTCGCCCGGCATGGTGGAACGCGTATAGATATCCTGCATGCTCAGGTAGAAACGGCTAGTTTCGTCGCCTGCAGTATAGCTTAATGAATTCTGCTCAGTCGGGGCTCTGTCAAAGAATTTTCTTTTTTCATTAGGTAATGCAGAGTATTTGGTCAGGTAGAGACTGCCGTCATATACCGGCCGGCCAATGGGAACGATGGCCCCGTTATATTCCGGACCGTAGCTCTGGTTCTCATAAGGAATATAAGTGCTCAGGTCATTGAAATCATCTACGAATTTCTCACCGCCGTTGCTGCCAAAACGATTCTGCATTTTCAGCTGGTAGGAAAGTATTTCTATCTGCGTTGTAGTCGTAAAAGTGAGGGTGGGTTTGGCACCTTTGACACCTTTTTTGGTTGTCACTACCAGTACACCATTGGAAGCATCAGAACCATAGATAGCTGATGCGCTGGAACCTTTCAATACAGTGATATCAGCAATATCGTCGGGGTTCAGGGTATTGATATCATTATAATAGATCGTGCCATCTACAACGACAAGAGGTGTATTGTTACCGGTCAGCGAACGGTTACCGCGAAGTGTAACACGGGTAGGAGCAAAAAGCCCGTTATTAACCGTGTTCACCTGGAGGCCGGAAACCTTGCCGGTGAGTCCGTTCACGACACTGATGGGTTTGGCCACTACCAGGTCCTTTGCCTGTACAGTGGAAGCGGAATAACCGAGTGTTTTCTGAGCACGCGTGATGCCCAAACCGGTCGTTACCACTACGGCTGTATTTTCAACCGCCAAACGTTTTACGGTCACATTGATGTTGCTCTCATCGCCTACCGTAACTTCTCTTTGCTCAAGACCGGCGCCGGAAATAACAAGCACATCGCCTGTCTTTGCAAGGATCCTGAAGTTACCGTTGTTATCGGCGGCTACACCCGTGCGGGTATTTTTTAATCTTACTGATGCCCCGGCAATGGGATCGCCCTGGTCATCAACCACCCGGCCCGTGATGGTCCGGTTTTGACAGAATGCCGCACCCGCAAAAAGTACTAATGCAGATAGGAGAAAGAATGCTTTTCTCATGTTTGAGTTAATTTTAGATTGAAGAAATACCTTCTGTTTTTCCCAAAACAAAAAGCAATTACTTAACTTATTCTATTGAAAGACATTAAAGTCCTTAAGATTGCTGCGCAAAATAAAGGTTTTTTTAACAAAATTTCGTTTTTCAGAAAATTTATTTTAAACAGCTGTTAATAAATGAATTATCTAAAAATCATCCATCTTTTGAGGAGGGTATTCTAGAAGAGATACCTGGCTTCCAACTTGAGTTCGGTTTTGTGATTGCCTCTGATCTCGTCCAGGCCCGAACCAATGATTTTCTGGCCGGGGTAAATGGTTTCGGCACACCTGATCCAGGCAGTGATCTTTTTTGACAGGTCATAACGGATATTCAGATAATAGCGGAAACCCTTGCCATAGGAAGGAGGGACAGAATAGCTGTATAAAACATCATCTTCATATGCATAGAGGCGTGAATGATAGCCTCCTGTTTCGAAATACTGGAGCCGTACATTACAGGACAAAAGAAAGAAAGGAGGATGACAGAGGACATCAATGAATCCCAGGAAACCTTTTTCCGCATCCAGCTCATGCTTGTCATACCAGAGCATATCGAACCTGGTCCTTATCAAAAATGTCCTGGAGATCCTATATGTAAGTTGCTCACGCCAGTCCTGTTTCGAAATGGTTACCAGGAAATTGTCCGCAGTCGAATTGCCCGATTGATTGGCTTGCTTTGTCAGGTTACTGAACCGGTTGTATATTTCAAACTGTTTGTTGGGTGTAAAGGTCAACTGTGCCAGGTAATCACTTCCGTGACTGGGTGCATCCACCCCGTATTTCAGCCAGGGGAATTTAAAAATATCTGCATAAGCATCCAGTCTCCAGGCATCAAAAGGACGGACGCTGATACCTATATAAAATCCCGTTTCATTGGTCGGATATGTATTCTCGGTGAATGCATAACCATATACCGACTGAAATTTGGGACTGATCGTACGCTGTAAAAAGGAAAGGTCCACCCGCGGATCCACACTGATCAGTAAACCATTTAAAAAAGCTGCCCTCAGGTTTTTATCCACTGCTTCCTCGCCAAACAGGTGCATATTCTTCCAGGTATAATCAAATTCCAGGCTGGTATTCTCCCACCGTTTTCCGCTTAAGGCATATAGATTATAGGGTTCATTCCTTTTTTGAACGGGCAATGAGAATTGATATCCTACCCAGTTCATGCCCGCGTGTCCTTTTTTAAAATGCATGGAGAGATTGCTTCCGAAGGAAATTTGCGAAAGGTCATTCCTGTCTGCAATTTCAGCAGGCGTCCGGTGATATCCCGATGTTTGGAAAGAGGAAATATAATCTTCCTGGGTGACTGAATCGTCCACAAAATGAGCACTCAGTTTCCTGAATGAGGCGAACAGGGTCGCTTCCCAATTTCCTTTTTGCAGGGTGAGGCCGGCACCCCTGTGAAAATCATATTCCCCTGAAGAATTATAGGGAAGGAGGACGGAAGCCTGTCTTTTCATAGACAGTACCGATACGCTTTTATTAAAAGCAAGGGTTTGCCAACTGATCAGTCCCTGTCCCATATTCACAGTAAAATCACCCAGTGCCAGCACTTTGATGATCCCCAAATGCCTTGCATAAAAATGAAAAGAATAAAAATCAAATCCATATCGCTGGCCGCCCTTGAATAATTGTTCCCCTGCGTCCTTGTCAGCAAGAAGCCCAAATTGTAAAAGATCCTTATCAACATATTTATACCGTAGCAGGATCTTTTGCGGGCTGCCCAGGTACCCGGACCTGGTTGAATCTGCAAGGAAACCTTTTGATCTTTCCAGGATCTGTGCAATACGTATCAGCAGGCTGTGCTCCCCTGCTGTAAATCTTTTGCTCCATTCAGTTTTAAGATCAAGAGGGATGGATACAGAAACATAGGGAAGTATTTTCCGGATCGTGGCAATATCCAGGGAAGGCACGGCCTGTAGTTCATAGATACTGGTGAACTGCCCGAACGATTCCCGGTATGCAATGATATTCTCTATCTGCAGGCCTGTGAGCAGGATCTGTCGTTTTAATTGTCCTGCACCGGCAATATTCAGATTTAGTTTATGGCGGCTGAATTCATCCAGCGACTGAAGATAACTGTCATCGGCGGGCTCTCCCTGGTTGATATCCGTCTGGTTCTCCAGCTGCTGCTGCGTGGTGGCGGGAATTTCCTGTCCCCACCCGATGAGCGGGCAGGAAAATAATGCCAGGCAAATAAAATATAATATGGTGTTCTTTTTCATTACTTCATATGCTTACACGCAGATCGATCAGCTCTTTTTAGTTGAACGTTTATTAAAGTTGAACAACAATAATAAGCCCGGGGTGACACCCAATTGCGGGTGGTAACCCACCGTGGCATCCAGCCGGAAGGATTTCAGGAAAAGACCAATTCCTGCCCAGAGAGAGGAGGTGGCTGAAGAAAAACCAGCCCTTGCCATCATTTGAGGAATGAATTTATACTGGATGCCCGCATTGACATTCACTGGTTGGTCCTCTTCTTTTTCGATGATGGTACTGAGCAGGAATTTTTCTGAAGCGTCGTATCCCAGCCCGAATGAATAAACGGATGGCAGTTTCTCTTTTTTTGTCTTGAAAAATTTACCTCCAACGGGATTATTCACCTGCATGCCGGCGTGGATCCTCTCAGTGATATGCATGATGGTTCCTGCTTCAAAACTGAAGGCTGATGCACTGCCATAGCCAGTGACCCGGATCGTGTTATAATTGAACTGGAGACCCAGGTCAATATTACTGCCCAGTTTTTTCCCATAGGCCAGGCCGACCTGTGATTCATGATAATCGCTGAATCCACTATAACTGGCCTTGATCCCGAAATTTCCCCCAGGCGCTGGCAGGGCCATCACGCCCAGGTAATGGCTGAGTTCGCTGAGTAAGAACCTTCGTTCACCATACACACCCGCTTCGCTATTTTTCTGTCGGGCCAGGGCTGCCTGGTTTGAAGTAAAGGAAAAAACATCCGCATGATCTTTACTGTAGGCGCTGAAACCGGTATAAGCGGCTGCAAGCGGGCGGCGAAGGATCTGAGCAGATATATCTTTAGTGGCATTAAAACCAAGTACACAAAAGAAAACTGTCCGCAAAATCTTTTTCATTAACCGGCAAAAAGGAAAGATAGAAGGATGTCTTTTCGAAAATTATTTTTTTGACGCCGTATAAACGTTTTTTCAGGGCTTACATTTGCAGCATGCAATTACTGGATGGAAAACTGGCTGCACAGGCCATTAAAGACGATCTGAAAATCGATACGGCGCAACGGGCCGCCGAAGGAAAAAAGATCCCCCACCTGGCGGCTGTCCTGGTAGGACATCACGGGGCCAGTGAGACCTATGTGGCAGCCAAGGTCAGGGCCTGTGATGAAGTGGGATTCATGTCCACGCTGTCACGCCTGGAAGAGGATATCTCTGAGATCAAACTGATCGAAAAGATCAATGAGTTCAATTCCGACCCGGATGTGGATGGTATCCTGGTGCAATTGCCCCTGCCAAAGCATATTTCTTCCGAGCATATCATCAATGCTATTGATCCCGGCAAAGATGTGGATGGCTTTCACCCGGTCAATGTGGGAAAAATGGTGCTGGGACATCCGGCATTCATTCCCGCCACTCCCTATGGTATCATGCTGCTGCTGCAGCATTATAAAATTGATACAAAAGGCATGCATGCTGTGGTGATCGGCCGCAGCAATATCGTGGGCAGGCCGATGAGTATCCTGCTGAGTGAAAATAAGAACCCGGGGAATTGCACGGTCACGGTCTGTCATTCACATACAAAAGATATGCGATCGGTCTGCCGGCAAGCCGATCTCATTGTTGCAGCCATGGGCAAAGCGGAATTCGTGAAGGAGGACATGGTGAAGGAGGGCGTTATTGTGATCGATGTAGGCATTACACGTGTGGAGGACAGCACCCGGAAAAGCGGGTACAGGCTCAAGGGTGATGTTGACTTTGACGCTGTATCAAAAAAATGTTCCTGGATCACACCGGTACCAGGAGGCGTAGGGCCTATGACGATCGCAGCGCTTTTGAAGAATACTTTTCTTTCTTGTAAAATGAAGAACTGAATACGCTGATAAGTAATTAAGTAATATGGTATGCGTCAAACTCAAACAATACCTGTCAAATCCCATACAACCCCGCTTCCCGTGATGGAACATTTTTACACCCTGCAGGGCGAAGGGTTTCACCAGGGGAAGGCTGCCTATTTTATTCGTTTGGCCGGTTGTGATGTGGGTTGCGTTTGGTGTGATGTAAAGGAAAGCTGGGATGCAGAAAAGTATTTGAAGTTTGATGTTCGAAGTTTGATGTCGGAGGTTGAAAAAACACCTGCGAAGATCGTGGTCATCACCGGGGGCGAGCCGTTGATACACGATCTGGACGAATTAACGGCTGTTTTGCAAAAGGCAGGATTGAAAACCCACCTGGAAACATCAGGGGCTTATCTCCTGAGCGGGAGTTGGGACTGGATCTGTCTTTCGCCCAAGAAATTCAAAGCGCCTCTTCGGGATATCGTTCCGCGGGCACATGAGCTGAAAGTTGTTGTATTCAATCGTTCTGACCTTGCATGGGCTGAAAATTATGCCGCGCAGGTATCGCCTTCCTGCAAATTGTACCTGCAACCCGAATGGGATAAATCCGGTGAAATGACTCCCCTGATCACTGAATATATTAAAGCCCATCCCCAATGGGAGCTGAGCCTGCAGCTGCATAAGTATATCGGGGTACCGTGAATGATTTAACTTACAGCAGCAACTTTTCTTCAATAAAGCGCGTCTGTGAACGTTAATTGAACAACCAATTCCCGATGAAAAAATACCTGATCAGATTCTTTGTTCCTGTTTTAATACTTTTCACTTTTCATTATTCCGTTCATGCACAATACGATCCTTCCCATGTCAATAAAAAAGCACAGGCCCTTTATGACCAGGCGGTCCAGGATGCCGGTTCCGATGATCTGATTGGCGCTGCGGGATTTTTGATCAAGGCCGTCCAGTTGGACTCCAATTATGTGGATGCCCTGCTGGCCCTGGGTGATGTTTACGGCAAACTGAAGAATTATAAGAAAAGCATTCAATCTTTTGAACGGGCAATCAGTATCGATACAGTCTATACCCTGGATGCAAAATATAATTATTCCATCCAGCTGGCGGGAGACGGAGAATTTGAAAAAGCACTGGATGCTATCAATGACCTGTTGACGAAAAAACCGCCCAAAAGTCCCGCTTCGCTTGCGAAAATGAACAGGTGGAAACAAACTTTTCAGTTTGCTGTGGACTATGCAAGGAATAACCCAGATAAAAATTATGTATTTGCTCCTCATAACCTCGGCGACAGCATCAACAGCCGTGAATCTGAATATTTTCCCACCCTGAGCATTGACGGTTCAAAACTGGTCTTTACCCGCAGGGTAAGAAATACGGATGAGGACTTTTATTATTCAAACAGTGTCGCTGGGGGTTGGAGCCCGGCACAGCCCCTACCCGGTGAGATCAATACCGAGCAAAATGAAGCGGCACAAACCGTTTCAGCCGACGGAAAATACATGGTCTTCACTGCATCCGGAAGAGCAGAGGGATACGGGAATTATGATCTTTATTCAGCTGAGCAAACGGAAACCGGCTGGGGTCATATACAAAACCTCGGAGGACGTATTAACAGCGACCAATGGGATGCGCAACCCTGTCTTTCCCCCGACGGCAGGGATCTTTATTTTGCCAGCAAACGACCGGGCGGATTCGGCGGCAGCGATATCTATGTATGTCATGTGCAACGTAACGGCAAATGGGGTGAGCCCGAAAACCTGGGACCACAGATCAATACGGCTGGAGATGATCAGTGCCCCTTTATCCATGCCGATAACCAGACCCTCTATTTTACCAGCAACGGTTGGCCGGGTTATGGGAACAATGACCTGTTCATGAGCAGGAAAAATGCAGACGGGAGCTGGACCAAACCTTTCAACCTCGGTTATCCTATCAATACCATTGATGACGAGGGTACATTGTTCATCGCTGCTGACGGGAAAACAGCATTCTTTGCCAGCGACAGGAATGATTCAAGGGGCGGGCTGGATATCTATACTTTTACCCTCCGTGAAAACATCCGGCCTTTTAAAACACTTTTGGTGAAAGGAAAAGTGACTGATAAAAAAACGCAACAACCGGTGGAAGCAACAGTGGAACTGATCGACCTCGTGACCCGGGAGACCCTTTCAAAAGTGCAGACGGATCCTGCAGGCAATTATCTTATCACCCTGCCGGTGGGAAGGGATTATGATTTTACCGTGAACAAAAAAGGATATCTTTTTTATTCCGATAATTTTTTTATGGCGGGCCGGTCACCTGATTCCGCCTATCAGAAAAATATTTTGCTTCAGCCGATCGAGCTCAATGCAACCGTCATCCTGAAAAATATCTATTTTGATGTGAATAAATTCGGTCTGAAACCCGAGTCACAGGCTGAATTGGATAAACTGGTGCAATTGCTCAATGAAAACCCCGCGCTGAAGATCGAGATCAGCGGGCATACGGATAATGTGGGTAAGGCAACCGATAATCTCACTTTGAGCAATAACCGGGCAGCCGCTGTCGTAAATTACTTGACGGGCAAAAACATTGCACCTCAGCGGTTAGTGGCAAAGGGTTACGGAGAAACAAAACCTGTTGCCGATAATAAAACGGAGGAAGGCAGGGCCCTGAACAGAAGGACCGAAATGAAGGTAATTGCAAATTGAATATTTTTTTCACTTCTTTTAATGTGAAATAACATCTGCTTTCAGTTGGTCTGCTGCTTAATTTTAGTTCTTAGATTTTTTTCATGTCTCCCGACCTCTTGTATCAGATCGCCCTGACCCTGATCCCGGGTATCGGCCCGGTACAGGCAAGGATCCTGCTGCAGCACTGCGAAGCAGAGGAGATCTTTCATGCAAAAAAACATTTCCTGGAAAGGATCGAAGGGATCGGTTCCGCAAGGGCCAATGCGATCTGTTCATTCAGGGATTTCTCAAAAGCAAAAGAAGAAATAAGATTCATCGAAAAAAACGGGATCAGGCCCCTTTTCATTTCCGGCCCCGGCTACCCGAAACGCTTATTGAACTGTTATGATCCCCCTACCCTGTTGTATTACCGGGGCAGTGCTGATCTGAATGCTTCAAAGATCATTTCCATCATCGGCACACGGGATCATACGGAGTATGCAAGGATCATGACGGAGAGACTGGCGAAGGAACTGGCCGGTCACAACGTTACCATTGTAAGCGGGCTGGCTTTCGGTGTGGATGCCCTGGCGCATAAAATGGCCCTGAAAAATGATTTACCCACGATCGGTGTACTGGCGCACGGGCTGGACCAGGTCTATCCCGCCGAACATAATGGTCTTGCGAGGGACATGCTGAAACAGGGAGGCGGCTTGTTGACCGAATTTCCAGGCAAAACAAAACCGGACAAACATCATTTTCCTACGCGCAACCGGATCGTTGCCGGGATGAGTGATGCCACGGTCGTGATCGAAACCGGTATCCGGGGCGGCAGTATGATCACCGCGGAACTGGCGAACAATTACAATAAAGATGTGTTCGCCTTTCCTGGTAAAATTTCCGATCATAAAAGCGAGGGATGCAATTACCTGATCCGTCAGCATAAAGCCGTTTTACTCACCGGTGCTGCCCAATTGCTGGAAGAACTGGGCTGGGAAGAAAAAGCAAAACAACGGTCAAAAACCAAACTTCAGAAAGAGATCCTGCTTGATCTGCCGGAAAATGAAAGGATCATCGTGGAGATCCTGAATAAAAAACAGGAAACACATATTGACGAGATCAATATGGGAAGTCGCCTGAGCAGCAGCGCAGTAGCCGCTGCCATTCTTCATTTAGAATTAAAAAATGCGGTGGTATCTTTACCGGGCAAATTGTACCGGTTATCCTGAAAATACCATACAACAATTTTCGTTATAAGGTTGTCTATATCAGTAATACGCTTTGTTGATGAAATTTTGCAAAAAACTCATATGCATTAGTTTCCTGTTTCTTGCGGGGGAAAAAAGCTTTTCACAGGCTTGCACCAATATCGGGCAAACGCCTTCTACTGCATTCCCCATCTGCGGTACCTCTACCTTCCACCAGAGCTCTGTTCCCATCTGCACCACAGCGAGTCTCTATGTTCCCGGTTGTACTGGAACCGGCGGGGCCCTGTATGCAGATAAAAACCCCTATTTCTACAAGTTTCACTGCTTTGTGTCCGGCACATTAAGTTTTGTCATTACTCCATTGGCACCTAATGAGGATTACGACTGGCAACTTTATGATATCACGGGCCGCAACCCGGACGATATTTATATTGATAATACCCTGGTAGTATCGGGGAATTGGTCCGGCACTTACGGACCCACCGGCGCCAGCGCCACGGGTGCCGCGACCATTCAATGTGCATCCGATCCTGCTGCCAATCAAACCACATTTACCGTAAGTCCCAACCTGATCGCAGGGCATGATTATTTGCTCCTGGTCAGCCATTTCACAGATACACAAAGCGGGTATGACCTTTCATTCAGCGGCGGCACAGCCGTTATCACGGATACAACGGTGCCGCATATGCTGAATGCCAAACCCAGTTGTGATGGTTTGCAGCTTACCTTAACGGTGAACAAAAGATTTCGGTGTACCAGTATCACTTCCACCGGAAGTGAATTCAGCGTTTCACCGGCCAATGCCACGGTGATCGGCGCAATGACGGCCACCTGCAATCCCGGTTTCGATTTTGATACCGTGAATATCACCCTCAACAATCCCCTGCCTAACGGTAATTATGACCTCGTGATCGGTAACGGTTCAGACGGAAATACCCTGCTCGATCTCTGCGATCAGCCGATCGCCTCCGGCGAGCGGGTATCATTTTATTATGCCGCCCCGCAACCCATTTTTGCCGACAGCATCGGCAAAGTTTCCTGCGCCAGTGATAGTGTGAGGGTTTATTTTCCCAAAAAGATCAAATGCAGCAGCATCGCTCCTGACGGGACTGATTTTTCAGTTTCCGGTCCCACAACCGTTACTGTTATCAGCGCGGGAGGTCCCTGCGTGAATGACCGGACTCCCTACGTGTTGGTAAAATTCTCAGCGCCCATCTATACAAAAGGACTCTATACACTGAACCTGAAAGCCGGTGATGACGGCACCATTCTTATTGATGAATGCGGGCAGCCAACTTTTCCCCAATCCATCAATTTCAATACAGCTGACACTGTTTCCGCTGTGTTCAATTTCAGCAGCAGCCTGGGCTGCCAGCGGGATACTTTCGATCTTTCACACGACGGAGCGCATGATGTGAATTATTGGGACTGGATCATCAATAGTTCGCAGCAGGTGTTTACGCAATTCACCCGGCAAGTCTTCCCGGCTTCCAGCATAGACACGATTGTACTGATCGTCAGCAACGGGACCTGTACCGATACCGCTTCGCATATATTTAACCTGAACAATAAGGTATCTGCCAGTTTTGATATGACGTCATTTATGTGTCCTGAGGATGGGCTGGCGGTCACCAATACCAGCACCGGCCTGGTGGATGCCTGGCGCTGGAATTATGATGTGGTGGGGTCGAGTACACTGAAGGATCCGCCGCCGTTTTATTTCCCGATCAATAACCTGCAGTCATATTATACCGTAAAACTGGTGGCGTATAACTTTGGTCTCGGGTGCACAGACAGCGCCCGGAAAACGGTTACCGTACTCGATAATTGCAGCGCTGCTGTTCCCAATGCTTTTACACCGAATAATGATGGGTTGAATGACTATTTCTGGCCTCATAATGCCTTAAAGGCGGATAACCTTCAATTCAAAGTATATAACCGCTGGGGGCAAATTGTTTTTTCATCCACCGCCTGGATGGATAAATGGGACGGCACGTTCCAGGGGAAACCAGAACCTTCGGGTATCTACGTCTGGTATCTTCAATATACGGACCGCGATACAAAACAACCTGTATTCAGGAAGGGTACCGTGATGCTGATCCGATGAAAAAGATCAGTCAGTGACCGGTTCTGTTATCCAATGATGTTTGGCTTTCATCATGAAGTCCTTGCTTTGTTCAATGGCTCTCATCACCTGGTCCAGGATGATCTCCGGGGATGCCGTATAGTCAATTGCGAGTGGTGACTTGAAGTGCACGGAGAGTATGGAACCTCTTTTTTTAAACCGGAGGCCCCGCTTATTGAAGGCTCTCCAAAAACCGTTGATGACAACGGGTATCACGACCGGTCTTGCCTGCCGGATGATGAATGCCGTTCCTTTCCTGCCCGGTGCAAAAGGTTTCGTGGTACCCTGCGGAAATGTGATGACCCAGTTATTTTTTAAAGCATCCATTATTTTCCTCGTATCAGAAGCATCCAACCCTTTTCTTTTTTCCCTGCTTTCCCTGTTCCAGGTCCTTTTTACGGTGAGTCCGCCGGCCAGGAGGAACAGCCGGCTGAGAAAGCTGCTTTTCATGGTTTGTTCTGCGGCTACATAATTGACCCTTGTAAAGGGATTGAGTAAATAATAAGGGATACCAAGCCGGTTTCTTTTTCCCCATTTCACGGCACAAAAAATATGCAGGAAGGTGATGACATCTGCGAAATAGGTCTGGTGGTTGCTGACGAACAATACATTTTTGGGTGGAAGTCCTTTCAGGTTTTCAGTTCCCGAGATCCTAAGCCTGTTGACGAGGGCGATCCCCGGATAACTGAACAGTCCCACAAAAAAATAGATGATCTTCCGCAGCGGGTGAATATTTTTCAGGCGGTCAGACAGGCGCATGACGTGGATTTGCCTCCCCTACTAAATTAAGGATATTGAATCAATGAAGGATGCAAAAAGCCCCTGCTGTGCAGGAGCTTTTCAGTTATAAAACGTTTGCATTCAGATTTTATTCCTTCGGATCCGCTGCTGACGGAGGATTGGGTTCATCCATTTTCTTCTTAAGATCGGCCAGTACACCCAAGTCACCCAGGGTTGCTTTTTCAACCTTGCTTTGAACGGTCTTTACAGCTTTCCTTGTCTTTTCTGACTCGATCTTAGCATCTTTCCTGGCTGCTTCATCCGTATCAATTTTAGTTTGTTCCCAGATCCTCGTATGAGACAACACGATCCTTTTTTCATTCCGGTCGAACTCAATGACCATGAAGGGCGCCCGTTCTTCCATACCGATGCTCTTGCCGTCCTCTTTCAGTAAATGACGGTTCGGGGTAAAGCCTTCGAGTCCATAGGGTAATTGCACGATAGCACCCCGGTCATCCCGGCGGCTCACAACACCTTCATGCACGGTGCCGATCGCAAAAGTATCCTGCAATGTATTCCAGGGATCCTCTTCCAGTTGTTTATGACCCAACTGTAATTTACGGTTGTCTTTATCAATATTGAGGATCACAACATCAATATGGTTCCCGACGCGTGTGTATTCGCTTGGATGATTGAACCGCTTCAGCCAGCTCAGGTCACTGATATGGATCATCCCCCCGATGCCGGGAGCCAGTTCAACGAATACACCGTAATTGGTGATATTCTTGACCAGGCCTGTATGCCTGCTTCCTTCGGCAAATTTGGATTCGATATCATTCCATGGATCGGGTGAGAGTTGTTTGATGGATAAGCTCATCTTGCGGTTGGCTTTGTCCAGGGTAACGATCTTGGCTTCATGCTCGTCGCCCAGTTTAAAGAATTCACGGGCATTGATCGGGGCATTGGCCCAAGTGATCTCTGATACATGCACCAGCCCTTCTACTCCAGGCTGGATCTCCAGGAAGGCGCCGTAGTCTTCAATGTTCACCACCCTGCCTTTCACGATATTTTTTTCTGCGATATGTTCGCCGAGAATATCCCAGGGATGCGGCGTCAGTTGTTTCAATCCGAGGCTGATGCGTTTTTTCTCATCGTCAAAATCCAGCACCACCACATTCAGCTTCTGGTCCAGTTTCAGCACTTCAGAAGGATGGGAGATCCGGCCCCATGAAATATCCGTAATATAGAGCAACCCGTCCAGGCCTCCCAGGTCGAGGAAGGCGCCGAAGTCGGTAATGTTTTTCACATTACCTTCCAGTACCTGGCCTTTCTCCAGTTTACTCATGATCTGTGCCCGTTGCGCTTCGATATCACTTTCAATAAGGGCTTTATGGGAAACGACCGCATTCTTGATCGCTTCATTGACCTTGACAACTTTGAACTCCATTGTTTTGCCTACGAACTGGTCATAGTCCGTCACAGGTTTGACATCGATCTGTGAACCGGGTAAAAATGTCTCCATACCGAAGACATCAACGATCAGTCCGCCCTTGGTTTTTGAGGTAACATAACCGGTAATGACTTCCCCGGTCTTATTCACTTCCACGATCTTTTCCCAGGCACGGGTGATGCGGGCCTGCCGGCGACTGAGATTCAGATGTCCTTCCCTGTCTTCTTTTTCCACGACCATCACTTCCACTTCATCACCCACCTTGAGACCGGGATTGTCCCTGAATTCATTGAGGGAGATGAGACCATCGCTTTTGAAACCGATATTCAGGACCACATCCGTTTTGGTGATACCCACCACCATGCCCCTGATCAGTTCGCCTTCATTCAGATGGACAAAAGTGTTTTCATACACTTTATGAAACTTCTCTTTTTCTTCTGCTGAATAGGTAATGATATTCCGTTTGTCCACGCTCCAGTCAAAATCATCATGAGCGGTGGGTACGATGGGTTGGGTTTTCTCAGGTTCCGGATCCTGCGCAGGTACTGTTGTTGTCGCTGCAGTTGCCTCTTCCGTTTGATCGGTGCCGGCAGACTCCTGTGCATCAGCGTTTAATTGTTTAAAAATCATTTTTTGGAACATGTTTTAATGCCCGAATGGTTTTATTTTCGGGGGAGCAAAGGTAAGAATTTCCGGGGAGAAGGATCGGTATTTCCCCAATATTCCGGTTTCTAATAAGAAATGAATAAATGGGGATTTTTTCTTTCCGCCGCTTCAATGGGGCGGTAATCAGACAGGATATCGGCTTTCGATCTTCTGATGCAAACATCATGTTCAAAATGTACTGAGGCCTTGCCGTCTGCGGTCTTTACGGTCCAGCCATCTTCTTCCGTATATACATTTCTTTTTCCGAGGTTGATCATTGGTTCAATTGCGAAAACCATCCCTTCCTTCAGCTTGGGGCCCTGACCCCGCTTGCCATAATTAGGTACCTGCGGTTCCTCATGAAGCTCCCTCCCCAGTCCGTGTCCGACCAGGTCCCTTACAACGCCAAACCCAAATTGGCGTTCTGCATGGTCCTGTATAGCATAAGAAATATCTCCAAGCCTGTTGCCCGCGATTGCTTTTTCAATGCCTTTGTATAAGGATTCCTTGGTCACCCTGATTAGTTGCGCCACGTCCTTTCCAGGGTCGCCGATGGCAAATGTATAGGCATGATCCCCATGCCAGCCGTTGAGTAATATTCCAATGTCAATGGCAACGATATCCCCTTCCCTGAAGGCATAGGCACCGGGGATACCGTGTACGACCTCATCATTCACCGAAATGCAGGAATTATATTTATATCCTTTGAAATGAAGAAATGAAGGAGTGCCATGGTGGTCCCGGATGAATTCCCCGATCTTTTTATCGAGGGAAATAGTGGTGATGCCAGGCTTCAGCACAGCGGCCATTTCACTCAGTGCCCGGCTTACCAGTAAGGCACTTGCGCGGATCATTTCAACCTGTTCATCTGTTTTACAAATTATCATATCGCTCCTTCCCTTAAAAAATAACCCGGCAGTGTAGGCCGGGTTTGAAATGAATATTTTTATTTTTTCAATACTGCACAGCGGACGTTGTTTGCCGGCCCTGGATCCGCCCGCTTTTCATCAGCCCGTCATATTGCCGCATCAGCAACTGGGTCTCGATCTGTTGCAAGGTATCCAATATGACGCCCACCATGATCAGCAGGGAAGTGCCACCGTAGAAAGTCGAGAATTGCTGCGTCACTCCCAGCCGCTGGGCGATGCCTGGTAATATTCCCACGACGGCGAGCAGGATAGCCCCAGGCAATGTTATTTTATCCATGATATTACCGATATAGTCTGCTGTCGGCTGCCCGGGTTTTACACCGGGAATGAAGCCATTGTTTTGTTTCAGGTTATCTGCGATCTGTTTGGGATTAAATATCAATGCTGTATACAAAAAAGTAAACCCGATCACCACGAATGAATAGACCAGCATATACCAGATATTGCTGTGATCATTCAGGGCTTTGAGCAGGGAGCCTTTGTTATTCGGATCGAAATTAGCAAAAATGGTGGGAATGAAAATAATGGCCTGGGCAAAGATGATGGGCATCACGCCGGCACTGTTCACCTTGAGGGGCAGGAACTGGCGGGCGCCTCCGAACTGCCTGTTGCCAACGATCTGTTTGGCATAGTTAACTGGCACTTTTCTTACACCCTGGATCAGCAGGATACATCCCATGATGATCGCAATGAGGATCACGATCTCAACGATGAAGACCAGGATATCCCCGTTACGTGTGGATTTGGCGGTCAATTCCTGGGCAAATGACTGGGGCAGCCTCGCCAGGATACCGATCATGATAATGAGGGAAGTTCCGTTGCCAAGTCCCCTGTCCGTGATCTTTTCACCCAGCCACATGACAAATAGTGTACTGGCCGTCAAAATGATAACGGTTGTCAGCCAGAAATAAGCCTGCGGATAATCGGTGAGCATACCGCCGGTCTGGCTGGTCATATTGCGCAGGTATGTTACATAGGCTGAGGATTGCAGCACTGTGACGAATACTGTAAGGTAGCGGGTATACTGGTTGATCCTTTTACGGCCGCTGTCGCCTGAATTCTGCATCTTCTGAAAGCGGGGCACAAGCACGGTCATCAACTGCATGAAAATGGAAGCGGATATATAGGGCATAATGCCCAGTGCAAAAATGGAAGCATTGTTGAACCCACCTCCCGAAAAAGCGTTGATCAGGCCCAGCAGGCCCGTTGAATTGGTATTCGATTTCAGTTCGAGGGGGTTGATACCCGGCAGGGCGATATGGTTACCTATCCTGTATACCGCCACCAGTAACAGCGTATAGAGTATCTTACTCTTCAGCTCGTCAATGCTCCAAATATTTTTAAGTGTCTGAAGAAACTTTTTCACTGTGAATTTTTAATCTGTTATGCCGCTTCCTGGCATGTTTCATCTAGGGTACTACGACCGGCAAATGAACGTGCAAGTTAGCAAAAAATTACTTGGCCAGTTCCAGCGAACCCCCCGCAGCTTCAATGGCAGCTTTGGCTTTAGCACTGGCGCCATTCACTTTGAAACTGATCTTGCTTTTCAGTTCGCCGTTGCCGAGTATCTTCACTTTATCATTCCATTTGATCAGGCCATTTGCATACAAAGTCTCCGGCGAGATCTCCGACAGGGAATATTTTTTTGCAAGTTCTTCAACATGACCGAGGTTGAATACCTTATACTCCACCCGGTGAATATTGATAAAACCCCGTTTCGGGATACGGCGCTGAATGGGCATCTGGCCACCTTCATGTCCCATTTTTCTCTTATAACCGGTGCGGCTCTGTTGTCCTTTGGTACCTTTTGTGGCCGTGCCACCATGACCCGAGCCATCGCCGCGTCCAATTCTCTTTGTTTTGTGTACCGAGCCTTTTGCCGGTTTCAGTTCATGTAATTTCATGTGCAGGTATTTTTTTCTTCCGGCCATTCTTAATGCAGGCCGGTCGATCATCATCATTTATTTAATTTGCCTTCCTCCACTTTCACCAGGTGGTTCACTTTTCTTACCATACCCAGGACCTGTGGTGTAGCTTCCAGTTCACAGGTAGAATTGGTTTTATTCAGCCCCAGTGCCTTTAATGTCAGTTTTTGTCTTTCCGGCCTGTCGATCGGGCTTTTAACGAGTGTGATTTTTATTTTTTTCATGGCCCCCTCCAACTCCCCAAATGGGGAGCGTTATAGTTTTGAATTTTTTTTATTCCTGATTAATGCTTTATTAAGACCTATCCGTTAAATACTTTTTTTAAGCCGATGCTTCTTGTTTTAGCCACATCTATCGGTTGGCGCAGCATGGCAAGCGCTTTGAATGTTGCTTTCACCACATTGTGCGGGTTGGCTGAACCCAGTGATTTGGCCAGCACATCCGTGACGCCCGCGCTTTCCAGTACGGCACGCATGGAGCCCCCGGCAATTACGCCCGTTCCATGGGCAGCGGGTTTTATCAATACTTTGGCGGCGCCTTCTTTAGCCCACTGGTCATGCGGGATCGTACCTTTCATTACAGGTACGCGGATCAGGTTTTTCTTCGCATCTTCTATTCCCTTGGTAATGGCTTCCTGCACTTCTTTGGCTTTCCCGAGTCCATGGCCCACCACCCCGTTCTCATTACCTACTACCACGAGGGCAGAAAAACTAAAGGCACGCCCGCCCTTGGTGGTCTTGACCACACGGTTGATCGCTACAAGTTTGTCCTTGAGTTCCAGGTCACCGGCTTTTACTTTGTTGACTTTTAGTTTTGACATTATTTGGTTTTATTAAAATGAGTTTTATGATCAAACCTTCAATCCGCCTTCCCTTGCACCCTCGGCCACTGCTTTTACACGGCCATGGTATAAATAACCGCCCCTGTCAAATACAGCGGTCTTCACGCCGATCTCAGCTGCTTTGCGGGCAATGGCATTCCCCACCAGTTTGCTTTTGGATGAGCGGTTGGCTTTTTGCGCTGTGATATCCTTGTCTTTTGAAGAAGCAGCCACCAGCGTATGCCCGCTCACGTCATCGATCAGTTGCACATAAATATCCGTGTTGCTCCTGAAGATGGACATCCTGGGTTTTTGTGCCGTGCCGGTACCGATCCTTTTACGTATGCGGTAACGTATATTCTGTCTGCGTTTTGTTTTTGCGTTCATGATACTTTCATTTTTTATTCCTTTCCCGCCTGGCGGGATAATATCTCCTTGTAATCCTTTATTTACCGGCTGTTTTACCGGCTTTCTTTCTCACCACCTCATCGATATAGCGGATACCCTTGCCTTTATAGGGTTCTGGTTTACGCAAACTGCGCAATTTGGCCGCCACCTGTCCGATCAGTTGTTTATCGACCCCTTCCAGGATGATGACCGGGTTTTGCCCTTTTTCCTGCTGGGTATTCACTTTTAATTCTTTAGGCACTTCAAACACGATATTATGGGAATAACCCAGTGAAAGATCCAACAGGTTGCCCTGGTTGGAGGCTTTGAAACCCACGCCTACCAGTTCCAGTTTTTTTTCATACCCCTGCGTCACGCCCCTGACCATATTGGCAACCAGCGCACGGTATAACCCGTGCAGGGCCCGGTGCCGGATCTGGTTGGTGGGGCGGTCAAAAGAAACATGCCCGTCTTTGATGTCCACTTTTATATCGCGGTCGACCGGCTGTTTCAGTTCCCCTTTCTTCCCTTTCACTGTAATCATATTATCCCCGCTGAGTGAAACGGAAACGCCTTCCGGGATCTGGATCTGTTTTATTCCGATTCGAGACATAAATAATTTTTAAAATTTTTTTACCAGATAATATTAATAAACATAACACAACACTTCGCCTCCCACATGCTGTGCTTTGGCGTCCTTATCCGTCATAATCCCTTTGGAAGTGGATAAGATGGCCACACCCAGCCCGTTCTTCACACGCCTGAATTCAGCAGGTTTTGCATATTGCCTCAATCCCGGGCGGCTGATCCGCTCCAGGCTCTGGATGGCCGGCTGTTTGGTGGCCGGGTCATATTTCAGCGCGATCTTGATGATGCCCTGCTTTTTGTCATCTTCAAATTTGTATTTGAGGATATAGCCCTGGCTGTAGAGGATCTCTGTCATCCTTTTTTTCAGGTTAGAAGCCGGTATCTCCACTACGCGGTGGCCTGCCATCTGGGCATTACGGATACGGGTGAGATAATCTGCTATAGAATCTGTTACCATAATTATGTTTATTGATTCAGTTTTTATTTTTTATTACCGTCTTTCACAGACCAGCTGTGCTTACCAGCTGGCTTTTTTCAGTCCGGGGATCTTTCCTTCGAGCGCCATATCCCTCAATACGATCCTTGATACCCCGAAAAACCGTACATAGCCCTTGGAGCGCCCGGTGAGCTGGCAACGGTTCTTTAATCTTACCGGTGATGAATTCTTAGGCAACTCATCCAGCGCTTTCCAGTTACCGGCTTTCTTTAATTCAGCCCTCTTAGCGGCAAAATGACCCACCATTCTTTCTCTTTTCCGCTGCCGGGCTTTCACTGATTCTTTGGCCATAATAGAATTTGATTAATTTGTTTTAATGTTTTTAAATGGCATCCCCAGTTCTTTCAGTAATTCATATGCTTCACTGTCAGACTGTGCGGTCGTGACGAACGTGATGTCCAGCCCGGTGATCCGGTTCACCTTATCAATATCGATCTCCGGAAAAATGATCTGCTCAGTGACACCCAGTGTGTAGTTTCCCCGGCCGTCAAAGGATTTTTCATTTACTCCCCTGAAGTCACGCACCCTGGGAAGGGCCACGGCGATCAGGCGGTCAAGGAATTCATACATCTTATCACCCCGTAGCGTTACCCGCGCACCGATCGGCATGGCTTTGCGCAATTTGAAATTGGAAATATCTTTTTTGGATACTGTGGCCACGGCTTTCTGCCCGGAGATAGCACTAAGTTCATCCACGGCGATATCCACCAGTTTCTTGTCAGTGACGGCTCCGTTCACGCCGCGGTTCAAGGCGATCTTTTCCAGCTTTGGCGCCTGCATCACGGATGTATACCCAAATTTTTTTACCAGGGCCGGCACCACTTCCTTTTTATACTTCTCTGCCAGCCGCGGTTTATATTTATTTTCACTCATATCAAATTACCTCACTTCGTATTTTTTTTCTGTTTGAATTCCCTTGTTGTCTTACCATCTTTTCTGACCCTTGTGATCCGGGCGCCGGCTTTTTGCTGCGGGTCCCATAGCATCACATTACTGATATGGATCGGTGCTTCCTTCTTAATGATCCCGCCCTTGGTATTCTGTGCGGTGGGTTTTGAATGACGGGTCACCATATTCACGCCTTCAATGATCACCCGGGCCTCATCCACCAGTACTTTTTTGACCACCCTTGGCTTGGCCAGGTCTCTGTCATCCCCGGCGATGATCACCACATTATCTCCTTTCCTGATATTGAATTTTGGTTTGAACCTTGTTTTCATGTTATCTCGTTGAATAGTTATTATAAAACTTCCGGCGCCAGGGAAATGATCTTCATGTATCCCTTGTCACGCAATTCCCTTGCCACGGGCCCGAAAATGCGGGTTCCCCTGGGTTCATCGGCCTGGTTGAGAATGACCACTGCATTGTCATCAAAGCGGATATAAGAACCATCCTTGCGGCGAAGTTTGTTCGTGGTACGGACGATGACCGCTTTGGCCACGGTTCCTTTTTTAATACCGCCGGAGGGCAGGGCATCCTTAACCGTAATGACGATCTTATCGCCGATGCCGGCATAACGCTGCCCGCTGTTGCCCAGCACGCGGATGCATAATACTTCCTTGGCCCCGCTGTTATCCGCTACGTTCAGCCTGCTTTCCTGTTGAATCATATCTTTCGCTTTTCGCTTTTAGCTTTTCACTATAAGCCGGTTTACTTTTATTTCTGTCACTCATGCTAACAGCAAACAGCTATTAGCCCCAGGTCTTACTATTTTACTTTCTCCACCACTTCCACCAGTCTCCAGCGTTTGGTCTTGCTGAGAGGCCTGGTTTCCATGATCCGCACCACATCCCCGATGCTGCATTCATTTTTTTCATCATGCGCATGAAACTTGGAGGTCTTTTTAACGAACTTACCATAGATCGGGTGCTTCACTTTCCGTTCAATGGCCACCGTGATGGTCTTGGCCATTTTATTGCTGGTTACCACGCCGGTCCTCGTTTTTCTTAAATTTCTTTTTTCCATATCGGGTTTATTATACTTGTTCTTTCCTTTTTTTCAGTTCGGTCTTCAGCCTGGCTATATCTTTTCTCAGCAGGCGGATGGAAGACGGGTTCTCTACCGGTGAAATGGCATGGGCAAATCTCAGTTTCTTTAACCGCAGGCTGTCTTCCTCGATCCTGGCCTTCAGATCCTGCTCATTCATGCCGTGTATGCTTTTTACAAAATCTTGTTTCTTTGACATCTTTTAAAATTTTGGATTGGGGAATTGTGAAATTTTAAATTGCAATTTCCCAATCTCAGTTTTCCCAATTATATTGTTACCAGGTCCCTCCTTTTAATGAATTTTGTCTTGATAGGCAATTTCCCTGCTGCCAGCTCCAGTGAAGTGCGGGCAGTTTTCTCATCCACACCATCCACTTCAAAGAGGATGCGGCCGGGTTTCACCACAGCAGCCCAGAATTCCAGGTTGCCCTTCCCTTTACCCATTCTCACTTCAAGGGGTTTCCGGGTGATCGGTTTATCGGGAAAGATGCGGATCCAGACATTCCCTTCCCTTTTCATTTCCCTCGTCAGTGCCTGGCGGGCCGCTTCGATCTGCCGGTCAGTGATCCAGTGCTGGTCCAGTGCTTTCAGTCCATAAGTGCCAAAGGCAATGACAGCCCCTTTCTTGGTGTTTCCCTTCATCCTTCCCTTTTGCATCTTCCTGTGCTTAGTGCGCTTGGGTTGTAACATGATCAGTTATTTTATAATGCTTTGTTCAATTGAATGCTTTATCTCGATTCTTTTCTTCTGGGGGGCCTTCTGTCATCACGGCCTGCGTGCGGGCGATCCTCCCTCCTTCTTTCCCCCCCTTCGCTCTTACCCCCGATGAAATTGGGGTTGAGGTCACGCTTGGAAAGCACTTCTCCCTTACAGATCCATACTTTGATGCCGATCTTTCCATATACCGTTAAAGCAAAAACACTGGCATAATCAATATCCATCCGGAAGGTATGCAGCGGCACACGTCCCTGTTTGATCTCTTCGGTACGGGCAATTTCAGCACCGCCCAGGCGACCGCTCACTTTCACTTTGATCCCTTCTGCGCCCATGCGCAAAGCCGAAGCGATCGACATCTTGATGGCCCTTTTATAATTGATCCGGTTCTCGATCTGCCGCGCAATGGTATCCGCCACGATCATCGCATCCAGTTCGGGGCGACGAATCTCCAGGATATTGATCTGTACATCTTCCTTTCCTGTTAGTTTTTTCAGCTCTTCCTTGATACGATCCACTTCGCCGCCTCCTTTGCCAATGATGATACCCGGTTTGGAGGTATGGATGGTCACGATCAGTTTTCCCAGCGTTCTTTCAATGACGATCTTTGAAATGCCGCCTTTGTTGATACGTGCATTCAGGTAGGTCCTGATCTTATGATCCTCCACCAGTTTGCCGGCAAAATCTTTTTTATTGCCATACCAGTTGGATTCCCATCCCCGGATGATCCCTAACCTGTTGCCGATTGGATTTGCTTTTTGACCCATTTTGTTAATTTGAAAATTTGCAAATATGCTGATGTGCAAATGATGATTGAAATCTCACTTACTCATTTTCATATTTACATAAATCGTCTTTTTGTTTAATAATTTTTATTCCTTATCTGCAAATCTGCACATTGGCATATTTGCACTTTATTTTGCGTCTACTACTACGGTTACATGATTGCTTCTTTTGCGGACCCGGTAACCTCTTCCCTGCGGAGCCGGGCGCATTCTTTTCAGCGTCCTCGCACCGTCTACAAATATTGTTTTAATGACCAGGTGGCTTTCATCTCCGCCTTCATTGGCCAGTTTCCAGTTGCTGATGGCGCTGAGCACAAGTTTGCGCAGGGGAACTGCCGGATGTTTGGGATTATGCTCCAGTTCTGCCAGCACTTTGTCCACTTTCTGGCCCCGGATAAGGTCGGCCAGTAAGCGCATCTTGCGCGGGGAGGTCGGGTAATTTTTCAGTTTCGCTGTAGCTTCCATGATTAATATTTTCTGTTCCTGGTGTTTAATAAGTTTATGCAGCCGCAGAAGAATCCGCACCTTCGATCTTCTTGCTGGAGTGTCCTTTGAACTGGCGGGTCGGGGCAAATTCTCCCAGTTTATGACCCACCATGAATTCCGTAATATAAACGGGTATGAATTTATTCCCGTTATGCACCGCAAAAGTGTGCCCTACAAAATCAGGCGTAATCGTGGAGCGGCGGCTCCATGTTTTAAGCACTGATTTCTTTGACTTGCCCTCATTCATGGCCAGGATCTTTTTTTCCAGGTGTGTGGCCACATAGGGTCCTTTTTTGATTGAACGTGCCATTCTCTTTTTATTTCAGTTTTTTAATATCAGTTTACTTGGTCAGTTTGCTGCCATTCTTACGCTGAATGATCAGCTTATTGCTTCCTTTATGATGCTTCCTCGTCTTTTCGCCTTTTGCATATTTACCCGTTCTGGATCTCGGGTGGCCTCCGGAAGCTTTTCCTTCTCCGCCGCCCATCGGGTGATCCACCGGGTTCATCGCCACACCGCGGTTGCGGGGCCTGATACCTCTCCAACGATTCCTTCCTGCCTTACCCATGCTTTGCAGGTTATGGTCGCTGTTGCTGACCACGCCCACAGTAGCAAAGCAATCGATCAGGATCTTTCTGAGTTCACCGCTGGGCATTTTCAACACGGCATATCTTTCTTCCTTATTTGTCAGCTGGGCCGATGCGCCTGCGCTCCGCACCAGTTTACCACCCTGCTTGGGTTGCATTTCAATATTGTGTACAATGGTACCGAGGGGCATATTCTTCATCGGTAAGGAATTGCCCAGTTCGGGAGCAGCATCCACGCCGCTTTCGATCTTGGCGCCAACCTGCAGGCCCTGTGGGGCCAGGATATAACTTTTCTCTCCGTCGCCATACTGTACGAGAGCGATGAAGGCGGTACGGTTAGGATCATATTCAATGGTCAGTACCGTAGCAAGACCGGCTTTCTGCCTTTTGAAATCGATGATGCGGAATTTCTTTTTATGTCCGCCGCCGATATAACGCATGGTCAGGTGGCCCGAAGAGTTCCTTCCGCCCGATCTTTTCTTGGGCTCGATCAGGGAACGCTCGGGCTGATTGGTCGTCACCTCTGCGTATGCATTCCCGATCCTCCAGCGTGTGCCGGCCGTGATGGGTTTGAATTTTTTTAGTGCCATATCAAAAGATTTTAGATGTCAGGTTTAAGATTTAAGATTTTTAAAATCTATTACCTGCATCACTTGTTAAACATTCGAATAAAGGTCAATTGTTTCTCCTTCCGCCACGGTCACAAAAGCTTTTTTAAAGGAAGGTTTGCGTCCCTTGAGCACACCGGCCTTGGTAAAGCGGCTTTTGTTTTTACCGGGTGAAACGGAAGTATTTACATTCACCACGGAAACGCCGTATAAATTCTCCACAGCTTTTTTGATCTCCAGTTTATTGGCTTTTTTATTCACCCGGAAAGCATAGCGGCGCAGTTTTTCCTGCTGAGCGTTGGCTTTCTCCGAGAGAATGGGTTTGATAAGTATATTGACCGATTTCATTTGCGATTATTTATGAGTGATATCCTTCACCCGTTCATTAATTTTCTTTTACCGTAAAAATTTTGGCTGCACTTTCCGTGAGCAGCAATACGTCTGCGTTTACAATATCATAGGTATTCATGCTACTGAAGATCACCCCGTTCACTGCCGGAATGTTCCGGAATGAAAGGTGTACATTCTCATTCGCTTCGGGCTGTACGAACATCACTTTCTTGCCGGCCACTTTCAGACTACCCAATATATCCACGAACATTTTTGTTTTAGGCTTGTCCATGGTAATATCTTCTACCACGACGATCGCGTTGTCCTTGGCTTTATGGGAAAGCGCGGAGATCTTCGCAAGGTCCCTCACTTTTTTATTCAGTTTGATATCATAGCTATGGGGTTTGGGGCCAAATACCGTACCGCCTCCCCTGTACAGCGGGTTGCGGATATTTCCTTTACGGCTGCCGCCGGTACCTTTCTGGCGGTGCAGTTTGCGGCTGGCGCCCTTTACTTCCGCACGGGTCTTCACTTTATGCGTACCCTGGCGCTGGGCGGCCAGGTATTGCTTTACGGCGAGGTAAATCACGTGATCATTGGGTTCAGCGCCGAAAATTTTCTCGGGTAATTCAACCTTTCTGCCGGTGCCCTTACCTTTTATGGATAATACTTCGAGTTGCATGACAATTTTTTTACTGCTTTAATTCATTATTTATGGATCAGTACAAATGAACCGTTATGGCCCGGTACGGCGCCGCTGATGACCAGGAAATTTTTATCTGGAAATATTTTCAGGACCTTCAGACCCCTCACCTTCACTCTATCATTGCCGAGTCGGCCGGCCATGCGCATACCTTTCATAACGCGGCTGGCGTCGGAGGAGTTACCGAGGGAGCCCGGAGCCCTTGAGCGGTCGTGCTGACCGTGTGTGGCGTCGCCCACACCGCTAAAACCATGGCGTTTTACAACACCCTGGAAGCCTTTACCCTTAGTGTTGCCAACTACATTGACCGTATCACCTTCGGTAAATATGTCCACCGTAATGCTTTCACCGATCTTTTTATCGGTCGAAAAATCACGGAATTCTTTCAGAAATTTTTTGGGAGAAGAGGAGGATTTGGCGAAGTGGTTCTTTTCGGCTTTGTTGGTATGTTTCTCTTTTTTGTCGCCGAAGGAAAGCTGGAGAGCATTATAGCCGTCGGTTTCCTTTGTTTTTACCTGGGTGATCACGCAGGGACCCGCTTCGATCACCGTGCAGGCCATTTGTTTGCCTTCGGGGTCGAAGATGCTGGTCATCCCGATTTTTTTCCCAATAATACCTTTCATTTTTTTCAATTTGCGCCTGCAAGGTTATTGGGACAGTCATGGTTC
>CAZZDQ010000008.1:0-8360 GCA_964652845.1 uncultured Chitinophaga sp.
TTGGCGTATACACACTTTCCAGGCGTGCCTCTTAAACCGCTCGAGCAGGTCTCCGTTTTTGAACCTGCAAAATTAACTTTCAAGCCTCTATAATCCGAATAATTTTTTAGTATTGGCTGTTGTCCGCATGACAACTTCTTCCGCCTTCATATTGAATACTTCCGCTAACTTTTCTACCACGTATTTAATATGCGCCGGCTCATTCCTTTTACCCCGAAAGGGAGCTGGTGCCAGGTAGGGCGAATCGGTTTCCAATACTATATTGTCGATGAAAGACACGGTCAATTCCTTGTCCAGTCCTGCATTTTTGAACGTCACCACACCCCCAATGCCCAGGTAAAACCCAAGATCGATGATCTGCCCCGCTTGCTTTGCATTTCCCGAAAAACAATGAAAGACTCCCTTCAGTTTCCCCTTTTGATGTGCAGAAACCGACTGAATACATTCATCAATAGAATTACGGGAGTGAATGACCACCGGTATATCGTACTGAAGCGCCCATTCTATTTGCCGGTGAAAAACATCATACTGCTGTTTTGTATAGGTCTTATCCCAGTAAAAATCCAGGCCGGTCTCCCCGACCGCCGCAAATTTTCTTTGAGAGAAATAAATCGCTGCTATTTTTAATTCCTCTTCATAGTTACCCCTCACCGAACAGGGATGCAATCCCATCATGGCAGCACAAAACCCAGCTGATTCCTCCTCTTTTTGTAGCATGATGTCATGCGTGTTTGAATCGATCGCCGGCATAAGTATCTTCATGACCGAAGCATCCCTTGCCCTTTGCAGAACGGTACCGAATTCACCCTCAAATTCAGGCAGGTAAATATGCGCATGGCTGTCTATAATATTCATCCAAACTGTCCATTTTTTGCAAAACTGGTGAAAAAAACTTAAGGTTTGCTTAAACTTTTGGGCAAAAAAATTATCTTACAAAGCGCAACCTGGTTATACCAGATGAAAAATCACATTACCATACTGTTTTCGGTCTTCCTTTTCTTTACCATTTGTTTTTCTTTCGGATCTTCCTGCACCAAAGATTATAGCCGTACCGTCAACGATGACCAGCAGCAGGCCGATGCTTCCAAAAACAGCAGCCAGGCGGACGGGCAGGCCGAGATCATCTTCAATGAGACCTTCGACGATGCCATGGGTGTAAATAATGACGTGGGCCTCGCCGGTACGGGTGTTTTTGGCAGGCTCATGGGTTGCCCCTCTGTTGTCGAGATCCATCCTACGGTCAATTTCTTTCCTGCCAGGATGCAGCTCAATTTTACGGATGCAGGTTGCGTGGGAACCGACGGGCACCTGAGAAGGGGAACCATGATCACAGAGTACAACAAACGCCTTATTCTGCCCGGTGCCATCGCTACCACCACTTTTCAGAATTTTTATATCGACAGCATCAAAGTGGAAGGAACGCAGACCATTAATAATATTTCCCCGAATACTTATGAAAGAAAATTCGTCGTGGATATCAGCAATGCCCGTCTCACTTTCCCCAATGGAAATTATATCACCTGGAACAGTCATAAGACCGTTACGCAGACTGACGGGATCACCACGCCTGATAATCCCCACGATGATATATTCTCTGTCACCGGTTCTGCCTATGGCGAGACCCTGAAAGGGAGCATGCTTTCCTCATGGCAATCCACGATACAAACTCCCCTTGTAAAGAGATATGCCTGCCGCTGGCTTACGGCTGGAAAAGTGCAAATGGTTCGCACAAATACACCGCCCAATGGCCCCTGGGTTGGTATCATCGATTACAGTTATGGCGGCTCCTGCGATAACATTGCATCTGTGACCATTAATGGTACGGTTTACTACGTCATTTTGCCCTAAAATTCCATTTTTCCATCAAGGTTTGGCGGTTTAAAAAAAATTTATACCTTTAAACCAGTTTTCATAGGGTACGGATTAAAAACGGGCCAGGGTTTCTACCCCGGCCCTAACTTTTTGCAGCCATCAGCGGGATAGCTCTATTTTTTTGAACCTGTATCCCAGCTCGCTGAATTCCTTTAATAAGAGGGGTAAAACATGACTCATTCGCTCCCGGGCCTTCTCGCTATCGTGAAGGACGATAATATCCCCGGCCCTGATCCTTTTTCTCATCCTTTGATAACATTTTTCCGGGCTGACCGCCTGGTCCCAGTCCCCAGCCAGTACATTCCACATGATGATGCTTGTTTGAGGTCGGAGACTTGATTCTTGAGCCCTGGCCCTTGTGTCCCGTAATTTCCTGATCTGGCTTTTTCGGATCCTCCCATACGGCGGCCTGAATAACGCAGAAGGTATCAATTCTGCTGCTTCATAGATATCTTTCAAATAGGCTTCATCCTCGGTTTTCCACCCGTTCAAATGATGCATGGTATGGTTGGCTATGGCATGACCCTGATCGATCATTTGCTGAAACACATCCGGAAACTTTTTTACATTATCCCCGATGCAGAAAAATGTGGCCTGCGCATTATATTTCTTCAGTTCATTTAATATAAAAGGCGTGATTTCGGGGTGGGGGCCATCGTCGAATGTGAGGTAAAGGGTTTTATTATCGGCTGGCAGGTCCCACACACAACCGGGGTAGAGTTTTTTGATCCACCAGGGGGTTTTGATGAAATACCGTTCTTTCTTCAGCCATCCCATCCATGCTTTCGGATTTTTTTTCTTATAGTGAGGAGCGATAAAAGTCACCCTGTAAAATTAATTCTTCCTTTCTATAAATCTTGTTTAACCACAATAAGTATCTAATTCCAAGAAAGTCTTTGCGCATCTTCGCGCCTTAGCGTCTTAACGGTTAAGATTTATTGTTGAAAGTATATTTATATAGCCACGAATGCACGAATATTTCTATCAAGTAAGAATAAAGCAATTTAATAGACACTGCACTTAAATAGATCATGCCGGTAAATCACGAAACATCCTGTAATCATCTAAATCCTGAAAATCCTCGTCTATCTTTGCTCCATGTCCAAAAAAATCCGCGTCCGTTTTGCCCCCTCGCCCACCGGCGGACTGCATATCGGGGGCATGCGCACCGTCCTGTATAATTATCTCTTCGCCAAAAAGCACGGCGGCGATTTCATCGTCCGTATCGAGGACACGGACCAGAACCGATTTGTTCCCGGTGCTGAAGATTATATTTTCAGCTCTTTGAAATGGTGTGGACTGGAGCCCGATGAAAGTGTGCTGCATGGTGGAGGCCTGGGCCCATACCGCCAAAGCGAAAGAAAGGAACTGTACCGGCAATATGCCGAACAGTTGGTGAAGAACGGTCACGCCTATTATGCTTTCGATACCCCGGAAGAACTGGAGAAAATGCGACAGCATAAACCTGGCAAGCATGCCTCACCCCAGTATGATTCTTCTGTCCGCATGCATATGCGCAACTCGCTTACGCTTACTGGGGATGAAACCAAGAAATTGCTGGGAGATGGAACAAAATATGTGATCCGGATAAAAATGCCGGAAGAGGAAACAGTATCCTTCACCGATTTGATCAGGGGTGAGATCAGTTTTGAAACCTCGCTGGTTGATGATAAAGTTTTACTGAAAGCTGACGGCATGCCCACCTATCACCTGGCCGTGGTGGTGGACGATCACCTCATGCAGATCAGTCATGCATTCCGGGGGGAAGAATGGCTGCCCAGCGCTCCGGTGCATGTTTTATTATGGAAATGGCTGTTCGGATTGGACAATATGCCCCAATGGGCCCACCTGCCCCTGATCCTCGGCCCCAATGGCAAACTCAGCAAGCGGGACGGTACTAAATTCGGATTCCCAGTCTTTGCCATGAACTGGACCGACCCTGCGACGGGTGAAGTGACCAAGGGATTCAAGGAGGAAGGTTTTCTGCCCGAAGCATTCATCAATTTCCTGGCCCTGTTGGGCTGGAATGACGGAACCGAGCAGGAAATATTCAGCCTGGAAGAGCTGATCGAAAAATTTTCCATTGAAAGGGTGCATAGCAGCGGCGCCAAATTTGATTATGAGAAGGCGAGGTGGTTCAATCATGAATGGTTGAAGAAGCTGGATGTTGGAAGTTTGAAGTCGGATGTTAAGGAACGATTGGATAAAAATGGGATACATATTTCAAATGATGCAATACTCGAAAAGGTAATTAAACTGGTTAAAGACCGTTGCACCTTGCTGACTGATTTTACGGAGCAAACTTCTTTTTTCTTCAAGGCTCCTGAAGAATGGGATACAGGTTCGGTGAAGCCTAAATGGGATGAAAAGAAAAAATTCTTTTTTGCGGAGCTGGTCCGGAATTATCAGTTGGACAATGATTGGACGGCTGTTATTCTTGAAAATAATTTCAAGGAGATCGCAGCGGCGAATGAGATCAAGCCGGGGGATGTATTGATGATCTTCCGCATTATGCTGGTAGGAAAAAAATTCGGACCGGGGGTATTTGATATTGCTGAAACGCTGGGAAGAGAAGAAACCTTGAATCGTATCAAAAAAGCGCTGGCTGTATTTGGATAAAAGATTTTTATCGGCTTGTAAATTTAACCACAGATGGCCACAGGTTCAGGCACCGGTACCACTGTGTAATCTGTGAAAAATTCCGTGTTATCTGTGGCTAAAAAAATTGTTCCCAAATATCCCTTACTTATCCCTGTTTCCGGATAAGATCCAGCACCGCCACAAAATCTGTACTTCCCAATCCCTCGATCATTTCCCTGTCAGTCTTATCAAGCTGGAATAAACCACTTGTATTCTGTTTAACCTGTTCCGCCGTACGAATGCCTGCAATAATGGTGGAAACCTTTTCATAACTCAGCACATAACTCAATGCCAGTTCAGTTTTGCTGCAACGATACTTACTGCAGAGTGCCCAGACCGGTTCAAGGGCCTGGTTCGAAGCTTTGATGATCTCTGGAGTCAGGCGGTTTTTGCGGTGATCATTTGCGGCAAAGTTTGATTCTTTATCGAATTTACCCGTGAGTAATCCGAATTGAAGCGCCATCCTGACGATCACGCCGTATTGGGTTCCCTCCTGGCCTCCCCCTTCAGGGGAGGAAATCTCCTTTAATATTGGCAATGATTTTTGATTCAGCAAGTTTAGAACCAGTTGAAACCCGTTTCCGATCTTGTTCTCGACAAAGAAATCCGCCTCAGGTTCGGGATCGAAGGTATTCAGAGAAATTCCCCAGTAGCGGATCTTGCCTTGTTTTTGGAGTTGCTGCATGGCTTCGATGCATTCCCCGTTTTGCAAATGAACCATGCGGGCGGAATGCAGCTGGTAGACATCGATCACCCCTCTTTTCAGTCTTCTCAAAGATGCATCGCAGGCCTGCAGGATATGATCTTTTGAATAATCAATGGTGAATTGCCCGTTGCGGGATACATTTCCCACCTTGGTGGCGATGAGAATATCTTTTTGAGTACCGATGATATTGCCCAGCAGTTCTTCGGAATGCCCGAGACCATAGATATCTGCCGTATCAAAAAAATTGATGCCCGCATCCAGGGCTGCATGGATGGCTTTGATGGATATGTTATCATCAATATCTCCCCAGCCGATGGCGGTTTGCCCGATCATCACCGGCCCGCCAATGGCCCAGGCCCCAAAGCCGATCTCGCTGACGAGCAAGTCTGTGTTCCCGAATTTTCTAAACCGCATACTGCAATTTAATTATTACCCACAGATGGCCACAGATTAAGGCCAGATAGCACAGTGGTTTCTGTGAGATAATCTGTGTTATCTGTGGTTAAAAACAATTTACCGCAATGCCTGTCTCTAAGCAATAAAGCCCCAAGTTGAGAGAATGCTTAAATTTGAATGAATAATATATGAAAAGACCCATTCGTGTTTTAGTCGCCAAGGTAGGCCTCGACGGCCATGACCGCGGCGCCAAGGTGATTGCTGCAGCCCTGCGGGATGCCGGCATGGAAGTCATCTATACCGGCCTGCGCCAGACACCCGAGATGGTGGTGAATGCCGCCCTGCAGGAAGATGTAGATGCAATCGGCATTAGTATCCTCAGCGGGGCGCATAATACCGTATTTCCCCGCATCCTGGCCCTGATGAAGGAAAAGAAAATGAACGATGTCTTACTCACCGGCGGCGGCATCATTCCCGATGATGATATGCAACTACTCAATAAAATGGGCGTAGGAAAATTATTTGCCCCCGGCACTCCCACAACTGAGATTGCTGAATACATTAAGGAATGGGTGGGGAAGCATAGGAGTTTTTGAGAGAAGTCAAGTTCTAAGTATTTTGTATTGCGAATAATTATGTTTGTGATATTAGAAAAAGATTTTTCTTATATGTGTTTACTAGAAATAGTAAACGACATTGAATTGATGTTGAAACTGGTCAATTCAACAAGTTCAGTTAAAAGGATTTTCAACCGAGAATCGGGACGCATAGTGAAGATAAATCAAGAGACATGTCACTTAATTATTTAATCCGTTTCCCTCATGATTACCAAAAACCTGAAAACTCTAATTTTGAGTGACCCTAAAAAGGGGGGAGCTTACATTAAGCTTTAATGGAGAATAGTTATTTGAATTCTGCCGGTTTTTTCATCACATCCAGCCCCTTTTGATCAATCAGTATCCGGTAATTGATCAGGGCGTATTTTTTTTCACGCAGGAGTTGCTGGAAGGGAGAAGAGATCAGGCTGTTCAGTTCGGCATGACGGTGTTTGCTCATTTCTTTTGGACCAAATGTGTTCAGGTCTTCCAGGGCATTCATCTCCGGAGTTTCCTGTCCCACATGGATTACAAAAAGATTCGGTTTGAGTGATTGCAGGCTTTTTAATTTAAGCAACATGATATTGGCCTTATCCGGCGGCGCCGCGGAATACCATCCCTCCGCTACCGTTTCATCAAAATAGCGGGAAATGCCCAGTTTATATTCTGCTGCCAGCTTTTCCACGATCATCCTTGTTTCTGGTGTCTGCATCGCAGCACCCATATGGTAATCCAGGTAATCGATCTTCAGCCCTGTCTTTATTGCTTTTTCGATCTGTGCCCTCAATTCGGTCTCGATCTCTGTGAGTTTCGGATTGTTGCCGAACAACAGCGCTCGCGAAGGAAAGAATTCTCCCACCGAATCCACGAGAGAAGGAACCGTCATCGCTCCCGATACAGGCCCCCACCTGTAATTCTTCCATTCTGAATTCAAAGTAAGGTGAATGCCGATGGAAACATTCTTGAATTGTTTGAGTATCTCGGCCGCTTCGCTGAACCAGGGACAGGGCACCATCACCGACATGGAGACCGGCATGCCCGTTTCCAGAACCTGTTTGGCTGCCATATTCACCGAATGGCACATGCCGATATCATCGCAGCGGATGAGGACGGGGATCTTGCCGGAACTGGTATCAGGTTGTGCAGGGCTGCATATAGCAAGAAACAGAATGCAACAAAGCATTAAGGATCTTCTCATGTGTACCAGGGACAGGAATAATAGACGAAATATTATCATTGTACTCCTGCAGTTTATTGGGTACAAAGGAAATATTTTTTTTAATATTTCCACCTTTAAAGAAGGGGATAATGTGTGAAGCCGGCATTATCAGGAATAACGACGGCTTTAAAGCCGTCGTTATTGAAGACGGAGGTCCTTCACTTCGTTCAGAACGCTTTCTTCTTCCAACTATTATTATCGCGGTTCCAGTCGGGCAGTTTATTATCCGGGTCAAGCACCACTTCTTTTATTTCGCTGGTGGTCGCGGCATGATATACATAGGTGCTTCCGCGCTGCCAGATCTCCACCGGCAGGTCCACTTTGATTTCTTTTCCGTTTGTTTCTTTGATCTGCAAGGTGACCGGCATGGGCATTTTTTCCAGGTTCTCCAATGTAATGATTGCCCCGTTAGCAGGTTTGCTTTCCACATAGCTCACCTCTTTTACAGACTGGTCCAGCTTCCAGGTATTCAATACCCAGGCACGCCAGAACCAGCAAAGGTCTTCGCCCGATACATTTTCGATCGTACGAAAGAAATCCCATGGCGTGGGATGCTTGTAAGCCCAGCGGCTGATATATTCACGGAATGCCGCGTCGAAACGTTCATTCCCCAGCACCACATCCCGCAGGGCATGCAACATTTGCGAGGGTTTGTCATAGGCCGCTTCGCCCAAATTGAATTGCTGGATGATATCGGGGATATTGAAGAGCCCGTCCATATTACTGCCAAAAGTGAATTGCACCATGAACTGGGAATTCGGCGGACCGAAGAAACCGGCCTGTTTGAATTCCCCTTTATTGAAACTCGCAGTAGAAAAATCATTGATGAAAGTATTGAAGCCTTCATCCATCCAGGCATATTTTCTTTCATTGCTGCCCACGATCATAGGAAACCAGGTATGCCCGAATTCATGATCGGCCACGCCCAGCA
>CAZZDQ010000008.1:8460-41847 GCA_964652845.1 uncultured Chitinophaga sp.
CCGTCCCACACAAAGGCCCTGGAAGCAGCCCAGGCCACATCACGGGAATTCTGGATCCTGAAATGCCATGTGCAGGTAGCTTGCTTGGGCCTGGAATTGGGATCATTCACTTCCTTGTCGCTTCTGATCACAATGGTCTTATCACTGTTCTTTGCTGAATCCAGTTTTAATAATTGTTTTTGAGTCAGGCATTCCTGCGGATTCTGCATTTCACCGGAACCGACCACAATTAAGTTGGCCGGGGCGGTGATACTGTAATCGAAATCCCCGTATTCAAGATAGAATTCACCCTGCCCGAGGTAAGGAAGCGTATTCCATCCCTGGATATCATCATACACGCACATGCGGGGAAACCACTGGCCGATGGTATAGATCCAACCATTCTTTGTTTTCATTCTTCCCATCCTGTCTGACCCGTATTCCGGGACCGTGAATTCAAATTTTATGGAAATGGCTACCTTATCTCCGCCATTCTTCAATGCATCGTTAAGCCAGACCTGCAGGCGTGTATCTGAAGTAATTGTTTTGGGAGTATAATTATTCCCATTATAACTGATGCTGATGCTTTTGATCATATCCCCATCGGTGAATTTGCTGTTGGCCCAGCGGCCGCCCGATTCAGTGGTGGTGAGGGAGGCGCGGGAATCCTTGCGGTAAATATTCTGGTCGAGCTGCAGCCAGAGGAATTTCAGGTTATCCGGGCTGTTATTGGTATAAGTCAGGGTCATGTCGGCGCTAACCTTATGCAGGCCTGTATCCAGGGTGGCATTGATGGAATAATCCGCCTTGTTTTGCCAGTACTTCGGGCCGGGTTCACCGCTGCTGCTGCGGTAGTCATTGCCCGTATAAGGGTAGAATTGCGGGTTGAACGCTTCCCGCTGATCATATTTGGAAGTGGGGGTGGTCTGCGCGAATGCCGGTGCAAATAGGATAGCCAGTGCAGTTGTCGAAAAAAATCTTTTCATGTGTTGTATTTGATTGGGTGAAATGGGTGTCCGTTATATTGTGAAAGGCTTGTAAATTAATTGAAAAGGGCCTATTCACCTTTACCGCAGGTAAAAATTTATACTTTAATTAGGGAAAAGTCTCTCTGCTTCTGCAATAGATGCGGGTTTTCCCACATCCACCAGCTTATCCCCGCTATGGTCATAGCCGAGGATGCGGTGATCAGGTGCCAGGGCCAGGTAGAGATCTTTCAGGGAAAATTTGCCGGTGAATCCGTATTCTTTCATCAGGTCGAAGATGGCGTATTCGAACACGACGACACAGCTGTAAGCACGTTTCACCAACGCCAGGTTTCCTCCCCCTTGGGGGGAGGTCAGGAGGGGGCCCTGTTCTTCACCTGTTTTTTCGTTCTTCCAACCAACCAATCGCATATTATCATCAAACAAAAAATAGCGGGAAGTTTCACGGTTCGTTACACCAAAAGAAATGAGTGGTTTTTGTTTTTCATGAAATGAAAGCAGTTTATTGATATCGAGGTTGGTCAGTATATCCACATTGCAGGTGATGAATCTTTGCCCGGGAGTAAAAAATTTCGTTGCTTTCAGCAATCCCCCGCCGGTTTCCAGTAATTCTTTTGTTTCATCACTAATGGTGATATGGCTGTCCCATCCATTATTTTTTTGAATGGCCTCCATGACCTGATCAGCAAAATGATGCACATTGACGATGACATCATTGATCCCGAATGATTGCAAATATTCCACATTTCGTTGCAGTAAAGATTTCCCGTTCACCAGGGCCAATGCTTTTGGATGTTCATCTGTCCAGGGTTTGAACCTGGTACCAAATCCTGCTGAGAAGATCATGGATTGCATGAGTGGCATTTATATTCACCGTAGAGAACAGAAGAACGCAGCGCTGACGCGGAGACCCTCTGCGAAACTCCATTTTCTCATTTCTCTGCGGTGAAAATCTAAAATCAGTTTTTTTCTGGCAGGGGATTGGTCCAGTTCTTTTTCTCCTGCTCAATATGTTTTAATTCGATCTTTACTTTATACTTATTCCGCAGGTGACGGGCAAGGGCATCTGCTGCATATACGCTGCGGTGCTGGCCGCCGGTGCAGCCGAAACTTACCGTCAGGCTTTCAAAGTTTCGCCGCATGTAATTTTCCACAGATATATCCACGATATCAAATATGCTGTTGAGGAATTCGTTCATCCTTGTTTCCTGTTCCAAAAAATCCTTCACATCCTTGTCCCTTCCATGCCTGGTCTTGAATGCATCGATCCGGCCGGGGTTCTCAATGCCCCGACAATCGAATACAAATCCTCCTCCATGAGAAGAATCATCTGGTGGGATACCCTGGCCGTATGAAAAACTGTTTATTCGTACGATCAGCGGAGTTTGTTCCGTGGCCTGCAGCGGCGTGAATTGTTCAATGATCTCATCACTGATGCAGAAGTCCAGTATCTTCCGGAATTCCGGTACGGCAATACCGAGGTGCTGGTTCTCAAAGAACCATTTCAGGTTCTTCAGGGCCATGGGGATGCTGGTGAGGAAATGTGCCTTCCTGTCAAACAACCCGTTGAAACCATAGGCACCCAGGACCTGCAATAAGCGGATCAACACATACCCGTTGTACTGACTTTTAAATGTAGTGCGATCGATTTCCAGGCCGGATTGTTCTTCAAATGCATTCATATAATCTTTCAGCAGGTTGGTTTTCCATTCTTCCGGTAATCCCGCCTTGGCCTGCCATAAGAGGGAAGCCACATCATAATGCGGCGCACCCTTCATGCCGCCCTGGTAATCGACGAAATGAATGGCCTCAGCGGCATCTTCCTGACCTCCTTTTTCAGAGGCGGAGGACAGAATAATATTCCGGCTTTGAAAGTCACGGAACATGAAATACTTGAATTCCGCATGGGTGAGATAGCTGCTCAGGGCTTCAAAGTCATCGATCAGTTTTTGCTTATCGTAAGGTTTTTTCAGGGTGTCTAGAAAATAATATTTGAAATAAAGCAGGTCGGCCATGATGGCTTGTTTGCCGAATTCTTTATTGGTAAGACAGAAATTATAGTTGAGTCCTTCATCGCCCTTGATCTGCAGGCGGGCCAGGTGACGAAGACTATCGCGGAACAAGGTATAGGAAGCATCTGAATATCCCTGTTCTTCCAGTTTATCAAGTAAGGTGAGCCTGCCGACATCCTGTTGCAGATAATAATATTTATCCGGGCTTATAAAATATAATTCCGGAACCGGAAGCCCCTTTTTTTTGAATGTGTTGGTGAAATAAATGAAGGTCTCATTCTCCCTGATATTCGCGCCATAGGTCCCAATGGTAGTAAGTGGCGGGCGGTCGAATATCCGGAAATACTTCCTGTCGCTCCCGCTCTGTGCCAGCACCTCGATATCCCCGGGTTCCTCCCCCTTCCATTCCCTGTATAAATCATGGATTGCCCTGATCCTTTCCTGCATGCAACAAAAGTAACCAAGAGCTGCTAATAACGGAAGCAAAATGCATGAGCCCTGAATTTTTTAACTTTGTATTCTTGCCATAATGAATACACAAACTGAATCAAAGATCCGGATCGTGACCGCCGCCAGTCTTTTTGACGGGCATGACGTGGCCATCAATATCATGCGGCGGATTATGCAGAGTAAGGGTGCCGAGATCATTCACCTCGGGCATAACCGCAGTGTGAAAGAGATCGTGGAAGCAGCGATCGAAGAGGATGCTAACGGGATCGCCATCACCAGTTACCAGGGGGGCCACCTGGAATTCTTTAAATACATGAAAGACCTGCTGGATGAGAATGGCTGCGGCCATATCAGGATCTATGGCGGGGGCGGCGGTACCATTTTGCCTGCCGAAATAGAAGAATTACAGCATTATGGTATCGCCCGCATTTATTCCCCTGACGATGGCAGGAAAATGGGCCTGGAAGGAATGATCGAAGATGTGATCGATCAATGCAGTCGGGCGGCCAAAGCTGAAAAAGCTGCTTTTGAAAAACCTAACTGGAATGGCAATTTACCCCTCGATGAGAAAAAAGATATCCGGAAAGTAGCAAGAGCCATTTCACTTGCAGAAAATAAAAAAGATTACTCAGAATTATTAAAACAGGTTCAGTCTCCAACATCCAACATCCAAGCGCTGACACCGGTATTGGGTATCACCGGCACGGGCGGTGCCGGAAAATCTTCGGTGACCGATGAACTGGTGCGCCGTTACCTGAATAATTTTACAGATAAAACGGTCGCCGTCATATCTGTTGATCCCACCAAGAAGAAAACGGGCGGAGCCTTGCTGGGCGACCGCATCCGGATGAATGCTATTTCTCATCCCCGGGCCTATATGCGTTCCCTGGCCACCCGCGAAAGCGATAAGGCCTTGAGTGATTATGTGGTGGATGCTATCAATATCTGCAAAGCGGCTGGCTATGACCTGGTCATCCTTGAAAGTGCGGGGGTGGGACAAAGTGATGCTTCCATCCTGCCCTATTGCGATGTAAGCCTCTATGTCATGACGCCGGAATACGGGGCCGCTTCCCAGCTGGAAAAGATCAATATGCTGGATTATGCCGATGTGATCGCTATCAATAAATCCGATAAGGCGGGAGCGCTGGATGCCCTGGCCGATGTGCGGAAACAATATAAACGCAACCATCATTTGTTCACAGCGAAAGACGGTGAACTGCCCATCGTGAGCACCATGGCCAGCAAGTTCAATGATGAAGGCGTGAATCATTTGTTTGAATTGCTGCTGAAAAAAATTGAGGAGAAAACAAAGAAAAACTTCGGGGACTATCATTTTGCCCGTACAGCCAGTGTGTCACAAGCCATCATCCCTTCCAACCGTGTGCGTTACCTCAGCGAGATCAGTGAGAATAACAGGAATTATGACCAATTGGTGCATGACCAGGCTGCCCTTGCTTCCAAATTGTACCAATTGCAGGGTGTGCTGGAATTGATCAGGGATAAGGCTGATAAAAAAATGACGGCTCTTATTGAGGAACAAATAAATTTCTATACCGATCAGCTTACACCGGTTTCAAGAAAGCTCATCAAAAACTGGCCGGAAAAGATAAAGGAATATCAAAAGGATTTTTATGAATATGCTGTAAGGGAAAAGATCATCAAACAGGAAATGTACACTACCAGCCTGAGCGGCACCCGGATCCCGAAAGTTGTTTTACCTGCCTATAAGGACTGGGGAGATATTTTACGCTGGCAGGCCCAGGAAAATGTTCCCGGTCATTTTCCTTTTACTGCAGGCGTATTCCCTTTGAAGAGAGAGGGCGAGGATCCGACACGGATGTTTGCGGGCGAAGGCGGACCGGAGCGGACCAACAAAAGATTTCATTATGTCAGTATCGATCAGCCCGCCAAAAGATTATCCACTGCTTTTGACAGTGTGACGCTCTATGGCGAAGACCCCGACCATCGCCCGGATATCTACGGGAAGATCGGCAACAGCGGCGTGAGCATTGCGACGGTGGATGATGCCAAGAAACTATACAGTGGTTTCGATCTCTGCAACCCGAAAACATCGGTCTCGATGACCATCAACGGCCCTGCCCCGATGCTGCTCGCCTTTTTTATGAATGCCGCGATCGACCAGCAGTGTGAAAAGTGGTTAGAGGAAAATGGGAAATGGGAAGAAGCAGAAAAAGCATTTAAGAAAAAATTCCCTGGCAATGACCGGCCGGTTTATAACAATACTTCCTTCCCCGGTGTTTTACCTGAAGGGAATAAAGGATTGGGCTTAAAACTTCTTGGATTGAGCGGCGATGAAGTATTGCCCAAAGAAATATATGAACAGTGCAAGCAGGCGGCCCTGCAGCAGGTGCGCGGCACGGTGCAGGCAGATATTTTAAAGGAGGACCAGGCCCAGAACACCTGTATTTTCTCCACCGAGTTCGCCCTGAAACTGATGGGCGATGTGCAGGAATATTTCATTGAAAATAAGGTTCGGAATTTTTACAGTGTTTCAATCAGCGGTTATCATATTGCCGAGGCCGGGGCCAATCCCATCACGCAACTGGCATTTACTTTATCGAATGGTTTCACCTATGTGGAATATTACCTGAGCCGGGGCATGAATATCGATGAGTTTGCTCCCAATCTTTCCTTTTTCTTCAGCAACGGGATGGATCCCGAGTACAGTGTGATCGGCCGGGTGGCACGCAGGATCTGGTCCAAGGCCATGAAATATAAATACAAGGCCAATAAGCGGAGCCAAATGCTGAAATATCATATCCAGACCTCGGGCCGCAGCCTGCATGCACAGGAAATTGATTTCAATGATATCCGCACCACTTTGCAGGCATTGTATGCCATCTATGACAATTGTAATTCACTTCATACCAATGCCTACGACGAGGCGATCACTACTCCCACAGAAGAAAGCGTTCGCCGCGCCATGGCCATCCAACTGATCATCAACCGCGAACTGGGAAGCGCCAAAACGGAGAATTTCATACAGGGTTCTTTTATCATTGAAGAACTCACTAGCCTGGTGGAAGAAGCCGTGCTGTCTGAATTCGACCGGCTTACTGAAAGAGGTGGTGTGCTTGGCGCCATGGAAAGAATGTACCAGCGCAACAAGATCCAGGAAGAAAGCCTGCATTATGAACACATGAAACATACAGGCGAATACCCTATCGTTGGCGTCAATACTTTCCTGAACAAGCAGGGTTCTCCCACCATCATTCCTGCCGAAGTGATCCGGAGTACCAAAGAAGAAAAAGAACAGCAGATCAACAACCTTGGGGCATTCTGGAAACGAAATGAAAAAAGATCAGCTGAAATGCTCGATCGTTTGAAAGCCGTGGCAGTGAAAAATGGTAACCTCTTTGCGGAGCTGATGGAAACCGTAAAATATTGCTCACTCGGCCAGATCACGCATGCGCTCTACGATGTGGGCGGCCAGTACAGGCGGAATATGTGATCCCTAAATTTTCCTATGGCCCGTCTCAAACTCGATCTCCACGAAATTTACAACGACAGCAGGGCAATTGATCATGCCCTGGAAAAAATATTCATAGAAGCTATTAATAAAAAGATCAGGGAAGTGGAGATCATTCCCGGCAAAGGGAGCGGTCAATTAAGAAAGAAAGTAGAACGCTTTTTACAGAAGCCTGGGATCAAAAAACAATACCACCGCATTGAGAATGACAGTAAGAATTTCGGAAGGCTGTTCGTGTATTTTAAGTTCTGAAAGGAAATCTGGTAAATAATACTTTCAACACAGCGTAACATAGATACCGCGGCGCACAGAGAAACCTCAAATGAAAAGCTCTCTGTGAAACTCAACACGCTGTCACTCCGTGTTAAAACTTAATTACTGAAAAAATAAAATACATTTGAATTAAAAAAAGGAAGAGCAGTTTATGTATGCAAACGCTAAAGACCGTGTTTCAGGAAACAGCAAAATTTTTTTTATTCTCGCTGCGGGGATAGTCTGTTTCAATTGCGCCCATGGGCCTTATGCCGGCGCCAATAAATCCTACAAAAGCCAATCAAAGGCCTTTGCCAAAGAAATAGCCCGGTTCCCGCTGAAAGATTCCCTTGCGATGGTCAAAGATGATATCGGGACCACCAACTTTAACCTTCGCAAGCCCAATTTTGTGATCATTCACCATACAGCGCAAAACAGTTGCGGGGAGACCCTGAAGACCTTTACAACGGCCGGCAAAAACCCCGTAAGTGCCCATTATGTCATTTGCAAGGACGGCACCATCCATCATATGCTGAATGACCTGATGCGTGCCTGGCAGGCAGGGATCAGCAAATGGGGAAATGCCACGGATATCAATTCTGTCAGTATCGGGATTGAACTGGATAATAACGGGTTTGAACCATTTACCCAACCCCAGATCGAAAGCCTGCTTCAGTTGCTGGGCGCCCTGAAAAAAGCATACACGATCCCTGCCGCCAATTTCATCGGCCATGCCGATATTGCCCCGGGCAGGAAAGTGGACCCCAACAAATATTTTCCATGGAAGGATCTTGCCGCTAAAGGATTCGGGCTCTGGTATGATACCACGGGAGTCACTGTTCCCGCAGGATTCGATGCCCTCCAGGCCTTACGCATCATCGGTTATGATATCAAAAAACCGGAGTCGGCCATCCAGTCCTTCAAACTGCATTTTGTTCAGAGCGATTCCACCAAAATGATCAGTGAAGGAGATAAAAAGATCCTGGCGGACCTTGTGAAAAAATACCAATGACCCTTAGTGCTCCATTCTTTAAATAAAGCATCATTGTGCTGCTTTGGTTTCCGTTTGAGGACCCTGTGATTCATTTTCCCATTTTCCGTATCCCCATCCGCAGCGTGACTGCCAATGTTGTTTGTATTTTTCCTGTTCTTCAGGGGTCATGTTGTTCCATTTGTCCCTCATTCGTTGCTTCCAGTAGCCGTATCTCCTTCCTCTTCCCCCGAAAAATCCTCCGAACAGTATCTTGGAAAGGACCAGGATGCCCAGGGCTTGCCAGAATGTGATGGCATGCACATTCACGACATTTACAAGTATATTATTCCATAAAAGCATGACCAGGCCGCTGAATAATGTGACGGCCAGGGCGCCGATCAGTATGAACATTGCGATCCTTCTCGGCCAAAATGATTGTCTCATAATTGTTATTTTATGCGTTAAAAAATTCAGTATATAATTGTTCTAATCTCTTTCGCAGGTGTAGCACGGCATAATGCTTTCGGCTGACCAGGGTATTCAATTTCTCACCCGTTGTTTCAGCGATCTCTTCAAATGACCGGCCGTCCAGTTCATGCCAGATAAATACCTGCCGCTGTTCTTCGGGCAATTCATCCAGGGCAGACATCAGTTCTTCCCAGAAAAGGTTACGGAGATATTCTTTTTCCGGATCGTTATGTTCTGATAGGATCCCGGCGATCCCCTTGCCATCCATTTCTTCATCTCTGGACAATTCATTTTCTAATGAAACGGTTTTTTGTTTCCTGTATTTGTCAATGATCCTGTTCCTGGCCACCCGGTATAGCCAGGCCGTGGTTTGCCCGATCGGCTCCATATCGATGGCATTGCTGAACCGGTACCAGACATCCTGCAGGATATCTTCTGCATCCTCGTCTGTGCTCACCCTGCCGCGGATAAAAGAAAACAGGCGTTTGCCATAGTCGCGGACCACCCCGATAATATTTTGGCTTTTCTGCTCAGCCATTGACATGACAGCCATTCACTACACCTTTTTAAGGAAGACGACCAAGTGTTTATTACATTTTAAAATTGTAAAAAAAACTGGCGAATGATCAGTTATGATCGGCAGGTTGCAGAAATTGACTGGCGGATAAACAAAACCGGGTTGCGGGTGATAAAAAGAGTGATTATTTCAGCACTTCCCCATATTCCGGCTTCCATTCCCTTTTGAAGCGGCGGTGGCTCCAGAGCCACATATCCGGGTATTGCCGGATCACATTTTCAAGGTAACGGACGAATTGTATAGTAAGCGCAACGGGGGATATTTCCTGTGCCGGGTTTTCATATTGCGTAGAAAAATCCGTTTCATAATGACCCCGGCTCACCCTGTGAATATTGGCAAAGACCACGATATTGTTATTAGCAATGGCTGTGCGGGCAGGGCCATTTATGAAGGGGGTGGGCCTGTTGAAAAAATTCACCCAGGCGGCCCCCACCGGATCACCCGGGTTTTGATCCGCCACCAGTACCATACAATATTGCGACTTACGATAAGGTATAAAATGCTTTCTCATATCCGTTGCCGGCAAAAGGATCACGCCCGTTTTGGAACGTAATTTCAGAAAAAGCCTGTCCATGGCTTTATTGGCAAGGGGCATGTATACCATTAAAACCTTGTAAAGGATCTTTTTTCCCAGCATGGCATTTCCCCATTCCCAGTTAAAATTATGTCCCAGGTGTATCTGCACACTCCTGCCCGATGCAAAATGACGATTGACCTCCTCCCAGTTCCCACGGAAGCGGTGTGCTATATAACCCGACGAAGCGCTGAGCAGTTTGACCGTTTCAATGAAAGTATCGATCAGGTTATGATAAAATCTTTTGGCGATCCTGGTCTTTTCTTTTTCGGTTTTTTCGGGGAAAGCAATGGAAAGATTATGCATGACCACTTCCCGCCGGTATTTCAGCAGGTAGAAGATGAGGACATAAAAACAATCGGAAAAGAAGTACAAGACCCGAAGGGGTAATAAGGATACCAGCCAGAGCAAACCATATACAACATGGTACATGGGGACAAAGATAAAGGCTACAATACGATGTTCTGGACCATCGTACTCTTGCCGGGATAATCCGTATTGTAGTGCAGACCGCGGCTCTCTTTACGGAAGCTGGCGCCTTTCACGATCAGGTAACCCACCGTGATCATATTCCGCAATTCAAGCAATTGCGGTGATAATGTAGTGGTCTCGTAGAGTTGTTCCGTTTCCTCCCATAACAGGTCCAGCCTTCGCATGGCCCGCTGCAGGCGGATATCATTGCGTACGATGCCGACATAATCGCTCATGAGCAATTGAAGCTCTTTCAGGCTTTGGGTGATCAGGATCATTTCCCTGGGTTCGGTGGTTCCCTTTTCATTCCATTCGGGCACAGTCGCTGCCCGTGTTGCAACCGATGATGAACGCTCCAGCAAAATGGACGAATCCATAAAACACCTGTGTGCAAAAACCAGCGCTTCCAGCAATGAATTACTGGCAAGCCGGTTGGCCCCGTGCAGGCCGGTGGAAGCGCATTCTCCGCAGGCATAGAGGTTATTGATGGAACTCCTTCCCCATTCATCTGTCTTGACACCGCCGCAGCTGTAATGCGCTGCCGGCGCTACCGGGATCATATCTTTTGTAATATCAATACCGATGGACAGGCATTTTTCATAAATAGTCGGGAAATGCTCGGTGAATTTTTCCCTGCTGAAATGACGGCAATCCAGCCATACATATTCAGTACCTGCCCTTTTCATTTCATGGTCGATCGCCCGGGCCACAATATCACGGGGCGCCAGGTCTTTCCGTTCATCATATCTTTCCATGAATGCTTCGCCCTTCATATTCCTTAGTATTCCGCCATCGCCGCGCATGGCTTCCGTGATCAGGAAGGCCTGCCCCCTGATGCCTGGCTGGTATAGGGCGGTCGGATGGAATTGTATGAACTCCATGTTTTCGATCCTTCCTTTGGCGCGGTAAACCATCGCCACACCGTCACCTGTAGCAACCGATGGGTTGGTAGTGGTACGATATACTTGTCCATTTCCTCCCGTTGCCGCAACGGTAACCGTGGCAATTATTTTTTCAATCCTGTTTGTATGCAGGTTCAGGACATAGACGCCATAGCATTCAATATCCGGCGTTGATTTTGTGATCAGGTAACCCAGGTGGTGCTGGGTGATGATATCCACCACGAAACAATGGCTGATGATCTCGATATTTTTCAGTTTGGCCGCCGCAGCCAGCAGGGCCCTTTCCATTTCCCTGCCCGTGATATCCTTATAATGTAAAATGCGGGAAGCCGTGTGACCTCCTTCCTTTCCTTTTTTATAGACACCGTTCTTTTCTTTATCGAAACGGACGCCCCATTGAATGATCTCCTGCACCCTTTCGGGCCCCTCTTTGATCACGATCTCAACGATCTTCGGGTCACAAAGCCCGTCGCCGGCAACCAGGGTATCCTGTATATGACTTTCATAACTGTCATTTTCCCTTTCATCCACTACGGCGATCCCACCCTGCGCCCATTGCGTATTCGTGTCTTCAGGTTTTGATTTGGTAATGACCATTACTTTTTTATCCGGGAAATGTGTGGCTGTTTTCAGGGCATAACTGAGACCTGCAATACCCGAACCAATGACAAGGAAATCTGTTTTTTGCATGCCGGCCAGAAAGGATCTAAAGTTTAGAATTGGAATTCATGATCCTTTGCGAAGATACTTGATTGCGCCCTGAGTAATGAAAAGCTGCGCCAGCCCGTAGGTTATCATGATGATGATTCCTGAATAAGCAAATGGATTGTAGAATTTATTGATGGCCAGTGAGGAATCAGAAACGACAAATAATATCGCTCCTGCCGCCATCCAATTACCCGCCCGCTTGTCTCCGATGAAAAAACAATGAAGCGCGAACAGCAGCATGGTACTGATAAAAAATCCATACATGACCACCGGGATCTTCATGTTGCCGAGATGCGGGAATATCCAGCTGATCAATATAACATAATATGCGGTCACTATAACCAGCAACCAAAGCCTGAAATGGTTATTTTCTTTTTTGAACAAATGGTAAAAAAAGATGATATAGAAAATATGGGCTGTTAAAAAAGCGATCAGCCCCCATAAAAAGAAATCAGGATATTTTACCTGGAACATAAGTAAAACATCCCCACCCCAGGAGAAAAATAAGGCAAAAAGGGCCCATTTTTTTAAGTTCGGCTCAGATCCCTGTGTTTGTGAAATAAAATACAGGAGCAAGATGGGAATGAGCAGGGGTTTGGTCACTGTTTCCAGCGTGGGAACCGGTGATGCAAAGCCGATGATGTTCAGGATCAGCGCTACTAAAAAAAGAAAGACCGGAATATATTTCTTCATGCAGATAATTTATACTTCCTGCCAGGCATTGTTCTCTTTGATGAGTCTGATCAGCTCTTCCACGGCCACTTCACTGTTGATATTCCTTTTCACGATCTCTTTTCCCCTGTATAAAGTGATCTTCCCCGGCCCGCTTCCCACGTAACCAAAATCAGCATCGGCCATTTCGCCGGGTCCGTTCACGATACAGCCCATGATGGCGATCTTCACACCTTTCAGGTGACTGGTCACCGCACGGATCCTTGCCGTTGTTTCCTGAAGGTCAAATAAGGTTCGTCCGCAGCTTGGGCAACTGATATATTCTGTTTTGGAAATACGGGTGCGGGTGGCTTGCAGGATACCAAATGCGATGGAATTCAGTTTGCTGACCTGTGGTGCAATATCTTTATTCCCATAATGATGTCCCAAACAGATCCCATCCCCGAATCCATCCAGCAATAAAGCGCCGGTTTCTATCGCATAATGGACCATACTTTCTTCCATTCTCAGATGCTTGCTGTCGCAAATAAGGACAACGGGATTGTGCACTCCTTTTTCAGCGAGATCAATGAACATAGCCCGGATATCCTGCATCGCATTCTTTCGGGGGGAACTCAGGCAGATCACCGCTGTTTTATCCTCTTTCAGGCGCGCAAGTAATTTTTCTCCGGGGGCAGCATGATCAATTATCACAAAATTCACATGCGCTGAACGTTCCACACCCTCCTCAAGGTATTGGGGGGCATCAAATAGCGGAATACAGTTTTTTTTCTCTTTTACTTTCAGCCAGCCCTCATAAAAAAGAAGTGTCTTTACTGTTCCCGGTAATTCAAGTTCAGGTGGCTTATTACAAAATACATAATCTGCAGCCCTGTCAGAAATTGTCCATTTATCATTTGTTTCATCATAACTATATCCAATATCTTCAAGATCATGGTGACTGATCTTTTCCAGCTTACTGAGATCGGCAATAACGACCGGGTGATGTTTCCCGCCCATATTACTGACCTCAAAACTTTCCCTTCTATTATATTCAAATGGAGAATAAGGCAACTTCAAATCAAGAGAATGCTTAGCCCCTCCTTTGGAGGTTCTCTGAAGGGGAACGAACGAAGTTCCGGGGAGGCTATATCGTTTTACAATATCCTTACAAACCGGGATCTCAAACTCCGGATCTTCCGTCAGGGACACCCGGATGGTATCCCCGAGCCCGTCTTCGAGTAATGTCCCGATCCCGATAGCAGATTTGATCCTGCCATCTTCGCCATCACCCGCTTCTGTTACGCCGAGATGCAATGGATAGCATTCCCCGAATTCATCATGCATCGTTTTTACCAGTAAACGATAGGCTTGTACCATTACCTGCGGGTTGCTGCTCTTCATGCTCAGTACGATGGAATGATAGGATTCGCTGCGTGCAATGCGCAGGAATTCCATCGCGCTTTCCACCATACCCATCGGCGTATCCCCGTAGCGACTCATGATCCTGTCGCTCAGGGAGCCATGGTTGGTGCCGATCCGCATAGCCGTACCATACTCTTTGCATATCTTAATCAGTGGAGTGAACCTATCCCGAATTCTTTCTATCTCTTCCGCATATGCTGCGTCGGTGTATTCGATCTGCTGAAATTTTTTTTTGTCGATATAATTACCCGGATTAATGCGCACTTTCTCAACGATCCGGGCAGCCACTTCAGCCGCATTAGGCGTAAAATGGATATCGGCTACCAGTGGTGTTTTATAACCTTTTTTGCGCAGTTCATTTTTTATATCCAGCAGGTTCTGGGCTTCATTGATGGAGGGAGCCGTGATGCGCACCAGTTCCGAACCCGCTTCAATGCAGCGTATACTCTGCTCCACGGTAGCCAGGGTATCCATCGTATCCGTGGTGGTCATGGTCTGCACACGAATGGGATGAAAATTACCCAGCAGCAGGTCGCCAACTTTTACTTCGATCGTTTTAAGACGCCTGTATTCCGTCAATGATTCACAATAAACCTGCATATAGCAAAGCTATGAAAGAAAGTTGCGCAGAAATGGTAAATGATTTACATCTTCCCCTGGAAAAAACCCTGATCTGCTAAAATTTCTTTCAGCATTTTCAGCCGGAGGGTTTGCATATCGAATTTCTTATCAGCCGTTTCTATATTCAGGACAAAAAAATAAGGGTGCCGGTTCTCCTCCTCCCAGCCCACGATCCAGCCGATCGTATTGCCTTTTTCATTATACCCCGTACCCGTCTTATATCCCATGCGGTAAGCGGTGTTGTTCTCAAACAACATGGCATTCCTCACCACCTGCTGGTAGGTCTTAAAGAAGGGCAGCTGATCGAAATATAATTTTTTGACAAGGCCCAGTTCTTCATCCGGCGTTATCTTCAGTGAATTGTCCAGCCAGAAACTGTCGATGGCGGAACGGATAATGACCTTCTGTGTATCTGATTTTACACCGTAATGAAGGCTGTCCAGCCAGTACTGCATGGTATCTTTCCCGATACGGCGGGCCACTTCCTGGAAATAAGGAAGAGCAGAAACACGAAAAGCCTCATACATGGTCAGGTCCTTGTCCCATTCTGGCCGGCGATGTATACCATCCCATTTGATCACCATGCTGTCATTCACGATCTTCCCGGTCTGCAAGCCGATAAGCGCATTGACGATCTTGAAAGTAGAAGCAGGCAAAAAACTGCTGTCGCGGTAACGAGCCAGGTTATAAACGGTGAATTTGTTTGTGCCATTATCATAGAGGGCAAAGCAACCCTGCACATGATACGCGTCAAAATATTTTTTCAGGCTGTTGTCGGTCTTCACATTGTTCGTGGAGCAGGAAAGGAAAAGCAGGGAGAAGGGAAGGGAAGAAAAAAAGATACGCATGAAAAAAATTTGTCAAAGTTAACCCTTGTCCTGCTGTGGATGGCAATAAAAAATCCTGCCGGGGCAGGATTGAAAGATCGGGAAGGATCATCTTTACAGGTAGATCCCGTTGGAAAGACGATAATGTCTTACTCCCCGGCAATCCCTTTTACTGGCCGTACAGGAACTGCATACAAATACGATCACGAGAACTGAGGCAACGACAAAGAATAATTTTTTCATCTGGTTTTTAGTTGATGCTTACGAATTTTGATTACGGCTGTTCAAAGGGAAATTGGTGGTAGAGATCACTACATGTGTGTATACTATTTAACGAAAATAATGCCAGCCTATTGTTTATGCAAGTTATTGTTGAAATTAAAAATCAATAATCGGCGAAATCGTAAAAATCCTAACCCCCGCGGGCCCGAATGATCCTGAATCAGATAAAGAAAATTGAAAAATCGTATTACTACTATCGCCCTCCCTGAACCTTGAGCCTTGACCCTTTAACTAATATCCCCTCACATTCTTCCCTTCCATATAATTCATAAAAGCTTTGTTAACGACCTTATTCCCCCCCGGAGTGGGGTAATTGCCGGTGAAATACCAGTCGCCCAGGTTATTGGTGCAGGAACTGTGAAGGTCTTCGATACTCTGGAAGATCACATCCACCGGGATCTGAATTTCGGGTGGGGTGATCAGCCTGGCGACCTGTTTTGATATCTCTTCCGTAGTGAATTGCTTGTATAATTGTTTGACGACATTCTCAGTGTGCAGTTTGTTATTACGCTGCAGGTCTTTGCAGGTTTCCAATAATTCTTTGAGACATCCTTCCTTACCATTTTCCTTCAGCAGGGAAACAGCTGCATTAAATGCCACGAAATCTCCCATCTTGCTCATATCGATACCATAACAATCCGGGTACCTTATTTGCGGGGCAGAAGAAACGATGATGATCCGCCTGGGTTGCAGCCTGGCCAGCATACGCACGATGCTTTCCCGCAGGGTGGTGCCGCGTACAATGGAATCATCGATCACCACGAGGGTATCCTGCCCAGGTCGTACGGTGCCGTAAGTGATATCATAGACGTGCTGCACCATTTCCTTGCGGCTGATATCTTCCGTAATGAAAGTCCGCATCTTTACGTCCTTGATGGCTATTTTCTCGATGCGGATCTTGCGGTTGATCATTTCCGACAATTTTTCAGGACTGATATCATTTCCCCAGCTCATGATCCTTTCAATCTTTATTTTATTCAGGTAATCCTCCATACCCTTGAGCAATCCGTAAAAAGCGGTTTCCGCCGTATTCGGAATAAAGGAAAAGATCGTATTCTTCAGGTCATGGTCGATGGCATTGAGTACCTGCTCGCTTAGGTTATATCCCAGCGCGATCCGCTCCCGGTAGATCTTTTCATCGCTCCCGCGGGAGAAATAGATGCGTTCGAAACTGCACGCTTTTCTTTCTTTGGGTGGTAATACCTGTTCGATATCTATCGTGCCGTTTTCCTGCACGATGAGGGCCTGCCCGGGCATGAGTTCCTGCACTTCATTTTCTCCCACGTTAAAAGCGGTGCGGATCGCAGCCCTTTCGGAAGCTGCCACCACCACTTCCGGGTCAATATAATAGTAGGAAGGACGGATTCCATGTGCATCACGGAAAACAAAGCCCGTTCCGTTACCCGTAAAGCCACCCACATGAAAACCGCCGTCGATCATCGGCAGGATTTTTTTCAGTACCTTCTTGATATCCGGTTTGCCGGGATTTTGTTCATCCTCTTTGCACAGGAAATTGTGCGCCAGTTCGATCAGGGCAGACAAGTCACTGAAAGGGATCGTGGGCCCGGGTTCTTTGCCGATCAAGGCAAACAGCTCATCCGAATTGACGATATTGAAATTGCCCGCCATGGCAAGGTTCCGGCTGGGCATCGTATTTCTTTTAACGAAGGGGTGGCAGTTCTCAAGTTTATTCTGGCCGTGCGTGCCGTAACGCAAATGTCCGAGCAGTAATTCGCCCATAAAATTCAGGTGGCCCTTCATGAGACCCGGATGATTTTTTATTTCCGGGTGGTTCTTCTCCATCTCACCCATCTCTTTGGCGATCTGCTGGAAAATATCGGCGATGGCCTGCGGGGCATTGCTGCGGATGCGATGCAGGAAGGGGTAGCCCGGCTCCACATGAAGTTTTACCGTGGCGAAACCCGCGCCGTCCTGCCCCCGGTTATGCTGCTTTTCCATGAGCAGGTACAGTTTGTTGAGTCCCCACAGCGCCGTACCGTATCGCTGATGATAGTAGGAGAAGGGTTTGCGTAAACGGATGAATGCAACGCCGCATTCATGCTTAATCCTGTCGCTCATGCAGCGGCAAAGGTAGGTGAATCAGGCATCCTGCAGATGAATTAAAAAAAGAAGACTGCTATTAAAAAGCTTTTTGTTCCGTGAGATAACGTTGCATCCGCGGGCATTCTTTGATAGTTTGCGGATCCACGACAATATAATAAGTGGGCAATTTTTCCTTCAGCCATTTGTCCAGGGCTTTCTGTTTTTTTTCATCCAGCGCCATCTGGGCGATCTTGCTGTAATCATCCTTCATGTTCATGCGGTGCGGTTCGCTTCGGGATTTCAGGTAAACGAGCCTTACCCCTTTTTTACCCTGCGGATCGGTGAATGTGGAAGGACTTGAATAATCTCCGGGCTTCATTTTACTGATCAGGGTGACCATTTCCTTGTCCAGCTGGTCGATGGTCACATAGTTGGACCCATCTGCGGCAGTGATAAAAATGGGGTTGAATTTCCTTGTATCCTCATCGCTGTATTTAGTGGCAGCTGCCATGAAACTGATGCTCCCGGCCTGGATCTGTTTGCGGACGGAATCCAGGGTCCTGGAAGAAGCATTTATCTCATCCTCCGTCACCGGCGGGATGCGTAAAATATGACGTACCACGGCCTCATCCCCATTACGTTGGAGCAACTGGATAATATGGTACCCGAATTTGGATCTTACCGGCGCGGAAATATCCCCTTCTTTCAACCGGAAACAGGTGGAAAGGAAAACAGGGTCCCAGGTCTTTTCAGTGCGGTTCACCTGGTACTGGCCGCAATGGTCCTTGCTACCGGGGTCCTCCGAAACAGATTTGGCCAGGGAACAGAAATCGGTCTTTTTGGATTCCAGCTGCTGCTTGTAAGTATTCATCTCGTTCACAATATATTGCTCCAGGTCACGGGATGCCTTGGGAAAAACAATGATCTGCCCGATTTCCAGTTCGCTTTCAAAAAAAGGAAGACTGTCTTTCGGAATGCGGTCGAAAAAGGCTTTCACTTCCGTAGGAGTGATCTTGATATTGTCTACGATCTTATGCTGCATGGCAGCGGCCAGTTTTTGTTCTTTGACCGTGGAACGGGCATCATCCTTGATCTGGTAAATGGTTTTGCCGGCGGTTTCTTCCAGGGCTTCCTGGCTGCCCAACTGGTTAATATAGTACCGGATCTTCTGGTCCAGTTCCGCATCCACTTCTTCATCCGTAACCGGCAGTGAATCCTTTTCAGCCTGCAGCATCAGCACTTTTGAAATGATGGCCTGTTCGGTGAGCATGCATTGGGCGGAATCCGGTACCGGTTCATTACGACGTTTGGAGTCTTCGATGGCATTCTTGATATCTGAAAACAGGATGATCCTGTCACCCACCACGGCAATGATCTTATCAGCCACGATTTTGGCCGACTGCGGCTGCGAAAAACAGTGGAATGAAATAAGCAATGAAAAAGCAGTTAAGATCTTTCTTCCCCGGGTCATAGATTCAAAAATAAAAGGCATAGCCGGATCTTGCAGAAAGCAAGTGTTTATTTAACAAAAGTTTGAGTCCTCTTCCTTTTTTGTAGCGTTTTTTATTGGGAAACCATCATCAAAGTGTTCTCTTCACTTCCTCCGTTTCATAGGCTTCCACTACATCCCCCACTTTGACATCACTGTAATTTTTAATGGTCAGGCCGCATTCCATTCCGCTGGCGACATCCTTAACATCATCCTTATACCTTCTTAACGATCCGAGTTCGGCCACCGCTCCTTCGCCGGTAGGATAGATCACGATCCCGTCACGGATCAGCCTGACCTTTGAATCCCTTTTAATTTTACCATCCCTCACAAAACAGCCGGCCACGATAGCTTTGTCGAATTTGAATACTTCTTTGATCTCAACATTGGCAATGATCTTTTCCTGGACCTTCGGTTCCAGCATCCCTTCCATCGCGCTTTTGACTTCTTCGATGGCATTATAGATGATCGAATACATTTTGATCTCGATACCGGCATTCTCAGCCAGCCGCGAAGCCTGCAGGGAAGGACGTACATTGAAGCCGATCACGATGGCATCGGATGCTTCCGCCAGAACAATATCGCTTTCATTGATCTGTCCCACTCCTTTGTGGATGACACTTACCAGGATCTCTTCGGTAGACAATTTTTGCAGGGAATCGCTCAGCGCTTCCACTGAACCGTCCACATCCCCTTTGATGATCACTTTCAGTTCTTTGAAGCTGCCCAGGGCAAGGCGACGCCCGATCTCATCAAGGGTTATATGTTTCTTCGTGCGGATGCCCTGTTCACGCAGGATCTGGGCGCGGCGATAAGCGATCTCCTTTGCTTCCGCTTCATCATTGTAGACTTTGAATTTTTCGCCCGCCTGCGGGGCGCCGTTCAAGCCGAGTATCACCGCTGGTTCTGAGGGGCCGGCTTCTTCGATCTTTTTATTCCGCTCATTGAACATGGCTTTCACCCTGCCGAAATGCTGTCCGCTCACTACCAGGTCACTATGATGAAGCGTACCATTTTCCACCAGTAAGGTAGCGACGTAACCGCGGCCTTTGTCAAGGGTTGCTTCAATGATGGTACCCACTGCTTTATTCCCCGGGCTGGCTTTTAATTCCAGCAGTTCGGCTTCCAGTAATATTTTATCGAGCAATTTATCCACGTTCAGCCCTTTCTTGGCCGAGATCTCCTGGCTCTGGTATTTGCCGCCCCATTCTTCCACCAGCAGGTTCATTTGTGAAAGTTGTTCATATATCTTTTGCGGGTTGGCTCCTTCCTTATCAATTTTATTGACGGCAAAGATCATGGGCACCCCGGCTGCCTGTGCATGGCTGATGGCTTCACGGGTCTGTGGCATCACAGCATCATCTGCCGCAACCACAATGACAGCGATATCGGTGACCTTGGCCCCGCGGGCACGCATAGCTGTAAATGCTTCGTGTCCCGGTGTATCCAGGAAAGTGATCTCTTTTTCATTGGGAAGTTTTACCTGGTAAGCACCGATATGCTGGGTGATCCCGCCGGCCTCTCCTGCCACCACATTGGCGCTGCGGATATAATCGAGCAGGGAGGTCTTACCGTGGTCCACGTGGCCCATGATAGTGACAATGGGCGAACGGGGAAGCAGTTCTCCTTCTTCTGTTTCCTCTTCCTCCACATGCTGCTCCATTTCGATCTGCTTTTCCATATCGATGAATTCGACATCGAACCCGAATTCACCCGCTACCAGCTCGATCACATCTGCATCCAGCCGCTGGTTGATTGATACCATGATACCGAGGCCCATACATTTACTGATCACATCGGCAAAACTTACATTCATCAGGTTGGCCAGTTCGCTCACACTGATGAATTCTGTGACCCTGAGTTTATTGTCTTCGGCGGCTTCATGCTGCAGTTCGGCGCTGGCTTCGTGTCTTTTTTCACGGCGCAATTTTGCACGAAGGCTCTTACCTCTTCCCGCCGCCCCCGTCAGTTTTGCCTGGGTTTCACGGATCTTCTCCTGTATCTCTTTTTCATCAATGACCTTTTCTTCGCGGAAAATAGTTCTTTCCCGGTGACGGTCGCCCCTCCCTCTTCCTCCTCTATGGTCACCTCCCTTCTTTTTGGCTTCCGTATCAACGATGGCATCCCGCTTGGTTTCTTTTTTCTCCAGCGGGATCCGTTTTCTTTTCCGTTTATTATCCTTGACCGGGCGGGTATCCGATTCCACCGGCAATTCGATCTTCCCAAGGATCTTGGGGCCTGTAAGTTTTTCGACTTCAATATTTTCAATAACGGTCTTCGTTTCTTCCGGTTGGGCCTGTTTTGCCGTAACATCTTCAATGGTTTCGGCTTTCTCTTCTTCTTTGGCCTTTTTGCCTTTTGCCTTTGTCTCGGTCTTTTTGGATTCCGCTTCTGTTGTCTTTTCGTCTTTTGCTTTTGATTTTTTTGGTCTGGTGGAAGAATCGATCTCGGAAAGATCAATCTTGGATATGATCTTGGGCCCTTCTATCTCATGCGTTTCGGGCCGTGTGATCTCCTCTTTTGTCTCGGGTTCTGATTTCTTTGCCTTTGTCCGGGAAGGTTTTTCCTCAACGGTTATTTTCGGTTCTTCTCTTTTGAAAAGGATCTCCTGCTCTTCTTTTTTCTTCTTCACTTCCGTGGTCGTTCCCTTGGGCAATTCCAGGAGGTCGCTTTTCATCTTTGCAGCCTTATCACTCTGGAATTCTGCCTGGAGGGCCCTGTACATTTCTTCGCTGAGCTTGGAAGTGGGTTTTAGTTCTTCCTTGCCAAATCCTTTCCCTTTCAGGAAGTCGATCAGTGTCTCCTGTCCAATGTTGAATTCCTTGGCGGCACCCAGTAATCGTGGTAATTTTAATTCTGCCATTCTTTATAGTTAATTGGGGTATTAGTTGATTGGTTAATTGGGGTCAAGTGTTGGTTCACTTAATTCACCCAATTAACCTAATTAACTTAATTCCTTTTATCATTCTTTTTCAAATTCTTCTTTCAGCACTTTCAGCACTTCATCGATGGTTTCTTTTTCGAGATCGGTGCGGCGTTCCAGTTCTTCCGGCGTCAGTTTGAGTACGCTCCGGCCGGTATCGCACCCGATCCGTTTCAATTCATCGATCACCCAGGCATCGATCTCGTCACTGAATTCATCGAGGTTAATATCAAACCCTTCCTCTGCTTCTTCGGTATCGCGGTATACATCCAGTTCATACCCGGTAAGTTCACAGGCCAGTTTGATATTTACGCCCCGGCGCCCGATGGCCAGGGAAACCTGGTCGGGTTTCAGGTATACATTGGCATGTTTATTCTCCTGGTCCAGTTCCATACTGGTTATTTTGGCTGGCGTCAGGGAGCGCTGGATGAGCAATTGGGTATTGTTCGTCCAGTTGATCACATCAATATTTTCATTTTTCAGTTCTCTCACAATGCCGTGAATGCGGCTTCCTTTCATTCCCACACAGGCCCCGACGGGATCAATACGGTCATCATAGGATTCAACCGCTACCTTGGCCCTTTCGCCGGGATCCCGCACGATCTTTTTAATGACGATCAGCCCGTCGAATATCTCGGGTACTTCTATTTCCAGCAATTTGGCCAGGAATTCAGGTGCTGTCCTGGACAGGATGATCACGGGGTTATTATTCTTCAGGTCCACTTTTTTCACCACTGTACGGATCGTTTCACCCTTTTTAAAATAGTCCTGGGGGATTTGCTCGCTTTTCGGAAGGATCAGTTCACTGCCATCCTCATCCAGCAGGAGGATCTCTTTTTTCCATACCTGGTACACTTCCGCATTGATGATCTCACCGACCCTTTCTGAGTATTTTTTTGCCAGGTGACTTTTCTTCAGGTCACTGATACGGCTGGCCAGTGTTTGTTTGGCGGCCAGGATGGCCCGGCGGCCGAAATCATAGAGGTCGATCTCCTCCATCAGTTCTTCTCCCACTTCAAAATCAGGTTCGATCTTAACGGCATCCGTATACCCCACCTGCGCCAGCGGGTCCTCCACCTGGCCGTCTTCCACGATCATTCTCCGGCGTATGATCTCCAGGTCGCCTTTTTCTGCATTGACGATAACATCAAAATTCTCATCGCTGCCGTATTTTTTACGTAACAGGGTCTTGAAAACATCTTCCACCACTTTCATCATCGTGGGCCGGTCAATATTCTCCGCATCCTTGAAATCCTGGAATGCCTCGATCAGGTTGATACTTGCCATATCGCTTGCAATTTATAATTCAATATTAAAATTCATTTCAGAAATGAACCTGTACGGTGGTCTCTTTCACCTGGTCGAACGGAACAATACAGGTAATTGTTTCATTTGATTTTTTTCCCTGTCCTCCCTTCCTTACACTTTGCTCCAGTTCGATCTCATGGGATGAAACCGCCTTCAGTTTGCCTTCCAGGATGCGTCCGTCATGCGTGATCACCTTTACCAGTCTTCCGGTATTCTTTACATATTGCCGGTGCAGTTTCAGCGGCTCTTCCAGGCCGGGAGAAGATACTTCAAGGGAAAAATCATTCCCGGGAAAGATCCTGTTTTCTTCCAGCTCTCTGTAGAGTTTCCTGTTCAGTTTTGTCAGCACATCAATGTTCACTCCCTGGTCACCGTCAACAAATATTTTCAAATTATTGACGGGCTTGACTTTCACGTCTACCAGAAAAATGCCTTCTTCCTCCCGGATGCACTGCTCCGTCCTGGTAATGATTTCCTGTAAGAAAGGCTCGTAATTCATGTATGTAAAATGAAGAAGGGAACGGCTTCGTTCCCTTCTACGCTCCTATATCCGCTGCAAATATAGGCTTTATTTTAGAATCAGTCAAAACAGATCACCGCACATGTACTTTGCCGTCCGCTAGTTTATTTCCCGTTGCATCGCCAACGATCACAAAATAGATCCCGGTATTGGCATTCTGCAGGTTTACATGCATCAGGGTGTAAGGTCCGGATACAGTGAATTTCTGGTCAAATACCTGGCTTCCTTTGTTATCATAAATGATCAGGCGGCGTTGTGTCGACCCACCGCTTTCATTATAATAGGAAACAATGAAATTGCCATCATTCGGGCTCGGGAATATAAACAATTTGCCGCTTGCGAGGGCTGTGATGGTGATCACCGGGGAACTGTTGGCACATACCAGTCCGCCTGGCCAGCTTTCCTGGACCAGGGCCTGGTATGTCCCGATGTGTTCAACATCTGCTGAATAGGTATTGCCGCTAATGTTCAGCGGTGATGAATTATACAGCCATGAACTGGTTAAAGTTCCTCCCGTAGAGGCGCTGGGCGTGGCGGTCAGCAAGGCAAGTTGACCCGGCAACAAGGCAGTCTTTGAAGCTGTTAATCCGATCGTCGGTTGTTGGCGTACTTTGATGGTGTTCGTTGCAGAATTGACACATCCGTTTGCATTGGTGTAAGTATAGGTAAGTGTATAAGTATTGGCGCCACCTGCATTGACCGCATTGAAATTGGTTCCGCTTACACCAGCACCGCTGTATACACCACCCGCAGGTGACCCGCCGCTCAATGTATAGCTCGTGGTGTTGCTGCACAGATCTGAAAGGACATTATTCCATGTGACCACCGGCAATGCATTTACGGTGAGTACCGCAGCATTGGTTGGAGCAGGAACCGAACAAGTGAAATTGGATAAAAGACACCGGTACCTGTAATTATTCATGGCAAGGGTGGCCCCAATCACAGTATAGCCGGAAGAAGTGGCGCCCGGGATATTATTCCAGGTTACACCTCCATCAGTGCTTAACTGCCACTGATAAGTGATGCTTTGCGGGCTGGAAGCCGTGACTGAAAAGATCGCATTGCTCCCGCTGCAAACCGCTGTACTGGCTGGCTGAACGGATACATTGGGTGAGGTGATGACGGTAAGGATAGCCGCTGAAGAAGTTGCAGCCGGTGTACAGGTGCCGGATACAACGCAGCGATATTGGTATCCTGTTTGCGAGAAGGTCACATTCAAAGCCGTATACGTAGCAGAAGTAGCACCACCAATATTATTCCAGGTAGAGCCGCCGTCCGTGCTTAACTGCCACTGGTAGCTGATCCCCGTTCCCGTCGCTGTTACCGTAAAGCTGGCATTGCTGCCTGCACAAACGGTTGTGGCTGCCGGCTGACCTGATATGGCCGGAAGGGTATTGACGGTAAGAATGGCAGCCGTGGAAGTAGCATTGGTGCCGCAGGTGCTGGTCACCACGCAACGATAGCGGTAGCCATTCATGGAAGCGGTCACACTGGTAGCTGTATAACTTGAACTGGTTGCACCTGCTATATTATTATATGTAGCACCGCCATCAGTACTCAGCTGCCATTGATAACTCAGTCCTGTTCCGGATGCTGTGACACTGAAAGACGCATTTGATCCTTCACATACGGTCTGGTTGGCCGGATTACTGGTAATGGTTATGACGGGTGATACCGTTACAGTGGCACAGTTTGAATTGATGGTCACACCGCAAATTGTCGAGGTGATGGCACACCGGTAACTCGTCGTTACAACAGGAGAAACGGTCAAACAGGAAGAGGTACCGCCACCAATATTCGTCCAGGGTCCTGCGCAGGTTGCGCTTGATTGCCACTGATAGGTCAGGCCGGGGTTGGCAGAAACCGTTACGCATAACTGTGTGCTGTTCCCGCTGCAAATAGTGACATCCGCGGGTTGTGTTGTGATATTAGGCGGTGAACCTACTGTGAGTGTTGCAGGATTAGAATTGGTGCTGCCACAGATCGTAGCCGCCACACAACGATACTGGTAACCATTCTGCCCGGCTGTAGCACCGTTAACTGTATACGATGATAAGGTAGCGCCCCCGATATTGTTCCATGTCACGCCGCCGTCCGTGCTTACCTGCCACTGGAAACTTGTGGCACTGGAAGAAGTAATGCTGAATGTCGCATTACTGCCCGCACAGACCGTTTGATTGTTTGGCTGTACTGTGATGGCGGGCCCTGGTCCCGGATTAATCGTATAGGTCAGATTAACTGTTTGTGTTGTTGCACCAGTGGCAACACCCTGTATGGTGATCACATAGGAGCCAGCGCCCAGCGTATTCGTATTGTTCAGGGTGACAATGCTGCTGTTGCCGGGTATCACAGGATTGGGGTTGAATGTAACGTTTGTCCCTGCCGGTACACCAGCAATGGCTGATAAGGTGATTGGGCTTACAAATCCACCGTTGGAAACGGTGGTCAAGGTGATGGACATAGAAGCAGGGGCCGGACAGGTAGTGGTGGCAGGAGCAGGTGTATTAAAAGAAAATCCGGCAGCAGCAGGTACGGTGGCGGACCAAACGCCGCGGCCATGGGTTCCGGCAGCGATCGTTCTGTCCGAAGCGCGGTATTTTATCATATCTGTCCTGACATTCGGGAAACTGGAATTGGCTGTCCATACGGTGCTGGCGCCATTGATCTGGGTTGTTTCCCATACACCGGTCTCTGTTGCGATATATGCTTTTGTATCTCCGTCGGGATGAAATAATGCCCAGCGAACGGGCATATCGGGCAGGTTCCCGTCAATACCAGCCCATGTATTGCCACCATCAGTGGTCACCCACACATTATTGATGCCGTAATTTGAGAAACAAACCAATAGATCCTGTTCGGTCGTACCTGCGACGATACAGTTCACATACCCGCTGGAGCCAGCCGGGGTGATGGTAGTCGTAGTAGGACTGGCGGTGTTTGCATTATCCACTTTAAACACTCCTCCGATACCTGTTCCGAAAAAGACCCTGTTTGCCGTAAAGGGCGAGACATAGACGGCTGACACATTTCCGCTACCGAATTCAGGTACAGTCACAACTGTTGTTGTGGCTCCTGTCTGTGGATCATCCCAGCGTAAATAATTACCCGCCTGGTTGCAGGCGTAGATCTTTTTATTGGTATTATCATAATCCCAGGGATTCACAAAACGTCCGGTGCCCTGGTTATTGATCGGTGTTGACCAGGAAGCGCCATTATTCGTCGTTCGCCTGTAAACATTATATACATAGGAGCCAAATTGGTATTGCGGCTGACCCTGATCGATAGCCACATAACAGCCATCGCCGCCATACACTTCCACTGAACTGTCGAGCCCGGGATGGTTCAGTCGGTGAACCCCATTATCCTGTGCGCCGGCAAGGAAATAATTGGTTTCCTGGGGATGGATCGCAACGGAATAAAATTGTTTAAGTCGAAGTCCTCTATTCCTGTCGCGGATCGTATTGCCGCCATCGGATGAGTAGTGAACACCCCCGTCGCAGGTAAACATTAATTTATTGCCTCCATCCCACCATTGAATATTATGCTGATCGGCATGCACATATTGCCCCGAAACGCCGACCCAGGTGGAAAGGTGTATCCAGGAATTTCCGCCATCCGTTGTTTTCCATGTATCCAGTCCGCCCACAATGAATTGATTGGGATCGGCGGGATTGAATGCAGCAGATATTGCATACCATCCCTGGCCGCTTGCCCAGCTGGCGGAGGGTTGCGAAATAGTGGAAACCCAGTTATTTCCGCCGTCGGTGGATTTCCAGATGGTGGGCACCTGGTAACTTCCGTTACAGGGTGCAGCGATCAGGTTATTGCCTGAAATTGCCATTTCTGTCCGCTGGTTGAACGTGGTGAAGGGAGTCGTAGGGCTATTCCATGTCGGCGTTGCAGCTGAAGGGTTATCCGTATATGCGTATCCTGATGTACTGAAAATACCTGTGGCGACGTGCAGGCGTCCTGCAACAGCAGTTGAACTGATCTCAAGATCGCAGACGCTGCTGCCGATGCCCGCCGGAGTGATATTGACCCAGGTGCTGCCTCCGTCCAGGGAACGTAATAATCCAACATTGCGTACCCCGAGATAAACATTACCCTGGTAATCACATAGTATCCTTGTGCAGGATGTATAGGTATTCGTGCTGTTCAGAAAATTCCATGTAGCGCCTCCGTCCGTACTCTTAAAAACACCCACACCTCTCACGGCATCCGCATTGGAAAATGATTCGCCGGTACAGAAATACATTGTTGTCTGAAATGCCGGCCGCGGATCCTGGCAGATCGCTGATACGGCCAGGTTGGTGAACTGATCATTGATCAGGGTCCAGTTGGCTGGAGAAGCAGTGATATCGGTGGTCTTCCATAAACCGCCATCAACTCCGCCGACCCAAACCGTTTTATGTGTGCCATCCAGGGAATCGACCATGGCAGCCCTGATACGTCCGCCGGTCTGGTCATTGTTGGGGCGGCTGTTTCCCTGCGGTCCCGCAATATCCCCATTCGATCCTCTTTCTATCCAGCTTAACGTGGTAATGTTATTAGGTGAATTCCTTCCAGCCTGTTTGGATAATTCAGTCTGATGGATCGCGGGCCATAATTTGTTCCAGGGTACTTTGCCGGTAGCCGGGTCCTTGGTCCGTTCAATTTCAAATTCAATAGCTTTTCCCGGACCATCGTATTTATCATTTTCTTCCGCTTCCGTTTCTTCCTTCGTGATCCTGTTGGTACTGCACCCGGTAACAATGAAAAGGGATGTAGATACAGACAGGATAAAGGAAAGGGAAAACCAGGTAAGAAGTCTTTTCATGGGGATCATTTTATATTTTAATATATATATCTGTAATGTTCAAAAAAATACGCTGGCCAACATAGGTCAATCAACTCTCAAATCTTTCGAAAAAATACTAAGGGATCATTGTATTGCGATCATGCTGATCTCTACGCTCACCTGGCGGGGCAGGGCTGCTACCTGTATGGTTTCCCGGGCAGGGAAACCAGCCTCGCCGGCTGGCAGGCTGTCGCTGAAATATTTTCCATATATTTCATTGACCGCAGAGAATTGTTTTATATCCGTTAAGTAGATCGTTGTTTTCACCACATTATGGAAATCCATGCCTGCCGCATGCAAAATTGCTTTCAGGTTCTGCATCACGCGGTGCGTTTCTTCCTGGATATCCTTATTTTTCAGTTCTCCCGTTGCCGGATCAAGACAAACCTGCCCCGAAATGAACAGCATGCCATTGGATAATACCGCCTGGCTGTAGGGGCCAATCGGAGCGGGGCCACTGGAAGTGGTGATAATGGTTTTTTCCATGGTTCGGTCAAAAAATTAAAAAGCGAATTTAGCTTTATGTTTTTTCTTTGCAAAAAAGCTTTATGAAGATCGTAGTGATCGGAGATGATGTATCAAAAAAGGAATTAAATTCCGGAGGAATTGAATCCCCCCCCTCTATCCAATGGATGGGTGAAATTCAACCGGTTAATGATGCGGATTGTTATCTTGACCTGTTATTTAATAATTCAAAAGAATATATTGAAAAATTATTTTCTCTTGCCCCTGCGTTGCTTATTATCAATTCAGTGGAAAATACTTTGGCAGAATTACCGGCGCATACGGTGCGTATCAACGGATGGCATGGTTTTTTAAACGGGAATACGGTGGAAGCTTGCGCCGCAGAATATTCTGAAAGATCATTGGCCGAAAAAGTTTTTTCTGTCTTTCATAAAACCATCAAATGGGTGGAGGACCTGCCGGGCATGATCGCTCCCCGCGTGATCAGCATGATCATCAATGAAGCCTACTGGGCATTGCACGAAAACATCAGTCATAAAAAGAAGATCGATACGGCAATGAAACTGGGCGCCAATTATCCTTTCGGACCTTTTGAATGGGCGGAAAAGATCGGGTTAAAGAAAATTCATTCACTCCTCAACAGGTTATCAGCGAACAATCAGCGTTATGCTCCCTGTCCCCTGCTCAGGGAAGAAGCCGGAATATCATGAGCTTTATTTTACATATTGATACCTCTCTTGAAACGGCTTCTGTATGCCTGACGAAGGACAAGGAAGTGCTGCAGATCCGATTCAATAAAGAACAAACCGGTCATGCAGCCTGGTTGCACCCGGCCATTGATATGATGATGAAAAGTTCTGGCATCGCTTTTTCAGTCCTGCAGGCTATTGCCGTTTGTAACGGACCCGGTTCTTATACCGGCCTCAGGATCGGTATGTCAGCTGCCAAAGGTTTCTGTTATGCCCTGCAGATCCCACTGCTAACCGTCAGTTCCCTGCAAATGCTGGCCCTTGCCGTGCAAAACGGGCAAACGGACATCATAGCGCCCCTGATCGATGCGAGGCGGATGGAAGTATTTACAGCATTGTATGATAACCGGCTGCAGGAATTGTCGCCCCCCCGTGTCATGATCCTGGATGCAGACAGTTTTTCGGATTCATTGAAAGAGAAAAAAATAATATTCTGTGGAGATGGTATTAAAAAATTAAAGCCATTGATAAGTTCCCCGAATGCTTATTATTCGGAAAAGACAGCAGATGCTTCCTGCTTGGCGGGCCTGGCTCATGAAAAATTCCTCCTGGAACAATTTACCGACCTTGCTTATTCAGAGCCCATGTACCTGAAAGATTTTTACAGCGGGAAAAATGACTGATCCAAAAAACTTTCCCATGAGTAGTCATACCATTTATTTTCAAACCCTGTATCATGATGGAATAGCGGTCAGGCTGGATACGCTTTCTTCCAAGAAAGCAGCGCTGGTACTGCGGGCCGTCAATAACAGGCTCCGCCAGCAGATCTTAAGAACGATCGATGCCGCCGGAAGGATGACCGTTACGGAATTGTATACAAAGCTCATGCTGGACCAATCCGCTGTTTCCCAGCACCTGTCCATCCTGCGAAAAACAGGTTTTGTAAAAACAACAAGGCAGGGGAAACACATTTATTACTCACTTGATGCAAAACGTTTTGCCGAATTGAATAAATTCATTGAAACCCTGTTGAAATGAGATCACAGATCAATAAGATAGTCGCCGGAATAATGGATCTTGTGGTCTTGGTTTCATAAATATGAAAAACGATGCTTCCCTGAATCGTAAATTCAATTGACTTAATTGAGGTAAATTTGCACCTTAAATAATTTGATATGTTCATCAAACAACTATACACCGGCTGCCTCAGCGAAGCGGCTTATTATATTGAAAGCGAAGGAGAAGCCGCCATTGTGGATCCCCTGCGCGATGTGGATGTGTACCTGCAACTGGCCAATGAGCGGAAAGCCCGGATCAAATACATATTTGAAACGCATTTTCATGCTGATTTTATCAGCGGCCACCTGGATATCGCCTCTTCCACAGGCGCCCCGATCATTTACGGCCCGCACACGGAAACAAAACTTCCCGTCACTATTGCCAAAGACGGCCAGAAATTTTCATTGGGTAAAATAACCATCGAAGTATTGCATACGCCCGGTCATACGTTAGAGTCCACCTGCTATCTTCTGAAAGACGAAACGGGAAAGGATCATTGTGTCTTCACCGGAGATACCTTATTCGTAGGCGATGTGGGCCGCCCCGACCTTGCACAGAAGAGCAATGAAATGACGATGAATGACCTGGCCGGTATGATGTATGACAGCATCCATACCAAGCTCTTTCCGCTGGCCGATGAGGTGATCGTTTACCCGGCTCATGGTGCCGGCAGCGCCTGCGGAAAAAACCTGGGACCTGCAACGTTCAGCTCCATCGGCGATGAGAAAAAATTCAACTATGCTTTAAGAGCAAAGAACCGGGAAGATTTTATCAAGGAGGTCACCGATGGCATCCCACCGCCGCCCCAGTATTTCCCCATCAATGCCAAAATAAACAAGGAAGGCTATGATGCCCTGGATGATGTACTGGAAAAAAGTATGCGCCCGCTTTCCGTTGAGGATTTTAAAAAAGCAATAAATGAAGAAACGATCATCCTCGATACAAGGACCGCTACCATTTTTACCCGGGGTTTTATTCCGGGTTCGGTGAACATCGGGCTCGACGGCCGCTTTGCTGAATGGGCAGGAAGCATATTGCCTTTTGATGCCCCCCTCCTCCTGGTCGCAGAAGAAGGGAAGGAAAAAGAAAGTATTGTGCGACTGGCAAGAGTGGGATACGATAAGGTGATCGGCTATTTGAACGGAGGATATGATGCCTGGAAAAATGCAGGAGAAAAAACCGATATGATCATTGATGTAGAACCCGATGAACTACTGATGGATATGCCGCATGATGATAAGCTGCTGGTGCTGGATGTGCGCCGCGAAACCGAATTTGCAGACGGGCATCTCAAAGATGCGGTCAATATCCCGCTTTCAGAAATGACCGATCCGGGCTCTATGGCCGGGTTGGGAGAGGATAAAAACATTTATGTACACTGCGCCGGCGGATACAGGAGCGTCATTGCAAGTTCCCTGCTGAAGAGACAGGGATTTGATAATATCCGCAATGTACTGGGCGGATGGAGTAAAATAAAGGAACAGGAAAAAGTGGAGATCGTTAAGGAGAAAGAGGTGTTAAATTAAAATAGCAGCCACGAACCTGCCTGCCGGCAGGTACACAAATTTCAGGTTTTGAAAAAGCATTCGTGAATTCGTGGCGACTAATTATATTTTTGATACAATCCAGTCATTTAATTTCGGCGTACTCTCACAACTGATGATCAGCGCATAGCGGGGTTTATTCCCGTTGTGCACGCCCACATGCCAGAGCCGCTGGCTGTCCACCACAAAGTGTGCGCCTCTTGGCATGGGCACATGCGCTTCACTTTCTTTGATCGGAAGATTATTTTCGTCACTGTCATACAAAAGCATATAACTGTCCGGGTTATCGGTCAGTTCGATCCACATCCGCACAACCCATCCTTCTCCTTCGGGATTCAGCCGGTTATTGTCATCCCGGTGGACGGAATGGAGGGCCTGGTCATGACCCTGTGGTTCAAGTTTTATGATCCGTACCCTGCCGAAATTGGCCGGAATGCTTTTGATATAAGCCATCAGTTGAGGACAGTGTGCGGTATTGGGAGTAAAGATGGCGTTCTTATCAGGCTTGCCGTTTTCCCAGAAACCTTTGCATTCTATGGACCCATCGCTGGAAGCCAGGGGAGCAAAATTGGTATCCCCACCGCTCTTCCAGTCCATATATTGCACATCCTCCCATTCAGAAGAAGGAATATTGGAAATATCCAGGTTCTTCATGATCACGTATCCTTTTTCTTCCATGACAGGCATGCGGTAATGGGGTGAATGCGCCGGGATCTTCACCGACCAATGTTCGCTATGCGGCCAGAATGCAACGGGTGCAGTTGACATAAAAATATTTTCGGCAAATTAGTGATTTCATCCAGAACCGGGGAGCGCCCTGGCATATCATTTTCTGAGAGCTGATTATTAACACCTGCTGTAC
>CAZZDQ010000008.1:41947-73738 GCA_964652845.1 uncultured Chitinophaga sp.
TAATAATGAACTGATAATATATTTATCGCATTAACTTTGCTACTCAATTCCTTATGATAGCAGCCCCCCGACAGTTTTTTTTGCTGATCCTTGCTTTCACCTTTTCATCTTTTACCTATTGTCAGACACTTGATGATGTGGACACCGCCCTGCTGAAAAAATTCACTATTCCCCTTAACCGTCAGCTATACAATGATTATGTGGATGCAGAGCAGCAAAATATTCTGAAATTTGACGGGAAAGCCGATGGGCAACTGATCTTATCCAAAGATGAGGAAGTGAACCGGCTGCTGACCCGGGCCGCGACCCTGAAGATCGACTGGCTGCAATATAAAATTGAGAAGGACAGTTTATTGGGGCATAGCGGAAAGGTCCGCTATGTACAGGGGCTGAAGACCCTGCTGCAGAACCTGCTCAAAGGATGGCGCTCCCACCAGCTGAACCCGCTTCACCTGCCGGATTGCATCAACAGTTTTTACCAGTGTATCCTTCTGGATGAGAAGAACAAGCGGATTGACGCCTATACGGAAACCCTGGACTATGATATCGCCTTCCCGATCCTGCATTCGAAGACCTTTGATGATAATGCCGGTATTAAAAATGCACTGAATAACCTCGTGCTCAAATATTGCCGGCTCTATCCCAGGCGTATCTATGCTACACTGCAACAGAACCCTGAAGTGCCTTTTGCCGATAGCATTATCCGTGCCATTGCCAAAAAGGATCCCAAACAACTCTATGATTTTGCCTCGGGAAACGATCAGCTCAGCCAGATCATCCAAAATATTCATAATGACCCTTTCATCAGCTCTGTGGCCTGGATGGCGCAGAGCAGGAGCGGGCAGCAGTATTTCCCTTTCCTGGATGAGATCGTCAGCGGCAAAATAACCCGCGCACAGATCGATTCTGTAAAGGACGACAGCCTGCTTTATTACCGCCTCCTGGTGAAAACCCAGATCGACTATGTGCAAAGGGCCCAGCACGGAGATACGGCTTTTGAATTCGAATCGCTCACTTATAAACTGGAGAAACGGGCTAAGGAATCCTTTGTCAATATCATCAATGGCTTGCATACCGAACCGGCCGAAGTGCGTTTCAAAAGCATTCAACCACTCACAGCTGAAGAACTCTACTACCTGGCAGTATTGACAGACGGTACGATCTATACCTCCAGTTTTGTGAAAGGGGTCTTTCCCCTGATGATGCAAAAAATAAATAACCGGGGGGATTCATTGCTGATGGCCGTGCATTTTGACAAGTATCGCAAATTGATCAAAATGGCGGCGGGATACAATACACTGGGCGATTTCCTGAAAACATTCCCGGGCAATGACGCCAACCTGCTGATGCATGCCTTCGTCAATAAACTGGAAAGATCGGCCGGCTATGAAGAGGCAGTGGATGTGGCAGATTCCTATGCCAGCATTGCGGAAACAGAAAAGCCCCTTGCGGATAATATCCTCCAATATATCAACGAGAATTTTTCCCAGAATGAAAAAACAGGTGATAAAAAAGGAATGGTGATCTATCATATCCTGCAAAAACTTTTTTTATCGGCCGATACCGCGCAAAAGATCGATCTGACAAAAGAGTTGGGCATACCGCCTGTATACGGCGTCCCTTACCAGTCGCTGTTGAATGATAGCGGGCAGGTGATCATGCAGGTATTTTTTTACGGCGATAAGGACGGCCAGGGTATTTTCAGGGGATTCATGGATATGTTCAGCAATGCCAACTGGAAGATCCAGAGCAATGACCAGTGGGCCACGGTGAGTTCAAAAAAAGGAAGGCCCGTTGTTATCTATGCCAATAAACCCCTCCCTGAAGAAGACGGGGAGGATGAAAAAGCCCAAAAAGCCCTGGATAATTTTATGGACAGCAGCCATATTCGTCCTGTAATAACCGTTCACCGCGGGCATAGTTACTGGGCAGCATCCACGATTGAACAAATGAACGATTCCAGCAAGATCGTTTTCCTGGGCAGTTGCGGGGGTTACCTGATCATCAATAGTGTATTGCAAAAATGCCCGCTGGCCCATATCATCGCTACCAAGCAGATCGGCGCCACGGAAGTGAACAGGCCCTTTATCCAGCTGTTGACGGATAAATTGCGCAATGGGAATAATATCGACTGGATACCTTTTTGGGATGAACTGCATAAAATGGTCCAGGCCAAAGAATTTGAAGATTATATCCCGCCTTATAAGAACCTGGGCGCCCTGTTCATCAAAGCCTATAACCTGGCGATGGGCGAACCGGGACAATGATGAATGGAAAAATCTTTACATTCATCCTTTCTAAATTTGTCCATAAAATTTCAAGTTGGCTGATCCGAAAAAAAAAATATTCGACATCTCCATCCTGCGCAGGGTGTTCCGCTATGCAGCGCCGTACAAGAAAAAATTCTACTGGTCTGTGGCCCTGGCGATCTTCCTGGCTGTCATTACACCGGTCCGGCCCTACCTGATACAATATACCGTAGACAAGTTCATCGCTCATTCACTCGCGCAGATGCTGATCAATATCACCCTGATCCAGATCGGGCTTATCCTGTTCGAGACCCTGGTGCGGTTCATTTTTTCTTTTTTAACCGCATCCCTGGGGCAATCTGTGGTGAAGGACCTGCGGGTGGAGGCTTATGACAAGATCCTGCACCTGAACCTTTCCCAGTTTGACACCACACCGATCGGCATCCTTACCACTCGTACCATCAATGATATTGAATCCATCAATGATATATTCTCGGACGGGCTGGTGCCAATCCTCGCGGACCTGCTCTCTATTGTCTGTGTGCTTGTGGTCATGTTCATTACCGATCCGATGCTCACGCTCATCGCCCTGATCCCCTTTCCCATCATGCTGCTGGCCACCTATTATTTCAAAGAAAGCATAAACAGGTCTTTTTTGAAAGTACGGAATGCAGTAGCTGCACTTAATGCATTTGTGCAGGAACACCTGACGGGCATGCAGATCGTACAATCCTTTGCAGCCGAAGAAAAAGAGTTTGAAAAATTCCGGAATATCAACCGGGAACACCGTAATGCAAATATCAAAGCCATTTTTGCTTATTCTGTTTTCTTCCCGGTGGTGGAGATCGTACTGGCGCTTTCCATCGGCCTTATCGTCTATTATTCTTCCTGGAAAGCCATGCACTTGAATCTCAGCCAGGTGGGGAAGGTCACTTCCTTCATTCTCTATATGAATTTATTGTTTCGTCCCCTGCGGGTCATTGCTGATAAATTCAATGTGCTGCAAATGGGCATCATTGCCAGTGAAAGGGTATTCCGCGTGCTGGACAACCCGAATTTTACAAAGGACAGGGGGACCTTTGCCCCGGGGAAAGTGAAGGGACAGATCGAATTTCAACAGGTATGGTTTGCTTATAACGATGAGAATTATGTTTTGAAGGATATCAGTTTCCGGGTGGAACCGGGGGAAACGGTGGCCATTGTGGGGCATACGGGCAGCGGCAAGACCAGTATCATCAGTTTGCTCAACCGGATGTATGAGATCAATAAAGGAAGGATCGCTATCGACAATACGAATATCGAAGATTACCGGCTGGAATCGCTGCGCAAAAATATCGGCGTTGTATTGCAGGATGTCTTCCTTTTTTCGGGTTCTGTCACGGATAATATCACCCTGCATGATCCTGCAATAAAAAAAGAACAGGTTATCGAAGCGGCCAGGCTGATCGGCATGCATGATTTCATCATGCGGCTGCCCGGCGGTTATGATTACAATGTGATGGAAAGGGGCGCCACGCTTTCACTGGGTCAGCGGCAACTGCTTTCATTTATCCGGGCCTTATTGTTCGATCCTTCCATCCTGATCCTTGATGAAGCCACTTCTTCGGTTGATACTGAAAGCGAAATGATGATCCAGCATGCCATTGATACCCTGATCAGGGGCAGGACCTCCATCGTAATCGCACACCGGCTATCTACCATCCGGAAAGCCAATAAAATCATCGTGCTCGACAAGGGCGAGATCATTGAAACAGGCACCCATGAAGAATTGCTGCAAAAAGGCGGATTTTACAGCAAATTGCATGAAATGCAGTTCGAAAAAAAGGAAACAGCGCAGGCAGAAAACCGGTTGGCCATGCCCTGATTGATTCATTCAAACAATTCGGAAATTTTAATACCGCCCCCTTATCTTTGCGGCAAATTTCAAAGAGAAAGCATGATCCCGGCGCGAATGAAATCCTTATTGGTATTGGTTTCTGGCTTTTTTCTCATGCCATTTACCGTCCACGCAGGCGGGGGCCATACTGATTCCACAAATAAAAAGAACAGTTTTGACGCAAACGAAGTGATCTTCGGCCATATCCTCAATGCACATGAGTTTCATTTTCTGGATATCACGAAAAACGGTGTTCGGCAGCCAGTAACCATCCCGCTTCCCGTGATCCTCTATTCAAAACAAAGAGGGCTTAGTTTTTTCATGTCTTCGAAATTTCATCATGGTGAAGAGATCTATAATGGGTACCGGTTATGTACAGATGAATACCTGCAGGAATTAAGCAAGGAAGGTGTAGATATAAAAAAGGCGGGCCTGAATGCAGGAAAGATCATTCCGGTGACTACCGAAGGCAAATGGGATCCGTCCGTCAAAATATACGATATTTCCATTACAAGAAACGTGGTTCAAATGATCCTCTCACTGGCCTTATTATGCTGGATCATGATCATCATCGCCAGGAGATATAAAAATGGCGATGGGGTGAAGCGGGCCCCCAGGGGCGTTCAGAATCTGCTGGAACCCGTTATCACTTTTGTGCGGGATGAGGTGGCAAAACCGAACCTGGGCAATAAATATGAGAAATACCTCCCTTATATCCTGACCATATTCTTTTTTATCCTGATTAATAATTTATTGGGGTTGATCCCGGGCTCGGCCAATGTGACCGGTAATATTGCATTTACCCTGGTCATGGGCCTGATCTCCTTCGCAGTGATCCTTTTCAGTTCAAACAAACATTACTGGATGCATATCATCAATCCCCCCGGCGTTCCGGACTGGGTCAAGATCATCCTGGTACCGGTGGAGATATTGAGTGTGTTCATCAAACCCTTTGCCCTGATCATACGGCTTTTTGCGAATATGGTGGCTGGACATATTATTATTATATGCCTGATATCCCTGATATTCATTTTTGCAGGGCTCAATGTTTTTGCAGGCTGGGGAACCTCGGTATTCTCCATTGCTTTTACCGTGTTCATTTATTTCATTGAAATACTGGTCGCATTCATACAGGCATACATCTTTGCCATGCTCACAGCTGTATTCGTCGGGCAGGCTTTTGAAACGGGGCATCATGAGATGGGCCCGCATGATAATGCGGTGGTGGTATAAACTTTTTTTTCATTATAAAAACAATCAGTATGGATTTCATGCATGTCATTCTCAGTGCAACACCCTTTGCCAACGGTGGCGGTGCCATTGGTGCCGGCCTGGCAGCCATGGGAGCTGGTATCGGCGTGGGCCAGATCGGTAAGGGCGCCGTGGAAGCGATCGCCCGGCAGCCGGAAGCGCTCAACGATATCCGCAGCAACATGATCCTGACGGCGGCCCTGGTAGAAGGAGCGGCCCTGTTTGCGATCATCGTGGGCTTCCTGGCCATGGTGTTGTAAAAAAACGAACTGCATCCAATGCAAAGGGCGGCGGATGCAGTTTTTAAAAAACCGTTCCCTTTTTTGGGATCTGGAATTTGTCATTTGGAATTTTAAACATATGCATCCTCTTTTAAAACCTGAATTCGGTCTTCTCATCTGGACCCTGGTAGCTTTTTTAATTGTGTTCTTCATTCTAAAAAAGTTTGCCTGGCCTGCTATCGTGAAAGGCCTGAAAGAGCGGCAGCAGACCATTGCTGATTCGCTGGAACAAGCCGAAAAAGTAAAAGCCGAAATGACCCAGTTGAAAAGCGAGAACGAAGCCTTGCTGGCCAAAGCACGTGAGGAAAGGGCGCAACTGCTGAAAGAAGCCCGCGAGACAAAGGATAAGATCATCAATGAAGCAAAGGAACAGGCCAAAACAGAGGCCAATAAGATCGTAACCGAAGCGCAGGCGGCCATCAATGCACAAAAAATGGCAGCCCTGACCGAAGTGAAGAACCAGGTCGGTAAATTGGTGGTGGAGGTGAGCGAAAAAGTATTACGCAGGGAGTTATCGAACCCCACCGACCAGGAGAAATATATTAATGGATTAGTGAGTGAAGTGAAGTTAAACTAGTTGCTGGTTACTAGTTGCTGGTTGTTTGTTTTATGAACAAAAAACCAAAAACCAGAAACAAGAATGCCCAATCCCCGTTTAGCAAACAGGTATGCCAAATCCATCCTGGATCTTTCACTGGAAAAAGGTCAGCTGGAGAAAGTGTATGCCGATATGCAATGGCTGAAAGCTGTCTGCACCGCCAGCCGTGATTTTGTGAACCTGCTGCGTAGCCCTATCATTTCAAAGGATAAAAAACAGAAGATCGTGTCGGCCGTTACAAAAGGCCATATCTCTGAACTGACGGCTGCTTTCAATGCCCTGCTGATCAGTAAGAACAGGGAAAGCAATCTGCCTGAGATCATTCATGCATTCATCAGCCAGTATAAGGAACATATGAACATATATACCGTCCACCTGACCACGGCGATCCCTGTAAGTGATGCGATAAAGGAACAGGTTATCCGCCAGTTGCAGGCCACGACGGAGATGAAGCACATTGAATTGGAAACTGAGGTGAACAATGGCCTTATCGGCGGGTATGTCTTGCAGGCAGGCGATAAAATGATCGACAACAGTATCGTCCATAACCTACGCTCCATTGCAAGGCAGTTTGAGAACAATGATTTTATTTACAGGGTCCGGTAAAAGCGGGGATGGAATTGGGAAATTTTGAAATTGAGTTCTTATTTAATTACAATTGAATTAATATTAAAAACTCCCAAGGGGGATCAATTGACTCCCCTTTAGGGGATGGGGGCTAAAAAGACTATGGCAGAGATCAAACCAGATGAAATATCAGCGATACTGCGGCAGCAGCTCAGCAATTTCAATGCATCCGCCGACCTGGAAGAAGTGGGTACTGTATTGCAGGTGGGTGACGGTATTGCCCGTGTATACGGGTTGGGACACGTGCGTTACGGCGAACTGGTGGAATTTGAGACTGGGGTAAAAGCTATTGCACTGAACCTGGAAGAAGATAACGTCGGTGTGGTGCTGATGGGAGAAGGATCTGAAATAAAAGAAGGTGCCAAAGTGAAACGCACGGGAGAGATCGCTTCTATCAAAGTGGGAGAGCGTATGGTTGGCCGCGTGGTCAATACCCTGGGTGAACCCATTGACGGCAGCGGCCCGATCACGGGCGAACGATATGAAATGCCGCTCGAACGGAAAGCCCCGGGTGTCATATACCGTGAACCCGTTAAAGAACCCCTGCAAACCGGTATCAAAGCCATCGATGCCATGATCCCTATTGGCCGTGGTCAGCGGGAGCTGGTGATTGGGGACAGGCAGACCGGCAAGACAGCCATCTGCATTGATACCATTATCAATCAAAAAGAATTCTTCGATGCCGGCAAACCCGTGTATTGTATTTATGTCGCCATCGGGCAAAAAGCATCCACGATCGCCGGTGTGATGAAGACACTGCAAAATGCGGGTGCTATGTCCTATACCGTGATCGTAGCGGCTTCGGCCAGCGATCCTGCACCACTTCAGTTCTATGCTCCTTTTGCCGGTGCCGCCATCGGTGAATTTTTCCGGGATACAGGTCGTCCCGCTTTGATCATTTATGATGACCTCTCCAAACAGGCTGTTGCTTACCGGGAAGTATCCCTGTTGCTCCGACGTCCCCCCGGCCGCGAAGCTTATCCCGGAGATGTATTCTACCTGCATAGCCGTTTGCTGGAAAGGGCGGCCAAGATCATCAGTGATGATAATGTGGCAAAGAATATGAACGATGTGCCCGCCAGCATCAAACACCTTGTAAAAGGAGGTGGTTCCCTGACAGCCCTGCCCATCATTGAAACGCAGGCGGGTGATGTATCTGCTTATATCCCTACCAATGTAATCTCCATTACGGACGGCCAGATATTTTTGGAAACGAATTTATTCAATGCAGGTATCCGCCCCGCGATCAACGTGGGTATTTCCGTGAGCCGTGTAGGCGGGAATGCGCAGATCAAATCCATGAAAAAAGTGGCCGGTACACTGAAACTCGACCAGGCACTATATCGTGAAATGGAAGCTTTTTCCAAATTCGGCGGCGACCTGGATGCGGCCACCAAGAATGTACTGGATAAAGGCGCCCGGAACGTAGAGATCCTGAAACAACCTCAATATTCTCCTTTTACAGTGGAAAAACAGGTAGCTATCATTTACCTGGGCACAAACGGATTACTAAAAGATGTACCGGTACGAAGGGTAAAGGAATTTGAGGAACATTTCTTAATGGAGATGGAGAATAAATACCCCGATGTGCTGGCCGAATTCAAAAAAGCAAACCTGCCGGAAGACGGGTTGAAAAAAATGGTTGACCTGGCGAACAGCATCATTCCCCAATATAAATGATCCCAAAACTTCACTGAAGAGTCCTGCTTTCAGCAGGATTTTTTTTGCATTGACTTCGATGCACAAAAGTTTCGCAATATCATTCCTGGATGACAACTCGTAATTATACGAAATGAAAAAATGAACCGGGCTGATTACCAATACAAAAAAAATCTACTGCGTATTCTTCCGATGGCATAGGGAATTTTCACGAAAATATTTTTCGTAAAAGTTTGCACGTAGAAGAACTGCGTATTATGTTTATACCCGAATCGAACTATCCCTAAGAAAACAAACAATCCGACAGATGAAACTACAGTACCATGTACGGAAGTTTACTTCCGGGGTTTTACAGCAGCAAGGCGGGTTTCGCAGTTTTCATAAGGATGGTTGGGCAGCAACCACGGTTCAATTTTTTACCTAAAATGAAAACAATGAGAAAAATTTTACTTCTTATGAGTTTTATGCTGTGTACTTTCAGCTTCACCCGTATACATGCACAGTGTGGGGGCGGCAATGTGTCCGTCGGAAGTTTAAGGGTGTTTCCCACTGTGGACTCAGTTACATACAGTTTTGACTGGACCTATCTCCATGGGAATGCATCTATCCAGCCCTTGCTTTATTGTGACGGCATTTTAATTGGTTCAGGAAATTGTATCCCTAAACTCACAGATTCATCAGCAGGGTCTCATCATGTGAGAGAAACCTTACCGTACCATTGTATCGGCAATCTTGTTATAAAAATCGTGATATGGAGTAATAATTACTGCGGAGGATCGAATTGTACAGCTGATTCGGTGGTCATCAACCAGACACCCTTGCCCGTGGTGCTGGAATCTTTCACCGCCAGCCTGGTCAATCAGCATACGATCATGAACTGGTCAACAGCTTCCGAATCCTACCTGAATTATTTTTCGGTGGAGAGGAGTACAGATGGAATCCATTTCAGCCAGGCCGGAATGGTATTCGCCAAGGGAAACAATTCAGTAAAATCAAGTTATAGTTTTACGGATAATATTGCCGGGATCCAGGTACCCGTTGTTTACTACCGCCTGAACCTGGTAGACGTTGACGGTAAGAGCCGATATTCTAATGTCCGGATGGTAACCTTGTCGGGCAAACAGGATAAAAAGATCGCTATTACCAGTTATCCCGACCCGGTTATTCAAAATGTAAATGTCACCATCCCTGCCAGCTGGCAGAATCAAAAAGTTATATATGAAGTTTTCAGTTCTTATGGTATTTGCACCCTGCATAAACAGGTGATAGAAAGCAGCCAGACTGAGGCACTGGACCTGGCAAACCTGGCGCCTGGTATGTATATCATCAAAGCCAGCTGCAATGGCCAGGTAGCTGTTCAGAAGATCATTAAACAATAAGATATTTTTTCCGAACGGTTATTTCATACCGCTGCCTCCGAACCGGGCGGCGGTTTTTTTTGCCTGTGCTTCCCTGAACAAGAATTTCTCAGTATCATTACGAGATATTGTAGTGTCATTACAGGATAATAACTCGTAATTATACGAATTGAAAAAATAAACAGTCCTGATTACCAATATAAAAAAAATCTACTGCGTAATCTTCCGATGGCATAGGGAATTTTCACGAAAATATTTCTCGTAAAAGCTTGCACGTAGAAGAACTGCGTATTATGTTTGTCTCCGAATCGCACAATCCCTAAGAAAACAACGAATCCGACCAATGAAACTAACAATCCTTTACACGGAATACTACTTCCGGAGTTTTTCAGCAGCAAGGCGGGTTTCACAGTTTTCATAAGGATGATCGCTGAAGATCACGATTCATTTTTTGTACCCTAAAATGAAAAAAATGAAAACATTTTTACCCGTAAAAAAAACCATCCTTAGAACCTTATCATTAATCGCCGCCCTGTTCTTCATGAATGAATGTCAGGCGCAGTATGACCTGGTCTTCCATAATGCTCACGTTCGTTCCGGGCAGGAAGGCGCCGATCATACTGTCTATACTTTCCCCCTGGTGAACGACAGCACGGATGCACACGTAAGGATCATGGGCCGCTCTTCCTCCCTGGTCACCCTGGAAAATATCGACAACACCGGAACTGGCTATGACGGCGCCTTCCAGCCGCAGGTGAAGTATAACGGGGGCAGCACATCCGGCGCATCCAGCTGGTGGATGGAATTTGAAATAAAATTCGTTAAAGCAAATACAACCAGCCAGGTAACGATCCCTAATCTTTATACCTCTTCCTTTAATATAGATGGGGACAACAATACATTGTCTGAATACAATATTATTTACGGCAGTTCTTCCTATACGCTTGATAATATTACGAATATTGTAGTCAGCAACTTTACAGGCAATCTGTCGGGGTCGGGTACACCCGGTAAAAAATTCGACGGAACAACGGTCAGCTATCCCGGTTTTGACACCCTGCACACCAATATAATGGTCACTACTAACATTACCGATGTGAGCATCCTTACCGTAAGGGTAGGCGCTACTACAACCGGCAGTTCCACTGAAACCAACCGCACCTATGGTATTTGGTTCAAGAATATTGTTTTTCCTAATCCCCAAACAACATTGCCCGTGGTATTGGAGTCCTTCACTGCAAGCCTCCTGGGACAGAATACGAACCTGAAATGGTCCACTGCCTCAGAATCGAACCTGGGTTATTTCTCAGTAGAGAGAAGCACGGATGGAATTCATTTCAGCCAGGCCGGAATGGTATTGGCCGTGGGAAATACCTCAGCAAAAACAAATTATGGTTTTACGGATAATGTATCAGGCATCCAGGCCCCGGTAATATACTACCGGCTGAACATGGTGGATGCCGATGGCAAGAGCCGCTATTCTGATATAAGAACGGTAAAGCTGTCTGGAACAGGGGATAATAAGATCATTATCACCACCTATCCCAACCCGGTTGTTAATACGATCAATGTCACCATCCCTGCCGGCTGGCAGAACCATAAAGTGGTATACGAAATATTCAGCGCCAATGGCAACAGGGCACTGCAAAACCAGGTAACTGAAAGCAGCCAGACGGAGACACTGAATATGTCGAACATGTCACCAGGCATATATATCGTAAAAGCCAGCTGTAATGGCCAGGCCGCCATACAAAAGATCATTAAGCAATAATATATTTTCTCTGGACAGTTATTTCATACCGCTGCCTGCGAACCAGGCAGCGGTTTTTTTTGAAACAGTGGGCAATTCACCGTTTATTAAGCTGTTTCACCTGCTTAAACCCAGATTTCGCCAGAAATTAATGACAAAATTCTTCGGGGCGGAATACATTTGCAGGACGTGAAAAAACTGCTTTTTTTCCTTGGTTGCTGCATGACGATTCAGGTTTATTCCCAGGTCGTGCTGAAGGGTACAGTTAAGGATAACAGAGGGAATCCCCTGAGCGGCGCGAGCATTTCCGTAAAAGACAGTTATGATGGTGGCACGGTTGATTCTTCAGGAAAATTCTCGTTCAAAACATTTGAAAAAGGGGATCATATCCTTGTCATTTCTTCGATCGGTTATAAGACCCTGGAGTTGCCGGTAAAGATCGAGTCGGGAATTGCCCCGGTTTCCATTATTATGAAACAGGAGATCAGTGAACTTTCAGCGGTGGTGCTTTCAGCCGGCACCTTCGAAGCCAGTGACAGGAAAAGGGCTTCTGCCGTGCTGGATCCCATTGATATTGTCACCACAGCCAGTGCCAACGGGGATATCACCGGGGCTTTGAAAACATTACCCGGCGCCCAACAGGTCGGGGAAAGCGAAGGATTATTTGTGCGGGGCGGCAGCGCCACAGAAACGAAAATTTTCATCGACGGCACACTGGTGAATAAATTCTTTTACAGCAGTGTTCCCAATATTGCTTCCTATAGCCGTTTTTCGCCTTTCATTTTTAAAGGAACGGTATTCAGCACAGGGGGCTATTCCGCTTTATATGGCCAGGCGCTTTCTTCCGCCCTGATCCTCGAATCCATCGATCTGCCCGACCGGACCACCGCCAACCTGGCTCTTTCTGTCATTGGCGGAGGAGGCGGATTGCAATACCTCGCCAAAAACAAAAGGTCTTCCTGGGGCCTTGGGTACAATTATACGAATCTCGCCCTCGCTTTCAATTTATTCAAACAAAAACAGGATTATTCCAAAGTGCCCGTTTATCATTCCATTGACGGCAATTTCCGCATTCAGACATCCAAAACGGGCATGCTTAAATACTATGGGTATTTCAATTCCAGCAGGCTGGCTTTTACAGTTAAGAGCCTGGATTCAGCCGGGTTCCTGGACAAATTCTCTCTGAACAATACAGATACCTACCACAATCTTTCCTGGAAAGAGAACCTGGGGAAAAAATGGAAACTCAATACCGGTGTTTCCTACGCCTATAACAAGGATGAGATCGGGAGCGGGATGCAGAACAGCAGCAAAACAGATGTAATCCTGCCAGGACTTGAATTCAAGACCTTTCATGTGCTGGCCGCCAGTCATTATTTCAATGCAAAGGGGGTACTGGAAAAAAAATGGAAGGGCCTGAGCGCTCTCCGTTTCGGAATGGAATTCAATCACAGCAATGACCAGACGGTGTATACAGCCTATAACAACCAGTCCTACACCAATACGATCAGGGAGAATATTTCTTCTCTATTTGCTGAATCGGATATCTATGCCACCAATGATATTGCCATCAAGACAGGACTTCGTCTGGAGCATTCTTCCCTGCTGGATAAAATAAATCTTGCGCCCCGCTTCTCTGTTGCCTATAAGATCGCCAAGGGCACGCAGGCTTCGCTCGCTTATGGGATTTTTTACCAGGATCCTGAGACAAGATACCTGCCCGCCCTGAACCCGCTTACCTTTATGCGGGCCGATCATTATATTGCCCAGTTCCAGCGGGTGCTGAACCAGCAGTCGCTGCGTATTGAAGTGTTCTATAAAAAATACCACGACCTGGTCAAAACGGCCCTCATCAATTACCAATTACTGGCTGCCAGCAACAACGGTACCGGTGATGCAAAAGGGATCGAATTCTTCTGGCGGGATAAAAAAACGATCAAAAACCTGGATTACTGGATCTCTTATTCCTTCCTGGATACCAAGCGGGATTTTCTGAATTTCCCATTTGCCATCACTCCTAATTTTGCCGCCAGGCATACGGCTTCCCTGGTCGTGAAGAAGTTCATTCAGAAATGGAAAATAAATCTCAATTCAGCCTATAATTTTTCCAGCGGGAGACCTTATTATAATATCGCTTTTGACGGTACGAATTACAAATTCACAGACCGCGGCATCATCCCGGATTATCATAATGTAAGTTTCGCTGTCAACTACCTTCCCTTTATCGGCAGGAAAAATGCAAAGACCTTTGCGGTATATGTTTTGCAGGTAAGCAATATATTTGATTTTAGCCAGGTGTACGGATACCTGTATTCCTATAACGGGATGAAAAAACAGTCCATTACACCTACTTCCCGTATGTTTGTTTATATCGGCGCTTTTTTCAGTTTCGGTATCGACCGCAGCGAGGAGGTCATGAATAACGGTCTGTGATTTTATTTAACGTAAATTTAAAACCATGAAAAAAACGATCTTTTTACTGACATTTTCCTTCCTTTCAGCGGGCCTGTTTGCCCAGAGCGATAAATATGTAAAGGCGATGGAAGCACTTGTTCCTTCTGTCGATACCACGCATAGCATCGATACCCTGCTGGACCTGTCCAATTCATTCCAGCGGATCGCCGAAGCGGAAAAAACACAATGGCTCCCCTATTATTACACCGCACTCTGCACGATCAATGCAGTCAACATGTATTTTGTGCAGAAACAAATGGATAAGATCGATCCGTTGCTGGATAAGATCGAACCCATGATCAGCAAAGCCGGGGAACTGGAGAAAGACAATTCCGAGATCTATTGCCTGAAGAAAATGTTCAATACCTGTAAGATGATGGTGGACCCCATGAGCCGTTATATGCAATACGGAGCCGCCGCTTCAGAAGCGCTGGAGACAGCCAAAAAATTAAACCCTGAAAACCCGCGGGTATACCTGCTGGAAGGAGAGGATAAATTCTATACCCCCGAACAATATGGCGGCAGTAAGGATGATGCCAAAAAATTATTTGATACTGCCCAGGAAAAATTTGGCATTTTTAAGCCTGCCAGTGATATCATGCCGGCCTGGGGTGTCTCTATCCTGAAATATTTTCAGTTGCAGTACAAATAAAATTTCTTTTCACAACTCAAAAAGCCCCTGCGGGGCTTTTTTTTGTTCGTACCTTTCTGTAAAGGAGATCATTGGCGGAATATTCCCCTGTTATTCTTTTTTACGGGTATGGGTTGCAGGGCAAAGGGATAAGCATCCTTTTTTTTCTTTAACAACCCTATCTTTTCAGCTAAATTCTTCAAGGTTGCCAGCATCCCTTCCTGTTTGTTTTCATTTCTTGTTTTCATAGCAGTGTTTTTTAGTGTGCATAAAATCTATGGGTTCAGCATCGTCAATATTCCTGTTTCCAAAGCGTGAATAACCAACGGATCCTTGTTCCCGAGCCGCCAGGCAGGCAGCATGAGCCGTGATATTGGCAGACGGCAAACCTGTTGACGGTGCGGGGTGATAGGCGATCCGCAGGGTGACCAGTGCTGTGATGATAAATGTCTTCATATAAGGCCTGTTTCAGGTTCGTCTTAGGGATGATTGGATGGGAACCCGTGTTAAAACAGACGCAAGATACCGGTGTGAATCATTGAGGCGCTGTGGGCACGGATAGTTTAACGGCTTGACAAAGGAGAGGTATTGGATCGCAACGGTGACAAACCTACAACCCGTTTATATCCGGCGCAAGTTTTTGAAACATTAATTTCAGGCCATCGTAGATTTTCATCAACGTAATTATACGAAGCAGCGGGATGCATGCAAAAGATCGGGTAAAGTCATCATGTCTCGTCTATTTTTTCATCCTCGGCATTGGCAAGGATGGCCGGCGTCATTTTCCGCAATGGATTTTTCCGGTTATCATCATAATCATACCGCTGGTGAATGATCGCAATGCAGCCATATAAAGCTGCCATGAAAGAGGCCGGGTCAGCCATCCCTTTGCCGGCTATGTCAAAGGCAACACCGTGATCCGGTGATGTACGGACCGCCGGCAGCCCAGCTGTAAAGTTCACTCCTTCTTCTGCAGCAAGTGATTTAAACGGGATCAGTCCCTGGTCATGATACATGGCCAGCACAGCGTCAAACCGGTTATAATAACGGCGCGCAAAAAAAGCATCGGGGCTATAGGGGCCTATCACGATCATATTATTATTCCTTGCTTCCTTGATCGCAGGTTTGATGATGGCTTCTTCCTCCGTGCCGATCAAACCTTCATCCCCCGCGTGGGGATTTAACGCCAACACGGCGATCCTGGGCTTTTCAATGCCGAAGTCCCTTTTCATGCTTTGATGCAGCAGGTTCAATTTGCTGAGGATCCTTTCCTTCGTGATGAGCCGGGCCATTTCATTCACCGGTTCATGTTCCGTCACCAGTGATACCCTGAAATTCCCTGCAAACAGGATCATGGCTACATCCTGGACGTCAAAAATATTTTTCAGGTAAGGTGTATGACCTGTAAATGTGAAATCGGCCGTTTGAATGTTTTTTTTATGGATGGGTGCTGTCAACAGTCCGTGAACCTGGTTCTGCTTCAGCGCAGCTACCGCGGTTTGCAGGGAAATAGCGGCATAACGGCCCCCGGCCTCTGTCAACTGACCAGGATTGATGATCACTTCGTCTTCCCAGCAGCTGAACAGGTTCACCTGCTTATGGCTGATGCGGGAATAATCCTTGATGATCTGGTAATTGAAATTAAAATCCGGGACAGATTTTCGGTAAAAATTGATCACTTTGTTAGATGCATAGATCACGGGTGTGCAATGCTCCAGGATACGATTATCCGAGAAGGTCTTTATGATCAACTCTGTCCCAATGCCGTTCAGGTCGCCACAGGTCACTCCGATTACGGGCTTGTAATTTGTCATTTTTCAAAGATACAAATTACACCTTCAATCTTTTTTTGTAATGAGAAAAAACGAACGGGGTCGTTCGTAGGTCTTGATAACGAAACGGGCCCTTTAACCTAATATTTTACAACTGTTTTCTTTAAGCTAATTTCCCCGTTTGTGATGCTAAGGATATAGGTGCCGGCAGACAAACCTTCTGTATTGGCCATATTCAGCATATTGGCCCCTGCATAGACCGTATAATTGCTGGTGCGGATCGGGCGGCCGAACATATCTGTGAGGGAGACCTTTATATTTGCATTCCTCGATGTGGAAACTTCAAATGTGAGGTCTTTCCTGAAGGGGTTAATGACATTACCCAGGAGAAAATCCTGTTGTTCAGTACTGAGCTTTATCACACCTGAATATTTTTTCTGATTGCTTTTGTTAACGATCCTGATCCTGTACCAGTAAGTTTTGTCAGCCTGGCCCGGATCGGTGAAGGTATAATAGTTCTTCTCCGCGCCATTATCATAACCGGTTACGGTGCCTGCCTGGGTGAAATTGATCCCATCACTGCTTTTTTCAATGATATAATCCAATGGTTCTTTTTCCTTTGAAGTTGTCCAGAACAAAACATTATGATCATTCTCTTGTTTGCCCGAAAATGAAAGCAGGTCAAGATCCAGGGCCCAGGGGCAATTCCAGGTGGTAATGGTAATGACGCCGGTGTCAGTAAAATTGCAGCTGGCGCTCGAAAGGTTGGATGAATTGGTGGCAACGACAAGACGGTATTGGTCCCCGTTATTGGTGCTCCAGGTCATGGTGGCAGGTATCGTATAGGAAGCAACATACACCCAGGCCGAGCCGTTCCAGGTGGGTGAGCCTACACCTGAAGCGCCGGCAACATCTGTCCAGGTGACGCCGCCATTCTGGCTGATCTGCCATTTGTAATAAGTATAATTGTTGAAATAGGAACTTACGGTATCATAGATCGTGTAAGGATTCAGGTAACAAATGAGCGGGTTATTGGATGGAGAATATTTCAAGCTTGGATAGCAGGTGGCGATACCAACATCATCCAACGCCCAGTCATTACCTCCGCCCCCTGGTGCGTTATTCCTCATGGTGAATGTAAAAGAGGTCTCATTGGCTCCCGTTAAATAAGTAAATCCTTTTTGCACCCATTTATTGGATGAGTCTGTGCCCCTGCCGTTCGCTCCTTTGCCCAATCCGGTATTGTAATAGTAAATATCACCACTATTATAATAATCCTTGGAGCCGATCCTGAATGTAACGTTTGGCTGTACCCCTGAGGAATCCGGCCTGTAATGCAGGTAACTGCCTGAAAATACACCGTTGCCTGCCGAATCACAGGAACAATATTTACAGATGTTCCGCACCCAGGCGGAAATCTGGTAATAAGTATTGCTGCAAAGCCCCGATACAGTATATTGAAATGCCGTATCTGTTTTATAAGATGAGTTGACAAATAGTGCATACCCGCAGGGATTTGATGCACTCGCTGCCTGGGTGGTATCGCAGGGGGGGTTACCCAACGCAGTATTCGATGCATTGGTATGGTCTCCGATGATATCCCATAATCCAAACAGCCTGTAGGTTGTGCTGTTATTATCAGGTTTTCCCACTGTATCCACCTTGGTAAACTTTGTGCTTGAATTATTAACGACCCCGTAATAATAGTCCTGGGGGCCTTGCGCACTGGCAGACTGAAAATAAGCATAGGTATAGCTCGGAGCATTGGAGGAAGCTGCCCGGTTCCTGGTAATAGGAGCTGATGCTGCCCGTGAAACTGAATCGAATGTCCCGTTGCTTTCACCCCCGATGGCATTGGTGGCTACTGAATTGGGGCAGAGCCCAGGGCTGCTGTATACATAAAAACTGTCCGTCGGGAAAACGATGGTAGTAATATTGCCTGTGGCAGTATCCCGGTAGGAAATTTTTCCACCGCCCCACCTGACCGACGTATTATAACTGGCACTGATCTTGACCCTGTAGGTGGCCATGATAATACAGGTGCTGTTATAAAATGAAGGCCGCGAAGTATTGTATAACTTACCACGGGCACTACTGGTAGCGTTCGTGCCGATATTGATATGTACGATCGTATCGCCGCTTGCGGTTTTCGAACGGTAACCCGCATCATCTGCCGCAGCATCCGTAAAATATTTATAGACCACTCCTTCGTTTGTCCTGGTGCAGATAGAATCTCCTCCCGATCCGTTGTTCAGTATAAGCCCCCCTCCTGCAAAAACAGTGTCTTCAAAAGCAAGGCTGTCCACTTGCCCTGAAATGGCCATCGTGGCCCTGAATTCCAATACATCACCGGGATTCATAGTACCCCCCGTGGTTTGATTCGTCACATTGATATAACTTTTACTGTAGTCGAACTTACCCGTGCTGGAAGGATCTGTGATACAGATACTGAAACCCCAATATGGGCCTGTGGGAAGCGTAGCACTGTTTTTAGTAACCCGTACATAATAGGTCGTTCCCGATGCCAGGCCTTTTCCCGAATTGACCCCTGCAGTTTTGACGTTGATAGATGAAGTGCTGCTGCAAGCTAATTCAGTAAGCCCGCTGCAATTACCTGAATACAAATAAAGTCGGACACCCGCTGAACTTAAAGAAGAGCCGGGATTTGCTACCGTAATGGTAGGATAGGCCGTTTGCGCGGTAAAAGTAAACCAGACATCCGGTGAAAGGGCAGTGCCGCAGGAAGCGGCGATACCACCAATGGCGGTATAGGTTGATGTACTTAAAGTACCCCATGTCTTATTGCAAGAAGAAGCAGAAGTAAGCGAAACCGGGCTGCCGCAGACATCATTGGCTGCAGATACTTCCCGCCAGGCAATGATCGTGGTGTAGTTCGTGCTGCTCGCCGATTGTTTTTGACTCACATTGTTCAGCGTAACTCCTGCGGAGGTTTGAATATTATATGCGGCAGAGCTTGCCTGGGGCCCCGTCGTATTCCTGTATTGTGCAGATAAACCGGTATTGCTCCATCCGCTACCCGACAAGGAAGAATAAGTGTTCCCTGCAGCACAACTCCAGTAAGCCATGGTCACGGTTTTGGGCGCAAGGGTCGTGATCCCATTGATCGTTTGTGTAGTGGAAGAACCATTACTTGTCGAACTCGCTGCGACATCAAGATCCCAGAGATCGCTGGAAGAATTTGGGCGAAAAACGGTCATTAATCCGCTAAATGCATTGGTGCTGGGGGCTGTAAAGATCGGGTTGGTCGCCCATGTACCGTTGAACCGGCACCAGAAAAGAGCGATACTGATGTTAGTGGTACCCGAAGAACCGGAAATCTCCTGGTACCAGGTCTGCCCACCGGCATTGGTCAGTGTTAATGATTGGGTAGGCGTTCCCTTATATTGTAAATAGACAATGGCAAGATCCCCGGCAGCCATGGAACCCGGCGGGGTGATCGTCACCGTCGCCCCCGCATTGGCACCATTATCTGCAGGTGTGCTGGCGACGCCAAAAAAACTTTGTGCTTGGGTAAAGAAAGGAATCAATGAAAACAGGAGGACAGCAGCTCTTTTACGTAAACAAATTACGACCCGTTTGGACATACTATTTGCGCAGAGTGCGGGGGATTGCTGCATGGGTTTTACCTCGGATGGATTTGCGACAAAATAACGACCCGACCCTGTTGTATTCAATAGCACTTCCCCCCGAATATTATGAGTACTTCTACTCGGTAACTTCGGGCATTTCTACTTCACGGAAAATTTCGTTGGCTGTTATCTTCGCATTATAAAATCCTAATAGTATGAGAAACAAGTTGCTGTCCCGCCTGACGGCATTTGGATTACTGTTATTCGCCAGCCGATCCATCGCCCAGCCTGGCAACAATAATTTTGCCAGTGCTACCCTCATCACCACAGAAAATAATTGTACTTCCGGGGTAAGCAGTTTCACAGGTCAGACATTGATCAGTGCTACGGCCGACGGCGGAGCCATTGCCAGTTCCTGCACAGCCGTTAATGCACCGGATGTATGGTACAAGTTCGTTGCCAAATCAGCTTTCCCATTAATATCAGTAACAAATATCGGGGCGAGTTTTCAGCCGAATTTTAAAATGCAGCTATTGTCCGGCAGTACCATACCCACCCTGGTGGAAAATTCATGCGTCAACAGCACTTCGGGTACCAGTGTCTTTCTTACACCCGCTATCGCACTGACCATCGGCACTACTTATACCATCAGGGTCTATAAAACCACAACGGGCGTTGTTGCTTCCGGTACCTGGACCTTTGATATTTGCGTTACGGACGGACAAAGAGACGGCAGGATGAACGAAGTATTCAGTCAGTATATCCTTTCAGGTTCAGGTGTGTTGCAATACCCCTGGGAGATCACATATGGAACAAATGATGACAGTCTCTGGATCACCGAATCGAGAGGGTATAAGCTATACAAGATGAGCCCTGTTACAGGGGTGAAAAGAACCGTGCTTGACCTGACGAATGGCAGTACCTGGATCAGTCAGAATACGCCGGGCAATCCAACCGCACTGGATTCACTGGCATCACAAAATACAGGGAGCACCTCCAACTGGACGGATGCCACGAACGGAGCTTCAGGCTTATGGCCGCAGGGCGGATTTGCAGGGATGGCCCTTCATCCCCAGTTCGGTGACGGAACCCATGATTATGTATATGTTTCTTATATCCACCGTTATTTAAGCACGGCAGGCGGCAATGGCGGTGTTTTTTTCAGGAATAAACTGGTTCGTTTCAAATACAATTCAGCTACCGGGAAATGTGGTTCTCCACAGGTCCTCTGCGATACACTTCCCGGCAGCAGTGACCATAATTCGCAAAGGATCATCATTGCTCCGGTATCCGGCACGAATTATCTTTTCTATGCCAATGGCGATATGGGCGCAGGGCAATTCGGCAATAACCAGCGCACAGAAAAAGCCCAAATGACCAATTCTTATGAAGGAAAGATCCTGCGGTTTCTTTTGGATTCCGCCGGAGTACATACCTGGATTCCCAGTGATAATCCTATCAGCGCCACCAGTGCAGTGTATTGCACCGGTATCAGGAATAACCAGGGATTTGCTTTTGATGCATCAACAAATATCCTGTATGGTGCTTCTCACGGGCCTTTCAGCGATGACGAAATCAATATTATACAAAGCGGAAAGAATTATGGTCACCCCCTGGTGATCGGTTATTCTGCCGACGGCAACTATAACGGTATCAGCCCTGGCTCAGCGCCCAATATGAATCCTCCCGCTCCTTCCAGCCTGGCAAACATTTCGAATGAAGCAACCAATGCCGCAACTATTGGCGCAAGCTATAAAGACCCGCTATACTCAGCCTATACACAACCTGCAGCCGGTTCGGGATACAGTTCGATGGTGAATTTGTGGAATAACACCACCGGCGCCAATAACGTATGGCCATCAGAAGGATGGTCGGGACTCGATCTTTATACCAATACCATGATTCCCGGCTGGAACAGATCATTGATCGCAGCGGGTTTAAAATGGGGAAGGCTTATCAAATTCAAACTTGACGCTACGGGCAACGCCATTGATTCATCCGGTTCGGGAACGGCCCATGATACAATGACCTATTTTCAAAGCACGAACCGCTACCGCGACCTTGCCTTTGGACCGAACGGCAAGGATATTTATGTGATCATGGATAACAGTTCCGCCACCTCCGGCCCCGGCATCGGGAATCCCATTGAACCAGCCTGTGCAGGCTGTGTCATAAAATATACTTTTCTCGGTTACCTTGATAACGGAAGCGGAAAAAGCACGATCGATACTTCTGTAAAGGTAACGGCAGGCACGCTGAATGCAACTACCACCGGGAATACCATCACGATTGATAATACCAATAAAGATTCACTCTGGGTCCCCATCACCGGGCCGGACGGCAGAATACTTGCAGAGATCTATCCGAACGGGAACCAGCTTGGCAGCGTAACCTCCGCGATCTATAATTCGAGTTCGATACGGCAATCGAACGGGGTATATTACCTGAACAGGAATATCACTATTACACCCCAGAATCAGCCTGCATCAGAAGTGAAGATCCGTTTATATATTTCCAAGGCAGAGTTGGATGCCCTTGTTGCCCAACCCGGGAGCGGTGTATCCTCTATTTCCAATTTAAAGATCCTGAAAAACAATGACCCAATCAGCTCCACGATCCAATCGAGTGCAGTTGCCCGTACACCGATCAGCTCCTTCACAGGCCTGTTCGATTCCAAGGGTTATGTACTGGAAGATACGATCTCTCATTTCTCTTCCTTCTATTTTGCCGGTGGACTGATCGTCCTGCCCATTGACTTGCTCAGCTTCACAGGCAGTTTACAAACTAATAACAGTGCGCTGCTGAACTGGAAAACCGCCCACGAGGTGAATGCAGCTTATTTTGATGTGGAAAGAAGCATAGATGCTTTGAATTTCACGGCCATTGGCAGAGTAACGGCTGTAGGAAATATCAATACCCAGGATTATTCGCTGGTCGACAATGATGCGTCCAAACAACAATCCCTTATTATTTATTACAGGCTGAAACTGGTGGACAAGGACGGTAACTTCCGGTATTCAAATGTGATCTCCATTTCATTGTCAGGTACCAGGGGCAAGATCCGTGTTCTACCTAACCCGGTATCAGATAAGGCGACGGCTACCCTCTGGCCCGCAGCAGATGGTATGGTAAAAGCTGAGCTCGTTGACAATATGGGCCGTGTTGTTTCTGTGTATTCCCTGCAGGTCAGGAAAGATGTGGTCAGTTCCTTTACCTTAAATATGAGTCACCTGTCCGCAGGTATCTATATACTCCGGGCAAGCGGTACGGGAATGAACAACAATGTCATACTCCAGAAACAATAATTGATCCGCATAACTGATTTTCTGCTGCAAAGCAATGACCCCCTTCCAAGAAGGGGGTTTTATTTATTTATTTTTGCAGGATGGTGAGCATGAAAAAATCGCTAGGTCAGCATTTCCTGACAGACGAAAATATCTGTCGCAAGATCATTGAGGAAGTTCAGCAACGGCCCTTCACGCACCTGCTGGAGATCGGGCCGGGCGGGGGCGCCTTGACAAAATATTTAATGAACATTAAAAACATAGATATCAAAGCCGTCGAAATTGACAGGGAAAAAGCTGATATTCTTCTCCGCACTTATCCCGGCTTAAAGGGTAAACTGGTCCTGGCTGATTTCCTGAAAATGAAAAGACCTTTTTCCTCCCCTTTCACAGTGGTCGGTAATTTCCCATATAATATTTCCTCCCAGATCGTCTTTAAATTGCTGGAGTGGAAGGGGGATATTGAGTGCATCACCGGAATGTTCCAGAAGGAAATGGCACAACGCATTTCCGCGAAGGAAGGCTCGAAGGTATATGGTGTGCTGAGCGTGCTGGTGCAGGCATTCTTCAGGGTCGAATACCTCTTTGAGGTCAGTGAAAAATGTTTTTACCCGCCGCCAAAAGTAAAGAGCGCTGTCATCCAGTTGATCCCGAGGGCCGGAAAAACCGGAATGAAAAGTGAAAAGGATCTTTTTCTCCTGGTAAAGTCCGCTTTCGGTCAGCGGAGAAAAAAACTGCGGAATGCCGTGAAAAAACTATTTGAAGAGGAGACCCTTCAGGATACCTTGTTTGACAGGCGGGCTGAACAGCTGTCTGTGCGTGAATTCGGGGATCTAACCTATAAAATGATATGAAAAAAGTCATCATCACCGGCCGGGCGCATCCTTATCTGATGGAAACCCTTCAGCAAAAGAATTATGAGGTGACCTATATGCCCCGCATCAGTTATGATGAACTGGGCAGTATCATTTCTGATGCGGAAGGACTGGTCGTCACTACCCGTTTACGGGTCGATAAACCGCTCATCGATAAAGCCAGGCAATTAAAGTGGATCGGGCGGCTTGGCAGCGGCATGGAACTGATCGATGTGGCCTATGCAGAAAGCAGGAGCATACAATGCGAGAGCAGCCCGGAGGGGAACCGGATCGCTGTAGCGGAACATGCACTGGGTTTGTTGCTGAACCTGATGAATAAATTGTCATCCTCATTTGAAGAGGTCAAAAGAGGACACTGGAAACGGGAAGAGAACCGGGGCATTGAATTAACAGGCAAAACACTGGGCATCGTCGGGTACGGGAATACAGGCAGCAGTTTTGCAAGGTTGCTCCAGCCCTTCGGGGTTACGGTGCTGGCCTATGACAAATATAAATTCGGGTTTGCTCAGGATTATATAAAGGAAGCGATCCTGGAACAATTATGCCGGTATGCTGATATCATCAGTTTTCATGTGCCGCTGACTGACGAAACGAAATATATGGCCCATGAATCATTTTTTCATTCCCTGGAGCGAAAACCATTCCTCATCAATACATCGAGAGGACAGATCATTCATACACAAAGCCTGGTTGCCGCCCTGGAGAATGGCCTTATTGCCGGGGCTGGCCTGGATGTGCTGGAAAATGAGGATCCGCTGGCTTATTCAGAAACAGAAAAAAAACAGTACCGCTACCTTTTTGAACATCCTTCCGTGATCATCACGCCCCATATTGCCGGTTATAGCCATGAAGCCTTTCTGAAAATGACGAAAGTATTGCTGGATAAACTAAAGATCGATTAAAGAAAAAGGCGACCCGACCGAGGATTTTTTATGCAAAAACCTTCTCTCCCGCATCTATTTTTTGATTTTTGACCATTCATCAAAAATCTTTTACCGGTTTATAAAATAATTGTAATTTAAATTTCAGTTTTTGCAGAACCTTAAAATATTTTTTATGAGAAAACTTCTACGTTCTTTATCCGTGATCTTACTGAGCGCTTCCGGCGCCGTGATGGGTCAGCAACCAGATCAGTTTGCTTATGCTATTACTGATGTGACGGGCCAGAATGCCAACTGGGCATACCTGCGTACATTGAATTTAAAAACCGGCGAATACAGTGATATCTTACTGAACGGAAATGATGCTATGCGCCCCGCATTTGATGCCAGTACCAAAAAACAGGTCAGTACCCTCAACAATCCCACGATCGCCAATAACTATGGCAATGCTGCATTTGCCACCAACGTGGCCGCTGCTGCCTATGACAGGAGGACCAACCGGTTATATTATACTCCCATGTTCATCGACCAGCTGCGTTATATTGACCTTAGCAATTTCAAAGTATACTTCGTTAATGACCAGGGCTTCACCGGCCAGACGCAAAAAGCATCCGACCAGGGAAATATTGTCACCCGGATGGTGATCGCATCGGACGGGTATGGTTATGCCATGACCAATAACGGTTCCCAACTTATTCGCTTCAGTACGGGTAAGCATGTGCAGGTGACAGACCTGGGCAGTGTGACCGATGCGCAAAGCAATAATGGTGTCTCCATCCATAATTCCTGTTCCAGTTATGGTGGTGATATGGTGGCCGATGATAACGGCAATCTTTATGTATTCAGCGCCAGGAATCATGTTTTCAAACTGAACATCGAAAATAGAGTAGCCACGCACCTCGGATCCGTATCCGGCTTGCCGGCCAATTTTACAATCAATGGCGCCGTGGTGAATGATAAAAACCAGGTCGTGGTAAGCAGTGCTGTGGAAAATGGCGGAGTATATGTAGTTGATATCAGTTCCTGGGCTGCCACCAAACTTGGATCCAGCTCCATGCACAGTTCTGACCTGGCGAACAGCAACCTGATCATCACCAAACAAAACAACAAAGTGGTGGAAGTGATCTCAAAACCGGTTCCTCAGGATGAGAATAAAGTGATCAGTATCTACCCCAACCCGGTGACCGATAAACAATTCACTGTTCAGTTCAGCAAACTGAATGCGGGCAACTATACATTGCAGGTTACTGATATCAACGGTAAGGAAATCAAGAAACAGACCCTTGCTGTTTCCGGGGAGGTGCAGGTGCAGGTGATCAATTTGCCTGCTCTGACGCCAGGCGGAATGTATATGGTGAAAATAAATGATGCAGGCGGCAGATCTGTCTTCAGCTCAAAGATCGTTGTACAATAAGAACAATGTCCTGACATAGAAACGCCCTGTTCCAACACTTCCGGACAGGGCTTTTTTATGGCCGCAGAAAAGAACGGCAATCATTTATTTTTGCTGAAAGTTTTAATTGGATAAAAATAATTTCGTAGACCGGATCAGGGTATATTGCCGCAGCGGCCATGGAGGCCCGGGCAATAAACATTTTCTGCGCACCAAGTTCAATGCCTTTGCCGGCCCTGACGGCGGTGATGGCGGTCGCGGTGGCCATATCATCTTAAAGGGCAACCGTAACCTATGGACACTCCTGCATCTGCGTTACCGGAAAAATATCCTGGCACAAAACGGCGAAAAGGGCGGCGCTGATAATTGTACGGGGAAAGACGGGGAAGATATTATTCTTGACGTTCCCGTGGGAACCATTGGTTTGAATGAGGACACGGGAAACAAAGAGATCGAGATACTGGAAGACGGGGAAGAAAAAGTATGGCTGGCCGGCGGGAAAGGAGGTTTGGGTAATGCTCATTTTGCCACAGCGACCAACCAGGCTCCGGAGCATGCCCAGCCGGGATTGCCCGGATCGGAAGGCTGGAAGATACTCGAATTAAAATTGCTGGCGGATGTGGGACTCGTTGGTTTTCCCAATGCCGGAAAGTCCACTTTGTTATCCGTTTTGTCGGCAGCCCGGCCCAAGATCGCCGATTATGCATTCACGACCCTTGTGCCTCAACTGGGGATCGTGGAATACCGCGATGGAAAAAGTTTTTGCCTGGCCGATCTGCCGGGCATCATTGAGGGCGCTGCGGAAGGAAAAGGCCTGGGTCATCGCTTTTTACGCCATATTGAAAGAAATTCGGTGTTGTTGTTTTTGATCCCGTCCGACAGCAGGGATCATAAAAAGGAATTTGAGATCCTGGTCAGTGAGCTGGAAAAATACAATCCCGAATTGCTGCACAAAAAATTCATCATTTCCGTCAGTAAATGCGATATGCTGGATGATGAACTACAGCGGGAAATTGAACAACAATTACCTGCAGGAATACCCCATATTTTCATTTCATCCCTCAACAAGAAAGGGTTGGTTGAATTAAAGGACCTGTTGTGGAAAGCTTTGAATGAGCGCTGATCCCTGTACTTTTTTGCATTTTCCCGTTCTGCCATGATCATACGATATCCCTCAAAAAACCTTTTCCTGGTTGCCCTGCTTTTTGTACGTTTGTTTCAAAATTTATAGTATGAGAAAACTTTTTTTGACGGCCGTTCTGGCCTTTGTCCTTTTATCCCGGTCGGTCGCCGATGAGGGCATGTGGCTGCCGCTTTTATTGGGTCAACAGGTATATAATGAAATGGTGAAAAAGGGGCTGAAACTGACCCAGGACCAATTATACAATATCAACAAGGCTTCGCTGAAGGACGCCATTATGATCTTTGGCGGCGGGTGCACCGCTTCGGTCGTCAGCAGCCAGGGGCTGGTCTTCACCAACCACCACTGCGGTTATGATGTGATCGCATCCTCCAGTACAGTAGAGCATAATTACCTGCGGGATGGCTTTTATGCTTCTAATAAAAATGAAGAGATCCCTTCTAAATTATCCGTCCAGTTCCTGCTGCGTATTGACGATGTGACAAAGGAAGTAATGGATTCGCTCAAAGGCCTTAGCGGAACGGACAGGGTGGCCAAACAGAATATTGTTCTTGCTGCCATCAATAAACGGATGAGCGATGACAGCAAAAGCATTGAAACGAGGGTCAGCCCCTTATTCAAGGGCAACCAATTCCTCGCATTTGTTTACCAGCGTTACTATGATATCCGCCTGGTGGGTGCGCCCCCTGAGGATGTAGGAAAATTCGGCGGCGATACGGACAACTGGGAATGGCCCCGTCACACCGGTGACTATTCCATCTTCCGCATCTATACAAAACCCGATGGCAGCCCGGCAAAAAGGGATGATGATATTAAAAATGATATCCCCCTGAAACCAAAATGGTGGCTGCCTGTTTCCATCAAACCGCTGAAGGATGGTGATTTCTCCATGATCTGGGGTTATCCGGGCAGTACCAACCGCTATGAAAGCTCTTATGGGATAAAGCTTTCCATTGATATCAATGATCCCACGCTGGTAAAGCTCCGGGACGTGCGCCTGAAATATATGTTCGAAGAGATGAAAAAGGATCCTGCCATCAAATTACAGCTCGCTTCATCTTATGCCAGTATCGCCAATTACTGGAAATTCTATGACGGCGAAGCCAAACAACTCATCAAATACGGTATCTATGGCCAGAAGAAAGCGATGGAGGATAAATTCAACGCCTGGGCAAAGAGCAAACCCGAATATGAGAATATCATCAGCGACTGGGGCAAGGCTTACGATGCCTGGCTACCCTATGCCAAACACAGGATGTATATGAATGAAGGCATCTTTGGTTCGCCGCTCGTGGGATTTGCTTCTTCCTTATCATCCGTGGAGAATGCGCTGGTCAAAACGGGGATGACGCAGAATGATGTGAAAAAAGCGGTGGATGCCGCCAATATGGCCCGGAAAAATTTTATGGAAGGTGAAAATATCATTTCCGACAGGAATATTATTGCCGCTACAACAAAAATGTATTATGAGGATGTGCCGAAAGATCAGCAGCCTGTTGGTTTTTATGCCACGTTGAAAAACCAGTTCGGCCCCCTGGATGACGAGAACACCTATAAAAAATATGCCGTTGATATATTCAGCAAGACCATCCTGCTGAATGATGCAAAATGGAACGCCTTTGTGGCCAATCCCGATGCCAATACCCTGCAACAGGACCCGGTCTATGCGCATGCCATGGCCTTTTTTAATAATTATATTTCCAAGTACCAGCCCTATTACCAGCAATTCAACGCCAAAAATGCTGAATTCGGCCGCCTGTATCTAAAAGGCATTATGGAAATGGATCCCGCGAAAGCCAAAATGATGTATCCCGATGCCACATTCACCATGCGGGTCAGCTATGGCAATGTAAAAAGTTATAATCCCCGGGACGCTGTGCATTATGATTATGTGACCACATCGGACGGGTTGCTGCAGAAATATGTTGCCGGCGATTATGAATTTGACCTGCCCGATAAACAGATAGAATTGCTGAAGAAAAATGATTTCGGCCAATATGTGGATCCGCAGCGGAAAAAGCTGGTCACCTGTTTTATCACCACCAATGATATTACCGGCGGCAATTCCGGTTCCCCCGTCATCAACAACAAAGGCGAACTGATCGGCCTGGCCTTCGACGGAAACTATGAGGCCCTGAGTCATAAACTGTCATTCGACAAGGACCTCAACCGGACCATTTGCGTGGATATCCGTTATGTTTTGTGGTGCATCGATAAACTGGGCGGCGCTACCAATATTATTAACGAATTGAAGTTGATGAAATGATAGGTTCAGACCGGGACGGTCAGACCCATTAACATACTTTCAATTAAAAGCCATCAGTTAATTTTGCTGATGGCTTTGTTTATGAGAAGACTTGTTATCCTCTCCCTGGCGCTCGCAGTTAACCAGCCTGATCTTAAGGCGCAATACCCCAAATTCAGCCTGGCCACTGACCTGGGGTTGCAGCGCAGTTTCAAAAAAGAGCAGCAGTTCTGGAGTTTTGGGCATACCGTGCAGGGCCAGTTTCATGTGGACCGGAAAGACGCCGCCTACCTGTGGATTTCATATTACATGCAGGGAAAATTCAACAATCAATTAACGGCCAATGCAAAATCGGCTAATACCACACCGCAGCAGGTCAATTATACAAATAATGCCGCCATGAGTTTCAAACAGTTCTCCGTGGGATGGAAAAAATATTTCAAAGGCAGCTTTGATAATGATAAATGGAACCTCTACGGGTATGCAGGGTTCGGACTGGTCTTTGGCAATGTCACCAATATTCATTCTGTCCCGATAGATACGGGATTATACAAAGTGCCGGTACGCAGCGGAAGTGCCCGTTTCAAGCGACTGACCGCCGACCTGGGGCTCGGCTATGAGCTACACCTCGGGGCCGCTATCTATTTTTATAATGAAGCCCGGGTATGGATCCCCACATCGGATTATCCAAGTAAATATATTTTTGTGAACAGCCATGCCCCGCTGGTAGGAATGTTCAATGCTGGTATCAGGGTATTATTTGACTAAGCATAACAATCACGGTTTTTTTAAAAAATGATTTTTAAATTTTTTCTATGCCTGGTAAGATCGTTATAAAAAAAATTGAACTCTTCAAATTCTCCATTCCGCTCATCGAACCATTTATTACTTCCTTTGGCAAGGAAACAGAGGCAAAGAATGTCATTGTCAGGATCAGCACGGATAAAAAACTGGTCGGTTTCGGCGAATGCAGTCCCTTCATGCCTGTGAACGGCGAAAATGTGGATACTTGCCTGCTGGTGGGAAAATATTTTGCCACGGCTTTAATGAATACGAATGCCCTGGATATAAAGGCGAGTGTGCGTTTGATGGATAAGATTATTTACGGAAATAGCAGTATCAAAAGCGCATTCGATATGGCGCTTCATGATATCGCTGCGCAGCATGCCGGGCAGCCCCTTTACAGGTTTCTCGGTGGAAGGAATAATAAGCCCATGTTCACAGATTATACGGTAAGCATTGATGAGCCGGAAAAAATGGCTGCCGACGCAGTAAAAATAAAAAATGACGGCTTCCCGGCCATTAAGGTCAAGTTAGGCTGGGATGGTAAAAAAGATGTGGAACGGATCCGGGCTGTCCGCAAAGCGGTCGGGAAAAAGATCCCACTCCGCATCGATGCCAACCAGGGATGGAAGATCAAAGAAGCCATTGAGACCCTGCAGGCACTGAAACCTTTCCATATCGAATACTGTGAAGAGCCGGTAGCCCGCTGGAAATTCATGCGGCTTAAAAAAGTGAAGGATCATTCGCCCATTCCCATTATGGCTGATGAAAGTTGCGGTGATGAACATGATGCGGCGCGGCTGATCCGGCTCAGGGCCTGTGATATGTTCAATATCAAGATCGGAAAGGCAGGAGGGATATACAAAGCTAAAAAGATCGTTCAACTGGCAGAAGCAGCTAAGATAGAAATGCAGGTGGGAGCTTTCATGGAATCAAGACTGGGCATGACCGCTTTTGCTCATTTTGCCTGCAGCAGTTCCCTGATCCGACATTATGATTTTGATACTGCGCTGATGTTCACAGAAGATCCCGTAAGCGGCGGTATTCAATATGCAAAGAACGGCAAGATCACTATGACAGAAACCCCTGGCCT
>CAZZDQ010000008.1:73838-75599 GCA_964652845.1 uncultured Chitinophaga sp.
TCCCTGGACGGCTTTGTAGCCGGCCCTAACGGGGAGCTTGACTGGGTAATGCTGGATAATGAAATATTCGACTGGGGCGGAACCCTTATAGAAAATGCCGATACCGCTTTATATGGCAGGAAAACCTGGCAGATCATGGAAGCCTACTGGCCTGGCGCAGCTGATAAACCGGGTGCCAGCAAACACGACAAAGATCATTCCGCCTGGTATAAGAAAGTGGATAAGATTGTTTTATCGCGAACCTTAGTGGGGAAGAATACCGGTAAAACAAGATTCATCGGTAATAATATCGGGGATGAGATAATCAGGCTGAAAGAGATGCCCGGCAAGAACATCCAGATTTTTGGCAGTCCCTCTGTTGTCCGCATTTTATCCGGCATGAATCTCATTGATGAATACTGGCTATACCTGAATCCGCTTATCCTCGGAAACGGGATCCGGTTATTTGAAACCAGTGACCGAAAATCAGTTTTGAAATTAGCCGCTGTAAAACAATTCGCCTGCGGCGTGGCAGCCCTGCATTATACAGTATAAAAAACTATACAGCAAAACTTTCCCCACAGCCGCAGGTACGGCTGGCATTGGGGTTATTGAAGAAAAATCCTTTGCCGTTCAACCCATCTGAAAAGTCAAGCATGGTATTGACGAGATAGAGAAAACTTTTGAGGTCGGTAACGATCTTCATGCCATTATTGTCGAATACCTGGTCCATGGGCCTTTGTTCATTGTCAAAATCCAGCTTATAACTGAGCCCGGAACAGCCGCCACCGGCCACTCCCACCCGTAAAAAATAGGAAGGATCATTGGCAATGCCGGCATCGGACATCAGCTGCTGCACTTTTGTCTTTGCCTTATCGCTGATAAAGATCGTATTGTCTGTTGCAAGCGTCATTTAATGAACAACTTTGTTGCCGAATTTCAATTCCACCAGTCCGTTCTTTTTCCGATAATCGTTCACGGCAGCCTTGATGGCATCTTCGGCCAGTACGGAACAATGGATCTTTACAGGCGGCAGGTGCAGTTCTTCCACGATCTCCATATTATCGATCTTTACCGCATCATCCACCGATCTTCCCTTCAGCCATTCAGTTGCCAGGGAAGAGGATGCAATGGCAGAGCCGCAGCCAAATGTTTTGAATTTGGCATCCTTGATGATACCCGTAGCATCATCCACTTCAATCTGGAGCCGCATCACGTCCCCACATTCGGGAGCGCCGACAAGCCCGGTTCCTACATTGGATTTGCTCTTGTCCAGGGTGCCCACATTCTTGGGATTCTGGTAGTGGTTGATCACTTTTTCTGAGTATGACATAAGAATTATTTTAGATTTAAGAATTAAGATTTACGATTTTAGAAGATGATAATAAATCAAAAATCCCAAATCGTAAACCGTAAATTTCAATGGTGCGCCCATTCAATCGTATTCAGGTCAATTCCTTCCTTGTACATTTCCCAGAGCGGACTGAGTTCCCTTAATTTATTCACCGTATTCGTTACCTGTTCAATGGTATAGTCGATCTGTTCTTCCGTGGTGAACCTTCCCAGTCCGAAACGCAGCGAACTGTGTGCCAGATCATCTCCCAATCCCAGCGCTTTTAACACATAACTGGGTTCCAGGGAAGCTGAGGTGCAGGCTGAACCGGAAGATACTGCAATATTCTTGTTAAAACCCATCATAAGACCTTCTCCTTCCACGTATTTAAATGAAATATTCGATACATGCGGAAGACGATGCTCCTTGTCCCCGTTCAGGTAACTTTC
>CAZZDQ010000009.1:0-42503 GCA_964652845.1 uncultured Chitinophaga sp.
TTCAAAAAGAAAAAATAAATGAGAAAGGGCATTTACATCCTTTTACCGGTTATACTTTTCAGTGCTATCACCCGGGGCAATGACGGGGATTATGCTGTATCGAAGATCCCTGATTCACTGAAGAAAAATGCCAATGCCGTCATCCGACTTGAAGAAACCAGTATTGAAGTCAAAAGTCTCAAATACTATAAGATCAACTATCATTATGTTATTACGATCCTGAATGAGAACGGCGAAAAATGGGCAAAATTTGAGGATAATTATGATAAACTGAAATCCATCAACAGTGTGGAGGGTAATTTGTACGATGCCAACGGAAAAGAGCTGAAAAAAATGAAATGGAAGGACCTGATGGACCTGAGCGGAACGGAGGATATCAGCCTGGCCGACGACAACCGTTTGAAAGTGCACAGTTTTTTCTACAAGGTTTATCCCTACACGATAGAATATTATGAGGAATCCGAATATAATACCACCTTCTCTTTCCCGATATGGGTGGCACAGGATGGCGAAAAACTATCGGTGGAGAAAAGCACTATGCAATTCAGCTGCCCGGCAGAATATAAATTCCGGTACAGGACATTCAATTATAAAGGTGATCCTGTCATCACTACTGATAAAGATAATAAGGTCTATGCATGGACGGTGGCCTCCCTTCCAGCCCTGATCAAAGAATCATACGGGCCCATGCTGTATGAAATGACCCCTACCATTCTTATCGCACCTAACGATTTTGAAATGGGGAATTACCGCGGCGATATGAGCACCTGGCAGGGATACGGGCAATTCCAGAACCAACTCAATGAAGGCCGGGATATCCTGCCTGAAAACATCAAACAAGCCGTGCACAGTTTAACGGACGGCGTGACAGATCTCAGAAAAAAAATCAGCTTACTCTACGAGATGCTCCAAAAAAATACCCGTTATATCAGCATCCAGCTCGGGATCGGGGGATGGCAGCCCTTTGACGCTACTTATGTGGCCGGAAAAGGGTATGGCGATTGCAAGGCCCTGAGTAATTACATGCATGCTTTACTGAAAGAAGCAGGCATCAATTCCTGTTATACTGTCGTCCGGGCAGGGGAAAATGACAAATATATTACCAGTGATTTTCCTTCCAACCAGTTCAATCACGTGATCCTCTGTGTGCCGCTTCAAAAGGATACTGTCTGGCTGGAATGTACCAGCCAGTTCGTCCCGGCCGGATACCTGGGCAATTTCACGGAGGACCGGTACTGCGTGGTCGTAAATGAGAAAGGAGGCAACCTGGTAAGGACCCCCAAATACAATTATAAGGATAACCTGCAGTTGAGGAAGGTGAGCGCTACACTGGATGCGGATGACGGGTTAGCGATAAAATCCGTCACCGATTATTATAACCTGCAACAGGATCCCTATTTTATGCTGATTCATGCTTTATCAAAGGATAAGGTAAAGGAATTCCTGAATGATATCCTGGACCTGCCTACCTATGAGATCGGCAATTTTGATTATAAAGAAGAGAAATCGGCACACCCGGTGATACATGAATCCCTGGATATCTATGCGAGCAATTATGCCACGGTCACGGGCAGGCGTTTATTCATTATTCCCAATGTCATGGGCCGCACACACCGCAAGATCAGCGCGGAGGAAGAGAGGAAATATGATGTGGTTCTGGAGAATGAATATACGGATATTGATTCGGTGGAAATCGAGATACCGCCTGGTTATACCGTGGAATCCATGCCGCAGCCTGTGAGTATACTGACAAAATTCGGGAAATACCAGAATGATATCAAGTTCGCGGGAAATAAGATCAGCTATAACCGTCATGTAGAAAATTACAGCGGACGATTTCCCCCTGCTGCCTATGCCGACCTGGTAAAATATTATGATGCGGTTTACAAAGCTGACCGGAATAAGATCGTGTTAGTGAAAAATGAATAGACCTCCCCCTGCCGCCCCCTGCCCCTCCAAAGGAGGGGTGAACAAGTTCTAATTAAATGTATTGAAAACTCCACCTCTCTGTGAGGGGGTTGGGGAGGCAGGGGAGGCTTATTTATCTTCTGCATGTATGCTATGCAGTATCCGGTGCACAAGCGGCGCTAAAACAATACCGATATTGGTGATAAACACGATGCCGCAGAATAATGCATAGGCTGAGGAAAAGACCTTTCCCCAATCGGAATGAACAGGATCTGCCAGTCCCATTCCTGCCAGGATCATAGCAGAATTATGCAGCGCATCGATCCAGGCCATTCCACCCCAGAAATGATAACCCAGGATACCGATCAGCAGGCTGAACAGGATCGTTGCTCCGGCGATCAGCAGGTTCGTAAAGATGCGACGAAAAAATGTACTTCTGGAAGCCAGGGGCTGCCTGCGGTGTTCGTACATGAAGAAAATTTATCAAAGTTAAGTATCCTTGTCAAGGAGATGCATGTTAGCATTTTGACTCTGTGAAACGCTGTATCGCTGTGCCTTGTACTGAGAAAATTATTTGCAGTCTGGGGTCTTGATTTGTTTATCTATGATTGATTTGATCTCTTTATCGGTTTCCGCCCGCTGCTCTCCCAAAAAATTCTTGACAAAAATGATAAAGGCATATCCCCTGCAAAAATCAACCAGGGGCCAGGTGCCGAAAAGACCGGGACAAGCTAATGCAGCTCCCTGCCGGCCTTCCCCTTCAGGGGAGGTGATGTTCTTTTCTTCGGCGACCCAACTGCCCGATGCATATAAAAATCCTTCAGCCGCTTTGGGAGTGTACCTGATCATTTCCTTCGTATCCTGTACTTTCGTCATTTCATTCACTGAGGATTCGCTCAGAACCTGCTGCCCGTTATATTTTCCTTTGTTCAGCATCATCACCATGAATTTCATATAATCATCAGCTGAACTTACAGCGCCACCGGATGGATTGATGGCTCCATTCGCTGCACTGAAACTGGACCTGGTCATACCCAGGGGTTTGAATAATTTCTCTTTGATCAGCACATCGAATTTTTTCTTACTGATGATCTCCAATACACGGCCGGCAATATTGAGCCCGATATTTCCATACCAGAAATCGGTTCCTGGGTTGGCCCGGATACCCCTTTTGGCAAATGCATTCACTTCGTCCTCCAGTGTTGCGTATTTCCGGCTGTCCAGGATCCGGGCTAAAAATTTTTCATCATCCTTTATACCCGTTTCATGACAAAGACACTGACGGATGGTAATATAGCTTTTAAAATAGCTGTCGAAAATGGGGATGTACTTCGATACCTTATCATCCAGGGAAAGCTTTCCCTCATCCACGAATTGCATCACGAGGGCGGCCGTCAGCCATTTGCTGCAACTGGCGATGGGAGCCTGCGTGGTTGTGCTAAAAGCTCCCATTTCCTTTTTATAAACCACGGAATCATGATTCCAGACCATACAAACAACGTTATTGCCCAGCTGGCCTTGGCTGGCTTCCAGTTTTTGAGTCAGCTCCGACCAGTTATATTGTGAAAAAGCGCCCTGAAATAATAACAGGAATACAAGAGTGGATATGACGTTCATGCAGAAATAACTAACTTTAAATGACATAGTTACGGGTTTGGGAGCTTGGATGAATTTTTGCTTTAGAAGTTTAAAATGAAGAAATGTTTAACCACAAAGTTCACTAAAAATTTATTGTAACTCCTGGGTAAAAATTATAAACTTATGAATCTCGGAAACTTCACCATAAAAGCAGCCGAAGCCTTTCAGCAGGCCCAGCAGATCGCTTTCAATTATAAAAACCCGAATATTGAAACGGAACATATTTTGAAAGCCCTGCTGGAACAACAGGATTCGCCGGTTGAATATTTACTGAAGAAAAATAATGTGACCCTCAACCTGGTTGATGCCAAACTGGATGAGCTGATCACCAAATTACCCACCACAAACGGCGAAGCAGCCCAGCAGGTCAGCCGTGATGCGAATAATGTGGTCCTCCGCGCGGGGGCTGCACTCAAACAATTCAGGGATGAGTTTGTTACCCCCGAACATTTAGTACTCGCCATTGTGCAGGGCAATGATGCCTCGGCAAAACTGCTGAAGAATGCAGGGCTTACTGAATCGGGGCTGGTCACAGCGATTAAGGATCTCCGCAAAGGGGAGAAAGTGACTTCCCAGACGCAGAGCCAGGAATTCAATGCCCTGAATAAGTATGCCAAGAACCTGAATGAACTGGCCCGGCAGGGAAAACTGGATCCCGTGATCGGCCGGGATGAGGAGATACGCAGGACCCTGCATATTCTTTCCCGCAGGACAAAAAATAATCCCATTTTGGTAGGGGAACCGGGCGTGGGCAAGACGGCCATTGCCGAAGGGATCGCCCATCGTATTGTCAATGGGGATGTACCTGACAACCTCAGATCAAAAATTATTTATGCCCTGGATATGGGATTGCTGATCGCGGGTGCAAAATATAAAGGCGAGTTTGAAGAAAGGCTGAAAGCCGTTGTGAAAGAAGTATCCGGCAGTGAAGGCGAACTGATCCTCTTCATTGATGAGATCCATACACTCGTGGGAGCCGGCGGGGGAGAAGGAGCCATGGATGCCGCGAATATCCTCAAACCGGCGCTGTCGAAAGGCGACCTGCGGGCGATCGGCGCTACCACCCTGAATGAATACCAGAAATTCTTCGAGAAGGACAAGGCCCTGGAACGCAGGTTTCAGAAAGTATTCATTGATGAACCCAATGTGGAAGATGCCATCTCCATCCTGCGCGGGCTGAAGGACCGTTACGAGACCCATCACCATGTGCGCATTAAGGATGAAGCCATCGTTGCTGCCGTTGAATTATCACACCGTTATATTACTGACCGTTTCTTGCCCGATAAAGCCATCGACCTGATCGATGAAAGTGCCGCCAAACTGCGGCTGGAAATGAATTCCATGCCCGAAGAGCTGGATACACTCGAAAGGCAGATCCGGCAACTGGAAATTGAAAGGGAAGCGATCAAGCGCGAAAATGATGAATCAAAACTAAAAGAACTAACTACTGAGATTGCAAATCTTTCAGTTGAAAGGGACACTTTTAAAGCAAAATGGAACCAGGAAAAAGAAGTGGTTGAAAAAATTCAGAACGCAAAAGCTGAGACTGAAAACCTGAAACAACAAGCTGAGCGCCTGGAACGCGAAGGAGATTACGGCAAAGTGGCTGAGATACGGTACGGTAAGATAAAAGATCAGGAAAAACTTGTTGAAAAACTTAACCAGCAACTAGCGACCAGCAATGAGAAACGTTTACTCAAAGAAGAAGTGGATGCCGAAGATATCGCCGAAAGCGTTGCCAAATCCACCGGCATACCGGTGACAAAAATGCTGCAAAGCGAAAAAGAAAAATTGTTGCAGCTTGAGGAGCATTTGCATGAAAGGGTGGTAGGGCAGGATGAAGCGATTACGGCCGTTGCCGATGCAATCCGACGCAGCCGGGCGGGGTTGAGTGACCCGAAAAAGCCCATTGGCTCATTTATTTTTCTCGGCACGACCGGTGTGGGTAAAACGGAACTGGCCAAGGCCCTTGCGGGGTATTTATTTGACGATGAAAGCATGATGACACGTATCGATATGAGTGAATACCAGGAAAAGCATACCGTGAGCCGCCTGGTGGGCGCTCCTCCCGGCTATATCGGTTATGATGAAGGGGGACAGCTCACCGAAGCCGTGAGACGCAAACCTTACAGCGTGGTCCTGCTCGATGAAATTGAAAAAGCCCATCCTGATGTGTGGAATGTATTGCTGCAGGTATTGGATGACGGAAGACTGACCGATAATAAAGGCCGTGTGGTAAATTTCAAGAATTCATTGATCATCATGACCAGCAATATCGGCAGCCCCATCATCCAGGAAAACTTTGACGGGGTGAATGAAAAGAATGTGGATGAAGTGACCGATAAGACCCGGGATGAAGTGATGACCCTTTTAAGGCAGACAATCCGGCCTGAGTTCCTGAACCGGGTGGATGAGATCATCATGTTCCGTCCCCTGATGAAAAAAGAAATTGCCGGAATTGTAAAGATCCAGTTGGATACTTTGAAAAAACTCGTGGCTGAGAGCGGCATTGACCTCCGCTTCAGCGATTATGCCCTTGATTACCTGGCCGAGCAGGGCTTTGACCCACAATTTGGCGCCCGGCCACTCAAACGGCTGATTCAAAAAGAGATCATCAATGCACTGAGCAAGAAGATACTGGCTGGTGATATTGATAAGAGCAAGCCGGTGTTAGTGGATGTGTTTGATAATAATGTAGTGTTTCGGAATGAAACTCCGAAGAAGGTAAAGAAGTAACATTTATTGCCCGTTAGTGGAGACGCGAACCAATGTCTCAGAAAAAAACCACGCCATGCTCACCATGATCAACCAAATAGCAATCAATTGCCCCATTCAAAAAGTATTTTCTTTCATTGCTCAGGCTGAGAATTTTCCCAAATGGAATTATTACCTGCTTTCAGTTACGAAAACAGCGGAAGGTAAGCCCATCATCGGGGCGACCTATCACCAGACAAGGATAAGAGATCAACAGAATTTCACTATTACTAGATATGAAGAAAACAAGGTGATCGAATTCAGTTCCTTTGGTGGCTTTCTAAAATATATAAGGAGATTCAGTTTTTCTCCATCCGGGAATGGCTGCATTGTGGATGACCTGTTCCAAATAAGAACTTATTTACCTGGCTTTATCAACAGAATTATTGCAAAAAGACCACAGGCTGCCGTAAAAGAAAACCTGCTGAAACTAAAACAGCTCCTGGAGACCGGTGAAACAACCCTGCAGGATGGAAGGACTGTGATCTCACACTAGCTCCCCGTTGGCGCGGGGTTGAAAATGAGAACTGAAAGGATGGCCGGCAGGATTCTCATGATCATTTTTTCTTTGAAGCTTTTGCCTTTTGATTGAATTCAAGGCAGAGACCCACCCAGTATTTCAATTGCTTTTTGTTTTTTAGAACATCTTCCTTTACATAGATAAACCCTTTATATTCCCTGCCCTTCATCAATACAGGTTTAACACCTGTATTTTTCAATACCGCTTCATGAAGGTCGGGATCGATCCGGCACATCAGGCGGTCGTTCCCGGCGCTGATGCACATTTTCCCGTTTACCATGAATGTGACCCCGCTGAACATTCTTTTTTCTTCAACATTTTTTACACCTGTGAGTATCTCCCTGATCCGGCTGTTCAGTTTTTCGTTGAGGGCCATCTGGAATAATTTACATCAATAAGACAAAATCCATTCTAAGATAAAGTATTTATTGATCCGTATTTCCAGGATGTACATCCCTGGCCGGTCATCATAAAGAGGAAAAAAGATTTAAGCCCCGTTCCTGAAAGGCCTCGTCGGGGCAAACGATACCGCTTGATCGGCAATTTAAAAGGGGGTCGGGGGTAGATTACCTGTATTTGAACTTTTGTCCCCCGATTGAAGCTTCATACATCAGTCCGCCCTTGGCCTGGGTAAATATCATCACTCCTTCCTTGTATTTAACGTTCGCGGAGGCACCCGCTGTAACGGCCACTGCAGAAGCCTGGGCCGAAAACTCCAGCCTGTTTTCTTTGAAACGGTGCAGGTCATCAGCGGTCTCAAAGAAGATCACTTCGCGATAGGCCTGCCCACCCCATTGGAAGCCGATGGTGACCTGGGTCATTTTAGCCATACCGATCCAGCTCCCTTTTTGAAATACGGCCCCGTTTCCAGTAGCCCCGCCGATGCCGATCCCTCCTTTGCCGACATTGGGGAAAATGGCATAGCCGTATGCATTTTCAAACAGATTCTTCATCAGGCCATCCCCCTTGATGAAATATTTTTTCGCATCCCGTGAGTCCTCAACGATACGCCGGTCCTTGGAACTACTTTGTGCGTTTACTGATGCAGCGAACAGCAATGAAGCAAGAAAAAGAATGAATTTCCTGCTTTTGAAATGATTGTATGATTTCATATCAATAAGTTTTGTGAAATAAAATTATAATTTTATAGACAATAACCATGCCGCCTGGTGTCATATTGTTCGCATGTTATTGGTTTTTAACTGATCTGCAATGAGCCACTGGCCTGTTTTAACCCCGGGAGGCCACTTACGTAATGAATCCGCAAATGGATTTCTATCCATATTTTTTTATTTAATCTGTTTATTTATAAAAGGTTCCCGCCTCCTTTTCACCATTTGATCATTCGTTGTTTTTCCTGTTGGCATGGTATTTGGAAATTTTATCCCGTAAACCTATTTCTTTCATCAAAAAAATTAGTATGAAAAAACTCATTCTGAAGTATTGTCTGCCCGTGACGTCCCTTTTTATTTTAGCGTTATCAGCTGTATTTACAGGATGCAGTAAGAGCCAATCCGGTTATGGATCCGGAGGGGGAAGCGGAACGGCTGCAACTACAATCAAACTCACCGATGGTGCTATTGATGATGCTTCGGTAACCGGAGCCTTTGTAACGATCACTGACATCAAACTGGATGGCCAGAGTGTCCAGGGGTTTTCAAAGACCACGGTGGACCTTCATGCTTTCCAGAACGGGGCCACCCAAACCATCGGAACATTTAACCTGGCAGCTAAGACCTATTCTACAGTGACTTTCGTCCTCGATTTTGATATGGACGCTGCCGGAAATGCACCCGGTTGTTATGTGGTGACCACCGGCGGGGTGAAGAGTAAGCTGCAAAGTACAGCCAACAGTTTTACGGTAAGTAAATCGATCAGTCTCGTGGCCGGAAGCAGCTATTCCCTGGTAGCCGATTTTGACCTGCGTAAAATGATCATACATCAAACGGGAGCGGATCACTATGATTTTGCAACTGCCGCCGAGCTCGCATCTTCCGTAAGGATCGTTACGGAATCCAATACCGGGACCATTTCGGGTACGCTTACCGATGCAGTTTCAGGCTCCCAGAAAACGATTGTATACGTCTATGCAAAAGGAACATTTGACCGGACGAAAGAAATGCAGGGCCAGGGCGCCAGTTCCATTCAGTTCATGAATGCAGTGAGCAGTGCCGTTGTGAACAGCGCCACGGGTTCCTATCAACTCCATTTCCTGGAAAGCGGGAACTATGAACTGCATTTTGCCAGTTATAAGGACGTAAACCTGAATGGCGAATTTGTATTGCAGGGGACAATGGTAGTCACCAGCGTTACGGACCTGCTGAATATCGGGTTAAGTGCCAATACCACACTTACGGTAAATGCGGTTGTGACTGCAGTACTTCCATAACAAACGATACGACACAGAAGCAATAGGTGGTTTTCTAAAGGCCGGTTTCCTTAAACCGGCCTTTTTCTTACCGGTTTCTTTGATGAATTGTCAAAAGGGATTTTCATTAATTTTATCTTATGAAAAGAATAACCTCCATCCTGGCATCCTTTTGCGGGAGCCTGGCCATTCATGCCCAGAATTGTCCCGGCATCTCTGTCTTTCCCTATATTGACGAGATCACGGCTGGGGATACGCTTATTTTTACAGCGACAACCACCAACCTTAAAGTGAATGTGAGCTATCACTGGGCTGTCAGTGCAGGTTCCATTATTTCGGGCCAGGGTACGGCAAGGATCTATGTGAATACAAAAGACGCTTCCGGGATGTCCATTACAGCTACTGTGGAATTGGGAGGACTGCCTGAAAAATGCAGCACTACGGCTTCGGCCACATCCAATGTCATTCCCGGAGCTCAGTTGGTGGTCAGGGGAACATTTACCAACGGACAGGAATTGAAAAATGCCGTGCAGCGTTTTATTTCTGCTTCCGGCTTCAAGGATGCTTCCAATACAGGCAGTTGTTTTATTTACCTGTATCATGCGCCGAATACTTCCGGCACAGCCATGGATAACTACAAACAGACCATTGCGGGGGCCTTTACTTTTAACAAAATAACGCCTGACCAATACAAGATCGTAGATGGGGGGAAGAAGGGCATGAACAATTATGAATTTTATTACCTGGTCCGGGGAGCCAAAGAACCGAAACCCTCGAATGAATGATCCGTTAGATCCTCACTTACAATTATTTTGAAAATATCAATATGCATAACCTTGTTGATACCTGGAATATTCATCAGCGGATGAATGAATACCTGATCAGGAATATCAATGAAGAAAATTTTCCAGATAAATCTGCAGCCGGTGGAAGAACCGTAGGGGAACAACTGGCTCACCTGCACAATGTGCGGTTGATGTGGCTGAAAGTGGCGGCACCCGGCCTGTTTGATTCCCAGGTGAAGATAGAAAAAGAGAATATCAGGAAGGACCAGTTGCTGGCAGAGATGAAAAAAAGTGGTACAGCCATTGCACAATTAATTGAGGAGGGCCTGGCCAGTGGCAGGATCAAAGGGTTTAAACCGCACCCTGAAGCTTTTACGGGATACCTTATCTCACATGAAGCCCATCACAAAGGACAGGTGATCCTCATCCTGAAAGAAAATAAACATATGCCGGATAAAAAGATACTTTATGGTATCTGGGAATGGGGAACAAAATAAATATTAAACAGACCCCGTCATATTCATTTCTCTGTTTTCTTCCAGTTGACATTCCTTTCTTTCAGATAATTCATGACAAAATCAAAACATAGCTGATTTCTTCCTACTAGTTCAGGAGGATACACTCCCTTTTCGCTGAATATACCTCTTGCGATAAGGTTGACCGCTGCCGTGCAGGTATAACCCGTTGTTCTGGCCATGGAGCTGGTTTGTGTTATGGGATCATATTCATCATACAAATCATATTCAATGGTTCTTTTTTCATTTTTTATGATCAGTTTCATGATAGTGAATTCTGCTTCGCCGGGCAGTAATTTCCATTGATTCACCAGTATCTCAGAAGTGAATACCAGCGGAGAAATTTCGAAGCCCTGCTGTTTTATTGTTCCTGTATCAAAAAACCCTGCTTTTTTCAAAGCTATGACCAGGTCGATATGCCCGGGCCAGCGCAATGTTTTCTCCTTCATATCCGGGATATGCGGCATGGTATGGAGCAGTGACCGCAGGCCATCAGTATTGAAGGCTTCCAGTTCACCCACCTGTTCAAAATGCAGGATCTCCCTTTCGCTCAATGCAGGTTTAGTAACCATCTTTCCGTTTTCCACCAGCCGGGCAGGACGGATATATTCCTGGATCACATCAACGGGAGAAAAGGGAGCTTTATAATAGAAAGGAGGTCGGGGGTTCCTGGGCAGACCGCCCACATAGCATGCAACCGATTCAATTTTCATCTCATCATTATACCGGCCGATGATCAGGTTGCTGGCTCCCGGGGCCACACCGCAATCTGTAATGATGGTACATTTTTTTTCTTTGGCTTTTTGATCCAGTTGCAAGGCATCTTCCGGGAAAAAGGAGATATCCACCGCATTCTTCCCGGCAAGGATCACAGCTTCCAGTGTTTTATATCCAATAAAACCCGGGACTGCTGTAACGACCAGGTCAAAAGGTGAGAGCCATCCGGAAAAATTTTCATGCCGGGACAGGTCGGCCATGACCGTGTGAACCGCATCATTGTCTCTTTTGATCAGCTCAAGAGATTCTGCCTGCAGGTCGAAGCAGGTCACATCATGATCCTTTGCAAGGTCAAGGACGATCGCCCGGCCCACCATCCCTGCACCTAAAACGGCAATTTTCATAGTTGCAACGATGGCGTCAAAATTAAGAATTTGCAGAAGGCTTTCCTGTGGATTACTGATAAATATCAACCGGGGAAGGATCAAATTTATTTTTTGATTCTCCGGAAATTCGCTAAGTTGCTTTCATCATCCATTCTTTTACCCAAACTTATTATTATGAAACTTAAATTATTTTTCCTGTTGCTGGCGGTCGCTTCTTTTTCGTATTCAAAGGGACAAATGAAAAAATGGACCTGGGATACCTACAATATGAAATTCAAGATCTATGAATCGATGGAAGTGACAATCAACAACGAAAAGCAGTTTGAAGCAAAGGACAACAATTTCGCATTTGACATTTATCCCCGCAAGGGCGAAGACCTCAGCTATGCCAAAATGAAGGACGCAGTGAGGACCTGGGCCAATGACAATAATGTGGATTGGGCCACTTATAACAGCAGCGGCAACGAGCAGCCGATCTATATCAGCGACTTGCACCGCTACTGGGGCTGCGCCATTGACGGCACCAACAAGGGTTTCCCTGTGACCTTACTCCTGCTGGTAAACCCCGATTACCCTAGCATCAGCTTTTATGTCTGGATCTCTTACCGTACTGAATACTATGACGATGCCCTGAAGATCCTGAAAAGCTTTGAGCCGATGTAAGCCGAATTCATTTTCACGATGACCGGGCTCATTATGAGCCCGGTTTTTTATTGTATTCCTGTTCAGGGAAAGATGACCGTTCTCTTTCTAAACACTATTTTTGCGGGCAAATTAGGGTACATGTCAACTGTCAAGGTAGCCCTCGTGCAGATGAGCTGCACGGCCGATAAAGGGAAGAATCTCTCCAAAGCGGTCGATAAGATAAGGGCCGCCGCCGCAAAAGGGGCGCAGATCGTATGCCTGCAGGAATTGTTCACATCATTGTATTTCTGCGATGTGGAAGATTATGAGAATTTCAAACTGGCAGAAGCGATACCCGGACCATCGACAGAGATGCTCAGTAAGGTTGCTGCAGAGAAGAATGTGGTCATCATCGCTTCCCTCTTTGAAAAAAGGACAGAAGGGGTCTATCATAATACCACGGCTGTGCTCGATGCGGACGGAAAATATCTCGGCAAATACCGCAAGATGCATATTCCCGATGACCCTGCATATTATGAGAAATTCTATTTCACGCCCGGCGATCTCGGTTACAGGGTCTTTAAAACAAAATATGCAACGATAGGTATATTGATCTGCTGGGACCAATGGTATCCCGAAGCAGCCCGGATCACTTCACTGATGGGCGCGGAGATCTTATTTTACCCCACAGCGATCGGCTGGGCTACTTCGCAGGATGATGCAACCAATACGGAGCAATATAATGCCTGGCAAACCATCCAGCGGAGTCATGCTGTGGCCAATGGGGTGCATGTGGTAAGCGTGAACAGGGTGGGGATGGAGCAGAATGGCGCCATGCGTTTCTGGGGCGGATCCTTTGTATCCAATCCATTCGGGAAGATCCTATACCAGGCTTCGCATGATAAGGAAGAAACAGAAATTGCGGAGCTGGACCTTTTCCAGACAAATTTTTACCGCACACACTGGCCCTTTCTGCGTGACCGGAGGATCGATTCATACAAGCCCATCACAGAAAGATTCATTGATGAATAAACCTTTATTCCTGCCGGGTAATTTATTTCAGTTTTAATATTATGAATGCTGGTTCTGATTCCTTTTTAAATCCTGCCGCCATTGTGACCGGGGAAGGTAAAACACCCAAACAGTTCGGCTATTATTTCCCTGCGGAATTTGCACCGCATGCAGCCACCTGGCTGAGCTGGCCACATAAGGAAGAATCCTGGCCCGGGAAAATGGAAACCGTGTACCCACCCTATGCTGCATTTGTAAAAGAACTGGTAAAAGGAGAGAAGGTCAATATCAATGTGAATGATGAGCAGATGAAACTGTTTGCGCAGGAAAAATTATCAGTTGCAGGTGTTGATCTTTCAAAGGTTGAATTCTTCCTGCATCCTACCAATGATGCATGGTGCCGCGACCATGGACCTGCATTCCTGGTCAATCCTGCCGCGCTGCAAAAAAAGATCATTGTAGACTGGGGTTACAATGCCTGGGGAAATAAATATCCGCCATTTGACCTGGATGATATGATCCCCACCCTCATTGCCCGGCAATATAATATACCTGTTTTTTACCCGGGAATCGTCATGGAAGGAGGCTCGGTTGATTTTAACGGTAAAGGCACCCTGATCAGTTCCACCTGTTGCCTGCTGAACAAGAACAGGAACCCGCAGTTGAACCGGCAGCAGATCGAATATTATTTATATGAGTATTATGGAGTGGAGCAGGTACTCTGGGTGCACGAAGGCATTGTTGGCGATGATACGGACGGGCATATTGATGATACTGTTCGCTTCGTGAATGAGGATACCGTGATCGTGACAGTGGAAGAGAATAAGCAGGATGAAAATTATGGATTGCTTCAAAAAAACCTGGAACAGGTAAAAACATTCAGGCTGACGGATCGGCGCCCCCTGAATATTATTGAATTACCCATGCCCGATGAAGTGTTCTATGAAGGGCAGCGATTGCCCGCATCCTATGCCAATTTTTATATTGCCAACAGGTCGGTGATCGTACCGACCTTCCGCTCTAAAAAAGATGAACGGGCACTGCAGATCATCCGGGATTGTTTTCCGCAAAGAAATGTTGTGGGAATTGATTCCACCGATATCATCTGGGGACTGGGCAGCTTTCATTGCCTGAGCCAGCAGGAACCTGCTGTGTAGAATTATTTGCCCGGAGATTATCTTCTGAATACTGAAGTTTAATTATGATCGATCATCCATTCTTTGATCCCGAAACCGATCTTGTAAGGTCCGCCGGCACCCCCGGTATTGGGCTGGTATTCCCAGAGGGTGTATTCCCTGTACACTAAGCCGATCGTTCTTGAATATCTCTCAACCGCCCTGTTCATGGAAGCATAAGCGCCCGGTACCGTAATCGGTACGTTGATCGAATCGGCTACTTCCTCCACCGTTTGTACATCGGAATAATTTTTTCCGCCATAAGAAAATGAAGAAGGAGCGCCGCTATAATGAAAGTCCCAGCTCTGCATATCATCGTCATTGCTGAAATTATATTCGGAACCATAGGGGTCATTGGGCAAATATTTATTTCCCTTCCAGGTAAAGGCGTCAACCACCGGTGCATACAATTTAATGAACCGGAGATTGTCTTCGATCAATTCGATGGAATTGGTAAGCGGGGTAATGAAATAAGAACCTGAGGGTTGCCATGACTGTGTACCCGCCGAATCCCTGATAAAACGAAAGACCCGGTAACTGGGCCGCAAGAGGTTGTCTGTGATGAGAGAGTCCACCACATGTTTCACCTGGTAGGCGTGGACCTCTGTATTCCGACCGAAATTGGTGAACACGGTGGAATCGATCCTGTAAGTGATATATTTCCCGCTGATCAGAGGGAGATAATCAGACAGCTGGGCCGTTTGCAGGGTTTCTGTTTTATTACAGGAAAAAATAATACAGGTGGAAAAAGACAGAAAAAGTAATGGGTAGAAATTCCGGCTTTTCATAAGATTGTTGATTCATGTTTTTCAGGTACGGATTGATGTACGGTTCGTAAAGGTAAAAACTATTTTTAAAGAATCATAGCTCCTGCCTGTAACGTTGCCAGCTTCAAATTATTATCGAAAAATCCCTTGTCACACAATATTTTTCAGGCAGTTATGCCCCTGAAGACTGTATGATTCCACCCCCGATCACATCCTCACCTTCATAAAAGACGGCGCTTTGCCCCGGGGCGATGCCTTTTACATTTTCATGGAACCTGACCCTGACTGTCGAGTTTGCAGGATAGAGATCACTTGATGCACCTTTATCCTTATACCTAATCTTCGTGACTGCTTCCATTCCCGGGGTGATGCTGTCGTACTTGATAAGATTGAGCTTTCCTACCGTCATTTCATTTTCATCCAGGTCATTTTCATCACCCAGGGTTACGGTATTGGTTTCAGGATCGATATGGGTGACAAAGGCCGGCTTGCCCAATGCGATATCGAGCCCCTTTCTTTGTCCAATGGTATAAAAAGGATACCCTTTGTGAATGCCGAGGAACTTGCCATGCTTGTCAACAAAATGTCCGCCCTTCACTTTTTCTTCCAGTCCTTCTACTTTTCTTTTCAGGAAACCGCGGTAATCATTATCGGGCACAAAACAGATCTCATAGCTTTCACTTTTTTTTGCCAGCTCAGGATAGCCGTAATCCAGCGCCATCTTCCTGATCGCTGTTTTGCGGTAGGTTCCCAATGGCAATAAAGTGCGGCTCAGAAGATCCTGTTGAAGACCCCACAAAACATAGCTCTGGTCCTTGGTATCATCCACTGCCTTGCTCACCACCCATCTGCCATTATCATGTTGCCGGGTCTTTGCATAATGACCTGTTGCGATGAAATCGCAGCCCAATGCATCTGCCCTTTTCAGCAGGGCCCTCCATTTGATATGTGTATTGCAGAGCACGCAGGGGTTAGGTGTGTGTCCGGCTAAGTATTCTTCCACGAAATTATCGATCACGAAATCGCCGAACTCTTCCCTGATATCGAGGATATAATGAGGGAAGCCGTGTTCAACCGCTGCCTGGCGTGCATCATTGAAGGAGTCGAGATTACAGCAACCGGTTTCTTTCTTGCTGCCACCGCTGTGCGCATAGTCCCATGTTTTCATGGTGATGCCCACTACTTCATGGCCTTCATCATGAAGCATCAGGGCGGTTACCGTGCTGTCGATCCCGCCGCTCATCGCCACCAGTACTTTTCCTTTGCGGCTCATTGTTGTTTTTTACAGAGCCTGCAAAGATACGATGAATCCGGGAGGGCTCAGTAAGGCATGCCGGCAACGCTAATTCATAAACTGATCATAAATAATGCACCAGGCTCATCGCGATCAGGGTCAACAAAAGTAGAAAAGCCACCTGCCTGGTCGCACTGAACAGTTTATTACGCAGCCTGGTGATCTGCTGCATCTGTGCATCGGTGGGCGGTTTTCCCCCGGCGGCGATCTCCTTTGAGATCCTGTTCATCTTATCGACCGTTGGCTTGTTGACAAAAAGGCCTTCCAGGAAAGCCAGGATGCCCAGGGTTCCCCCGATGCTTACGATGATGCCATGACGGTTACCGAACCAGGAGCTTGTAAATCCATCCGACAATTTTGCGATCATCAGGATCCCGGTGGTGATACTGGTGATGGCAAGGATCATCATGACAAGCGGCAGCTTATTGGTGGCGGCCAGGGTCTGCATGAATTTCCCGCCTTCGGGACCGCTTCGTTTTACGGCTACGATCACGAAGAAAGCAAGATATAGCAGGGAGCCTGCCCAGATCACACCTGAAATGATGTGAAGGGAACGCAATAAAGTGAGATAACTCTGTAAGTCCATGGTATAATTTTCAGACAATATAAATAAATTTTTATTGAAACTGGACAACAGGCGCCACCCGCTACGCCTATAATGCCAAATCAACAACAGTCTTTCTCAATTTTTCAGTAAAGATCATTGCCATTGGTCCACAGTAATGACAGCAATAGTAAAGGGGAAAGACGGGTAAAGTTATTGTTCTGGTTTAAAGAGATCAGCCGGCTCCTGATTTCCGCAAGGCCATATTTTCAAAAGTATCTTTTTCTTCACCCGTCTTTGCCAGCCGGAGCAAGGCCCGGGCCAGCACATCACTCCAGATGATCCTGCTCGGCGCCAGCCATTCGATCAGCGGAAAGAAAGGATAGACCATTTTATAGACAAAGGGAGCTCTTTTATTTTTATGCCTGGGCCTTACTGCATCAGGCCGGGCAATAATAATATTTTTTAATCCTGAACCAATCAAAGCATTCTCTGCTTTTCCTTTGAACCGCCTGAACAGGGTCCGGCTTTTTTCCGAGCGGTCAGCACCATTACCACTCACAAATACGAAACGTATGGAGGGGTTCACATGGCTACAAAAATCAGCACAAGCCTTTGTGAAACCATAGGTGATCTTTTCGTATTCTTCCCTGTTAACCTGGGTCTGCGAAATACCCAGGCACCAGATAAGGGCCCCTGCTTCCTCAAAAATATTTTTTACCGAATGATAATCAGAAAAATCCGGGAGGATGATATTTTTAATTTTAGGGCTTTCCAGCGAAGAAGGATTCCTCACCAGCAGGAATATTTCACTGAAGTCCTGGTCCTTTATCGCTTCCCTCACCACTTCGCTGCCCACCAGTCCCGTTGCACCTGTTACAATGATCTTCATTTTTTTATGCAGGTAATTTAAGCACCATCATGACAAATGCGGCCAGGGGAGTGAGGGTAGCAAAGAATCCCCAGATATCCCAGGCAAGATATGCCTTATTGAAAGCTTCCCAGTTATCATTCACACCGGGTTCAATATTCGCTGTAAGGCGAGACATCTTTTTTTGAAGCGGAGCCAGCTTCAACCCGAAAATAAGTCCCGAAACCGCAAATAAGATAATGGGCCAGCGTATCCAAGGGGTGCCCCAGACAGGCAAATGGGCATAGAGTGCTGTGGCAATTCCGCCAGCCGTAATGATGATCACCCCGGGGATGGTAAAATATTTGTCGGCCCTGATGATGCCTTTGATGGTAAAATTAATGATCCCGGGTTTCTTTGTTTTCACAGCCCAGCGCAACCAGAAAAGACCTGTAATGATATTTCCCAGGAATAACATCACAGCTACCAGGTGAATCAGTTTAAGGTAATTATATTCCATATTTTAGTACATAATTTTTCAGGGCTTCTTATTCTTGTTTTTTTCCCGGACCTCATTTTCATGTACCCTGAATTTCACAATATCCCTGATAAGTTTATAAGGTATTGTTGCATCTTTGGGGAATTGGATGGCACCCTTGGTACAATAATAGGGCTTTAATTCCCGGGCGAAGAATTTCATCGGACTTGAAGTAGGGTAGAATCCATAATGGTTTTTCATGGCTGCAAAATATACCAGCATGCCATGGTACCGGAAAGCGGGCATACCATAACTGATCAGTTCTTCGGCGTTGGGAGCAGCTTTCCTTATTGTTTCCCTGATCCTTTGCAGCACCGGCCTGTCTGCAGCGATCTGTGCGGCAATATATTCATCAATGGTGGTCAATACGATCCCGGCCTTTCTCATTTTTATTTTTATTCAGTTTGGATTTTGCCTGCACCCATCCGTCGGAAACAAAAATGCCCGGATTGCCACGGACAAGAGAAAATTCATTTTTTTACGGGGCGTTTCGTTTTTGAAGACCTGGCCGTTTGATTATAATCCAGGGCAAGGGAGACCCAGTATTCAAATTCTTTTTCAGTCCTCATGCCGCTCTCGTTCACCATGATAAAACCTTTCATAGGCCGGTTTGTAAAGTCCATGGTGCGGCAGCCCTTTTTTTTGATGCAGTCATCATGCAGGGCAGGATCGATACGGCACATCATCTCATCTTTTATAATGCCGACACACATTTTATCATTGAACATGAATGTCAGCCCGCCAAATGCTTGTTTTTCTTCCACTTTCTTAAGCCCTTTGAATCGCGCCCTGATACGGGCTGCCAGTTTCTCGTCGTATGCCATCGGGATTATTTTGGATAAACAAAATTGGTTTCTTTTTCCTTTGTTTTAACGGGCCTTACTTCAATAGTAGCTGAGCTGATGAATTCAAATTCCGGGTTTTGTTTTGCAATAGCGATGGCTTCTTCCAGGTCATTGGCCAGGATATGGTAATAGCCAACCTGTACCTCCCTGCCGGCATCCAGCTTATCCACCTGCCAGGATTGTTTCTCTTTTTTGATCAAGGCCCCTTCGCGGACCAGGGGTTGCGCAGCGATCAGTTTGTTCTCCTTTTTCAGTTCACCAATATATACTTCGCATTTTTTTACAAAGGCCAGGTGCTGCTCAGGAGTTAGTGGTGATTTTGCATCACCAAAGTTCCTGATTAAAAACATGTATTCTCTCATGATGACAGTTTTAATCCCTGTCAGTTTTTTTCAAGGTAGGCCGGCAGGGATTTTTTGATGATCTCGTTCCAGCCTGCTACAAAGTTCTCTTTGGCAAGATCCTTATTATCAGAAGGGAAGCTTTCCAGTCCTGCATGGGATAACCGGATAAAGGTTTGTGAACCGTGTTCTTCGAGTTCTATCGTGAGTATTGATTCTCCAGTGTAACCTTCATAGCACCAGGTATGAACCAGTTTCTTACCGGGTATCGATTCCAGGATCCTGCAGCGATGAATGTACCGGATCCCACCGGGCGGGCCGCCTTCAAAACTGAATTCAAACCCTTGCACCGGTTCGAATGCGTCCATGCTGAAATACCATTTTTTCATTTCTTCCCGGTCAGTAAATGCTTTCCAGACCTTTGAAACAGGTGCATCCAGCAGGGTTTCCACGATGACAGGGTTATCAGACATTGACAACAGGTATTTTCAGGCTGATCAGTTCTCTTCAGTATACTTTTTGAAATTATCCAGGATGGCCTGCCAGCCCTTTTGTTGCATTTCCGGTGAATGCGTCGGTTCGGTCTCGAATACTTCCACCACACGGGTATTATGACCATCGGCCATGAAATCAACCTGCACTTTCCGGTCATCACCCATGGTGTAACTTATGCGGTGTAACAGGTCCACTTCATCATACACGCCTCCGAAATCAAACCCGTCACTCCCGTCCCTGGCTTCCATCCGGCAGGAAAATTTTCCTCCGGGACGCAGATCGTTCTCCGCCCTTGGCGAATGCCAGTCATCTGATGCATGGTTCCATTGTGTGATATGTTCGGGCGCGGTCCAGTATTGCCAGGTCTTTTCAAGCGGCGCCCTGACGATGGCCTGTACGGTGATAGATTTGTATTCCATACTTGATCAGTATAATAAGGGATTGAATGATCTGTGAATGTCCTTTCCGTTTGCCGGTCAGTTTACCTGACCTTTGCAAATGAAAAAGGGGAGGGGATGATGTCGAAGCTATCCTGCTCGATCATTTCCACGTTGAGCTGGTAAGTATCATCCTCTTTGATTGTTATATTTTCTTTCGTGATCTTTTTATAGCCGGCTTTTTCAAAGATAAACTTATAGGTGCCGGGTTTCAGTTCATCAAAATTAAAACTTCCGCCTTCGTCGGTCAGGGCGGTCTTTTCTTTTTTAGATGCCAGCACGGCCGTTATGCTCACGCCTTTCATAGGTTTTTTATTATCGGCATGAACAACCGTCCCGTTCACCAGGTATTTGCGGGTCATCGCTTTTTTACTGCAGGGATTACCTGCTTTTGAAATGGTAAACAGGAAAAAAGAACCAAGGAGCAGGAATAACCGGGATTTCATAAAAGCAATTTTATGGTTTTTGATTCTGGTACAGTTACCGGACTTTAAAATTAAACTTTTTTTACTGGTTCTGCCAAAAGATTCAGGAACTCATTCCATGTATTTTTAACAATTTCCGATGCTGGTAATATATTTTTCAGCAGGGAACTTACCTGCCCGATCTCGAGTTCCCCTTCCGCCAGGTCGCCTTCGAACATTCCCCGTTTGGCTCTCGCCCTGCCCAAAATAGCCTTTAATTCCTCCGCGGATGCACCCCGCCATTCAGCTTCCTGAACCTGGGTAAAGAATTCATTTTTCATCATACGTACCGGTGTCAATTGTTTCAGTGTCAGTTTTGTATCTCCTTCCATGGATGTAGTAACCTTGTTTTTAAAATTGATATGGGAGGAAGCTTCTTCACTGGCCACAAAACGACTTCCCATCTGCACTCCTTCTGCACCCATCACCATGGCTGCCAGCATCTGTCGACCCGTCGCAATACCACCAGCCGCAATAACAGGAATTTTAACAGACTGGGCAACTGCCGGCACCAGTACCATGGTGGTAGTTTCTTCACGCCCGTTATGCCCGCCTGCTTCAAAACCTTCTGCAACCACCGCATCACAACCTGCAGCTTCTGCTTTCATGGCGAATTTTGAGGAACCGATGACGTGTACAACGGTGACCCCTTTTTCCTTTAATATGTTTGTCCATGTTTGCGGGTTACCGGCAGATGTAAATACTATTTTCACCTCCTCGTCCAGGATGACCTGGATATGCTTATCAATATCCGGGTAAAGCATGGGCACATTCACACCAAAAGACCGCTGCGTGGCCGTTTTGCATTTTTTGATATGTTCACGTAATACATCCGGGTACATACTGCCGCTGCCGATAAGACCCAGGCCACCTGCATTGCTGACTGCCGATGCCAGTCGCCAACCGCTGGCCCAGATCATGCCTGCCTGGATGATGGGATAGTCAATGCTGAAGAGTTTGGTGATACGGTTTGTAAAGCCCGCCATAATGAAAGTAAAGATAAGTGAAGAAGGAAGATGTTCAAGGTGTAAGGATCAAGTTACAAAGTTCAAGGTTCAAGATTCAGGAGACAAGAATTGAAAGGGGAGTATCTTTTTATTATAAAAGGAAATTAATTGAAATCTTTGCCTTGTCCATTGAGCCCTTGTACCATTCCTTCATGGCATTAGCCAAGATCAATGGTAGTATTATCCCCGATATTCAGTGACCGGGTTTCGCCACGCAGGTTGGTATCGCTGCCGATGATGGAATCTTCCAGGACAATATCAAACAGGTTGGAATAAGCTCCCACAATAGAATTCTTCACAATGGAATAATCCATGGTGGTGTTTTCCCCGATGGCTACATTTGGGCCAATAATGGAGTTTTTGATGAAGCAACCGGCACCGATACTCACTGGTGAAATGATGACCGTGTTCTCAAATGTATAATCACTTTTCTTATCCGAGAATTTTTTCAGCAGGGTGGCGTTCGATTCCAGGATGGTCTCTTTCTTCCCGCAATCGAACCAATTTTCCACCTTACACGACTTGAACTGCACTCCATTCCGTATCATGCAGTCGAGTGCATCGGTCAGACTGTATTCACCATGACTACGCAATCCCTGCCGGATATTATTTTCCAGGCAGAAAAACATCTGGCTGGTCTCCTTGATCTTGTATACACCCACAAGGGCCATGTTCGATTTGGGGATCTGTGGTTTCTCCACCACATGCGTGATAAAAAGATCCTCATTGATCTCCGCCACACCAAAATCGCGGGGGTCGTCCACTTTCCTGACGCAGATTACGGAGTGAGGGCTTTCTACCACTTCCTTTACATCATATTCGCAAATGGAGTCGCCAAGCACCACCATCACTTCATCATCCCCTACAATATTCCTGGTGAGTTTAATGGCATGACCGATGCCCTGCCTGTTCACCTGGTGAACATAATGCGTTTTCAGCCCCGGGTAATTATGGCGGATGAAATCCTGGATCTTTTCACCGAGATAGCCAATGATAAAAATGAATTCAGTGATGCCCGCTTCTTTGAGCTGATCGATAATGAAACTGATGACCGTTTTGCCGGCCAGGGGGATCAGTGCCTTGGGCTGTGAATAACTCTGCGGACGGAGCTTGGTACCGGCGCCTGCGACTGGAATGATCGCTTTCATGTATCGGCTTTGGTGTTGGTGAAAAGCCAACGAAAGTAACGAATTATTGACAAACAAATTCTCCGGACAAGGACCTCCATTCTCGATGACTCGCTTAATTTTGCGCCATGCAGCAAGACAGTGTCATATTTGAATTACTTAAAAAAGAATTGGAACGGCAGCGTAACGGGATCGAGCTCATCGCCTCTGAAAATTTTACATCCCTGCAGGTACTCCGGGCCATGGGAAGTGTGCCCACGAATAAATATGCTGAAGGGTACCCTGGAAAAAGATATTACGGCGGTTGTGAAGTGGTGGATGAGATCGAAACCCTGGCTATCGAAAGACTGAAAAAGATCTTCAAATGTTCCTGGGCCAATGTGCAGCCTCACAGCGGGGCACAGGCGAATGGTGCCGTTTACCTGGCGGTGATGAAACCGGGCGAAAAATTCATGGGACTCGATCTCAGTATGGGCGGTCACCTCACACATGGAAGCCCGGCCAATTTCAGCGGTAAGACCTACCAGGCCGTTCATTACGGCGTTACAAAGGAAGGCATCATCGATTATGAACAGATGGAAGCCAAAGCAAAGACCGAAAAACCGAAAATGATCATTTGCGGGGCTTCGGCCTACAGCCGCGACTGGGATTATAAACGTATCCGCGAAATTGCAGACGAAGTGGGCGCCCTTGTATTTGCGGACATTGCCCATCCTGCGGGACTGATTGCCACCGGCCTGCTGAATGATCCTTTTGAACATTGTCATATTGTTTCTTCCACCACGCATAAAACCCTGCGGGGTCCGAGAGGCGGCATCATCATGCTGCGCCATGATTTTGAGAATCCATGGGGCATAAAAGACCCCAAAGGAAATTTGAGAACGATGAGTTCCCTGCTTGACCTCGCCTTGTTTCCGGGTTCGCAGGGCGGACCGCTGGAACATATCATTGCCGCCAAAGCCGTTTCCTTTGAGGAAATTCTTTCTGAAGATTTTACTTCCTATGGCAGGCAGGTCATCAGTAATGCACAGTCAATGGCAAAAGCTTTTGTGAAACGGGGATACAATTTAATAAGTGGGGGCACAGATAATCATCTCATGCTGATCGACCTGCGCAATAAAAACCTGACAGGTAAAAAAGCACAGGAAACACTGGACCTGGCCCATATTACGCTGAACCGGAATGCAGTGCCCTTTGATGATAAGTCGCCCTTCATCACATCGGGGATCCGGGTTGGGGTGCCGGCTGTTACCACACGCGGTATGAAAGAAAAGCATATGGAAACCGTGGTGGGCCTGATCGATAAGGTATTGATGCATCCCGGCGATGACCAAGTGACCGCCAGGGTAAAAGAAGAAGTAAAAGAATTGATGCAGGAATTCCCCCTGTATCCTGAATTAGGATAATATACCTACATTTAATTTTATACACACATGATCCAGCGTCAGCAATCCCTTTGGTTATTATTAGCGGCTGTTACCGGGATTTTAAGTTTTATTTTCCCTTTTGCAACCGGCGGAACAAATATAGTGGCAAGGAATATCACTACCCGTAACTATACAGAACTCACGGCGGGGTATGATTTTTTTATCCTGATCCTGACGGGGATATCCGTAGGACTGTCCGTTGTCACAATTTTCCTTTTTAAAAACAGAAAGCATCAATCCATCTTATGCATGATCGGGATGGTGATCACACTGATCATACTGATCATTTATTTTATAAAATACAATCAACTCATCAAACCCACACTGGCATTATATTGTATCTTGCCACTGGCCATGATCATCAGTTATTTCATGGCACTAAAAAGGATACGGAACGATGAGAAGCTGGTGAAATCACTGGACAAGCTCCGCTAAATAAAACGAGCGGTCGGACTTTTTTTACTTTTCTTTAATTCAAAGGGCTTTCCTTCAAATACGATATTCCCTCCATCCTCTCCTGCACCGGGGCCCAGCTCAATGATCCAGTCGGCCGATCGGATGACATCCAGGTTATGTTCGATCACGATCACGGAATGACCCTGTTCGATCAGGGCATTAAAGGAAGCAAGCAGTTTTTTGATATCATGGAAATGAAGGCCCGTAGTGGGTTCATCAAAAATGAACAGGATCTTTTCTTGTCCCCTTCCTCTTCCCAGGAAAGAGGCAAGTTTCACCCTTTGTGCCTCGCCACCGGATAAAGTGGCGGAGGACTGCCCCAGTTTAATATATCCCAGGCCCACATCACTCAGGGGCTGGAGGGCTGCAGCAATGTTGGCCCCCTCTCGGGCAGTTCCTTCAGAGGAGAGGTATGAAAAAAAGGAAATGGCTTCATCCACACTCATTTCGAGCACATCATAAATATTTTTGTCCTTATATTTTATATCCAGGATCTCTTCCTTAAATCTTTTTCCTCCGCAGGTCTCGCATACCAGGTGCACATCGGCCAAAAACTGCATTTCCACTATCTGTTCCCCTTCCCCCTTGCAGGTATCACAGCGGCCACCATCCACATTGAAAGAAAAATGTTTGGGCTGGTAAGCCCTCATTTTTGAAAGGGGCTGTCGCGCAAAGAGGTTCCTGATCTCATCATAAGCTTTGATATAGGTCACCGGGTTGCTGCGACTGGATTTACCAATAGGGTTCTGGTCCACCAGCTCAACAGCCCCGATCGCATCCAGGTCCCCGGATATTTTTCTGAACAGTCCCGGTTTATTTCCGAATTCGCCTTTCTCCCTCAGCATGGCAGGATATAAGATCTGTTTGACAAGGGTTGTCTTGCCGCTGCCGCTAACACCGCAGATGACACAGAGGGTATTCAAAGGGAATTCCACCTTTATTGCCTTCAGGTTATTTTGCTGGGCTCCCTCTATAATAATACTGCGGTTCCATTTCCGGTAAACCCCCGGAGGTTCAATTTTTAGTTTACCCGACAGGTATTGGCCCGTCAGGCTGCCGGCATTCTCAATGATCGCATCATAATTTCCTTCCGCCACCACTTCACCGCCCAGGTGTGATGCCAGCGGTCCCATATCAATGATATGATCTGATTCCCGCATCATCATCTCATCGTGTTCCACCACCACGACGGTGTTCTTCAGGTCACGAAGTTCTTTTAATACGCGGATAAGATTGGCCGTGTCTTTTGAATGCAGGCCGATGGAAGGCTCGTCCAGGATATATAATGAATTAGTAAGGGTGCTGCCCAGGCTGCGGGTGAGTTGGATGCGCTGGCTTTCACCGCCACTGAGTGTATTGGCCAGCCTGCTGAGGGTCAGGTATCCTAATCCTACTTTTAACAGGGTGGAAAGACGGTTATTGATCTCTAACAGCACTCTTTTGGCAATATCCTTTTCTGTTACGGTAAGTTGCTCATTCAGTTCTCCGAACCAGGCAGACAGGTCTTTCACGGGCATTTCGCATAATTCCCCGATATGTTTTCCCATGATTTTCACATAAAGCGCTTCTTTGCGCAAACGATAGCCTTTGCAATCGGGACAGGATGTTTTGCCACGGTACCGGCTAAGCAAGACACGGTACTGGATCTTGTACAACTGTGATTCCACATCTTTGAAAAAATCATGAATGCCCAATATACCACGGGCTCCCTCCCAAAGAAGATTGTATTGCTCTTTGCTTAGGGCTGACACCTGTTTATGAACGGGAAAATTGACCTTACCTGAAGTGCGGATGAAATTTTTTCTCCACCAGTCCAGTTTTTCTCCTTTCCATGGGGCCACTGCACCTTCATAAACACTCAGGTTCTTGTCAGGTATCACCAGGTCGGGATCGATACCAAGAACCATCGCAAAACCTTCACAGGTTGGACAGGCCCCCACCGGGTTATTGAAGGAAAAAAGATTGGGTTGCGGTTCTTCAAACTGCATCCCGTCCGCTTCAAAACGATTATTGAATAAATGCATCGTAACCGGTGAACCCTGTTCAGGAGAAACAGATGCTATTTCCATATCCCCTTCTCCTTCATAAAATGCAGTGGAAACTGAATCAGCCATGCGGTGCAGGTCATCCTCGTCGAATTCTTTGACAATGATCCTGTCGATCAGGATATGAGAAATATTCTTTTGTTTGAGTTCCTTATCTGTCAGCGACAACAGGTCTTCGATCCGGATCGATATGATGTCATTGTTTTGAGAATCACTGGGGGAGGCCATTCGGGAAAATCCTTTTTGTACCAGGATATTCAGCTCTTCCCTGATGTTACGGTTCCGGTGCTGTTTGAACCGGGATAATATATACACCCTTTGACCTTGAGGCAATTCTTTTATTGCCAGTATCACATCAGTGACATCATCTTTTTTTACTTGTTTACCCGAAACAGGCGAGATCGTTCTGCCGATCCTGGCAAATAGCAGGCGGAGGAAATCATAGATCTCCGTCATGCTGCCCACGGTACTGCGCGGCGTACGGGTGATCACTTTCTGTTCAATGGCGATGGCAGGGCACAATCCTTTGATATAATCCACATCCGGTTTATTCATGCGGTTCAGGAACTGGCGGGCATAGGCGCTGAGGCTTTCTGCATAGCGGCGCTGCCCTTCGGCAAACAGCGTATCAATTGTGAGGGAGGATTTTCCTGAACCGGAAACCCCGGTAACTACGATCAGCCTGTTGCGGGGAAAATCGACTGAAATATTTTTCAGGTTATGCACGCGGGCGCCCTTGATCCGGATCGGATTTGCAGGATTTACGGTAAGTATTTTTGCGGGGTTTTTCCCGATTATGGATTGCTTCCCTTCCTTCATATGCTATTTAAATCCTTTATTCGCAGTCTTTTGAATAAAATTTATTAACAAAACTTTTTAGATTACCAATATAATTTATCCGCTCAAATGTTTGGCAATTTTATAAAAAGAATTATTTTTAATCCACAATATCCACAAAGTGAAAACCAAAATTTCTACCGCCTATAGGACATAACCTCTACGCTTTAGTTTTCTCATTTTTATTGGTCACTTAACCCTATGCAGCTGGCTGTCGTATTATTTGCTGCCAAAACTAAAACCGGGAAGTTATGAAATCATTGATGAAGAAAACGGACAATGAGTTGGTGGACCTATTCCAACAGGGTCATCTTGAAGCGCTGGAAACCCTGGTACTGCGGCATAAAGATAAATTATATACTTCCATCCTCTTCCTTGTAAAGGATAAATACCTTGCAGAGGATATTTTCCAGGATGTTTTTATTCGGGTGATCGATACCATGCGGGGCGGCCGCTACACCGAGGAAGGGAAATTCCTTCCCTGGGCCATGCGCATCGCCCATAACCTTTGCGTGGACTATTTCAGGAAAGTGAAAAGAACACCCACGATCCGCAACAGCGAAGAAAAAGATATTTTTGAAGTGCTCAATTTCTCGGAGGAAAGCGCAGAGTCGGCCATGATCAGGAAACAGAATCATGACCGGGTTAGGGATCTGCTGGAACGTTTACCGGATGACCAGCGGGAAGTGATCATCCTTCGACATTATGCAGATATGAGTTTCAAAGAGATCGCTTCCGCTACCAACTGCAGTATCAATACGGCATTGGGACGGATGCGGTATGGCCTGATTAACCTGCGTAAGATGATGATGCAAAAACAATTTGCCTAGCCCCGCCCCCTTCTCATTCCCCCCAAAAGGGGGAACGCAGTAAAGGAACTAAGGAAGAATGGAGTTAGGCCTCAGTTCTTGTCATTCTGTATCTCTGACGGATAGTCCTGAAAAGGAACTGCAGCTTGCCATATAAAGTTGAATAACCCGGAAGCTGGTACAGAATGACACCTAATTGAAAAACTTCGTCCGCAAGGGCGAAGTTTTTTTATTGTCTATGATCCCTGAACGCTTCCAGCCCGCATCGCAGCCATTCGGCGAATTTTCCGGGGGTGGTTGGATAATATTTCGGCCGGGTCAGTAAAATTTCCCTGTTGTCCAGGATAATATACTGCGGTTGGGAAGCTGCACCAAAATTCTCAGTCTGAAAAGTAGCCCATTTATCGCCTACGGTGACCAGGTTCTTCTGGTGGCCGGAAAGGGTAGTGTATAATATTTGTTCCTGGAGGGGCAAATTCCTTCTTTCATCAACATAAAGAGACACCACCACGAATTCATGGTGCATGAGGCTGTCCACCAGCGGATCGGTCCATACGGTCTCTTCCATCTTTCGGCAGTTCACACAGGCCCAGCCAGTAAAATCGATCAGCAAGGGTTTATGCTCATGCCTGGCTTCTGCCAGGGCCGATTCGTAAGCATCCAGGGGACGGAAACCTCTTTTGCAATTGACCGGGTTTTTATAGATACTGTAGCACATCGGGGGCGGGAAACCGCTGATGAAGCGCAGGTTGGCTCCTGGCGTATTAGTGATCCCCGGGAACAGGTAAACCATGATCGCTGCAAACAGAAGGACGAAAGCGATCCGCAAAATGGAGAATCTTTTTATTTTACTGCTGTGCGGGAATTTGATCACTCCCAGCAGGTACAATACAATACAGAGTGAAACCAGCACCCAGAGCCCGATAAAGACCTCACGTTTCAATATCCCCCATTGCTTCACCAGGTCGGCGTTTGATAAAAACTTTATGGCCAGTGCTATTTCGATAAACCCCAGTACCACTTTCAGGTCCGTCATCCAGCCGCCCGACTTGGGCATGGAATGAAGCCAGCGGGGAAAAAGGGCAAAGATGGCAAAAGGCAGGCCCAGCGCTAAACCAAAACCGGCTGCCCCCACCGTCAGGGGCCATGCTCCCTGGTTGGCCACACCTACAAGCAGGGTACCCAGAATGGGCCCAGTACACGAAAATGAAACCAGGACCAGTGTTGCCGACATAAAAAATATCCCGCTTATATTACTGATTCCGGATCGCCTGTCTGTTCTGTTAGAAAGAGAAGATGGAAGGCCTATCTCAAAGTAACCGAAAAAAGAAATCGCAAAAACTATGAAGATGAGAAAGAAAAAAAGATTCAGCCACACATTCGTGGAGATATTATTGAATATCTCAGGGCTAATGGCTTTGCCGGCGATATGAAAAGGGATCGTCAGTAAAACAAAGATCAGGAAAATGAAAAACCCGTAGAGAATGGCATTGGATATCCCCTTTTTCCGGTTGACGGTATGCTTGGTAAAATAGGATACGGTGATGGGGATCATCGGAAAGACACAGGGTGTGAGCAGGGCGATCAGACCGCCGAGCATGCCCAGCAGGAAAATGGTCCAGATATTCTTGCTTTTTATGACCTCATCACCACAACTGACAACCGGGTGATTGATATCGATGGTAGGGATCCTGATCCTCGCTGTTGATTGTTTTCCCCCTTCCAGTGCTACCGAAAAATCAAATTGTGTGGAAGGATAGAATTCATCCTGTTTCCCGTAGGTGTAAAACAAACTGCCCTGCAGGTTGGCCGGTACAGTATTTTGAAATTCAATAAATGTTTTCCATTGAAATGCGGAAACCTGCACTTTCATTTTTGCATGATCCAGCGCCGGTACATCGGTCTCTTTTTGATCACCGCTGACAGAGAAATCCCCACTTGTCCTGATGGAAGAATCAGCGAATTTTAATTCAGTGGTCCTGAAATCACTATTGACCTGGCCAGGCGAGAAGATCAGCCAGTCATGGGCGGGCGTTGCAGCAAAACTGAGCTCATATTTTCTTTCATCGATCTTTTTACTGGTGACATCCCAATGGTCGACGGCCCGGACTGAATCCTGCGCTGAGACTGAAAAGAGCATTACAAATATGGCGAGGGAAAGAGAAAAAGTTTTTTTTAGTGGAAGCATGCAGCCGGTTTACAAAATTTATCTGATCGCAACCGAAAAATTCACTTTTTTGGGGGGCAGGCATTTTTCATCATTGCAGGTCTGGTATTCCACCGTGCCGGTAAAATTGGTTATGGCAGCGCTTGATTTTAATTTGATCTTTTGTACGAAATCAACTGAATTGGAGAACTGAAAAGCTGAGATGCCCAGGGTCTTGTCCTTTATTTTTTCCAGGGTGCCGTTTTCCCTGATATTCCCATCCAGCTTAAAAAGCGGGTTGGGATTGACAGTGAATTTTGTGGGAATGGCAATGGCATCAGAAGGTTGCTTTTGCGCATATACATGCCAGCCGGGTCGAATGCTGGCTTTCAGATGTATCTCATAGGTCTTGTCTGCGGTCTTCACAGCGCTGAATGCCCAGATGACCGGGCTTAACTGGCTCCGGCCGGTGAATGCGATGATGAATAAAAGGGGGAGTAATGTTTTTTTCATGCTTCGGTAGTTATTTAGAAGACGCTTTTTTTGGCGCTAAAGCGGGATCAATCAAAATATTTTTAGTGAACAGATCGCAAATATCCTGTATTCCTTATCCGAATTTGTTAAAAAAACCTTTAAGAATACACTGTTTCCCTGGCCATGAGTAAGGATTGAATGATCTTTTTGCCGTCCGTATTGCCCAGCTTTTCGGAGCAGGCTCTTTCCGGATGCGGCATCATGCCAAAGATATTCCGGCCTTCATTGCAGATCCCGGCAATATTGCGGATCGAACCGTTCGGATTGGCTTGTGGGATGATATTCCCCTTCTCATCAGAATAATAATAGATTACCTGGCGTCCGGCTTCCAGCTTATCAAGGGTCTTTTCATCAGCATAGAATCTTCCATCCCCATGTGCAACCGGTATCTTATACACATTGCCGCTTTCATTGGTGATGAAAACATTTTTGCAAACGAATTGCTGCTTGCCGTTCCTTAACAGGGCCCCCGGCAAAAGATGGGATTCGCAGAGGATCTGGAATCCATTGCACACACCAACCACTTTGCCTCCTCTTTTTGCAAATTCGGTTATGCTCTGCATCATGGGGCTGAAGCGGGCAATGGCCCCGCAGCGCAGGTAATCCCCGTAGGAAAAACCTCCGGGGAGAATGATACAATCTTCTGTGTTGAAATTCTTAAGATCCCTGTCCTTATGCCAGAGCCAGAGCACTTCCTGGTTCAGCTCGTCCTGCAGGGCATCGAACATATCCCTGTCGCAGTTGGAACCCGGGAAAACGACCACGCCGAACTTCATGGATCAATTTTTTACAAAGATAATTTATATCTGGCAGGTTGGAAAGTGAGTTTTCAACTATATGGAATGATATCAAGTATTGATGGAGGAAATGAATTTAGATCACCACCCCGGCCCATAATACTGGTAAGCCAGCACGAAGGCCACACTGAACCAGAACAATGCCAGGGGGAAGAAACGGTACCCCGGATAAAAATACGCGCAGGCATGAAAAGCAGCGAAGGGCACGGCAGCGATGATCCAGTTTTCGATACTGTTATTGCTGCTGAATAAAGGAAGGAGGATGGCGCCGAGCAAGTAGAGCAGCAACAGGCTCCATCCCTTCCGCACCTGCACCAGCATTTTCATCAGGTTGTTCTGGATAAAGAATGCCCCCGCCAGGAAGGGTAATATCATCAGGGCAATACTGATGGCGAACCATGCAGATGCGTGAATGACAGGAAAGGAGAAACCAAAATGCGGCACCAGTTTTTGCCAGTTCCAGTTGCCGGAAACGAAAAGGTATAGCGCATAGAAATAAAAGGGTGTGAGCGCCCCCGCCAGGCAGAGCACCCATTCATTCAAACGGAAGGGACGCAATAATACAAAACCCATGTAGATCCAGGCCAGGAATGTTATGGATGGGAAATAAATGAAGGAAGCCAGTCCAACCGAAAGGCCGATATTAAAGATCGCACTCCTGGCCTTCTCTTCATTATAGATCCTGAACAGGGTAGTAAGCCCGTATAACAGGATCGTATTCACCAGCAAGGGCGCTGAAAAGTAATTCCATTCGGGAAACAGGGATGTGATAAGCATGAATGCCATGCCCGGTAAGTAATTGCTGCGGGCCATCATCCGCTGGCTATTGATGACGCGGGTGAGCAGGACGGCCTGTACCAGCAACAATAAAAAAGCCAGTACAGGAAAGACCATTTTTGAACCAACGTTGTTCCTGATAAATGTAACAATGGAAGTATATAATACACTGTCGGGCCGCTCACGCACAGGCTGTGCAGCATGAGTGAAAAGGGGCAGTTTCAGCAAAACGCCGAAAAGGGCCATGAGGAGGAGGTTGGCCGGGTTCTTTTGTTTGAATACACCGATCACTTCAGAAAAGTAAAATTAAAAATCGGAAATGTAAAATGTACGAAACGATCCTCCCCTTCCCGGTAAATAAAAGAGGGGATATACTTTCGCTATGTATGCAGAAACATAGGTTTTTTCCGGAACATTAATTATAATCGATCTTGGCGAAGCAAAGATAATTACGGTACTGGCAGGGGATGATCATTTGTTTGGCGCTGACCTGCTTGCCATAGCGGGGCATGAAATCATAACCCCTGTCCAGGTTCTTCAAAGTAGGATTATGGGTCAGTTCACCCTGAGGGCTTACGCTGTAATCATTCAGCAGGTTGCTCTTTCTTTCCTGGTTATTGAAAAGAAAATGCAGCTGATCACCTGCATTGAGCAACTGGTAGGATATGAAATCATCACTCTGGTCGTCAAATTGGCTTTTGCCGATGACGTTTTTCCATTCGGACTCGCCTTTGTTATTGAATGAGATCACGGCCACATTATCGGCATGGAACCGGACAGACTGGTTAAAACTGCTGCGTGAACTGTTCCAATAGAACGGATTGTACAGTCCCGCATAATACGGCGACGTATAGGAATAATAATTCATGGAGGAATAGGGATAATAATATCCACCGTTCAGGTAATCCCAGCGGTTCCAGTTATTGAACCGGGATGTGGTATAATAAGCTTCATTGCTGACGATGAAACCGCCATCCCTGCGCAGGGTCACTGTTCGGATAAAATAATCATTAAAGGCCGCTTTCACCGATGCATCGCCGCGGGCATCCTTTCGGAAATCTTCGGGGAACTGGTATTTATGTTCCAGGTATGCTTTATGCATCGTGTTGTCCCAAACATAAAAGTAAAGCCCGTCGATATTGCCGTGCCGTTCATTCAGGTAATAGGAAACCAGGTAATACCGTTTGTTGAAATTATCGACCTTCAGCTGTAGTTCATCCAGCATGATCTTATCCAGCCCCAGGTCCATCTGGACCGGTGACGGGCTCCCGGCGGTCAGTATTTGCAGGGAAGCTGCACGGATATCTTCATTAAGCGTACGGGTGATCTTGGTGAAAGCAAAATTACCGTCATTGTCCACGCTGAAATTGGTGAGAAAATCATTGTGGTCGCTCATAGGGATCTCAAAACGGGCCTCAGAAAGTGAATCCAGTTTATTGTTCAGCAACAGCGTGGTGACCTTATACAGCTCCCGGTTCTTGTTATTGATCTTGAACACGACGAATTTGTTCTTATCCTCGCTGGTCACGGCGCTGTAAATTTTATTGTTGGCGGCAAAGCCGAGTTTGGTTGTATCCAGCACTTTGGGCGTCCCGATGATGTTTGCATGCCCATCCACTGCGGCGCCCATGCAATACACCACGTTCTTTTTCTGGTATTCATAGATCATATAGCAGAAATCGGAATAAGGGAAGAAATCAATATTGATCATCCGGTCCGTGGTAGGCAGAAAATCCTCTTCAATATTGGCGATCTCCTGCATATCATTATTGTATACGGAGATATAATGCCGGTTGGTGCGGTTGTTCTTATAGATCAGGAAATTGCCGTTGATCTTGCCTGCGATCTCGAAATCTGTGCGACGGGTATCATCCCGCTGAGGCTCGGAATAGACGATATGCTGAGACTGCATACGGGTGGAAAATGCACACAACAGGGCCAATGCTCCAAACCTCAGGAATGACATAGGAATAATTTTATTTAAAGTTACATCAATTTTCAAATTCATATAATGTCAAATGTTAAGATGCAGCCAACAACGGTAATACATGAAGCAAGGTTGCTTTTTTATGAAATAAAACCGGGTAAAGAAGCAGGGGGGTAGTTGAAAATTATTCGACCTCCATACAATCTATTTTATTATACCTTTGCCCCTGCTTCAAAGGAAATGATGTCTTGCCTGATAGAGATGCTGACCGTTAAGATATAAATCGCTGCCTGAAAGTGAGAATTCCAACCAATAAAGTCACTGCTGCCGGATTGATCGTTGCCCTGGGAATCATTTACGGAGATATCGGCACTTCCCCTCTCTATGTACTGAATGCCATCGCCAAGGATAAACAGATCAGTGAGCTCCTGATCATCGGGGCCCTCTCGTGCATCATCTGGACCCTTACCCTGCAAACCACCATCAAATATGTGGTGCTGACCCTGCGGGCAGATAACCGGGGGGAGGGCGGGATTTTTTCCCTCTATGCCCTGGTGAGGCGGCAGAAAAAATGGCTGGTCTTGCCTGCCATGATCGGCGGGGCAGCCCTTATAGCAGACGGAATGATCACGCCACCGATCTCCGTGACATCCGCCGTTGAGGGCCTGCGCCAGCTCAGTTCATTTCAAAGCATCTCCGACTGGACCATTGTATTTATCGTCATTGGCATACTGACCATCTTATTTTTCCTGCAGCAGTTCGGCACGGCTTCGATCGGGCAGCTCTTCGGCCCCATCATGCTGGTCTGGTTCGTCATGCTGGCGGTCATGGGCCTGTTACACGTCTCCGATGATTTCAGCATCTTCAAAGCGCTGAATCCTTATTATGCTATTAAACTCCTGACAGTTTATCCAAAAGGATTCTGGTTGTTGGGCGCGGTCTTTCTTTGCACCACAGGTGCAGAAGCCTTGTATTCCGACCTCGGTCATTGCGGAAGGGGAAATATCCGCAATTCCTGGATACTCGTGAAGACCTGCCTGATCCTGAATTACCTGGGACAGGGAGCCTGGGTGCTGGCAAAATTCAACGGGCAACATATCACCACGGCCATGGTCGACAACGGTACATTCAATTCATTTTATGGCGTCATGCCCCAGGAATTCAAACTTATCGGGATCATCATTGCCACTGCCGCGACCATCATCGCCAGCCAGGCATTGATCTCCGGCTCCTTCACGCTGATCAGCGAGGCCATCCGGTTGAACCTCTGGCCCAAATTGAGGCTCACTTACCCGACAGAGGAGCGGGGACAGCTCTATATTCCCAGCGTGAACTTTTTATTGTTCTTCGGGTGTACCGGGATCGTCCTCTACTTCCAGAAATCGATCAATATGGAAGCCGCCTATGGGTTAGCCATCACGCTGTGCATGATCGCTACATCCATTTTACTATCCAATTACCTTATCTCGAAAAGGGTTAAACCGGGATGGATCTATTTATACCTCGCCGTTTACCTCACTATTGAACTGAGTTTTCTGACAGCGAATCTTGACAAATTCCCCCATGGCGGTTTTGTGACGCTGATCGTAGGGGGAATATTATTCAGTGTGATGCTCATCTGGTATAAGGCCAGGAAGATCAAGAACCGCTATGTGGAATTCGTAAGGATGGAACATTATGTACCGAAGATACAGGAACTGAGTAATGATAAATCGGTGGCCAAGTATGCCACGCACCTGGTCTACCTCACCAGCGCCAATAATCCCAAGGAGATCGAGCATAAGATCATTTATTCCATCCTGAACAAAAAACCCAAGCGGGCCGACATCTACTGGTTCGTACATGTGGATACCCTGGACGATCCCTACACCTGCGAATACAGGGTGGAGCATATCATTCCCAATGATATCATCCGGGTCGATTTCCGTCTCGGGTTCCGGATGGAACCGCGGATCAACCTGATGTTCCGAAAAGTGGTGGAGGATCTCGTGATCAATAAGGAAGTGAATATTATCAGCCGTTATGAAAGCCTGGCGCAAAGCAATACTGTTGGCGATTTCCAGTTCATCGTCATGGAAAAATACCTGAGCCAGGACAATGAGCTGCCTTTCTGGGAAAGGGTGATCATGAAATTGCATTTCTGGCTCAAAGAACACAGTTTGTCCGAAGAAAAAGGCTTTGGACTGGATGTGGCCAATGTGACCGTGGAGAAATTCCCGCTGATCGTGGCACCGGTCTCCAGTTTAAAATTGAAAAGGGTTTTTGACGAATAAAGGATTCTTTTATGGGGGAATATTCTATCAATGAAGCCATCAGTGAATTCTTAAAAGGCAGCCGCCTCAAAGGTGATATGCAAGCCATGCAGATCGGAGAGATATGGGAACAGATCATGGGCAAGACGATCGCCGGCTACACAGACAAACTACAGATCATCGGGAATAAACTCATCATTACCACCCATGTGGCCCCCCTTAAAAATGAACTGGTCTATCAGCGGGAAAAGATCATGCAAAGAGTGAATGAAGCATTGAATCAGGAGATCGTGAAGGAAGTGATCATTCAATAGGGATGATCAGGATGAATTAATGTATCCTTACCCTCGGATCCACGATCCCGTACAAAATATCAGCCAGAATATTTATCAGAATGAAGAATGAAGCAGCGATCAATACAGAACCCATGACCACAGGATAATCCAGTTTTTCCAGTGCCTCCACCGTCACTTTCCCGATCCCCTGCCATCCAAAAATATATTCCACAAAGAAAGCACCTGCCAGCAATTCCGCAAACCAGCCTGTCACGGCCGTGATCACCGGGTTCAGGGCGTTGCGCAGCGCGTGTTTCCATACAACGGTTCTCTTAGGCAACCCTTTTGCATAAGCTGTACGGATATAATCCTGGTCCAGCACATCCAGCATGGCGCTGCGGGTAAGCTGGGTAATGATGGCCAGGGGACGGATGCCCAGCGTAATGGCTGGCAATATTAAATTCTGTAATGATAAACGGTTATGTCCTTCCTGGTCCATCGTGAGCCAGTTGCCGGAAATATGCAGCCCGGTAATATTGCTTAAAAGGAAACCGAACACAAAAGCAATGATGATACCCATGAAAAAGGAAGGAGCAGAGATACCGACGATGCTGGCAAAGACAGCCGATGTGTCCATCCAGGTATTTTGTTTTACTGCAGACAGTACACCCAGCGGGATGCCCAGCAGGATTGCGATCATCATGGCCGCGATCGCCAGCATGATGGTGCCCGGCAGGGCCTGCATCAGGATATTCCAGACCGGTCTTTTGCTCTGGTAAGATTTCCTGAGGTAAGGCAGCTTCAATCCGAATTTTTTATCGCCCCCGATGAAGAGCCCGGTCAGTTTTTTGGATGCGATATCCGTCTTGCTATGTATGCAAATGGGAGAAATATCATTAAGATAAAATAAAAACTGTTTGAATTTAGGGATCTTTTCTCCCTTATCATTGATCAGGTAAAGCTCCTTGCGGATATTGGCCTGGGTTGTGGAATCCCCGCTTTGCCCCATCACCAGCCTCGCCGGATCGCCAAAACCCTGGAACAGGAAAAAAACCAGGATCGTAACGCCCAGGAGAACAAGGATGCCGTACAATAATTTTTTGATGATATAATTGAACAAGAATAAAAAGATTAGTTATAATAAGTATCAATGAACCTTGCCAATATTCAATAATGAATATTCAAAACCATACCCGATAGCCATTCCCCACTCACCTTTAACTATCATCTATTCCCTATTGTTTTCAAAACAGCCCTCCACTCAAACCTGCTCCACTTACCTATTATAGTACCCCTTTGCAAAGCGTACAAACAGGGATTCACCCGCGCTGCCGTTCTCACGGCTGTGAAATCACATTTCATCATCGGAAGCGAGGTGAGAGAGCTTTTTGCAATATGTCCGGGGAGCTCCTCCGGCCGTGATGTAACCAGGTAAACAGGTATATTTTTCGTTCTGGCAGTTGCACTGATCTCATCAAAGCTTTTTTCCCAGGCTGAGACAGGGGAACTGAAATCACTGTAAAAGAGGAGAAGACATTGCGGCTCATCCAATATGACCTGGGTGGAATCCGCATTGGTTACACCATTCAGTACAAATCCCTTGATGGCCGGCTCGGCATTTCCTTTCCTGATCAGCTTATCGCTGCGACTGATGAACTGGTAGGTCTCCAGGTCAGCAGGCAGGGTTTCGGGTGCAAACTCATATTGCTTTCCATTCTTTTGATAGGTAAAACGGATCGCAAAGCTATCCGGCACTGCATGTGGCGGGATCTTCATTTTTTCGGGAATATTATTACCGACTTTAAAAGGAAGGCAATCCACATAGGGCAAATGCCTGAGTGCATACCATTGGATAAAAAAACTGAACAGGGCGGCCGAGCCAATATTTATGATCGATGCTTTGGATGAGAAGAGGGGGCGGATCATTTTTTGTTTGATGAACAGGAATATAATGAGTGTTAATAAAATAAGGTCTTTGATGAATGAAGCTTTCGGGGAAAGCGGGATACAGTCACCGAAACAGCCACAGTTGGTGAATTTCCCTGAGAGGAAAGCATAACCGGTCAGGAAAGTAAAGAATACGATCAGCAAAAGCAGCAACCAGCTGAAGATCCTGATGCGCCATCCGGTAAGCAGGGCCAGCCCGGCGATGATCTCAAACATATTCATGCCTATGGAAAGAGGCAGTGTGATATTGTCCAGTTTTTCCACGCCCCAGAGATCGAAGAACTCCTGCATCTTATAACTCAGTCCCAGCGGATCATTGGCCTTCACCAGGCCGGAAAAAATAAAGAGCAATCCTACTCCTATCCTTGTTGCCGCGACTGCATATTTCATGAATGAATATTTTTCAGACTTACCTTCGTTCAAAGTTAAAGAACAATGTTTACACTGGATTGCAGGGGAAGAAGCCTTGTCATCGACCAGCCACTGGTCATGGGTGTGATCAATGTTACGCCGGATTCATTTTACAGCGGCAGTCGTCTGCAGTATACGGATGAGATCCTGCAAAAAGCAGAACAAATGCTCAATGAAGGTGCTGCCATCATTGACATCGGCGGGCAAAGCACCAGGCCTGGCAGTGAAATGGTAAGTGTTGAAAACGAACTTCAGCGGGTGATCGGATCAGTGCATGCGATCAGAAAGAAATTTCCAGCCTCTTTTATTTCCATTGATACTTTTTATGCAAGCGTTGCCCGGCAAGCTGCGGAATCCGGTGCTGATATCATCAACGATATCAGTGCCGGGGAAATGGACCAGGATATGATCCCAACTGTTGCTTCATTAAAACTTCCCTATGTGCTGATGCATAAAAAAGGAATGCCGAAGACCATGCAACAGCAGCCGGAATATAGCGATGTGGTAAAAGAAGTCCTTGCATTCATGGCTGAGAAAAAAAAACAATTCAATGAAGCGGGTATCAGGCAACTCATTGTAGATCCCGGGTTCGGATTTGGAAAGAATGCAGCGCATAATTTCAAGTTGCTGGGGCATTTGGAGGAATTCAAAAAATTGAAATGCCCTTTGCTGGCAGGATTATCCCGCAAGACAACCATTTATAAAACCCTTGGCATCACCCCGGAGCTGGCGCTCAATGGCACAACTGTTTTACATACGATCGCCCTGCTGAACGGAGCGGATATTTTAAGGGTGCATGATGTGAAAGAAGCGATGGAAGCAATAAAATTGGTCAGTGCCTATAATGGAAGTACAGTCTCTTAAGTTTTTTTTAACCACAAAGGGATACTCAAAGAGCACAAAGTGATGCCCGATAACAAAATACTTTGGGGCCTTCGTGTAAATTTTCTTTGCGTTCCCTGCCTGCCTGCCTTCGGCAGGTAAACCGACAGGCAGGTTTGCGGTAAAAGAATTGAATCAATCTCTTAGGTGGATCAAATTTTGGAGAAGATTCCCGAATACTGTATTACACATCAACCATTAGCCGGTTTCACCTTAATTCATATATTGCAGCAAAAAGCATGAGAGCATTATTACTGCCTTTTTCTTTTTTATTCTTCATTTCATGCAATCATAAAATGAAAGCCGATCTCCTCGTCTACAATGCAGTCATTTACACGGTGGATTCCTCCTTCAGCAAGGTTGAGGCAATGGTCATCCGGGACGGTAAGATCCTCGCCACCGGTAAGACAGATGAATTGAAAAATAAGTATGATGCTAAAGAGAACCTGGATGCCGGCGGAAAATTCATTTATCCTGGTTTCATTGATGCACATGCGCATTTTGTAGGTTATGGCAACAGCCTGCAGAGAGTGAACCTCGTGGGTACGAATAGCTGGAATGAGGTTGTTGAAAGGACAAAAGAATTTGCAGTCGATCATCCTAACGGTTGGCTGCTCGGCCGCGGATGGGACCAGAATCACTGGATGGGAAAAAAATTCCCTGCTAATGATTCACTGAATAAATATTTTCCCGACAGACCAGTTTTATTGACAAGGATCGATGGACATGCAGCCATTGCGAATGCAAAAGCATTTGAAATGACCGGTGTACACCCCGAGGAACAGATCACCGGAGGGATCGTGGAAACAGTGAATGGAAAGCTGACAGGTATACTGGTTGATAATGCGGTTGAACTTGTTTCCTCAAAGATCCCCAAACAAACGAAAGAAGAATTCAGGTCTGCCTTGCTGGCTGCCCAGGCTAATTGTTTTGCCACCGGCCTCACTACCATTGATGATTGCGGGCTGAATGTGGAAGCCATGCAGGGGATCAGGGCCATGCAGGATGCGGGAGAACTGAAAATGCGGCTTTATGTAATGCTCAGTGATGCTAGAGAGAATTATGAATGGCTAAAAAAGAACGGAACGATCAAGACCGACCGGCTGAATGTTCGCAGTATTAAACTTTATGCAGATGGCGCTTTGGGCTCAAGAGGTGCCTGCCTGCTGAATGATTACACAGACAAGCCCGGCTGGAAGGGATTTTTATTGAGCCCTCCCGATCATTTTGACTCGGCAGCAGCTATTATACTTCAGAATGGCTGGCAAATGTGTACCCACGCTATCGGCGACAGCGGTGTGCGAACCATCCTGAATGTTTATGCAAAATATTTAAAGGGAAAAAATGACCTGCGCTGGAGAATTGAACATTCCCAGGTGGTAAATAAAAATGATTTTGACCTTTTTGGCCGCTACTCCATCATTCCATCTGTGCAGCCTACTCATGGCACAAGCGATATGTCATGGGCTGGCGACCGCCTCGGTCCGGAACGAGTGAAAGGGGCTTATGCCTATAAAGAATTACTGGACCAGAATGGCTGGATACCGCTGGGAACCGATTTCCCTGTAGAAGATATTTCCCCTGTGAAAACATTTTATGCTGCTGTTATTCGTAAAGATGCAAATGGGAATCCGGCTACCGGTTTCCAGTCAGAAAATGCACTTTCACGCGAAGAAACCATTCGTGGCATGACCATTTGGGCAGCAAGGGCAAACTTTGAAGAAAAAGAAAAAGGCAGTCTTGAAATCGGGAAATGGGCCGATTTCGTATTATTAGACAAGGACCTGATGAATACTGGCGAGAAAGAGATCCTTCAAACATCTGTTTTGAAAACTTATCTGAACGGTGAAAAAGTTTTTGAGAAAAAATAA
>CAZZDQ010000009.1:42603-73999 GCA_964652845.1 uncultured Chitinophaga sp.
AACATCTGTTTTGAAAACTTATCTGAACGGTGAAAAAGTTTTTGAGAAAAAATAATATTCTGGTAACAGGTAATAATTATTAATCGTTAAAAAAGCAATTATGAAAGTAGTCATGATCATGAAATGGGATGGTGTCACACCCGCACAGTATGAACAGGTAAGGAAATCCGTGAACTGGGAAGGCAACCGCCCAAAGGGTGGTGTTTTTCATGTGTCAGCATTCGGCAATAATGCATTAAGGGTTACGGATATCTGGGATACGGCCGATGATTTCAACAATTTTGTACAGCATCGCTTGACGCCAGGCGTCAAAGCTGCCGGTATTGCAGGAGATCCGCAAGTAGAGATCTATCCGCTTCATGCATTATATGTACCTGCCCCGCAGGAATTGGTAAAATAGCCTTTTACCAGATTATTCTGCAGTACGATTTTATCTTTAAGAAAATCGTAAAATCCACAATTGTGGGTAATTCAGCAAACTCATGATCCTGACCCCTGTCAGAAAATCAGTAATTTTGCAGATCATGAGTTTTACTGAGCGAAGAACAGTAAGCATCGCTATATTGGATCTGTACGAAGGCGTGTTTAACCAGGGCATGCGCTGTATCAGGGAGATCATCCGGCAATGGGGAGAAGTGATGAACCTGGATATCCGGTCAGCTGAATTTGATGTACGCCAGAAGAATGAACTGCCCGACACTTCGTTTGACATCTATATTTCCAGCGGAGGCCCGGGTGATCCGCTTTCCACCCGTTACAATGACTGGGATATTGCCTGGTGCAACTGGTTGGATGAAATGCAGCGCTGGAACGATAACCCCGCCAACGAGGAAAAAAAATATATTTTCTTTATCTGCCATTCCTTCCAGCTGGCCAGCCGCTATTTCAATGCCGGCATCCTCTGTAAAAGAAAATCCACAGCTTTTGGGGTTTTTCCTGTGCATAAACTGGAATATGGAAGGCAGGAACCTGTATTTGAAGGATTAAAAGATCCGTTTTATGCCGTGGACAGCAGGGACTACCAATTGATTCAACCCAACCATGACCTGCTGAATGAAATGGGCGCCAAAATTCTCTGCATTGAAAAAGCCCGGCCCCATGTCCCCTATGAACGGGCTGTGATGGGGATCCGTTTCAATGATTATATGATCGGCACGCAGTTTCATCCCGAAGCTGATGCAAGGGGGATGAGTCATTACCTGCAAACGGAGGAAAAAAGAAAAACAGTGATCGAAAGCCATGGCGAAACCAAGCTACTCAGCATGATCGATCACCTCAATGACCCAGACAAGATTATGATGACCCATGCGCACGTACTTCCCAACTTCTTGAATTCTGCCATTGCGCAGATGGAAATGGTGATGGCTTGAGACGGAAATGGGATCCTGATTTTCTCAACACAGCATCACTGAGATATACGGAACCAGATAAAGTAAATACTCAGTGCAACGCTGTATCTCAAAAACACTGTATTAAAGACCCAGAAAGCACAATGATTTCACTTGATAGCCTACACGACCTGTAATACTTTAAGTGAACTGGAAGGGATCTTCTCTTTGCAAAAAAACAATCTACCCCGCTCATTGACCACTGATGAAATACGGGACCAGGGTTTCGTTACGGTTGACCATAGCTTTGGGCTTTTAGAAGATCTGAATAATATAGAAAAGCATGTTATTGCCAAAGACGGTGAAAAAGTGATCGGCTATGTTCTGGCGATGACCAAAAGATCCCGCTTGGATGTAGATGTCCTGGTCCCGATGTTTGAACAATTTGAAACTGTTTTATACAAAGGCAAGCCAGTTATCCGGTACAATTTTCTTATAGTCGGGCAGGTTTGCATAGATAAGGATTACCGTGGCCTGGGAGTTTTTGATCAATGCTATCAAAAATACAGGGAATACTACGGAAAGAAATACGAGTTTGCTGCAACTGAGATCGTCGCTCATAATATTCGCTCACGCAATGCACATAAGAGGATTGGCTTTAAAGAGGTGTATTCCTACCGGGGACCCGATCAAATGGAATGGGTCATCGTGATTTGGGATTGGAGGAGCGGTAAATAAAGTGTATCCCTGGGTCGCCCCAAAGAGCAGACTCCTGGAAGGAAGGTTTGCCCTATCCCCACGGAATCTTCCGAAGGATACTCCGCGGGACTATTTTTACGGGAATATTCCCAGTTCCGCATAGCTGGTAGCTACTTTGTTTATGGCAACCACATAGGCTGCCGTCCGCATATCGGGAATGGAGGGGTTATTCTTCCAGGTTTTCATGATCTCATGCGTGGCGGTGATCATGGTCTCTTCCAGCCCGCTGTACACCAGGTCCACTTCCTCGGGGCCATGCATGATGAATTCTCTTTCATAATCATCCACTTTCTTTCCGCTCAATTCTTCCATCTGGCTGAGGATATGGCTGTTCAGATTTTCCGTGAATCTTTTTTCCAGCCTTCCGTAACGGACATGGCTAAGATTCTTTAACCATTCAAAATAGGAAACAGTAACACCGCCCGCATTCAGGTACATATCGGGTACGACCAGGATCCCTTTTTTCACAAATACATCATCCGCCTCAGGGGTAAGCGGGCCATTGGCCGCTTCTCCGATTATTTTTGCCTTTATATTCGGGGCATTATTCCCGTTGATCACATTTTCCAGTGCGGCCGGGATCAGGATCTCACATTCGAGTTCCAGCGCATCCGCTGATCTTTCGATATTCTTTGCATCAGGATAATTCAGGATGGAGCCTGTTGATTTCCGGTGCTGGAAAACATCATCCACATCCAGGCCCTTATCATTCCGGATCGCGCCTTCGTATTCCGCAAGAGCAATGATCTTTGCCCCGGCATCCTGGAAGAATTTGGCAGTATGGTAACCCACATTTCCCAGGCCCTGCACGATTACCTTTTTTCCTTCCACCCCGGTCGTCATCCCCAGTTTGTTCATCACGTCTTCCATATTGCAGACCTCGCGCAATCCGAAGAATACCCCCAGCCCCGTGGCTTCTCTTCTGCCACGAACGCCGCCTTGTGTAATGGGTTTGCCGGTAACGCAGGCAGCCGCATCGATTTCGCCCGGGTGCATGGCACCATAGGTATCCACGATCCAGGCCATCTCCCGCTCCCCGGTACCATAATCCGGTGCAGGCACGTCGGTCCCCGGGCCGATGAAATTCTTCTTGATCAGCTCTGCCGTATAGCGGCGGGTGATCTTTTCCAGTTCATATGGAGAATAACTGCGGGGATTGATCCTGATACCGCCCTTGCCGCCGCCAAAAGGAACATTCACGATAGCGCATTTATAGGTCATAAGCGATGCCAGGGCCATCACTTCATCCTGGTTCACTTCTGCAGCAAAACGGATCCCTCCCTTACAGGGTGTCTTATGATGGCTATGCTGTACGCGGTAGGCTTCGATCACTTCAATGGTGCCATTGTCCCGCTTGATGGGGAAACGCATCTGGTATACGGCATTGCACAGTTTTATTTGTTCGAGTATCCCTTTATCCCAATTGGTGAACTGTGCCGCTTTATCAAAACTTTTTTCGACCGCGCCGAAGAAGCTGTAATGATTGTTTGTCATGTCATGTAATTTAAATGAACGATCGCTGGTATCTTATGATTTATTTTTTTCAAGTGAGGAGATCTTTCTGTCCAGCCGGGCGACATAGAGGATCAGTCCCAGTAAGATGGTCACGATGACGGCTACGACCACATAGATCCTGCCATTGCTTCGCATCAGGTCAGCCATACCGGTCTTGTTGTTCTGTGCGAAAGAAACTGAAACGATTAATAAGCTCATCATCAGCAGGAATGTTCTTCTCAGTGATTTCATATCATTAGTTTTTGTTCCTGTAATTTTTTATACCTGATCTTCAGGGTCGTGATCCATACGCCAAGGAGGGTCCACCCGATGACGGCGGGATAGAATACCATCCGCATCCTGTTATCAATATCCTTTGTATCCAATGCCGGGTTACCCGATTGTCCGCCCGGGTGCAGACTGGGCAGGAGGCGGGGAACGATCCAGATGGATGGGAACAGCATTGCAAAGGCGAAAATATTATAGACCGCACTGATACGGGCTTTCTTGTCCACATCATTAATGGAGTCACGCAGGATGAGATAAGCAAAATAGATCAGCAGGGCAATGGCCGCGCCGATCAGTTTGGGTTCATGCGCTACGGCGCTGAAAGACTGAAAAGCCGGGTTATTGGGATCGGCCCAGGTATAACTCATCCAGATGGTGCCGGTAGCGTATCCGAGCAGGCCGAAAATGATACCGGTGCCGGCGAACTGGCGGGCGGCGATATCATGTTTGAGTTGCAGGGTGCGCAGGTACTGAACGGATTTGACGACGGAAATAGTGAATAGGATCATCATCCCGAACCACATGCAAACATGAAAATAAAGATTACGTATGGTTTCCTGCAGGGCGGGCAGGTGCGGTACATCCAGCAGGAGGCCTGCAGTGAATGTATACAACAGCAGAATAACGGAGGTTATTTTCCACCAGGACCTGTGCATATAGTCGGTTTTGCTGATCATGAAGTGCCCGGAGAAATAGAGTTGTTTATGACTAACAAATGTAAGGGAATTGATGAATTGGGGAATTTAGAAATTGGAAAATTTGGAAATTGAAATTTGGGGTTTGTTCCAATGATTGGGGATGTAATTTCTTCATTCATTCTTTCCATAAAAAAGGGAATAGGATGACTGATAAAACAATAACAAGCAGGTCCAGGACAAGCAGCAAGAGCACGGAACTCAGCAGCAGCGCTCCATCCTTTTCCAAAACATTATTTGATAATTGCATCAGCAATAAGAGCTGTGGAATGATCAGGGGAAATCCGAGCACGGCCATGATGGCTGCATTTTGATTGGCCCTGGCAGCAATCGCTGCCAGGAAAGTAAAGACCAGGCTCAGGCTCCAGCCACCCACCACTACCAGGAAAATGAAAGGAAGGACCTTGTGGAACGGGTTGCCCAGGAAAAGGCTGAAAAGGAGGATGCTGATCAGGCTCATCGCCAGCATGAGAACAGTATTGAAGAATAACTTGGCCAGGATGAATTCAGTGGGGCCGGCAATGGAATAAAAATAAAGCATACGGCCCTTGTTTTCCTGTAAAAAACTCTTTGCCACGGCATTGATGCAGATGAATAACTGGATCACCCAGAATAAACCATTCCAGACCTTCCCTTCGGGCTCACGGATGGCCATGAACAGGACATAGATAGTAGCGCCGATGTAGAGGAGCACACCATAAAAACTGTATTGCTGCCTCACCTCCAGCAACAAGTCCTTTTTAAAAAGTGTGATTATCCGGCCGAACAAGGGATCTATTTTGCGCAAAACTACAAAAGCCTTTTGTAAGAAACGGTATTCTGTCTACCTTACCGGAAATTCCTGTTATGAAAAAGATGATGCTTCCTGTCCTGGCCATAATTCTTTCCATGCCGGCGCTGGATTCCTGCAAAACAACCTCTGGTAATTCGACCGGGAAGACCCTTAAATTCAATTTTCAGAAAGGCAAGGGCTATAACTATGACATGATCTCAGATATGTCCATGAATGTGATGGGCATGGATACAAAGGTTTACGTGGACGGAAAGTATTCCATGGAGGTAACGAATGATGATGGGCAGGTGAAAACGATCTCGGTGGCATACAAGGGCATGCAGATGAGAACGAATATACTCGGAATGGATCTCGATGTCGATACAGACAGGCCGGTGGCGGCGGATACGAGCGGGCAGAACATCTTTGCCCGGTTTTCATGGATGATGAGCAAAATGCTTTCGTCCATCATCAATAAACCATTTGGCCTAAAAGTGAATGCTGCCGGTGAGATCATGGAACTGGAGGGGGTGGATAAATTGATGGAAGGCATTGCCGATTCCATGCATTTGGACTCTACCCAAAGAATGCAGGTCATGTCCGGTCTAAAAAAACAATTCGGTGACAATAATATCCGGAACAGCTTTACGGAACTGCTGACCATTTTTCCCAATAAAGAGATTAAGGTGGGTGACAGCTGGGATAAAACTTATACCCAAATGATGGGAGAAGTGGCTGAAAAAAACACTACGACCTATACGGTCAAACAGATCGATGGTGATGCGGTAACGCTGGATGCGGTAACAAAGATGGAGTCAGGTAGCGGTAATACAGATGTCACCGTGGAAGGAAGCAAAAAATCCGTTATGCTGGTGGACAGTAAGAACGGGCTTATCATCAATGATGATTTTACGATGGACGTAAAGGTGAAGACCGTGCTGATGGATATGAGTATGTCCGGAAAAGGAAAGATAAAGGGGACCGCACTGTAAAAGACCTGCCCTTATTTCATTTCATAGCATTTCCTGCACCGGGGTTCATAGATATCCTTTTCCCCCAGCACCACCTGGCCTTCGGCCGGTATTTTCCTGTAAGAATAGTTCGCAATATTGCCGCATTTCATGCATATGGCATGCAACTTAGTGACATAGTCGGCCTTGGCCAGGATATAGGGCATTTGCCCGAAAGGATTGCCCAGGTAATCCATATCAAGGCCGGCCACAATGACCCGGTACCCCTTGAAAGCCAGCTGGTCACATACATTGGCGATCTCCGCATCGAAGAACTGGGCCTCATCGATGCCGATCACGGTGGCGTCGCCCGCCAGCAGCAGGATCTTTTGGGATTGATCGATAGGGGTAGAGGGGATGGCATTGGTATCATGTGATACGATCTTTACTGCGTCGTAACGCACATCGATGGCCGGTTTGAAGATCTCCACTTTCAGGTTGGCGATCCGGGCCCTTTTCAGGCGGCGGATCAATTCCTCCGTTTTCCCGCTGAACATGGAGCCACAGATAACCTCGATGCTGCCCCTTCGCTCACCGCTGGTATTGGGTTCGATAAACATTGTTAAGAATTGTTAAGAATGCGTTTTATAAATTAATTGGCAAACAGTTTGTAATTTTATTCAACGTTCTTCGTTAACCGGTTAATCCCTCACTCAAAAATACAGAATGGAACGTATAGAAGATCTTATCGGCCAGCTAAAAACGGCTTATGCTCAAAAAGCTGGTACAGAAAAACTACTGGGTATTGTGCAGTTGTTGCAATTTGAACTGATGAAGCAAAAAATGGATGCCCGGCAGAGCCTGGGTACTTCCCGGGTTGCCGTCGTGCTCCCCTTTGCCCAATCCCTGGGAGCCGTGGCTGGCGATGATCCCGTTGCGGCCAAGCCGGTCAAAGAACCTGAAGTGGTGCAGGAAACGCTGGCAACAGATAAAGCCGGTATGTCAGTGAAAGCAAAGAACGACCTGGCAGAGCTCACAAAGCATGAGGTGGAAGAGATACCCACCCTGGCCCACCAGGACCGGGATTTGAAATCAGCACAACCGGTAAAAAAAGAAGAGATCAAGACGGTGGATTCACTTAATGAAAAATTAAAGCAGGGGAAATCGGAACTATTTGAAACTTTGGGCGATGCGCCGGTGAAAGACCTGCGAAGAGCCATCGGGCTGAATGACCGTTATATGTTCATCAACGAACTTTTTCGCGGCGATGAGAATATGTATGAGCGTTGCATCAAGACCATCAATAATTTCAAGATCTATCCTGAAGCGGAATACTGGATCAACCGTGAGCTGAGCATCAAACTGGGATGGAAACCGGATGATCGTATCACCAAGCAGTTCTATCAATTGGTCAAGAGACGGTTCTCCTGAATATAATGGATGAGTTTTTCTGTAGCCCCGCCATTGCTTTTCACAAAATCACCGGCCTTTTTACTGCGTAAGCTATATTCTTCCGGGTTTTGTTGCAGGGATTCGAGAATTTCTTTCAGCGTTTCTTTAGTCCTGTTATTGAACACTACGGCGCCGCCACTCTGAACCAGGCTTTCAGCTTCCGCATATTCATGATAATTGTCCCCGAAAACCACGGGTTTGTAATAGACTGCCGCTTCCAGCACATTATGAACTCCTGTAGCGGAAAGTCCGCCTCCCACATAGGCGACCGTAGCATATTTATATAATTGCGAGAGCATCCCGATATTGTCGATGACAAGGATATGGGGCTCCAATGTGGTAACCTTTGAATTTCTCTTTAATTGTGAATAAAGAATAGCGCCGGGAAAATTGCTTTGCACCTGCCTGATCCGGTTTTCATTTACATCATGGGGAGCAAGGATCAGGCTCCATGAAGAATGGCCGGCCGACTGAAAAACTTTTTGCAGCGCGATCTCATCCTGCAACCAGGTGCTGCCCGCAACGATCACTTTTTTATTACCCGCAAATGCCTGAATAATCGGGTCAGCTTGCCATCCGGCCGCAATTTCAATGACCCTGTCGAACCTGGTATCCCCGCTGACTGTACAATGATCTCCTAATTTGATGGATCCCAGCAATACTTTCGACTGGTCATCCTGTACAAATATGTGAGAGAACATGAATAACATCCTGCGCTGCAGCAGGCCATACCATCTGAAAAAAACAGTGCGCGGCCTGAACAGGGCTGAGACCAGGAGAAGGGGGATCTTTCGGTGATGAGTTTCTTTTATATAATGATACCAGAGATCATATTTAACGATGATGACAAGGGAGGGATTTACAAGGTCCAGAAATTTTTTTGCACTACGCGGTCCGTCTAGCGGTAAATAAAATACCCAGTCTGCTCCGGGATAGTTTTTCTGCGCTTCATAACCGGAGGGAGAAAAAAAGGTCAGCAGGATCCTGTGAGAAGGATAAAGGGATCTTATCTTTTCCATCAGCGGGCGTCCCTGTTCAAATTCACCCAATGAAGAACAATGGAGCCAGATCTTTTTTTCGGTTGAAGGAACAGAACGCCTGATAGTTTCAAAAATATTTCTTCTGCCCCGCAGCCATTTTTTTGCCTTGGTATCGAAGAGGGAAGCGACAACAGTGACCCCTTTAAATGCAAGGAGAAATATATTATAAATGATGACGGGCACGTTCCCTTCGTATTATCAACAAATGTAAAAGCAATATAATAAACCGGTATTATTTATTATTTTTGTCGATGAAGCCGGACCGATTGCCGACCCTGAAAATTCAATAACCTGAAAACTAATCATGATGCGACCCATCCCGATGGTTGATACCAGGACACAGTATCACAAAATAAAGCCTGCAATCGATAAAGCCTTGACAGACGTCCTGGAAAGTTCTGCATATATCAACGGAAAACCGGTACATGATTTTGCAGCTAACCTGGCTTCCTACCTGGGCGTCAGACATGTGATCCCCTGTGCCAACGGAACAGATGCTTTGCAGATCGCCATGATGGCCCTGGGCCTGGAACCCGGCGACGAAGTGATCACCCCTTCCTTTACTTATATTGCCACCACCGAAGTGATCGCCCTGTTGCGCCTGACGCCTGTATTTGCCGAGGTGGATGAAAAAACTTTTTGCCTGGACACGAAGGGCATTGAAAAACTGATCACTCCCAGGACCAAAGCCATTGTACCGGTTCATTTATACGGCCAGGCTGCAAATATGGAAGCCCTCATGGCCCTTGCAAAAAAACACGGGCTGTATGTGGTAGAAGATAATGCGCAAGCCATCGGATGCGACTATTTTTTTGCAGATAAAACAAAGGCCAAAACGGGAACGATCGGCGACGTGGGCACCACTTCCTTCTATCCTTCCAAGAACCTGGGCGCATTCGGCGACGGCGGGGCGGTCTGTACAAACAATGATGAACTGGCTGCCAAAATAAAAATGATCGCCAATCATGGCCAGAGCCGTCAGTATTATCATGACCTGGTTGGATGCAACAGCCGGCTGGATACCGTGCAGGCAGCGATCCTCGATATCAAACTCAAACACCTGGATGAATATATTGCAGCGAGGAGGAAGGTGGCTGATCATTATGATCAGTCATTTTCCGGGCAGCAACTGATCAAAACTCCTTTTCGTTCACCGCAGTCCGCCCATGTGTTTCACCAATACACGATTCAACTCGAGAACGGGAAAAGGGATGCGCTGAAACAATGGCTGTCGGATCACCAGGTGCCTTCAATGATCTATTATCCTGTACCCTGCCACCGGCAGAAGATGTTTGCCCAATTCAGCAGCGCAGGGCAGGATTTACCGGTAACGGAAACCTTATGCAGTAAAGTTCTATCGCTTCCCATTCATACGGAAATGGATGGAGAGCAGTTGCAGTTCATCAGTGATAAGGTCCTGGAATTTATAAACAGATAAATTATTGTTCATGAAAATTACAGTCGTCGGGACGGGATATGTCGGGTTAGTCACCGGAACCTGCTTTGCTGAAACCGGCAACGATGTGTATTGCGTGGATATCGACAGTCAAAAGATCGGCAAACTGAAAAAGGGGGAGATCACCATTTATGAACCCGGGCTTGAAAAGATATTTATCCGCAACCTGAAAGACGGGCGTTTGCGTTTCACTACGCAATTAGCCGAAGGTGTGGAAGGTGCCTCCGTTATATTTCTTGCCCTGCCCACCCCCCCGGGGGAGGATGGTTCGGCTGATATCAAGCATATGCTTGAAGTGGCTGATCAACTCGGAAAGATCTTACAAAAGGGCGATTATAAGGTCATCATTGACAAAAGCACAGTGCCGGTGGGTACGGCAGAAAAAGTAAGGGCCGCCATCGCTAAAAATTTTTCGGGGGAATTCGATGTTGTTTCCAATCCTGAGTTCCTTCGGGAAGGTGTAGCAGTGGAAGATTTCATGAAGCCTGACCGGGTGGTCATTGGCACCAGGTCTGAAAAGGCAAAAAAGATCATGACCGATCTTTTTGCTCCCTTTGTACGCCAGGGCAACCCTGTTATTTTTATGGATGAACGTTCAGCCGAACTCACCAAATATGCGGCCAATACTTTCCTGGCCACCAAGATCTCTTTCATGAATGAGATCGCTACCCTCTGCGAATTAATGGGCGCCGATGTGGACATGGTGCGGAGGGGTATCGGCAGCGACGACCGGATCGGCAAACGCTTTTTATTCCCCGGGATCGGGTATGGTGGCAGCTGTTTTCCCAAAGATGTAAGGGCCCTCGCCTCATCTGCCGGCGAAGCAGGCTATGATTTCAGGATCCTGAACGCCGTAATGCGGGTTAACGATGCACAAAAACTGCATCTTCTCCCGCAGGTAAAAAGATATTTTAATGAAGATCTCCGGGGGAAACGGTTTGCACTCTGGGGGCTTTCCTTCAAGCCCAATACCGATGATATCAGGGAAGCGCCCTCGCTGGATATCATCGGCGCTCTTTTGAAAGAAGGAGCATCGGTTTCAGTTTTTGACCCCGAGGCGATGAATAATGTAAGATCACTATTGGGAGATAAATTAGAATATGCCGCCGGACCTTATGATGCCCTGCAAGGCGCCGACGCCCTGATCATCGCTACCGAATGGAATGAATTCCGCACGCCGGATTTCAGAATGATCGGATCCCGGCTGAAGAACAGGGTTATATTTGATGGACGGAACCTTTTTGAACCCGGCCGCATGAAAGAACTGGGTTTTCAATATTTCAGCATCGGGAGGACTGCCATTACATGACCATGAAAAGGAAAAAAGTACTGATCACAGGCGCTGCCGGTTTCCTGGGCTCGCATTTATGCGACCGGTTCATCCGGGAGGGATTTCATGTGATCGCAATGGATAACCTGATCACCGGCGACCTCAGGAACATTGAACAACTTTTCAAACTGGAAAAATTTGAATTCTATCATCATGATATTACCAAGTTCATTCATATTGCAGGACCCCTGGATTATATCCTGCATTTTGCTTCACCCGCCAGCCCGATCGATTACCTGAAAATCCCGATCCAGACCCTGAAAGTGGGTGCGATGGGCACACATAATTGCCTCGGACTGGCCAAAGAAAAAAAAGCCACCATCCTGGTAGCTTCCACCAGTGAAGTATATGGTGATCCCCTGGTCCATCCGCAAAGCGAGGATTATTGGGGTAATGTCAACCCTGTCGGACCCCGTGGCGTGTATGATGAAGCCAAACGATACCTGGAATCCATTACCATGGCCTATCATAGTTTTCATAAGGTAGAGACGCGGATCGTAAGGATATTCAATACCTATGGACCCAGGATGCGGCTGAACGACGGCCGCGCCCTGCCCGCCTTTATCGGCCAGGCATTAAGAGGGGAGGACCTGACTGTTTTTGGGGATGGCACGCAAACCCGCAGTTTTTGTTATGTGGATGATATGATCGAAGGGATCTACCGTTTGCTGATGAGCGGGGAGCACATGCCGGTCAACCTTGGTAATCCTGATGAAATTTCCCTGAAAGATTTTGCAGAGGAAATATTGGAACTGACGGGAAAGAAAGTAAAGATCGTTTTTAAAAAACTCCCGGTTGATGACCCCAGGCAGCGGCAACCGGATATTTCCAAAGCAAAAAAATTGCTGGGATGGAAGCCCGTCATTTCCAGGGCTGAAGGGTTGAAGATCACTTTTGATTATTTCAGATCCCTTCCCCCTGGGGAATGGAGCAGGCAACCCAAGGAATTCGTCAGTATCGGATAATAAAATCAAATTGATGTATAAGGAACTATTGGAAAAGAAAAATAAACTGGCCGTGATCGGCCTTGGATATGTAGGCCTCCCGATCGCCCTGGAATTTGCGAGGAAGATCTCTGTTATTGGTTTTGATATTAGCGCAAAACGGGTGGAGATGATGAAGCAGGGCATTGATCCCAGCGATGAACTGGAAAAAAAAGATTTTGAGAAATGCGATATTGTTTTTACCGATTCACTGGATGAATTGAAGGAGGCAAGGTTTTTCATTGTGGCCGTACCGACCCCGGTGGACCATCACAATGTACCCGACCTGGGCCCTGTACTGAAAGCATCCGAAACCATCGGTGAGGTGATCAAGAAAGGGGATTATGTTGTTTTCGAATCAACTGTTTATCCCGGTTGTACGGAAGAGGATTGTTTGCCTGTAATAGAAAGGATCTCCGGCCTCAGGCATAAAATGGATTTTAAGATCGGTTATTCGCCCGAGCGGATCAATCCCGGAGATAAAAAACATACCCTGTCACAGATCACAAAAGTGGTCTCGGGCTGTGATGAGGAATCCCTGGAAGAGATCGCAAGGGTATATGCCTTGGTAGTGCAGGCAGGTATCCATAAAGCATCCTCCATTAAAGTAGCGGAGGCCGCCAAGATCATTGAGAATACACAGCGGGACCTGAATATTGCCCTGATGAATGAACTTTCCATCATTTTCAATTTGGTCGGCATCAACACCTATGAAGTACTGGAAGCTGCCGGCACCAAGTGGAATTTCCTGAAGTTTCAGCCCGGTCTTGTGGGAGGTCATTGCATCGGCGTGGATCCCTATTACCTGACCTATAAAGCTAATGCGCTGGGATATGATGCCGAAGTGATCCTGGCCGGCAGGAATATCAACGATAATATGGCCAAATATGTGGCCAAAAGGGTGGTCCAGCATATCATCAGGAACTCCGCGGATGTGAAATCATCAAAAGTGCTGGTGAAAGGAGCCACGTTCAAGGAAAATGTAAGTGATATACGCAATTCCAAGATCGCCGATGTGGTAAAGGCGCTGCGATCCTATTATATCAATGTGGATGTGGAGGACCCGCATGCGGATTCGGAGGAACTGGAACACGAATACGGTTTCGGCCTGGTAAAAAAGGCCGGGAATGATTATGATGCCGTGATCGTAGCCGTGCCGCATAACGATTACCTGCAGCACGATGACGCTTATTATGCTTCCATCACCCGGCCGAACGGATTGGTGGCCGACCTGAAAGGGATCTACAGGAGCAAAATCACTAGCAGAACTTACTGGAGCCTATAAACATGCCATTCATAAAAACAGATTTCCCCGGGCTATTGATCTTTGAGCCAGCCGTATTGAAGGACGGGCGGGGTTATTTTTTTGAATCATATAATGAAAGAATTTTCGCAGCCGACGGCATTCATGCACACTGGGTCCAGGATAACCAGTCCTCGTCGGTAAAAGGGGTGATCCGGGGATTGCATTACCAGCTTCCTCCCTTTGCCCAAACAAAACTGGTGCGGGTCCTGCGTGGCAGGATACTGGATATTGCAGTGGATATCCGCCAGGGCTCCCCGATGTACGGCAAAACATATTCCCTGGAATTATCAGCCAAAAACCATAAACAACTCCTGATCCCGCCTGGATTTGCGCATGGTTTTTCCGTTCTTAGCAAAAGAGCGGTCGTATTATATAAATGCGATGTATTCTATAACAAGGCAAGCGAGGCCGGGATCCTGTATAATGATCCCTCCCTGGGTATCGACTGGAAACTGGATGAAAAAAAGATCATCATATCAGAAAAAGATATGGCATTGCCGCCGTTGGCTGAGTGCCGCAACGAATTCACCTTTGAATCCTGATGCCCGCCCTTCCCAACATACTGGTGACCGGCGCCAACGGACAACTGGGAAGATCCCTGCGAAAGATATCAGCCACTTACCCGCCATTTGCATTCATATTCCTGTCACGGGAGGATATGCCTGTTCATCATCCTGAAATGATCCGTCATAGTTTTGAAGCCTGGCATCCGCAATACTGTATCAACTGTGCTGCCTATACGGCAGTAGACCGGGCAGAGGAAGAAAAAGAGAAAGCGTTCATTATTAACGGGAATGCGGTCGGCAGCCTGGCCGGTATCTGCAGGGAATTCAATATTAAACTGATCCATATCTCTACGGACTACGTTTTCGACGGGAATACAACCATCCCATACCGGGAGACCGACCCTGTAAATCCGATCAATGTATATGGTGCCTCGAAGCTGATGGGAGAGGAGCTGTGTTCACAGCAAAATCCGGAAGCCATCATCATCCGCAGCTCCTGGGTTTATAGTGAATTCGGGAAAAATTTTGTCAGGACCATGCTCAGGCTGCAGCATGAAAAGAACGAGATCAATGTGGTAAATGATCAATTTGGTTCTCCGACTTATGCTTCTGACCTCGCTGAAGCCATTTTGAAGATCATTGCCGGTGAAAAATGGACCCCGGGGATCTTTCATTTCAGTAATGCAGGTACTGTCAGCTGGTATGAGTTTGCTTCAGAAATCAAACAACAGACCCATGCCAGGTGTAAAATCAACCCGGTTTCAACGCAGGAATATCCAACCCTGGCGAAAAGACCTGCATATTCTGTTTTGAATACAGAAAAGATCAGGCAGACTTATCATCTCAGGATGCACGACTGGAAGCAAAGCCTTGCTGCCTGCCTTGTGGAACTTACAGGCAAATGATCAATTCTGATGGGCCGCCATCATTTCTGCAATATCTTCTGCAGTTGGTCCGTAGATCTGGGGATTCCGTACTCCCATGGGGCGGTAATATGTGCTCAGCTGCCCGCGGTGATGCGTCATCTCAAAAATATAGATCCAGAACATATTGGTCATAGGCGCTTCAAATACCTTGTTACCGTGTGATACCATTGGTACGATCTGCTCATCCCATGTTTTATCGTCGATGGCATTGAGTTTATCGCCTAGCATGCCTGCCCATTTTTCGAAATAGGAAGCTGCTTCTTCGGCATTGTTGAAATGCTTTTCATGCTCATTGATCACTAAGGTTTCTGTTGCTCCACACAGGTCCTCTGCATGCGGTAAGACATGCTCAATGATCTCACGGGCCGAACGGGTGAGGGGATTGGGTTTATAATCCCATTTGCTGGCATCTGCAGGCAAGGCTCTTACTGCTTTGGCAGTGATCTTTGATTCATCATTCCAGCGATGGATAAAGAATTCTTTGTTTGTCATATTAAAGTTTTTTAGTGAATGATCTTTTGGCAAGCCAAATGTAAATAATTCCCCAACCCCGCCATTTTAATTTTAGATTAACGGAATAAGCGGATCATCGGGTCATTACGATGGTAAACCCGGGATCAGCTTATTTTCCTGTACCTGGTACCGATATAATCAATGAAATCGGGCGTTAAGCCCTGTTCCCGGATAATTGCCTGTATCTGAGCACGGTGGTGAATGGAATGATAATTCAGCTGAAGGGCAATATCGGCCGGTGTAGCAACATAATTACCCCCGTCAAACCCGATAAAGGGAACTTCCGTCTCCAGTGATTTCTCCGATGAGTTTTCGATATAGGCAAGCCATATTCGGAGACTGTCATTCCATTTTTCATCCAGCGCTTCCAGCGGGTACTGCGGATCCCACCAGTCCATTTTCTGTGCTTCCGGATCCTGTTTTATCCTGGCCATCCATTTGTACTGGCAATTGATGAGATGGCTGAAGAAGCGGATGGCAGCCGACTTGTCCGGCAATAATTTTATTTTATCCAGCACTTTTTTATTGGCCCAGCTGTTATACCGGAAAGTATCGGCCAGGTATTGCTTAAGTTCCATTCTCCAAAATGTTTATTCAATCAAAAAATAATATTTTTTGCATGAAACGGTCAATGTTTTTTCATATGGCTGAGTGACTCGCTGATCATTTCTGTCAGAATTTTTTCGTTGACATCTGCCAGTTTCCTGACATATATACATCCTTTTCCCGTTTTGTATTTACCAAGTTGCTGCAGCAATTTCTCTCTTTTGTCATAGTTCCCTGAAAGATAAAAGACAATAGCAGGCTTGCGGGGAGAAAATGCCACTACAGGCATATCACCCTCGCGGCCGCTTTCATATTTGTAATGATAACTTCCGAAACCCACGATGCTGGGTCCCCACATTTTGGGTTCATGGCCGGATTTTTTTTTCATGAGTTCGATGACCTTGAAACTGTCCTTTCGTTTTTGCTCATCCGGCACGGCATTAATGAATGCAGTGACACTCTTTTTGGTTTCGGTGGTCTTATTCTTTGTCATAAAATGAAATTCACAGATAAGTAAACGATCGAGAATAAATGGATTTGATCGGGGTAAGGTAAAATAAAAAAGGAAATCAGTAAAATCAACACGGATACCGTTTAAAAAAATTATACGAACGGTAACAGGATTAACTACTTTCAATAATCTTATTTAAGATCTAATTTATACAGGGCCGATGCATTTCCCCGCAGTACCATCCTGGCGATCTCTTCAGCCCGGTTGCGGTTGATCTCATGGCTTTTCATCATTCCTGTCAAAGCAATGGCCAATGCTTCTCTTCCCGTATGGGTAGCGATCCATGCACTGAGTTCCCATCCGTAACCCGGCCCGAACGAATCTGAATCCGTACCGAACAGAACTTTTAACGGAAATTGCGAAAGCCAATCCCTGAGCACGCTTGCGACCTGGTCAGGGGGCCATAAAAGCGTCATCAACGAAATATCGGCATATACATTCGGCTTCCATAACATGGCACTTGTATGTTTCCAAAAGGTTCCGCCGCCATGGATCAGGACAAATTTTGTATTGTGTAATTCCGGGTCATTGAATACCGGTTCCAGCAAAATAGGGTCAGCATCAGCAGCGACAAAATGATTGCCGGCCCCGGGAAAAGAATGAATGTGCACGGCAAGCCCTAATCGCCCGGCTTCACGGGCTATGTAACGAAAAATAAAATCCTGGAGCGACTTATACTGTTCATGTGTCATTATTCCGCCCTGCACTGATTGCATATACACTTTATCAGCAGTTTCACTGGAAACTTTTTCAAAATCCAATGAACGCAGGTAAGCGGCTTCGAATTTCACTGCCAGACAACCACCTGCTTTTTGTGATTCAAGGGTTGCGGTCACAACCATTTTAAGATACTCATCGAGGGTGGAAGGTAGTTTACTGATATGGAGGTCCTCAAGAAATCTATTCATCAACTTATTCTCCAGGGGAAACAGTTTTTCCCGGTCCGGGTTTCCCATGGCCTCATTCTTAGTGGAAAAAGGAAATAAAAGTGCATCCACATAGGAGACCCATCGAAAACGCGGAGAAGAGATCCCATGGCCAATATAGGTCCTGTTGGCCAGCATCATATCGATCCCCGCCTGGTCAAGTGCCCATTCGGGGAATTTTTCCCCTTTTTGTTTGACCATATTTGCCACAGTGTCCATCATTGATTTGATCTCTTTTTCATCGAGGTCATTGCCAGTATAGTTGTAAACGCCCCTGTAGGCATCGAGCCAAAGGGGGCTTCCGGGCTTTACGCGTGCAGGGAGTTCAATATCCCCCAGTGTATCCAGGGGCAAGGCATCAAAACCGGTATCATGCAGTTCAATGGTATTGGGGTGAGCATGGTTATCCACTATTTTGATCTTATTGATATATTCAAACAATTCTTTATCGATCGCAGGGTTATCGGAAGATGTGGTATCCTGACCGCTATTGTTGCAGGAAGAAAAATAAATTACCGGGAAGCAAGAAAGGATGATTGCGATTATTCTATTCATATAATAAAAATGGGATTCAATGATAATTACCGGTGTTGATTCCGGGGTGATAGGATCCTGCAGCGGGGTGTTTTAGAATATCATTTTGAACTTGAAACCAGTTTCAGGGTATTGGGTTGAAAGTCATCGCAGATCTCTTTTACCCGTGAAACAAAATTCTTGAATTCAGCACAGTCGCGCCAGCGCATAATTTCTTCTTCATTCTTCCAGTCTCCAAAGGAGATGAACCTGGAAAGATCCTTCTGGTCCTGTAGCAAATTGCCTTTGCCATTCCCGGGAAAATGGGCGTCCGTCCATTTTGCAAATGCCGACCATTCGTTGATAAAACGTTCTTCCATTCCTGCTTTGACATGCCAAATGCCAGCAGTATAAGTATTATTGATCTCCATTTTCGGTTTTTTGAGATAGTAAAAAAATGATAGAATTAAAGCATGTTAATGTACGAATAAAACCGACTCAGTTACTCTTATTCCACATTTCGGTAGTGGATCAGTTTGAAATCCTTAACCAGAAACATTCATTTTTTCAAATTCTCGATATGAAATAGAAGCACTGTATCCCGTAAAAAGCCTCATCATGAAGGGCCGGCCGGACAGCACATGGCAATCGCTCCGGTTAACCGTGCCGGCATGCACCCGGATCAGCAATTCATCTTCTTTTGGCCTTGGTATGTCAATTTCCCTGATACAAGGTTTCCGGGTAAACCATATTTAGTATGGACAGCAGCTTTCATATAGGTCTTCTATGAAAGGAATAAATGTAAGAAGATTTCCGGTGTAGTAATCATATAAGTTCATTCCAGAGGAGTCCTTCTTCCATCAGTTAGTTGGAAATTCCGGGATTTCAATTTAAAAATTACTCCTACCTTTCATATATAAATCTTCCTGTATGAGACACTATTATCTTCTTTCTTTTATTATCTCATTGGCTGCCTGCCAAAACAAAAGTTCAAATGATACTGCTGACCTGAAACCTCCCGCAACAAAAAAGGTCACACATAGTTTTTCCGAACATGGCAATACAAGGGTGGACGATTATTTCTGGCTTAATAACCCGAAGGATTCTGCTGTGATCGATCACCTGAAAGAAGAAAATGGATATGTGGCAGCGTACATGAAGCACACTGAGGATCTTCAGAAAAAAATATATGATGAGCTGGTCGCGAGGATCGATCAGAAACAGGAATCTTTGCCTTTCAAAGGGCATGGATATTGGTTTTATACCCGTTTTGAAGAAGGGAAACAATATCCTTACTATTGCCGGAAAAAAGAGAATCTTTCATCTCCGGAGGAGGTTTTTCTGAATGTGCCCGAAATGTCAGCAGGGCACCAGATCTATATTGTAAGGGGCTGGGAAGCGGCAAAGAACAATGACCTGATAGCCGTCGGGATCGATACGACCGGGGGAAGAAGAAGCACTTTGTTTATCAAGGATTTGGCTAGTGGAAAAATGTTGCCCGAAACTATTTCCAATACGTCGGGAAGCTATGCATGGACGACAGACAGCAAAATTCTTTATTATACATTAAATGACCTCACCGTTCGTAGTTACAAAGTGATGAAACATAGGGTGGGTACTGACCCCTCGTCCGATGAAGAAATATATACTGAAAAGGACAGCACCTACTCAGTTTATCTCAGTACTTCAAAAGACAATCACTATATTTTTATCAACAGCAACAGCACCAATTCGGATGAAATAAGGTACCTCGATGCCACGCAGGACAATGCGGCTGCAATGCTGATACAGCCCCGCTTGCCCCATCTTGAATATTCGGTCAGCTATAATGAAGGGAATATTTTTCATATCCGCACCAATTATAAAGCGACGAATTTTCGTTTTGTGGAAACCCCCATCGCTCAACCCGGGCTGACCAACTGGAAAGATGTGATACCGCATAGTGATTCCGCCTACCTGCAGTATGTAGAAGTATTGAAAGACTATTATGTGGCGCAGTCAAAAGTGAACGGGCTTACTGAAATAAAGGTCATTGACCGGAAAGATAACTCTTCCTATAAAGTTGATTTTGGTGAGGAAGCATATGTGGCAAATATGTCCCTTGCTTCCGATGAATATGGGCTGGACAGCATTCGCTATACCTATTCTTCCCTCACCACTCCCTCATCGGATTATTACTATAATCTTATCACCAAAGAGAAGAAATTATTGAAACAGCAGAAGATCGGCGGAGGTTTTGATGCTTCGCAATATGAAACGCATCGGATCTGGGCCAGGGCCACAGACAGTACCATGGTTCCCATTTCCCTGGTTTATAAGAAAACAGCTTTCAAAAAAGATGGCAGCAATCCCCTGTTGCTGTATGCCTACGGTTCTTATGGCCTCAATACGGATCCTTTCTTTAACCGCTCAGTGGTAAGCCTGCTTGACCGGGGATTTGTTTATGCCATTGCACATATCAGGGGAGGGCAGGAGTTGGGCCGACATTGGTTTGAGGACGGAAGATTATTGCACAAGAAAAATACATTTACTGATTTCGTGGACTGTGCGCAGTTCCTGGTCAATGAAAAATATACATCAAAAGAAAAACTGTTTGCCAACGGGGGCAGTGCGGGTGGTATGCTGATGGGAGCTATTACTAACCTTCGTCCCGACCTGTTTAAAGGTGTTCTTGCCGAAGTGCCCTGGATGGATGTGGTGACCGATATGTATAATCCCGACCTGCCCCTGACGACACTGGAATATGATCAATGGGGTGATCCGAATAAAAAGGAATATTATGATTATATGCTTTCCTGGTCGCCTTATGATAATGTCCGAAAAGCAAATTATCCAGCGATCTTTTCCACCGGCGGGTTGAATGATACACAGGTCCCCTATTTTTCACCGGCCAAATGGGTGGCAAAGGTCAGGGAGAATAATACCGGGAGCAATGTGGTATTGTTCAAATGCAATATGGGTGCGGGTCATAGCGGCGAATCGGGGAGGTTCGAGGCGCAGAAACTCATTGCGATGAAATATGCATTTATGCTCGACCTGCTGGGGATTGATACATGAACCCGGATAGCTGTTATACGGCCTTCAGCGGGAATCATTAAACATTCACCTCATTCCGGTTCATTCTTCGTGCCTGAATCTTATACCAAATATCAACCAGAAGATCCAGGTGAACCCGGTAAAGGAAGCAATGACCAGGGGAAACCAGGTTGCTGTTATGCTGCACAGCGCATACAGGGTGAAGGCAAAATAACCAAACCGGCCGTGCTGACGGATTTCCCGGTTTGCTTTCTCATTTTTGCCCAGTTTTCCTGTAAGGGCTGTTTGTGAAATCAGGACCCAGCCGAGGGCCTGGAATGAAAGTACAGCATCATAAAGCGTCATGGCCGGGGCGGCATGCCCGGAGAACAGGTATTCACCCAGGAAGGAAGTAGGGAAGGGAAGAACAACAACAGAAAGCATTAAAAACCCATTTGCATAGAGGAATGCGTTGGAAGATTTGTCCAGGAGTTTTAAATGGTTATGGTGATTGACCCATGTGATGAGTATCACAATGAAACTTAAAAGAAATGAAAGCACCGAAGGAATAACATTTTTCAGCGCATACCATAGGTCAGTATTGCCGCTCACCCTGACTATTGCCGGGACCTTAATGTCAATTACCAGCAGCGTAATGGCGAATGCAAATATTCCATCGGAAAACGCTTCTAACCGGGAATTGGGTTGTGCCATAACCTGTGTTTAAGAATGACTTTTTCTGAAGAAATATAATTTCAGATCCTCAGCGATCCACGGAAGCCCCGGGCTGCATAATAGGAATCGGCGCCATTGTGATAGACAAAGACCGTGTCGTAGCGCCGATCACAGAAAATGGCCCCGCCAAGTTTCCTGATGGCAGGTGGCGTCAGGATCCAACTCATAGTTTTAGTATCGAAATTCCCCGTTTGCTGTAATGCCCGGTATTCTTCCTCCGTTAAAATTTCGATACCCATGGCAGCTGCCACATCCATAACATTATTTTTTGGTTTATGCTCTTTTCTTGCTTCGAGGGCTGCACGGTCATAACAATAACTTCTGCGGCCGGCAGGACTTTGTGCCGAGCAATCATAAAAAATATATTCACCCGTCTTTTTGTCCTGGTTAACCACATCCGGCTCACCACCGCTATTTTCCATTTCGTTGAGTGACCATAGTTTTTCAGTATTTTTTTCCAGCCTGGCCTGTACCCTGGCCCATTCAAGCCCTTTATGGCGGTTCATGTTCTTTTCAAACCGTGTTTTCAGGACATTCAGCAGGTCCTGGCGTTGTTTTGCAGTGAGATCTTTACTTATTCCTTTTGCCATAGTTATTTATTTAAAAGTGAAATTTTTTAAAGTTGCTTCATTCGACCCGCTCTGTCACCGGGTCAGGTTTTTCTCCCAGGAATTCAACCCATGCTTTCTTGATACAGGGATAATTCTTTGCTGCTTCCACTAAACTCATAAAGGCTTTTATGTTATCTTCAAAACGCTTTTCAAGCGTTGCATTAATGAGCTTGTCCTCGGCGGTAAAGGCCTGGTGGGCCATGGCCAGGGAAAACATATCGGGAAATACCCTTGCCCCCAGGTGTTCAAGGGGCATCCGGAGCGACCAAAGCGCCTTATTCCCGCCCGCCATGGATGGAGAAGCGGACATTAAAAGGGCATGGCGCTCATTGAATGGCTGTGGCCGGAACCTGGAGACCCAGTCGATGATGTTTTTCAGGTTACCGGGCATGGAGCCGTTATATTCCGGTGAAGAGATGATAAATGCATCATTGGATAAAAGCCGGTCGCGTAATGCTACTGCTCCCGGTGGATGGGAGCCGGCTGATTCCAGGTCCTGGTTAAAAGAAGGGCAGTCGAATTCACTCATATCTGCAAAATCAACTTTCCCCCCATTCTTAGTGATTACCTCACTTGCCAGCTTTGCAAGTTTATGATTGAGCGAACCTTTTCTCAGGGAGGCTGAAAATAAAAGAAAGGAGATCGGTTCGGTGGTTTTGGTAACTGGTTTTTCGTTCATTTTTGGAAGATTTCTTCTGTAAGTTTATAAATTTCCGGCAATACAGAAAATGCTTTTCTAAGGTCTCCTGCAAATGATACAGGAGTCTCCATGCTCCTTCACTTCCTTGTATTTATCCGGTAAAAATCCTTCAAAATAGTGTAAGATATCAAATCCTTTAAAAAGTTCAAGCAACCGGTTTTTTTCGATATAGTACCTGATCTTGCAGCACTCTTCTTTTTTCCTGAAAGTATTTGGTTCGATCATTTTTTCAGAAGATGCATAATCAATAAACTCAGCATCCAGGTAATTCCGTAATGACATGATAATGATACCTGATCTTTTAACCGTCCGCTTCAGCCGTGTGACCAGTTTATCAAATTCACTTCTTTTCATGCAACAGCCCACCAACAGGCAATTGATGGCGTCGAAAAAATTTTGGCGGTAAGGATAACTGACAACGTCACCATATTTTATTGAAATATTTGTGATACCCTTATCACGAATATACCTGCGCATCCGGCTTAAATAAACTTTGTTGCCGTCAATGGACAGTACCCGGAATCCTTTCTTTGCATAAAAGACACTGTCAGCCCCTTCGCCACAGCCTGCATCGAGCAAATTTTTCCCGTTCTTCATGTAGCGCAATGCCTTTCTTGCAAGCGGATCGGGTTTGAAGAGGTCTTCAAAGCCGTATTTCTTTTTCAGTGTTTTATCTGAATCGCTCAAGGCAGCATTCTTTTATTTAAGTATTCAATTTTTTTAAATGGTAATCGAAAGCTTGACTTTAATTGGTGAGAACACGAACAGGCTGTAAAAGGCTCAGGATGCCTGTACACATACTTCGGACCTGTTTGAAGGTGGAACTCAATCATCCCCATAGATCAATTTGCCCTTCAGTGTAAATTTTTTATTCACCACATTACTGATCTTGTCGAATAAAGGCTGGCAGTCCAATAAATTGTCTGGTGAGGTTTTCCGCCCGGTATAGACATTGATGCCCAGGTCAATATTCTTGTCGGCGAGCTCGTCATAGATCTTCTTCGGAAATTTGATATTGTCAAATCTTACGGGATCCCCATAGTGAATTTCTTTTGAAACAGATGCCACGAAGAAGGACCCGTCCTCTTCCAGGGTCACTTTTGAACTATCCTTTGGCGTTCCGCTCAGGTCTGCGGCCACAATGATCGTTTCATTGCCCTTTTGCAGTCTTGCAACAGCTTTTGGACTAAGACTTAGCTCTATGTCAAATGGCTCGATCAGAATCGAATCTTTATTAGACCGGAACCAGGCTTCAGGCAATGAGTTTTCAGTGTTATTGACTGAATTTTTGCCGCCGCTGGTGTCGGTTTTTGTATCTGCTGGCTTTGTTTTATTGCTGTTGCATGAGACTGCAGCCAGGGTCAGCGAAACGTATATCAAGAATTTTTTCATATTCCTTAATTTATATGAAATATTATGCTTACTGCCTAAATTTATAGTATTCTGATCAGGACCCAAAAAACTATATCCAGCCGGTCAAACAGAAATCTTCCGGCTCTTATGATACTTTTCCCTGATCTTCAGATTCAATCCTTCGGCTCCCACAGTTCAATTTTGTTTCCTTCTTCGTCGAGGATATGGATAAACTTGCCGAAGTCATAAGTTTGAATAGTGTCCACGATGGTTACACCATCCTTTTAAAAATTTTCAATAAGCGCTTCCAGGTTTTCAACCCTGTAATTTATCATGAAGTCCTTTGTGGAAGGGTCAAAGTATTTTGTCGTTTCGGGAAACGGGGTCCATTGGGTTTGTCCTTTCTTTGTGCTGTCAGCACTTTCATACCATTCAAAAGTTGCCCCGTATGGATTTGTGGTCAGGCCAAGATGCTTTTGATACCATTCAGTCATTTTTTTGGGGTTCTTGCACTTGAAAAAAATGCCGCCGATGCCTGTTGCTTTTTTCATTTTTGTTTTCCGATCAACTAAAACCGGAATAGATTCTTAGGCTTTGGTTGCCACCACTTCCAGCCATTCAGCGTCACAAACCAGGGTACTGTCAGTGGCGCGATTATGTTTCTTCCAGAAAGCAAGCATATCGGCTTCCATTTGTTTCTTTTTTTCCGGTTGGGTATTCAGCGCTTCCAGCGTGCTCTTTACCGGTCCAAAATACCGGCTGAAAAATTCAACTACATGCGTTTCATCAAAAGGAAATTTAATTTCCCAGTTGCGCCGGGTGAGCTGGAGATCCCTGATCCCCTTGCCGAATCGCTGGCGTACGGTATCCTCATTTCCCCATAGAAGCGGGTAGGGTACCCCGGGAGGGGGCGGCAGATATTTTGGACCAATTCCAAACATTTCGCCGGTGATCCCTTCAGCTGTCCAGTTAGCCATTGCAATGATACCGCCCGGCTTGCATACACGCAGGAGTTCGGCAGCTACTTTTTCGGGCTGCGGCGCAAACATAGCCCCGATCATGCTCGTGACAATGTCAAATGAATTGTCGGCATAAGGCAGCGCCTCGGCATCGCCTTCGTCGAACCGGATACGCACACCATGCTCTTTTGCATGGTTTCTTGCCTGTGCGACGAGGTTGCCTGCAAGATCGATCCCGGTTACTTCTGCTCCGCGTTTTGCAGCCAGGATACAGAAGTAGCCTGTTCCGCAAGCCACATCCAGCAGTTTGGTGCCGGCCTGAATGGGCAGCCTGGAGATGAAATCATCATCCCAGTCTTTCTTATACATGGATAGTTGACCATAATCGCCATCTTCCCAGATGGCTTTCATGATCTGTTTGATGCTTTGCATCGGCGGTTTTACAGTTTCCATCACTGCCTCCTGTTGTTTTATATGAAGTATATTATTTTGATACCCTGGTAAAAGCTTAGGATCAAGAATTAACTAAAGCATTTTATTAGGGTGAGCGCTTTGGTTAAATAATGTCAGAATAATTCAGCACCACGAATAATACAACAGCGATGGCATGAAATTAGAATGGTACAGGCGATCACTATTGCCTGATGAAGATACAATATTTCGTTGTTTATTCCCCAACAGTTCCTGTCTTCACTTTCCCGGCCCGCTTATAATTGGCAAAGATCATCCCGCTGGGTGTAACTGTCGTTTCTGTTAATGAGAATGCTGCCGGAACCACACCCTTACCGAATAACTTTTTTCCTTTACCAAGTGTCAGGGGGAAAATTTTAAGCCAGAGCTCGTCTGCCAGGTCATGTTTCAGGAGCAATTGCACGAGTTCACTGCTGCCCCAAACCTTAATGGCGGAGCCTTTTGAATCTTTGAGCTTTTTGATATCTGCCAGGCTCCGGAGGAAAACTGAATTTTTCCAGGCTGATTTTTTCAGGGTCCGGGACAGTACATATTTGGTGACCTCATTGATGCCCGACCAGTGGTCTGCATGTTCGGGCCAGTATCCGGCAAAGAGCTCAAAAGTTTTTCTGCCCAAAAGCAGATCTGCAGGCGCCATTTGTTTTTTAATGATCTTTCCCGAAAGCTCATCCCCGTAAGGAGCTGACCAGCCGCCATATTTGAATCCGCCCGATCCATCTTCCCCCGGTCCGCCCGGTGCCTGTATCACACCGTCAAGTGTCATGAATTCCAAAACAATAATTTTTCTCATGGCAATTCACCTCCATTGCGTTTGAATGTGGGCCAGGAATATGGATCAGGATTGTTGCGACAAAGCAGCCAGTAGATTATCCAGGTTGACCAATGAAGCAGTAAATCCCAGTTTGAATCCTTCACTCAATCTTTCCATGCGTGCCAGCGATTCATTATAAATGGAAATACTGACTTTTGTGATCCCGTTTTTTTCGCTGAAATGATGATCCCATTCAGAACCGGGTAATTCAGGGTTTTCATCTTTGTCAGCAAAAGCATTATATAGTTTGAAATTGGTTTTCGGGGTAATGGAAGTATATTTCTGAATCGCCCAGCGCTCTTCTCCTTCCGGGCTGACCATGGCATAGAATCTTTTTCCGCCCACTTCAAAATTCATATATTTTGTCCTTGCTGTATATGGCGCAGGTGCTACCCACTGATCGAGCAATTCCGGTTTGGTAAAAGCATCCCATACCAGGGAAAGTCCGGCTGCAAATTCTCTGACGATCAATATCGTCTTTGTTTCCTTGTTTGCAGTAAAATCGAATAATAAGTTGGTCTTCATTTTTTTTGTTTTTTTAAGTTTGATAATACATTGTCAAGCTGATTGAACCGGGCTTCCCAGATCTTCCTGAACTGGGTCAGCCACTTCTCAATTTCTTTCATCTTTTCAGAGTTGATATGATAATAGATTTCCCGTCCGGTTTGCTCCTGCCGCAGCAATGCGCACTCGGTAAGAATTTGTAAATGTTTGGAGACGGTTGGTCTCGCCGTCTCAAAATTTCCCGCAATGGCACCTGCCGTCATGGACTGCGATGCAACCAATAACAGGATCGCTCTTCTCGTCGGGTCTGCAAGTGCCTGGAATGCGTCTCTTCGTAAATTCATTATGTAGCCATTTGACTGCGAATATATGTGTAGTTATTTAACTACGCAAATTTATTTTTGCAGCGCCTTTAAATACTTTGTGAGTGATTGTTTTGAAAGTAATAGAAGAATGGGATGGTTTCAAATTCAATCCGGATGGCCGGATCGTCCTGTTGGCGGCAGCATTAAATTACAGCCATCTTCTGACCTTACTGCAATAACTGCGATATTCATCTCCAAAATCCCTGCGCAGCCGGGGTTCCTCGAAAACTAAAATAAAAAAATTAAAAATCAGCATCATGATGAGCAGGTAGATTCCTAAATGATATGATTTGAAGAAAAGGGCCTCACCTGCCAGGATCATCAATACTCCTAAATACATCGGGTTACGGGTGTAGCGGTAAAGCCCGCTGGTTACAAGTTTTTTTGTTGGATCAATAGGGGATAGCGTTCCGCGGCCGGCCAAAGCGAACCTGATGATACAGCTTAGCAGAATAGTCAAACCCAAAGAAAAAAACAGGATCCCTGCATATTGATAGAATTGAAATGGGAGAGAGAATTGTTCCCTCCATTGCTGTCCCAGGATCCACCAGGGAATTAACCCTGCCACCAGGCCCGGGTGTATTATTGTAAAAAACAGGTTCCTGAGATAGAGTGAGAACATTTGAACTAATTGGAGTGGACAACGTTTATGGCTTGGCGCTGTGCCGTCCTGTCAAGTTAAGAAAAAATAGCGGGAGGAGCAGCTAAACTTATTCTTAAAAACTGCATCGGCAGGGGTATGGCTATTTTGTTAGGGGTTAACGTAACGAAGTATGACGTTGCCCGAATTAAAAACTTTCGTTTCAATAAGTTTTAACCTTAAGCTCTTCTGCAGGCTGACATCATCCATCAACCGTCTCCCTTCCCCGGCAAGCAGGGGCATCACCAGAAAAATATATTCATCCACCAGGCCAAGCTTTATGAGGTGTGAAGCAAGGGCTACACCGCCCATCAAAATATTTTTGCCTTCCTGTTGTTTCAGTTTAATTATTTCGTCTTCGGGCTTTGTTCGAACGACCCTCGTGTTCTTATCCTCAACTTCGCCTAAGGATTGTGAAAAAACAACCTTGCCGATGGAAACGAATGCCTCGGCAAATTCAATATCTGCTTTTGTTTCCCCAACCGGATTTTTTGCAATATCCGGCCAGTAAGGCACCATGATCTCATAGGTTTTGCGCCCGTAAACTAACAGGCTTGAATCACGTAAAAGGTTTATATAAAAGTCAAACACATCCTCGGCAGGGGCACCTTTGGTATGGTCGCAGCAGCCATCCAGGGTAAGATTGATGGCATAAATAAGCTTTCTCATGTAACAAGGTTTAACAGGTATGTTCTATTTCAAAATTATACAATCGGTTTTAGAATGAAAGGCATAAGCGCTGTAAAGCTGGCGTAAAATGCAGTGCAAGCAAAAAACAACTGCTTCCCCCAGCATATTTGCAAATCCGACCCGCAGTCAGCCGGTTCTTGCCAAACCCATGTAAACGGCAGTGCATCTGCCGGCTTACTGAAAACGCTGCCTTTTATTTCAGCCCGCGGGTAATTAATGAAGCTTTTTGATTTACATCAAAGTCGACAGAAGAAACATTTTTTACATATGGCCTGCTTACAACTGCTTTTACAAGTTCAGAATGCATGAAGTCTTCCATTGCAGTTTTGCTTTCCCACAGGTAGAAGCCGCCAAAAGTATTTTTTTCTATGTCAGCCAGCCAAACCTTTGAGATAAGTCCTTTTACGCTTGCTAAAATCGGAGCGTCCGGTTCAACCATTTGTTTCAAATATTCCGCCTGGGAAATATCGCTTAACTGGTAAGTGATTAGTTGTGCATGCATGATTTTATTTTTTAGTTAATAATGATGCAAATGTAAAAGTATTCTACTGTCTCCCAATGTCTGTACTCTTTGTCATTCTGAAGCTTTTAGTGTTTCTCTGTTTTAAGTGTTTCCGTTCACATTACTGCTAACGGTAATGCAATGCCGAAGTGCCGGAATGATCCCGAAAGCTTTCGGGACTACTGTCGACCTGCGGTGTAACTATTATTAATTGCGTCTGGCTAAAGTTAAATAGAATTACTAAAACTGAAATCATTTATTCTGCAGCCGGCATTCCTGCCTGCCGGCAGGCAGGTTGGCAATGCGATGTTGGCCGCAGTTGTATTTCATAAATATCGTTCCCGAATAATTTTCAGATGGTGGAGAAGATGGCCAATAATAACGAATCCTAAAGCGTTGACATCAATCTCATAGTCATTTACTGCTCCCACGGTAAATAATTGTTCATTACTAAATGAATCAAATAGTTTTTTTGAAGATGACCGAACAATAACCAGCTCTTCAATAAGATCATTCTTGGTTCTTTTTCCAGCTTCGGAAAATTTTGCATAATCCTTTTCCTCAAAAGATACCAGGGGAGTTACATTGTCTTTTCGAACAATCACTAAAACGCGATTGCAAAAAATCCTTTCAGCGTCAATAACATGCTGAACTAGTTCTTTGATACTCCATTTCCCTTCGGAATATCGATACTCCCATTTCTCAACGGGAACACTTTCAAGGTTGGCTTGAAAGTTTGCATATTTATTAAATGCCTCGTTTATGTCATCGCATTCGACTAAATCTATTTCCTCATGTAGATGTGAAGGGACTTTTTGTAAATCGGGTTTTGGCATTAGGAAAGTTTTAGAAATTTTAATTTAATCCAGTTGATTGAATATTTGCGGCCAACGGGCAGGGCTTTATGCAAGTTGGGAGCAAGCCTTTTATTTAACTCTTTTAATTTTTATTGTCCAATAGGTTAAAGTGTCGTTTTTGTCCGGTATGTATTGATGCCCGGTCATTGCAGGTATCACGATAAAGTCACCCGGAGAAATTCTTTTTTCATTAAAATCACTAATTTGTCCACCGTACCAATTTCTCCAGGGTTTCTCTCCATTCAATAATTTGCTGCCATCTACTTTACGGCCTGTTCTTAGTCGTCCGTGGCCCGAACGAATCACCACAACATCGTCATATTGCTCATGTATTTCAACATAACCCTGTATAATCCTCTTGGTCATATAGTAAGGTTCGTCTCCCGGGCCTCTGTCCAGTATTACTCCAGTCCCCAGGTTTTGACCAGATGAAGTGTCTCCAACAGTTGCTAGTAAGATTGAGTCCACTTGATTATTTGAATAATAAAAGACCCCGGGCTGTAATTTATCGGACGTCGATTGGTTAGTGTCATTAGAGTCTTTTTTGCTTTGGTTACAACTGATACATAATATCAGCAATGATGCAGTTGTTACTAGTCTTAAAGTTCTCATTGTCATTTTAGGTTTAAATGTCTTATACCGTCCAAAAGGCTTGCTCCCAACGTTTAGGGCTTGGCGCCATGCCGTCCTGTCAAGTTAAGGATATTTTCGGGGAGGAGCAGCGTAACTTTTATCAAGACGCCGCGACGACCAGCAGAGGCATAGTGCCAAACCCATGTTAACTGTTCGGGCCTTTGTTCTTATCACAGTGACTTCTCATTTTTTCATTTTTTCGTTTGATAAACGGAATACTATTAGGTTGGGATTAGCCTCGTCAATAATTGTCATT
>CAZZDQ010000010.1:0-73213 GCA_964652845.1 uncultured Chitinophaga sp.
ATTTCCGATAATCAGCAATATACGAAACCGTAAAGGTAAAAGGCAAGTTTACAGGAGCAGTAAAAAAAAGCCGCCTCATCACTGTGGATGAGAGCGGCTCGTGTTAGCCCTGACGTAAGAAAGCTCTTATTATAATTTTAAGAATATCGCACTGGCAAACTGGTTGGATGATTGCACCTGGAAGGAGTAGACTCCCGGGAACAGCGTGCTCACATCAAATACCCAGGTATTCAATCCGACGGTCGCATTTTTCACCGTTGAGCGCACGATATTTCCAGCTGCATTGACGATCCTCACATTCACTTGTTCCGTGAAAAGAGAGAAGAAGTCAGCATGCAGTTCAGTCAATACCGGGTTGGGCCATAGTACCAGGTTGGCCTGGTGGGGACCCGGCACACGGAGGGTCTTGCAGATCCTCGTCTCACAACCGAGCAGGGTATTGATCAGCAGGCAAACCCTGTATTCACCTGGTGTAGCATATGTATGGGTCACGATCCGGCCGGCGGCACTGCTGCCATCTCCGAAGGACCAATGATAGGCGATAGCTGAATCATTGGGGCCATGGATACTGAACCCTCTGAACAGGAAGGTTCTTGGCCCGGTGAGCGAATCCGTTTCATAACCACCGCAAATATTATGCTCTCCGCGAATGACCACTTCCCTGCAATCCGCGGCCTGGCAACCATTCACGAATAATATATCCACACAAGCGTGATAAACGCCTGGCCCGGGATATGTATGCGTAATGGTCAGGGTGACCACGGGTGGAGTGGCCGGTATGATGATACAGGTATCATGCCCGTCGCCAAAATGCCAGCATACACGTTGCGGTCTTGAATATGGAACCGTAGTTGGGATGGCCACAAATCCGCGGGTCAGGCTCGTCGCCGATTGTGTCAACTCAAATAGTGTAACAGAACAGGTGGGCGGAGGATATACCTGGATGTATTTGCATTTACCAGCCTCGCAACCGCCAAAGTACAGGATATGTATACAAACATTATAGGTACCCGGCTGAGCGTAGCGGTGTGATACAACATAAGGCAGTGTATCATTCTCGGGATAGTTGATACAGGTATCATGCCCGTCGCCGAACTGCCAGCATATCCGGGAGGGCTTGCGGTTGTTATTATGCTGCGGCAGGGCTCTCAAATAGACCAGTAATGGGTTGGCAGTGGGACTAGGTAATCTTTCAAAATCCGCCCCGCAGGTATCCGGTCTGCCGATCTGGAGCGATTTGCATTTATAAGCCAGGCAACCGCCATCATAGAGGATGCTGACACAAACCTGGTATAACCCCGGAAAACGATATGTATGAATGACATTATACATTCCCGTGTAGGTAACTGTATAATATAGGCAGGTATCATGTCCGTCGCCAAACTGCCAGCATACTCGCACGGGTTTCTTGTTATTGCTATGATAAGGCAATGCCTTATAATTAGCGATTAGCGGGTTAGGAGTGGTGTTGGGAAGCCTTTCAAAATCTGCTGCGCAGGAATCAGGCCTTGAGATGATGATGGGTTTGCATTTATAGGCCAGGCAACCGCCGTCATACAGGATGCTGACGCAAACCTGGTAAGTGGCAGGAGCTGCGTACGTATGCGTGACCGTATACATGCCGGTGTAAGTAACTGTGTAATACAGACAGGTATCATGTCCGTCGCCGAAATGCCAGCAGACCCTTACCGGTTTCTTACCATTATTATGGTAGGGCAATGCTTTATAGTTAGCGGTTAGCGGGTTAGGAGTGGTGTTGGGGAGCCTTTCAAAATCAGCGGCACAGGAATCAGGCCTTGAGATGATGATGGGTTTGCATTTATAGGCCAGGCAACCGCCGTCATACAGGATGCTGACGCAAACCTGGTAAGTGGCAGGAGCTGCGTACGTATGCGTGACCGTATACATGCCGGTGTAAGTAACTGTGTAATACAGACAGGTATCATGTCCGTCACCGAAATACCAACAGACACGTAATGGTTTCTTTCCATTGTTATGGTATGGTAATGCTTTATAGTTAGCGGTTAGCGGGTTAGGAGTGGTGTTGGGAAGCCTTTCAAAATCAGCAGCGCAGGAATCGGGTCTGATGATATTGATGTTTTTGCATTTGTGTGCCTCGCAACCGCCAAAATAGAGGATATTAACGCAGACATTATAAGTACCGGCCACTGCATAGAGGTGAGCAACAGCATATTGACCGGTATAACTTTCTGTGTAATTCAGACAGGTATCATGTCCGTCGCCAAATTGCCAGCATATGCGGGCAGGCTTACGGTTATGATTATTTGAGGGCAAGGCTCTGAAATAAGCGAGGAGCGGATTAATGCTCGGTGTGAGCAATCTTTCAAAATCTGCGCCGCATGAATCCGGCACTTCGATATGTATCCAACTGCAGCTTGTGGACTGGCAGCCGCCGTCATAATGAATATTCACACAGACATAGAAACGGCCGGTATCTGCATACCTGTGACTGACCACGTAGGGCCCGCCATAGGTATTCGAATACTGGATACATGTATCATGACTGTCGCCAAAATGCCAGCATATCTCTACCGGTTTTTTATTTTGGTTGTGGAAAGGATGAGCGATAAAATATTTTAAGAAAGGAGAACCGGTGGAATTAATGATATCAAAACTGGCTGAACAATACACCGGGATCTCTACCGGCTTGCATATATAGGCTGTCAGAACCGTATCGTTCAACGTTGGCCGGATCCTGTAGATCCTCAGGCAGGCATTATAAATAGCGGCCGTTGGATAATGATGGTTCACTGAATCATGTATGCCTGAATATTGCTGGGTGTTGTCGCCGAATACCCATTGCAAAAACCTTGGCCCCGGTTCAGACCCGAAAACAGAAGTACTCCAGAACTTAACATTGTTGGTGGGAGGGTCAACCAGAAAACTAAAATTGGCAACGTCGGGGGTAACAGGGTTTGCGGTGGCTTTGCCTGCAAAAGAAAAGGATAGGACGGCAACTGCAAGCAAATGGTAAAACTTCCTCATAGATGAAATTGTTTATTTGAACAATGTTCTTACAGTTGGGCTAAACGGTGAAAGTCCGGCGGTATGACTTAGTTTAATAGAGCAGGTTTAAAGAAAACCTAAATATTTTTGATGGGAAAATTACGATGTAAGCTTCTGATGATCAATGATGAACTGGATGATCTCCTCCAGTGTAAAATCTATCCTTTCGATAGCATCACTGATATCTTCCCGGCTTACCTGGGCGGCAAAAGATGGGGATTTTAGCCTCTTTAAAACGCTTTTCACTTCCAGTCCTTCATAGCCGGTAGGTCTTATGAGGGAAGCTGCATGAGTAAACCCTGAGAGTTCGTCAAAAGCATATAACATTTTATCCATCCTGCTCACAGGCTCCACTCCAAAATGCCTTGGACCATGAGCGGCGATACATTGAATGATATCGGGATCAATATTCCTTTTTTCGAGTTCTTCAATGATCACCCGGCAATGTTGCTCCGGGTATTTCTCCCAGTCGGCATCATGCAGGAGGCCGGCAAGTTCCCATTTCAGGGCGGCGGAATCATCAGCGCCTTCTTTTTCGATGGCCCAGGCCTTCATATTGGCAGCAACTTGTTTCATATGCAGGCGCAGGCGGTCATTGGGTACCCAGTCATTTAATAACGCATGGGCTTCATCGAGCGTCATAAAGTGCCCTGAATTCTTTTTATCACCAAAATGCGTGCGATTCAACCGGGAAGACATGGCATTTTTTTTCAATATAGAATATGATTTTGAAAGAAGAAAAATTTGTTTCCCAAAAATGTATTTTTGTCCGTTCTTCATCAAAACTAACAGCATGAACAAAGGCCCTGTTTCCCAATTCATACAGCATCATTTCCGGCATTTCAATGCTGCTGCGCTCATGGATGCAGCCAAAGGCTATGAAGCGCATATGCAGGCCGGCGGTAAAATGATGATCACCCTGGCCGGCGCCATGAGTACCGGTGAACTGGGTATTTCCCTGGCCGAAATGATCCGCCGTGACCAGGTACAGATCATTAGTTGCACGGGCGCCAACCTCGAGGAAGATATCATGAACCTGGTGGCACATAATCATTATAAACGGGTTCCGGAATACCGTGACCTTACTCCGGGACAGGAAATGGAACTGCTCAACAGCCATTATAACCGTGTCACTGATACCTGTATACCCGAAGAAGAGGCTTTCCGGCGACTGGAAAAATACCTCATCCAGCAATGGAAAGAGTCCGAAGCAAAAGGAGAACGCTATTTCCCCCATGAATATTTGTACAAGGTGATCCGTAATGGTGACCTCAAACCATACTATGAGATCGACCCGAAAGACAGTTGGGTCGTTGCTGCTGCTGAAAAAGATATTCCCATCGTGGTTCCCGGATGGGAGGATAGCACTACGGGGAATATTTTTGCCAGCTATATTATTAAAGGAGAATTGAAGGCGGTCACGGTGAAGAATGGTGTGGAATATATGGTCATGCTTACCGACTGGTACCGTCAGAATTCAGGCGGCAAAGGCGTCGGTTTTTTCCAGATCGGGGGTGGTATTGCCGGCGATTTCCCTATCTGTGTGGTACCTATGATGTACCAGGACCTGGGCTGGCATGATGTGCCGTTCTGGAATTATTTCTGCCAGATCAGCGACAGCACCACTTCCTATGGCTCCTATAGCGGTGCTGTTCCCAATGAAAAGATCACCTGGGGCAAACTGGATGTGGATACCCCCAGATTCATCGTTGAAAGCGATGCCACCATTGTGGCGCCCCTCATTTTTGCATGGATATTGGGGTGGTGATAAAAACGTTCTTATGAACTCAAATCTGGAAGAATTATACCTGGAGGCAGAAGCCGATATCCGGAATAATAATTATGTGGATGCGCTGAAAAAATATGAGGCCATCCTGCTCGATGAACCGGATAATGGCCCTACGCTCAATTCTCTCGGCTGGTTATATAAAACGCAGCTGGAAGATTACCGGAAAGCTGAAATGTATTACCAGGCCTGCATCAAATGCTGTCCGCTCTACCCGCATGCCTATAATAATTATGCCACGCTGCTGACGGATATGGAACGTTTCGAGGAACTGACCGCACACCTGCAGCAGTGTTTCGAGGTCCCCACGATCGAAAAATCATGGGTATTCATGAAGTTCGGCCTGATGGAAGAACTGAAATTGAATTTCAGGGAAGCCATTACGTTTTATGAGAAAGCCTCCCTGATCACCCTGAATGATGAAAAAATAAAAGAGTATAACGAGGATATACAGCGTTGCCGGTCCAAGATGGAACTGAGTAACCAGCATGCCCAATGGATAGAAGCCATGCGGAAATAAAAATCCGCCCCCGTTAAGCGGGGACGGACTGGAATGTATAGTGAAAGGCAGGATAGGGGTTTTCAGGAGAATGGATCTTTCATGACTTCAACAACAACATTGCATAGACAAGGGATCCTGCCCCGGGTTTAATGGGAAGAGAATAAAATTTGGTGAATCCGGTATTTATTATGTGGGGTGGGTATGTAAAAAGCAATTATCCGGCCCGTCATGTTAAACATTCCCTTTCGCTTCTTCATGCAGGTAGTCCTTTCGTTTTAATTCGAAATTCCTGCCAAGGTAAAGCCGCCTCACTTCCTCATCCTGGGCCAGTTCTTCCGCCGTGCCGTGTTTATAGATCTTTCCTTCAATAAGCAGGTAGGCCCGGTCGCAGATGCTAAGGGTCTCAGTAACATTATGATCTGTAATGAGGATGCCGATATTCTTGTATTTCAGCCGGGCCACGATGGATTGAATATCTTCCACTGCAATAGGGTCAATACCAGCGAAAGGTTCATCCAGTAGTATGAATTTGGGATCCACCGCAAGGGCGCGGGCGATCTCGGTCCTTCGTCTTTCGCCGCCGCTCACCACATCGCCATTGTTCTTCCGCACATGCTGGAGTCTTAATTCGGCCAAAAGGGTTTCCTGCTTCTGTTTCTGTTCATGCCTGGAAAGCTTTGTCATTTCCAGTACGGCAGCAATATTGTCTTCAACGCTCAGTTTTCTGAAGATGGACGCTTCCTGCGGCAAGTAACCAATGCCCAGTTTGGCCCGTTTATACATGGGCAAATGTGTGATATTCTCATTATTGAGGAATACTTCTCCTTCATCGGGCCGCACCAGTCCGACCACCTGGTAAAAAGAGGTTGTTTTACCGGCCCCGTTGGGTCCCAGCAGTCCGACAATCTCTCCCTGCCCCACTACAAATGAAACATGATTGACGACAGTGCGGTTGCCGTATTTTTTAACCAGGTTCCTCGTTTCAATGGTGATGGCCATACCGGCAAAAATAAGCTATGCGTCAGAATGCACGATAATGACAATTCATTTAACAACGTTTTGACTAATGGCATGCCCTTGTTAGCTTTGCAGGCCATGAAAGTGACAGAACATATCGGTCAGTCGAAAGGAACGCTGATCTCATTTGAAGTATTGCCGCCATTGAAAGGAAAGGGGATTGGCGCTCTTTACAAGCACCTGGATCCACTAATGGAATTTAAGCCCTCCTACATCAATGTTACCTATCATCGCAGCGAACATGTATTCAAAAAAAATGCAGCGGGCAGTTTTGAGAAAGTGGCGGTGCGCAAGCGCCCCGGCACGGAAGCGATCTGCGCCGCCATCATGAACAGGTATACTGTGGACACTGTGCCCCACCTGATCTGTGGCGGTTTCAGTATCAATGATACGGAGGATGCGCTGATCAACCTGCATTACCTGGGGATTGATAATGTTTTGGTTCTACGGGGGGATGCTGCCAGGAATGAAACTTCTTTCGAACCCGAACCGGGCGGGCATAAATATGCCGTTGACCTGCTGAAACAAGTGGCGAACCTCAATGCCGGCATCTATCTGGAAGAAGAACTGAAGGATATGAGCCCGACAAAATTCTGCATCGGCGTGGCCGGCTACCCCGAAAAACATTTTGAGGCCCCGAATATGGAAACGGATCTGAAGCACCTGAAAAATAAAGTGGATGCGGGGGCCGACTATATCGTCACACAGATGTTCTTCGACAATAAAAAATTCTTTGCTTTTGTGGAAGCCTGCCGCCGCGCCGGCATTACCGTGCCGGTGATTCCCGGACTGAAAGCGATCACGAGTAAAAAGCAGCTCACCACGATCCCCCGCACTTTTTATGTGGACATTCCCGCCGAGCTGGCCAATGAGATCCTGCAATGCAAAACGGATGAGGAGGTGTCAACACTCGGCACAGCATGGCTGCTGCAGCAATCAAAGGAACTCAAAGCGGCCGGCGTACCCGTGCTTCATTATTATACACTTGGCAACCCCATGATCGTGGCGAACGTGGTAAAAGAGTTGGTGTAAGCAGATAGTAATTTGGAATTAGGTATTAGTAATTGGGAAATGGAACACTCAAAATCTTTGACCATTTTATATTTCGTAAAGAGATTTTTACAAATTCCTAATCCCAAATTCCCAAACCCCAATTCATTTACTGATCTCCTTCAGCACATTCTCATGGATGACCACCGGGTATTTTTTCTGTAATACATCATTCCACTGATTTTCCAGGACGGACTGGTAATCGTTGATCACGAGACCCCGGGCCTCGGTAAAACTGCGCTGATCATTGTCAGGGAATAATTTCAGTACATAGCAAAAGGCAGCCGTATTATCGGCCTTATTGAGCAGGGGAGCGATCATCTCACCTGCTGCGGGTTTTAGTTTGTCAGCATTGGGCAATTGTTCCCATTCATACCGGGCCGAATCAGCAACTAATTTCTCAGTATTGGCTTCGGCCACCTTTCGCCAGGCCTTTGGATTCTTTTTTAACTGGTTGTAAGCATCATTGGCCGTAGTGATGTCTTGGCAATAAAAAACAATGGCCAGTACACTGTGCTTCCATAGGAAATTCTTTTTGTTTTTTTCATAGAGGTCCTTCAGCGCTGCTGAATCATTCTGGGCCTTGTTCCACACCTGCTGCTGCATGATCTCAAAGAACATATTGCCGTCCCTGAACTCATTCATCTGGCTACGGAAATTTTCATTGAAATATTCCAGGTGATCGCGGTAATAATTCTTGATGGAGGACTGTACCCATTCATCCCTTACCTGTGCCCAGGGCTTGGGACCCGAGCCGTCCTGCTTATAACGGTAGAGATAGGCATAGTTGATGTATTTATGCGCATCATATATAGAATCGCCGATGGCAAATAACCGGGTGGTATCCTTGATGGCCCAACCCTCTTTCATGGGCCTGTGATCGATCACGCTGTCACTCATATTCCAGAGCGCGGCATCGTTGTAACTGAATTTCCTGAACCCGGCTTTCTCAAAGACCTGGTTCAGTATGAAATTGGCCGACAGGTTCCAGCGGCTGTCTGCTGTAACTTTTATTTTCAGTTCCTGTTGATTGGCTTTATCATTCTCGTCGGTGATCACCGGTTTCCGGGAGACCCTTTTTACAATATGCCAGCCGTAGGAGCTCAGGAAGGGTTTGCTCACCGCACCATCCTTCGGCAGGGCCCACACCATTTTTTCAAAAGCAGGGTCAAACTGCCCCACAGTGATATCTTCCATCTGTCCGCCTACATTGGCGCTGATATAATCATTGCTGAACTGCATGGCCAGCCGGCTGAAATTGTCACCCGCAATGATCCTTTTATACAGGGAATCAGCCAGCAGCCCGATCTTCTTTTTGGCATCTTCCGTTATACCCGGCGGAAAAGCCAGCAAGATCTGCTGTGCTTTTATCTTTCCGATAGCGGGCCGCTCGTCCAGGTTTTTGAAGATATGGTAGCCGATCTTTGAAGGGATCGCTGCTGTGTACTTGCCGGGCGCGGTGCTGTATATGGCCGATTCAAACGGATAAGGCAGGGTAAAGACAGTGACATAACCGATATCGCCGCTGTTTATACGGGCAGAAGTATCGTCAGAAAATTGTTTTGCCGTTTTTAAAAAGTCTTCCCCGCTTTTCAGCCGGGCCAGGATCTCATCCCTTTTCTTCTGCGCGGCCACCGTATCAATGAATCCACCGGCATTCCTGTAAGTGATGAAAATATGGGCCACGTGGATATCTTTCAGGCTCCGCTGGAAAGCTTCCTTCTGTAGTTTTTCAGCGAAAACAGGGTCGGTCATATAATTCTCCGAGATCTGGTTCCTTAGATTCTCCACTTCTGTCCTGATCTGCTGCAGGGTATCCATTTTCCGGTCATAAGCATCCTGGATCTTCAGCTTTGATTTGATATACAGGTCCAGGTATTCCCGCATGGCCTTCGCTTTGTCCAATACCGGCTTTGTATTATTTTTATTATACGCCCTCAAAAAATCCTTTGCATCCACGGAATAAGGGCCATAGGTGAACAAGGTCTGGGCCGGTACGGTCTTTATCCAGGCAATGAACAGGAAAAGCAATATGTTTTTCATAGCATGAGTTGATTCTGGTATTAGGGAATGGGTTGATGTTTATATGAAGGGATTACCATATTAAGGCTGGGCTTTTTTCCTGGCCATCCAGGCTTCATCCATCTGCTGGTAGGTCAGTTTTTTGGCGATGATCTTCTTTTCTTTGTCGAGCAAATATAGAGTAGGGAAAGTGAGCACGTCATATAGCTGCGAATAACCGGGGATATTGTTGTCGACCCGGAGCTTTTCATCTGCTTTGGAGTAATATACATGTTGCCAGTCCTGTAATTTTTTTTCACGGATAAAATCAAGCCAGTCCTTTTTTGTACCGTCCACTTCCTTGGCTACCGCGAAGATCCTGATGCCACCGGCCTTCCATTTAGCCCGGTACATGGAATCGATCTTCGGCAGGATATCCTTACAGTGCCCGCAGGAGGCATCCCAAAAAACAACGAGGGTATAATCTGCTGCAAAGTTGTAGAGCGTAATGCCCTTTCCTGCTGTATCCGGTAATGAAATATCGGCGGCAGGATTGCCCATGATGTTCGACATGAGGCTGTAGGCCCGGTCGCTGATGGTTTTGCGTCCCTTCTCATTAAGCCAGGAATAGGTCTTATCCGCAAAATAGGATTCGAACAGGTGCACAAATACAGCATCTTCCCACATATATTTTTGGTTCAGGTAGCGGTTCACGAACTTGATGAGCAGGAAGCGGTTCATTTCTTCATTGATGCTGGCTGTTCCGAGCATCCAGTCAAGCTCCTTGATGACAGAATCCTGGTGCGGGGGAACTAACTGATCATAATATTTATCTATTTTTTCCTCGAAGAAAGGAGTATAAGCAAGTCTTCCGTCATAAAAATTCACTCCATCCCAATAATGCTTTTTATAAAAATAATAGGCGGCGACAGAATCCGTTTTGCTGGCAGGATTCTTTAGGTTCCCGGTCAATATGGGTTCACGCATTGCTACCAGCAGCGTGCTCAAAAGGGCAGAAGGATTCTTTTTTATCAGGCCTTCCCGGTAGTCCTTCATCGATTGGTCCAGGGCCTCCAGTTTATTTTTCAATGTCGTTGAATCCGCCTTGGTAGCCGCTGTTTTTAATTGTTGCTGGGCAGTTGTGATCTGCTGACCGATCGATGTCATTTTCTGCTGGTAGGCTTTGAACATATCATTGTCCGGTGAATTCGCAAATTTGACTCCCTGGACCATGGCTGCTGTATCGGCTGTAAGCGAGAATCTTTGCTGCTTGTCGATCAGGATCTCGAAAAACCCTGTTTTGTTGGGATAACCGATAAGATAAATACCACCCGGCAGTTTTTTATTGCCTTTGAAAACGCCTTCGCATTTATCATTGAGCATTATCGAGTCGATAATGGGGTATGTCTTGCCGAAATAATGCCCCAGGTAGAGATATTGTTTTTTAAAAGGTTTTACCGTCACTTTGATCTCATACCCGGTTTGGGCAGAACTAATCGCTGCGGCGATCAAAAAAGGTATAAAAACTAATTTTTTCATGTATTTGAATGAAGGCGCAAAGGTATCAAAAATTGCCATTTTGTGAGATGGAAATGAGGAAGAACCGGTTGCATCTTAATGTTTCATAAAATACGGATCCTCACTGTTGAATTATATTTGCCCGGTGCCAGGAAAAAGAAATACCGTCATCGAGAATTTATTGCTGGAGGATTTTGCCGCAGAAGGCAGATCGCTGGGGCATTGGAATGGCAAGGTTGTATTTGTGGAAAGAACAGCGCCCGGTGATGTGGCTGATGTTTTCCTGTACAAGAACAAAAAAGACTGGGCCGAGGGTTATCCGCTCAGGATCCATACCCCTTCTCCCCGTCGCGTAGCCCCGTTTTGTGAGCATTTTGGTGATTGCGGAGGCTGCCAGTGGCAGATGGTTAGCTATACCGAGCAGCTGGCATTCAAACAGCAACAGGTTTATGATGCCCTGCACCGTATCGGGAAAATAGCCCTGCCGGATTTTTTACCCATTATCGGCGCTGATAACGATAAGTTTTACCGGAATAAACTTGAATATACTTTCGGTAAATACAGGTTTATACCTGAACAGGAGTTTAGAAAAACCCCTCCACCGAAGGGCCAGTTAGCCGGACAGGCAGGACTTGATGAGGCCGGGGCGGCTGGTTTTCATGCCAAAGGTTTGTTTGATAAGATCGTGGATATTCACAGATGCTACTTACAGGCCGAGCCTTCGAATCTAATCCGGGAAACGATCCGGGAGTATGCAGCGAAAAACAATTTATCATTTTATGATGTGCGCCATCATACCGGATTCCTGCGTAATGTGCAGTTGCGGGTATGCACGACCGGGGATACCATGGTCAACCTTGTCGTCGGTGAAAATGATGAAGAAAAAATTAAGGGCCTGCTGGAATATCTTATGCAAAATGTACCCGGCATCACCACCTTGCTATATACCGTCAACACCAAAAAAAACGATAGCCTATATGACCTGCAGCCGGTGACCTGGTTCGGGAAAGGATATGTAACGGAAAAACTGGGTGAACTTAGGTTTAAGATCGGGCCGCTCTCATTTTTCCAGACCAATACTTATCAAACGGAAAAGCTCTATGATGTGGTCAAACGTTTTGCCGGGCTTACCGGCAATGAGATCGTGTATGATCTCTACTGCGGCGCGGGAAGTATCGGGATCTGCGTAAGCCGGCAGGCAAAAAAAATAATCGGCGTGGAACTGATCAGGGCGGCTGTACAGGATGCAACAGAGAACGCTTCGGTCAACCAGGTTCCCAATGCAAGCTTTTATTGCGGGGATGTGACAAGGGTCTGCGATCATGATTTTTTTGAAGCGAACGGGAGGCCGGATGTGGTGATCACGGATCCCCCGCGGGCAGGGATGCATCCCAAACTGGTGGAGAAACTGCTGGAAATGGCCGCACCGGTATTGGTGTATGTGAGCTGTAACCCCGCCACACAGGCAAGAGACCTCAATTTACTTGGGAAAATATACGATGTCATGGCCGTACAGCCGGTGGATATGTTCCCTCATACCCATCACATTGAAAATGTAGTGCAGCTGAAACTGAGGAAAGATCAAATCATCTGAACAGGGGGCTGTTTTCAGTACATTTGTATTGTAAAAACCATATATGCCGGTACAGCATGCGGAAAATAATTTCCAGCAAAAAATAGACGAAGAGGTGAAGATCGAACCCCGCGACTGGATGCCGGAGGCATACCGTAAGACCAATGTCCGGCAGATCAGTCAGCATGCGCATAGTGAAGTGGTGGGGATGCTTCCCGAGGGCAACTGGATCACCCGTGCACCATCCTTAAAAAGAAAAGCAATTTTATTGGCCAAGGTTCAGGATGAAGCAGGCCATGGCCTCTACCTGTATTCAGCCTGTGAAACCCTCGGTATCTCCCGGGAGGAAACGATCAATGACCTGCATAGCGGCAAGGCAAAATATTCTTCCATCTTCAATTACCCGACCCTGACATGGGCCGATATCGGAGCCATCGGCTGGCTGGTAGACGGAGCCGCGATCATGAACCAGGTGATGCTTACCAGAACATCCTATGGTCCTTATGCCAGGGCCATGGTGCGGATCTGCAAGGAAGAAAGTTTTCACCAGCGACAGGGTTTTGAATCCCTGCTGGTATTATCAAGAGGAACAAAGGAACAAAAAGAGATGTGCCAGGATGCGATCGACCGCTGGTGGTGGCCGGCCCTGATGATGTTCGGTCCCCGCGACAGTGAGAGTACCCACAGCGACCAAAGTATGAAATGGAAAATAAAAAGGAAAAGCAATGATGAGCTGCGTCAGAATTTTGTGGATATGATCGCCGAACAGATCAAAACCCTGGGGATGAAGCTGCCGGATGATCATTTGAAATGGAATGAAGCAAGAAAACACTACGATTTTGGAGAAATAAACTGGGATGAATTCTGGAATGTCGTGAAGGGGAACGGACCCTGCAATAAATTAAGGCTGGATGCCAGGCGGAAAGCATGGGAAGAAGGGGAGTGGGTACGGGAAGCAGCTGCAGCCTACTCGGCAAAAAAAACTTCCGCCCAGCCTGCTGATAAAGACACATTACAAGTTGCATGAAATAAATGAAGAGATATGGTAAATCATTTTCTGAAAAAATATTATTATGGCGATATCCCTGAAGAAAAAAGCGGGGCCCTGGCAGATGTGAAGAAATCCGGGCACGACTGGCCCTTGTGGGAGGTTTTTATCAGGAGTAAACAGGGACTGGATCACAAACATGTGGGCAGCCTGCATGCCGCTGATGCGCAAATGGCCATTGAGAATGCGAGGGATGTGTATACAAGACGAATGGAAGGAGTGAGCATCTGGGTGGTGGAGTCAAAGCACATCCATGCCACAAGGCCCGGCGAAGGCGAAAGTTTTTTTGAACCGGCCGAGGACAAGGTCTACCGCCACCCTACATTTTACAAGTTGCCTGATGAAGTGAACAAAATGTAGCCTCCCCCTGCCCCTCCAAAGAGTGGATATTATTCAGGTTCTGTGATTGGAAAGGGATGTAAATAATTTATTAAATCAAGTGATGAACCCTGCACTGATCGATTATATCCTGCATCTCGCGGATACCAACCTTATCCTCGCTCAGCGCAACAGTGAATGGTGCGGGCATGGACCGGTGCTGGAACAGGATATTGCTGTTACAAATATTGCTTTGGACCTTTTAGGACAGGCCCGTTATTTTTACCAGTATGCAGCACAGTTAAAAGCGGACGGTTCAACCGAAGATTCATTGTCCTGTTTAAGGCCGGAGAGGGAATTTAAGAATCTGCTCCTGGTGGAACAGCCCAACAGGGACTGGGCGCAAACCGTGTTGCGGCAATTCTTGTACAGCCAGTTTCAGTATTTGTTGTATGAACATTTGGAAAAAAGCAGGGACACACAACTGGCAGCTATCGCTGCCAAATCCATCAAGGAAACCACTTATCACCTGCGCTGGAGCAGCGAATGGGTGATCCGGTTGGGCGACGGTACAAATGAAAGCCGCTGGAGGATGCTGCAGGCGGTAGACGAGTTATGGAAATATACCGGGGAACTATTTGAAATAGCGGCCTATGAACAAGTAGTTGCAGGAGACGGAAGCGCAGCAGATATTACCCTGCTAAGAAAACCCTGGTTGGAGAAAGTGACCGCTGTCTTTAAGGAAGCCACCCTTCCCGTTCCGGCTTTCACCGATGAAGGGAAATGGATCGGTTCCGGTAAAGTGGGGAGACATACGGAACATCTGGGCTATATACTCACCGAATTACAATTCATGCAGAGGGCCTATCCGGGCGCATCATGGTAAACACTGTATCAAAAGAAGAACAAAAGATCTGGTCTGTATTGGCAACGATCAATGATCCGGAAATCCCTGTACTTTCCATTATCGATCTGGGAATAGTGAGAGATATAAAACTGTCCGGTCCATCCGGGGAGGGCCAGTTTAACGGAAAAGCAGGATTGGAAGTGCAACTGACACCAACCTACTCAGGTTGCCCGGCTATGGATATGATCGCGACACAGATAAAAATAGAAATGACTGCGCTGGGATACAGGGAAACAACAATCACATATTCACTATCCCCACCCTGGACGACGGATTGGATGACCGGGGAAGGAAAAAGAAAACTTCTGGCATACGGTATTGCCCCGCCCGATAAAAGATTTGTCATCCCTCGTGACGGGGTGGAATGCCCGCACTGCCATTCATCACATACAAAGCTGGTCAGCGAATTCGGCAGCACTGCCTGTAAAGCAATTTACAAGTGTACTGACTGCAAAGAGCCGTTTGACTATTTCAAATGCCATTAGGAAACAGGATATATTTATCTTCGTTTCCAAATTTATCCGATGCCTTCCATCCTGTTTGAATTAAAAGATGCGGTAGCCTGGATCACGCTAAACCGGCCGGAGAAATTCAATTCCTTCAACCGGGAAATGGCCATGCTGATGCAGGAAAAGCTGGATGCTTGCAAAGAAAACAATGTCCGGTGCGTGTACATCACCGGCGCCGGAAAGGCCTTCAGTGCGGGGCAGGATATCACTGAACTCACGGGTGAAAAGCCAATTGCGGTCAAACAAATTCTTTCGGAACATTATAATCCCATCATCACAAGGATCAGGAACCTTGACAAACCGGTTGTGGCAGCTGTCAACGGGGTAGCCGCCGGAGCGGGCGCGAATATTGCGTTGTGTTGTGATGTGGTTGTGGCTGCAGCATCGGCATCATTCATCCAGGCCTTCAGCAAGATCGGGCTGATACCTGACAGCAGCGGAACTTATTTTTTACCAAGGCTGATCGGCTGGCAAAAAGCATCTGCGCTCGCCATGCTGGGGGATAAAGTCCCTGCTGTAGAGGCGGAACGGATGGGAATGATCTATCAATATTTTGCTGATGATCAATTTGAAACAGAAAGCAGGAAAATAGCGGAGACCTTATCGCAGATGCCGACCAAGGGCCTGGCTTATACAAAACAATTATTCAACCAATCCCTGCAAGCCACCCTGCAGGAACAACTGGAATGGGAGGATGTATTCCAGCAAAAAGCAGCCGCAACAGATGATTATCGCGAAGGGATCCATGCTTTCCTGGAAAAAAGAAAACCGGATTTTACTGGTAAATAACAGTAAAAATTTTTTAACCACTAAGAACATAAAGAAACAACAAGAAGTACACAAAGCAGCTCCTGACTAGCTGAGTTTTATGAATAATCTCAAACAATATTTTCTATTAAGAGATGATATAACCTATCTCAACTACGGCTCCTTTGGCGCCTGTGCAAGGCCTGTGTTTGAAAGATACCAGCAGTTTCAGCGTGAACTGGAGCAGGAACCCGTGGAATTCATCACGGTGAACGGGTTACAATACCTGGAGCAAAGCAGGGAAGCCCTGGGCCGGTACATCCATTGTGATAAGGACGAGCTTGTTTTTGTGACAAACCCCACTTATGCCGTGAACTGTATTGCCAAAAACCTGAAACTGCAAAGCGGGGATGAGATACTGACCACCAGTCTCGAGTACGGCGCCTGCGATAAGACCTGGGAATATTATTGCCAAAGGAATGATGTACGCTACATAAAACAGCCTGTCCGGTTTCCCCTGCGGAATAAGGAAGATTTCGTTGAACAGTTCTTTAAAGGGCTCACGGCCCGCACCAAACTGGTCTTCATCAGTCATATCACCAGTACCACTGCATTAAAACTGCCCGTGGAAGAAATTTGTGCGATTGCAAAACAAAAAGGGTTGCTAACCTTTATCGACGGGGCCCACGCACCGGGCCAGTGGCCAGTGAACCTGCAGACATTGCAGGCAGATTTTTATACGGGAGCCTGCCATAAATGGATGATGGCGCCCAAGGGCTGTTCATTTTTGTATGCAAAAAAAGAATTACAGGAGGGACTCGATCCCCTGATCATCAGCTGGGGCTATAAAGCTTTATTCCCCTCTCCGTCGCAGTTTCTCGATTATCACCAGATGAACGGAACAAGGGATTATTCCGCTTTCCTGACCATCCCTTCCATCCTTACATTCATGCAGGAACAGAACTGGCCGGATGTAACATCCCGATGCAGAAAATTAGTGAAGGACTACGCCCCTGAATTATGTGACCTGCTGAAGACAGAATCCCTGGCGCCCCTGACGGATGATTTTATCTTACAGATGTTCAGTGCCCGGTTAAAAACAAAGGAGCCGGAGAAATTGTATGAATTGTTTTTTTCGAAATACAGGATCGAAATCCCGGTGATGCGGCATGGAGAAGAAGTGTTCCTCCGGTATTCAATTCATGCATTCAATGACCGGCAGGACCTCGATAAATTGTCCGCTGCCATCAAAGATATCATGGCGCATACGAATTTAATTGAACTGTAAAATAATTCTATGACCCGACCAACCGATGTGGTAGCCCATATGATGAAGCATGACCTGTTCAGTCAGTGGCTGGGCATTGAGGTACTGGAAGTAAAAGAAGGGTATAGCAGGATCAGAATGATTATCCGTAAAGAAATGATCAACGGATTCAATGTCATCCACGGGGGCATTGCATTTTCGCTGGCTGACTCCGCTTTCGCTTTTGCCTGCAATAACCGCAATAATTTGTCCATGGCGCTGGATGCTTCTGTAAATTTCATCAAACCGGTACATCCCGGTGACGTACTGACTGCCGAGGCAAAAGAACTGCATAACGGGAAATCCACAGGCCTGTATCATATCAGCATCTTCAATCAGCATGAACACCTCGTGGCGCAGTTCAAAGGACTTTGTTACCGGACCGGCAAACCGCTCATCTGAATTTTCAGGACCTTATAATTTCATTACATTCTTTTTCAGTGATCTTTCACTGTTGGAAATATTCAGGATGAAATTCCCCGAAGGCAGGTATGCCGGAACCGGAAGCTCAAAAGCATTCACCCCATCATTCACGATCAGGGATTTGTTCAGGAGGACCTTCCCCGAAAGGTCGATCAGTGTGACCGTGATCATTTCTTTTGTGGCCGAAGCTATTTCAAAATTCAGGGTTTGCTTAAATGGATTGACCACACTTACAAATGAGAATTCATTGGTTGTACCGGATAAGAGGATAATGCCTGAATATTTACGGCCGCCGGCAGCATTCACAACAGCGATCCTGTACCAGTAAGGCTTGTCAGCCGGCGAAAGGTCAGTAAACCTGTACTGGTTGGTCACGGAGTTGTTGTTATAACCGGCAACTACACCGATAGCGGAAAAATGAATACCGTCATCACTTTTTTCAATAAAATACTGCAACGGTTCATATTCTCTTGATACCAGCCATGTTAATACATTATGATTGTTTTCCCTGAATCCACTGAAATTCAGGAGGTCAATATTCAGGGCCCAGGGACAATTCCAGGTAGTGATGGTAATAACGCCTGTATCAGTGAACTGGCAGCTGGCGCTGGCAAGGTTAGCAGCCGTAGTGGCTACCACAATCCTGTATTTATCTCCGTTATTGGTGCTCCATGTCATCGTGGGCGGAATCGTATAAGATACCACGTAAACCCAGGCTGATCCGTTCCAGACCGGGGATCCCGTACCGGAAGCGCCCGCAATGTCCGTCCATGTTGCCCCTCCGTTCTGGCTGATCTGCCATTTGTAATAAATATAGTTATTGAAATAAGAACTCACAGTATCATAGATGGTATACGGATTCAGGTAGCATATCAGCGGATTGGTGGAAGGTGCATATTTTAAATTTGGATAACAGGTTGAAATACCGATATCATCAAGTGCCCAGTCATTGCCCCCACCTCCGGGGGCATTATTCCTCATGGTAAGCGTGAACGAAGACTGACTGTTACCTGTCAGGTAAGTGAATCCTTTTTGCACCCATCTATTGAGTGTATCGGAGCCTGTGGAAGACCCACCGCCATAATAATACAGATCACCCGTATTGTAATAGTCCACGGTATTGATCTTAAAAGTGATATTGGGATGCACCCCGGAAGAATCGGAACCTGTATAATGCAGGTAGCTGGCAGAAAAAGCCCCGTTACCCAGGGAATCGCAGGAACAGTACTTACAGATATTCCTCACCCAGGCCGAGATCTGGTAATAGGTACCAGGGCAGAGGCCGCTAACGGTGTACTGAAATGCCGTATCTGTTTTATAAGATGAATTGATCACCAGCATATACCCGCAGGGATTGACAGCACTGCGCGGCTTTGTCGTATCGCAGGGGGGGTTACCCCTCGTAGTGTTGGAAGCGTTGGTATGATCCCCGATGATATCCCATAATCCGAATAACCGGTGCTGCGGGGAGCTGCCATCCGGTTTGGAATAAGCTGTCTGCGAAGTAGTATAGGCCGTACTGGTATTATTGGTAATGCCGTAATAATAGTCGTTGGGGCCCTGCGGATTGGAACTTTGAAAATAAGCATAGGTATAACTGGGTGTATAGGCAGAGGCAGCCCTGTTTCTGGTGAGCGGGGCTGACCCGGTGGACGAGTCAAAAGTACCGTTGCCCTCCACACCTATGATATTCGGTGAGATCGCATTCGGGCAGAGACCGGGACTGCTGTACACATAAAAACTATCAGCGGGGAATACCAGGGTCGTCAGCGTACCCGTTGTCGTATCACGATATGTGATCTTTCCACCTCCCCACCTGACCGTTGTGTTATAAGCTGCAGATACTTTTACCCGGTAAGTGGACATGATGATACAGGTACTGTTATAGAATGACGGTTTGGAAGTGTTGAATAATTTTCCCTTCGCCGAGCTCGAAGCGCCATTCCCTAAATTGATACGCACGATCGTATCACCGGCTGCTGTTTGGGCCCTGTATCCGGCATCGGCATCCGCAGCATCGGTAAAATATTTGTACACTACTCCTTCATTCGTCCTTGTACAGATGGAGTCGCCGCCTGCTCCGTTATTCAGGATCAGTCCGCCGTTTTTATATACCGTGTCTTCAAAAGAAAGACTGTCTGCAGCAACAAAGACGGCCATCGTCGCCCTGAACTCCAGCACATCACCGGTATTCACCGTGCCGCCTGTGGACTGCTTGGTGATATTGACATAACTCTTGCTGTAGTCAAACCTTCCGGGCGTATTGTCGGTAATGCAGATATTAAATCCCCAGGTACCGGAAATCGGCGTGCCGGTAGAGGTATTGGTGTAGATCCGTATGAGATAAACAGTCCCTACCGTCAGGCCGCTTCCGCCCAGGACGGTCTTTACACTAAGTGTCGTTCCCGAAGCACAACAGACCTGCGTCCAGGGACCGCAACTATTGGTGAACATCTGTATCCTTGGCGCTGCAGCTGCCAGGCTGGCTCCCACGGAACTCAGCGTAATTGTTGGGTATGCAGTTTGAGCCGTGAAGGAGTACCAGACATCAGCGGAGCCGGTATTACCGCAGCCTGCCGGTGCTCCGACCGTAGCCGTGGCTTTCAATAATGTTCCGGCGGTATTCACGCAGGAAGTGGAGGAGCTTAAGACCGTAGCGCCTGTACAAAGATCATTGATCGGGATTTGAGCATGAGCGAGCGGTCCGGACAGCAAAATCACAACAGCGGGTAAAATGCGTCTCCAATATGAATGATGCGTAGCATTAGTTTTCATAGGCTGTTAAAATAGGTGAACGAATGACAGCGCTTTCATAGCAAATTAATAAGAAAGCCAGGGGCCGAGAATAGCAAATTACCTATGTAAATTGTAGTTCGTAATTTCTGCATTCCCTGCTTCCTCTTTTACCATACCTGGATTTTCATAGTTTGTCAGGCATGATAATTTTCATCATTCACAGAGATTTAAATGAAATGCGGTTTTTCCTCGTAGATCCCATGTAAAACCTGCTGCCGGCCTGGGTATTTATTTGACCCCCCCACAGTATTTTTTTATAAAAAATTTTTATATTTGTAGTGGATACAACGCTTCATGAAAATGGGCGTTGTTATTTTTTTACCCAATCGAATTTGTATGGCTGATATTCAATATGTAACAAAAGAAACGCTGGAACAAATGAAATCAGCGTTACAGCGCATGAAAACGGTGGACCGGCCGGCGGCCAGCCGGGCCATTGCTGATGCAAGGGATAAAGGGGACCTGAAAGAAAATGCTGAATATGATGCGGCCAAAGAATTACAGGGGATCCTGGAAGCAAAGATCGCTGCCCTGGAAGGGGCCCTGGCCAATATTAGGGTCCTGGACCAGGCCAGTATCGACACCAGCAAAGTTTCAATCCTGACAACGGTGACACTGACCAACCTGGTCACCAAAAAAAGTGTGAAATACAAGATCGTAAGTGAAAAGGAAGCAGACCTGAAAGCAGGAAAGATCTCGATCACATCCCCGATCGGAAGAGGGATCCTGGGCAAAACAGTGGGCGATGAGGCTGAAGTGCAGGCACCCGCCGGGATGTTAAAATTCAGGATCGAAGAGATTACCGTCTAGTGAACGTGCAATGACCCTCACCCGGTCGTTAATGGGTACCCTTAGTTTGATTTTGTTATGACGATCTTTTCAAAAATAATTGCCGGTGAAATTCCTTCCTACAAGATCGCGGAGAATGAGAAGTTCTTTGCGTTCCTGGATATCTTTCCCCTCCGTCCCGGGCATGTGCTGGTCGTACCCAAAAAAGAAATTGATAATTTATTTGACCTGCCGGCCGAATACCTTGCAGAGATGCTCTTATTCGCCCGTCCCATTGCCAAGGCCATTGAAAAAGCATTCCGTTGCAACCGCTGCGGGATGAGTGTGATCGGGCTGGAAGTTCCGCATGCACATATACACCTGGTACCCATCAATTCTTCACAGGACCTGAATTTTACCCAGCACAAAGGCAGGGCAAGTGAGGAAAGTTTAAAGAAAGTGCAGGAAAAAATACTGGCTGAACTCCGGTCTGACCGGACCGGTCTGACCGGCTAAGGCTCACAAGTTCCCCATCACATACATCTTCCCTTTCGGCTCGGAATGACCGCCCATATCTTCAAGGGTAATGGCAAATGCCTGTGCCTGCTGTGCATTTTTCGCTTTGAGCAAAAGACTGTTCTGACGGATGAAGAAATTATTGCTGATCACACCCAGGTCAACGGGCTTTTTATCCAGTAATGCCCAAAGCTGGTATTGTTTGTCGGTCGGGGGCTGGGGCAGGTTATTGATCAGCAGGTAAACATCATGTGACACTGTATCCCAGTATACGGTAGCCATGGCGTTGGGTGCATCGGGCATGCCTTTCAATGCGGCCATTTTGATATTTGAATGTGAATGATCTCCCATCACCATATCCATATCATGGTGCATCGTATCCATGGTAGCTGCGTAGGAACTCAGGTCAGCATTCAGTTTTTTGTTTTTGTTATACAGGGAAATATTCCAGTACAGGCTCCCGGCCAGTAAGATGACCAGTGCTGCTGCTGCGTATCTGAACCAGTTCTTCTGTTTCCCCTGGTCCGCGGGCAGCTCGACCAGTCGGGCAGGGCCTGTATTTTTCAGTGCGTCAAATATCTTATCCTTTGTCCCGGGTAAGGGAGTCACAGCATTTTCCTGTGCATGAATCTCGAGGCTTTTTTCAAAATCGATCCTTGCCTGCAGCACTTCGGGATACCGGGCACAGGTTTCTTCAAATTGTATCTGTTCCTCAGCCGAAGCCAGGCCCAGCACATAGCTTTCCACGATCCCGCTTGATATGTATTCCCGGATATTCATGTTTATCGCAATACAGTTTTTAATTCCAGCAAAGCAGTCCTGATCCTTGTTTTCACCGTGCCCAGGGGAAGATTCAGCATTCTTGATATCTCCTCATGGGTGAATCCTTCAAAATAGGAGAGCTCGATCAGTTGTCGCCATTCCGCTTTTAAGCGGGACAATACCTTTCTTAACCCGACATCCCGCGGGTTTTGCTGTACAGCTCCCGCAGCACCACCCGTTTCCTCATTTTCCGGAAGGGATATATTCTTTTTATTGTCCTTGTACCCTTTGGAGCGCAATTCATCAATAGCGGCATTACGGGCAATGTTCAGCATCCAGGTGAAAAGCCTGCCTTTGGAAGCATCATAAAGGCCGATCTTCTTCCAGATATTGATGAATACATTCTGTAACACATCGCTGGCTGTTTCCCTGTCGGCAATGATGGCGTGTATAATGCCGGACAAAGCGCCGGAATAATGATCATACAAATAGGAAAATGCCTTTTCATCGTGCCCGCGTAACGACGCAACGAGCTCTGTTTCGCTGTATGTGATCGATTGGTTCAAAGTCGGTTTAGCTGCACGGCCCCTGACGATGCATTAAGAATATCTACGCCAAAAAGGGGCGGGCGGATTTTCAGGATACCATTTTTTCATAGGAAGCGGCATCCAGCAGGGCATCGGCTTCGGCGGGATTGGAGACCTTCATTTTGATGATCCAGCCTTCACCATAAGGGTCCTGGTTCGCGGCTTCGGGCTTACTGACAAGGGCTTCATTGAATTCAGTGATGGTACCGGAAACAGGTAAAAACAGGTCGGATACCGTTTTGACGGCTTCCACGGTGCCAAATACGTCACCTGCCTGCAAATCCTTACCAACTGTTTCTACTTCCACAAAGACCACATCGCCCAGCTCCTGCTGTGCGAAATCAGTAATGCCTACAGTGGCTTCCTCACCTTGCAGCAAGATCCATTCGTGGTCCTTTGTATAACGCAAATGGCCGGGAAAATTCATAATCAGTGATTTTGGGTGCAAACCTAAGGCAAATCAGGGATAATTTTTTCTCCAAAATGGGGTTAATATTCCGGTAATATGGGGCTATTCCTTTTTACCGCTGATTTCTTACCGTTCACACTTGTTTTCATGCCGTTGGTGGTTTATTCATTGTATCTAATTCAATTTCAAATTTATTTTTGCGACCATTATCAAAACAACAGGACAAATGAAAAAGACCTTATTGCTGATCCTCATGCTTGCGGGAATATCAACGGCCGGCCTCCGGGCACAAAAAGTTTCAGGCCATGTGACCGATGACCAGAACAAACCGCTGGAAAAATCGACGGTCTCCCTTTTACGAAGCAAGGATTCAGCTATTGTGAAAATTTCCCTGACCGGCCAGGATGGTGATTATTCTTTCAACGCCGCAGGTGGTACTTATCTTATCAGCGTAACGCATGTTGGATATATAACAAAATATTCGACCCCTTTTACTGTATCGGGCAACCCCGTGTCGGTACCCGCTTTTCAATTGGGTAAAATGACTTCCAATCTCCAGGGCGTTACGGTTTCCTCACAAAAACCGATGGTGGAAGTGAGAGCGGATAAAATGATCCTGAACGTTGAAGGCACGATCAATGCCACGGGCAGCGATGCACTGGAATTGCTTCGCAAATCCCCCGGCGTCACCATTGATAAGGATGAGAATATCAGCCTGGCGGGAAAAAATGGCGTACAGGTTTACGTAGACGGCAAATCAGTTCCGCTGACCGGAACCGACCTGTCCAGTTACCTGAAGAGCCTGCAGTCAGCACAGATCGAATCCATTGAGATCATCACCAACCCATCAGCCAAATATGATGCCGCAGGCAACGCCGGTATCATCAATATCAGGCTGAAGAAGAACAAGTCATTCGGTACAAACGGTTCTGTGAACCTGGGGTATGTGCAAGGAGTGTACGCGAAATACAATAGCGGCATCAATCTCAACCACCGGGATAAAAAAGTGAACCTGTTCGGGAATTATAACTACAATAATGGTGTGAACCTGATCAATTTCATAGCCGATAAAACGACCTTTGATACTTTCTTTCACCAGACCCAAAGCATACGTTTTAAAAACAATACCTCCGGGTTCAAAGCCGGGGTCGATTATTTCATCGATAAAAAACAAACCATTGGGGCGCAGGTGAGCGGTAACCTGGCCAATAATGATATTACTACGGCCGGCCCCATGTATTTCACTTATATTCCGAACAACCAGATGGTGAAGATCCTGAAGGCCAGCAATACCAATACCACGACCCGTGATAATGTTGATTTCAACCTGAATTATAAGAATTCAGTGGCCAATAAACAGGATTTCAATATTGATGCGGATTACGCCTATTACAAGATCCGCTCAGACCAGTACCAGCCTAATTATTATTATATGCCGGACGGTGTAACTGAGATCAGTCATATCATTTACAATATGCTTTCTCCTACCAATATTCATATTTATTCGATGAAGACCGATTATGAGAATAATTATAAGGGCGGACGGCTGGGCTTTGGCGCCAAGTTCAACCTGACCAGTACGGACAATGACTTCAAACGCTATAATGTGTACAATACCGGCAAAGTGCTGGATACCGGTAAAAGCAACCTGTTCAAGTACAATGAAAACATCAATGCGGCCTATATCAATTACAACAAGCAGACCAAGAAGGGTTATTTGTACCAAGTGGGGCTAAGACTTGAACAGACCAATTCAAAAGGACATTCCACCGGACTGCAATGGGATTCCCAGACGGCACAATATAAGAACTATGATTCCAGCACAACCCGTAATTACCTGGATATATTCCCCAGCGCTGCAGTCACATTCAATAAGAACCCGATGAAAATGTGGACCATTTCCTACAGCCGCCGTATCGACAGGCCGGCTTACCAGGACCTGAATCCCTTTGAATTCAAACTGAATGAATACACATTCATGAAGGGCAATACACAACTGCGGCCACAATACACCAACAGCATCAGCGTGACCAATATTTATAAATACAAATTGACCACGCAGCTGAATTACAGTCACGTGAAGGATATATTTGCCCAGTTACCGGATACCATCAATAAAACGCAGAGCTTCCTGACCAAGAAGAACCTGGCCACACAGGATATCGTTTCACTCGTGATCAGTTATCCTTTCCAGTACAAAGCGTATAGTTTCTTCGCCAACCTGAATTCCAGTTATTCCCATTATGTTGCCAATTTCGGCGGCGGAAACAGGAATATCGACCTCAGTGTTTTCTTCCTGACCTATTTCATGCAGAATACACTCAAGATCGGCAAAAAAGGATGGACAGCTGAACTGAGCGGATTCCTGGTCACACCTTCCGTATGGGCAGGCACCATCAAAAGCAAATTGCTTGGTAATGTGGATGTAGGGTTACAAAAAACGATGATGAAAGGGAAAGGCACCCTGAAAGCTTCCCTGAGTGATGCCTTAAAGACCATGACCTGGAGGGGCACGAGTAATTTTGCCGGGGTACAATCGGAATTCAAAGGCCACGGGGAACACCAGCAATTCAAGCTCAGTTTCTCTTATCGTTTCGGAAATAACCAGGTCAAAGCGTCCCGTCAGCACAAATCAGGGATCGAAGATGAAGACAAGCGCACACAGCAGGGCAACGGGCAGGGCATGATGCAGCAGAAATAAGAATATAATTTGGGTGAGTAATAGAATGCTTCATAAATTCTATGAGGCATTCTTAATTTTATGATGTTTCCTTTTGACCAGGCTTGCCTTTAAGATCCGTACGTCGGTCAGGGGCCTGTCCCTGTCGGCTCCTTTACTGGTGGGCACCGCGGCGATCTTATCTACTACGTCCAGTCCTTCTACCAATTCACCAAAGACCGTATAATTCTGATCCAGGTGAGGCGTGCCCCCGATGGTTTTATAGACCTCACGCTGGTCAATGGGGATCTTACGGCCATTAAGCCTTGTTTTTTCCAGGTTATCCAGTTGTTCATCGGTGAAGACTTTTCCCTGCACAATATAAAACTGGCTGGCGCTGCTTTCCTTTTGCGGGTTCATTGCATCCCCTTCACGGGCTGCAGCGATGACCCCTTTTTTATGAAATAAGGTTTGCCTGAATTCTGCCGGTATCCTGTAAGAAGGGCCGCCATTGCCAAGTGGGATCCCCGCGGCAGCATGTTTGCTATCAGGATCCCCGCCCTGGATCATAAAATTCTGTATCACCCGGTGAAATAATACACTGTCATAATAACCCGTTTTCACCAGCTTAAGGAAATTGTCACGGTGCAGGGGAGTGGAATCCGAAAGACGGATCACCATATTGCCCATGGTCGTTTGCAACAGTACATCTCTTTTCCTGTCCTTTTTCCGGATGGTCGAATCCTTCTGCGCCATTGTCATAAATGGGATCAGTAAGACAAAGCAGAAAGGCCAAGAAATTTTATTCATGGTCATTTTTAGGTATTTCGAAATAAGCGAGTATATATTCCTTTAAAAAATATTCCTGTTCCGCAGCATTCATGACCGGTAATTCCTTTAATTGCCTGAAATGCGGCCATCCATCGTTATCCTTCTTCTCGAATGCATAATAGCCCGCCGGTGATAAAACGGAACATACGGCCACATGCATCAGGTCCTGTTTCTGTTCTTTGGAGAAATTTTTTTGCGCCAGTCCTGTTTCCTGTATGCCGATCAGGAAAAGAATGGCTTCCATATCCGGCTTTTTGCCGAAGCGGGCTGTCAGTTTCTCTTCCAGTTCCTTCCATTGAAATGCCAGATCCTTTTTCCCCGTCATCAAACAAAAATAAATGGAATAAATTTGAGTTTACCCGGATAAATGTTTTATATGGAAACCTATCATGTTTCGGCAGATCCTTCACGCTTCGATATCGATTTTATCCATCAATACCTCACAAGGGCTTACTGGTGCGAGGGCATTTCCAGGGAGACCATTGAAAAAGCGATCAGGGGTTCTTTATGTTTCGGCGTGTTTGTGGAGGGTAAACAGGCCGGATTTGCCAGGATGGTGACTGATAAAGCCACTTTCGCTTATCTCGCCGATGTATTCATCCATGAAGACTACCGGGGCAGGGGATTAAGCAAGCTGCTGATGCAAACGATCATGGCACATCCTGACCTGCAGGGGCTGCGACGCATCATCCTGGCCACCCGGGATGCGCATGGCCTCTATGCACAGTTCGGATTTCAGCCACTGAACAATCCTGAACGCTGGATGCAGATCCATGATCCGGATGTGTACCGACATGGTCTGACCGTCCCGGTCTGACCATATTTGCCGGGAGACCTGTATCTGACCATTTCCAAATCAGATTTTTTCAACCACCACAGCCGTGCCGTATGCCAGCACTTCGTTAAGTCCCCCGAAAACCTCGTTTGCATCATAACGCATAGAGATAATGGCATTGGCGCCTCTTTCACCGGCATGTTGCAGCATCAGCTGGAAAGCCTCTTCCCTGGATTTCTCGCAGAGGTCCACGTAAATACCGATCTTCCCGCCGAACAAAGTGCGGATGCCACCGGCAATATTGGAGAACATATCCCTTGAACGAACGGTGATACCTCTTACCACACCCAGGTTCTTTACAATTTTGTAACCCGCCAGCTCGATATTGGTGGTTACCATACTTGCATCTGTCATAAAAATATTTTATGACCGAATGTACTATAAAACAAACTGCTGCCGCTCCCGCTTTTAAAATTATCTTTGCAAAAATTTTTTCATGCTGCAGGTATCGGTTTTACGCCAGGATCCGGGGAAAGCCAAAAAAAAGCTGGCCGTAAAGAATTTTGCGCAGCCTGAACTGGTGGATGAGATCATTGTCCTGGATGACGAACGGAAAAAGATACAAACAGAAGCAGACTCATTGCAGTCCAAGATCAATACAGCTTCCCGTGAGATCGGTCAACTGATGGCAAAGGGATCGAAAGCGGAGGCGGAAGCCAGGAAGACTGAGGTTGTCTCATTAAAGGATTCGGTGCGGGAGCTGGATGAAAAATTAACAGCTGCTGAACAGGCATTGCAGGATAAATTGGTGCTCCTCCCTAACCTGCCATCTGAAAGAGTACCGGTCGGGCATTCTGCAACCGATAATGTTATTGTAAAGGAAGGAGGAAACAAACCATCCCTGCCGGCTGGCGCCAAACCTCACTGGGACCTGATCAAACAATATGACCTCGTCGATTTTGAGACGGGCGCTAAGATAACAGGGAGCGGTTTCCCGCTCTATAAAGACAGGGGAGCCAAACTGCAACGGGCACTGGTGCAGTATTTCCTGGAGCACAATATCGGGGCTGGGTATACGGAATATTCACCGCCCTTCATGGTGAATGAAACTTCGGCATTCGGTACGGGCCAATTGCCCGATAAAGAAGGCCAGATGTATTTCATGGAGACAGATAAATTCTACCTGATCCCCACTTCAGAGGTTCCTGTGACGAATATTTACCGCGATACCATTCTGAAAGAAGAAGAACTACCGGTGAAAATGACCGCTTATTCCCCCTGTTTCCGCAGGGAAGCGGGGAGCTTTGGACGGGATGTACGGGGGCTGAACCGGGTGCACCAGTTCGAGAAAGTGGAGATCGTGCAGATCGTGCATCCTGAAAAAAGTTATGATGTGCTGGAAGAAATGACCGCTCATGTGGAGAAACTTCTGCAATCCCTGCAGCTTCCATACCGGATCGTAAAATTATGTGGCACGGATATGAGCTTTGCCGCTGCGCTCACCTATGATTTTGAAGTGTACAGCGCAGCACAGGACAAATGGCTTGAAGTAAGTTCGGTCACTAATTTTGAATCCTTCCAGTCAAACCGGATGAAGATCAGGTTTAAAAATACTTCTGGCAAAACGCAGTTGGTACATACCCTCAACGGCAGTTCGCTGGCCCTGCCCCGTGTCCTGGCCTGTCTGCTGGAAAATAATCAGACCGCCAGTGGAATAAATTTGCCGCCCGCACTTCATTCCTGGTTTGGCGATACCACGCTTGTTTAATTCGTTTAAGGAATTATTTTTAACCATTCAATAATGTATAGGCAGATGCGAAGACGATGAGCCATTTCATTAAACAGAGGACAGCCGGATCAAGTAAGGCTCAGTGTAACTCCTATACGCTGTATCCCTCCCTGCCTGCCGGTTTACCTGCCGAAGGTAGGCAGGCAGGTCTGTGTTGATAATTAAATCTTTTGATATTTTATTCAACAGGTTTAAAACTGAAGTCAGGTGACTTTCTTTTTGCTGATGGCCACTTTATAAAGAATAAAGCACATCGCTGCAAAAAACGCCACACCCAGAACGAAATACCATGACTCTCCCAATTTATCCCTGAAGAACCCTTCCGTATTCAGTTTTCCCATTCCTTTTTCGAAGAACACGGTGAGAATGGCAGCGATCACGCCAAATAGTGCACCCCCTGCCACCAACCCTGTTGCAAAAAGATTTCCTTTGCGCAGGTCTTCTTCTTCCTGCGGTTCTTTACTTTTTTTCGCTTTCCTGTCGGCAACCCCCTTGATGAAACCACCGATGGCAATCGGAAGGGTGGTGGAAAGGGGCAGGTAAGTGCCCACAGCAAAACTGAGTGATTTGATAGAACAAAGTTCAAGTACAATAGCAATGAATACGCCCACCATCACATATTGCCAGTCCAGGTTGAAGGATAAGATACCTTTAATGATAGTAGCCATCAGCGTTGCCTGTGGCGCTGAGAAAGTTTCCCCTATAGCATGATGCACGCCGGAAGCAACGAGGGCAGAAGAAGGGGTATCCAGTATTTTGACGGTCCACCCTATCACAACGGAAGATACGATCGCACCGATGAAGAGGGCGATCTGCTGGTTTCTCGGCGTGGCGCCGATGATATATCCGGTTTTAAGGTCCTGAGACGTCCCACCCGCATTGGCTGCTGCAACGCAGATCATGCCGCCCACTACCAGGGCCATGGGCTCATAAAAGCTACCGGTCCATTTCACCCCGATAAAGACCAAACAGGTTGCCATGATCGTGGCAATGGTCATGCCGCTAATGGGATTGTTGGAAGAACCAATCAGTCCTACAATGCGGGATGAAACGGTAACAAAGAAGGCTCCGAATACGATCACCAGTAAACCGAGCAATAAACGGCTCCCGATATTATCACCCGGTATAAATGGCAAGAACGACATGATCAATATCAAGGCAAGGCTACCAAGTCCCACTACTTTTATATTCAGGTCTCTTTCTGTCCTTAATACTGATTTGCCTGCTGCTTTATCTTTCACTGATCTGATACTGTCCCTGAAGGATGAAATAATGGTAGGAATTGTTTTTATCAAAGTGATGAAACCCCCTGCAGCCACGGCACCGGCACCGATCTGCCGGATAAAGGCACGATATAAAGCTTCAGCCGTATTGCCAAAAGTATGGGTCGCCGCATCCCACCCGTATTTTGCCGGGTTCAAACCAAGTTTTACGATCTGGTTATACGTTTCATCACCGGGTATCAGTGTTGCCAGTAATGGTGCAATAACAAAGGCGCTCAACACACCGCCGGCTACCAGAACGCCGGAGATCCTGGGCCCGATGATATAACCCACGCCAAGGTATTCCGGCGTTATTTCACCATTCAGTCTTGCTGCAGGTAAATATTTATTTTTTAATTGCGTGACATAGGTTGGTACATCGGCGATCACATGAAATATCTTTTGCAGGAAAGCATACACAATTGCCACTGATACGCCAAAGAAAGCCGTTCTCGCCAGTTCGCCGCCTTTCTCACCTGCTTTTAAAACCGATGCACAGGCCGTGCCTTCAGGATAGGGCAGGGTACCATGCTCTTTCACGATCAGGGAACGCCGCAGCGGTATCATCATCAGCGTACCCAGCATCCCGCCGATGATGGCCAGGGTCATGATGATCATATAATTAAAGAAATCCTTGCTGCTGGGAGAAGTCAGGAATAAAAATCCCGGGAGGGTGAAGACTACTCCGGCGGCAATACTTTCTCCGGCGGATCCCGTAGTTTGAATGATATTATTCTCCAGGATCGTTGTTTTTAAAAACATTTTTCCCAGGGCAATGGATAATACCGAAATAGGAATGGAGGCAGAAACGGTCAAGCCTGCTTTCAAGGCAAGGTACACGGTGGCAGCGCCGAAGATGATACCGAAGATGCCACCCATGACAATGGACTTGAGTGTAAGCTCTTTCATATTCGTTTCGGGGGAAACAAAGGGCTTGAAATTGTTTTCTGCCATATGCGCGGTTTTATTCGGGAAGATAAGGAAAATAAAAAAGGGGTTGAAGCTTTATATTCAACCCCTCGCTGATCAATAAATGATGTTAAGCAGTACCGGTTTTATCTCTTACGATCTTATCCAATGATTTTACTTTGAGAAATATCAAAATACCTCCTAGGATGGCTGCTACGGTGATAATACCGAAGAATATTCTTTTATCGGGCATTTTATCCCAGAAACTCGCCATCACGCCGGCCACTTTACCGCCCAGGGAAGTAGAAAGGAACCATCCTCCCATCATTAAGGCAGTTAAACGCGGCGGAGCCAGTTTTGATACGAATGACAAACCGATCGGGCTCAAACAAATTTCACTGACGGTGAATATGCCATAAGTCAAAAATAACCAGACCGGGGCTGCTTTATGCGTGTACATACTGGGAACCGACATGACGGCAAATACCATTACCAGTGCGCTTAACCCTGATATGATCAAAGCCCAGGCAAACTTGCTGGCTGTACTGACTGGTCTTTTCCGCCTCGCCATCCAGGCAAAGAAAGCGATCAGTAAAGGGGTCAATACAACAATGAAGAAAGGATTAATGGATTGAAACAGTTCTGTATTGCCCACTTTCACTGAATTACCCGGGGGCCATTTATCTTTCGGAATGTTTGCGAAATACGGATCAGGCCCCATCGCCTGTACGGCCTTGGTTTCCAGATCGACCCTGTTGTTATTGGCAGTTATTCCAAAAATGCTGCGGGAAGTATCGGGTTTGTTTTTCCGGATGGAAATTTCCGTCACGGTATCATTCCTTACAATTTTTCCACCGTCTGTGACCGTTACCATATGATCGTCCAGTTTATCGGTAAGGCGGGAGCTGTCTGTTAAATTTTGCAACATGTACACGGCATCGGCAGGCTTTTCCATGAATTTCGGTATGGAGCGGTCTGTGTGCGATTCAGCCCAGATGGTAAGACCGGTGGAATTCTGGTTATAGATCGTCCAGAAGATAACGGATACGGCGAAAATGAATAACAGGGCGCCGATGCCCTTTCTGTCTGTCGTTTTTTCTTTTCTCCAGATATTGAAATAAAAAAAGATGACAGGGATACAGGCGAAAATGAAAGCATCTGCCGAATCGCTTCCGAAAATATTACCGGGAATCATCCAGCCGAGAATAGCGAAGATGATCATCGGGATAAAGACAGAACCCAGGATCCGGGAAGTGGGCATATCTCCCGGCTGCATGGGTTTTTTAATATTATAGGCTTTAACATGTTTCAGGTTAATCGCGAGTGAGATCAACCCGATGATCAGGCCGATACCGGCTGCAGAGAATGCTGCCTGCCACCCGATCCTGTTGCGCAGGACCGCTGCCACGAAATTGCAGAAAAAGGCGCCGATATTGATACCCATGTAAAAGATATTATAAGCATTATCTTTTAATGGCTTCAGGTCATCGCGGTTATACATGATGCCGAGCAGGGTGGAAATATTGGGTTTGAAAAATCCGTTGCCGATAATGATACAGCCCATCGCGATATACATAGTATAGGCTCCCGGCAAGGCCAGGGTAAGATAGCCGGTAGCCATCAGGATTCCGCCGATGAAAATGGATTTGATATAACCCAGGTACCTGTCGGCCAGCAAACCCCCGATAAAAGGTGTTAAATAGACCAATGCAATAAATGTTCCTACGATATCCGCACCCATGGCATGGGGTAATCCTTTACCCGAACCTTTTGTGAGAAAGAGAAACAATATGCCCACCATCAGGTAATACCCAAAACGTTCCCACATCTCTGTAAAAAATAAAACATACAGTCCTTTGGGATGTTTACCGGCAATACTAACAGGCGTTTGTATTCCATCATTTGGAGTTTGGCTCATAATTATTTTTTCAGGTTAGAAAAAAATTAACCGCAATCATGAAAGCTCAAAATACTGAAATTTGTTTATTCCGGGATTTTTTTAGTATTTATCTTTGCCCGCTGATCCATTTTTTCAAATCGTTTAAAATCCAACTCGCAATCCAACTATGCGAATCCTTTTGATCGGCAGCGGTGGGAGGGAACATGCCCTGGCTATGAAGATCTCTCAAAGCCCACGCTGCGAAAAACTTTACATCACGCCCGGCAATGCGGGCACCGCCCAATGCGGTACCAACCTTGGCTATTCCGTTAATGATTTTGACAGTATCCGATCTGCCTGTATTGAAGATAAAATTGATCTCGTGGTGGTAGGCCCGGAAGAACCGCTGGTGAAAGGTATCACGGATTTCCTGCTCGCCGATCCCGCACTTGCAAACCTTGATATCATCGGCCCTGATAAGAACAGCGCTCTCCTGGAAGGCAGTAAGGCCTTTGCAAAAAAATTCATGATCCGTCACGGCATTCCCACGGCCGCCTACCGTGAATTCTCCCTGGATAATTATGAAGAGGGGATTGACTACATCAAACAGCATTCCTTACCGGTCGTCATCAAGGCAGATGGCCTGGCCGCCGGTAAAGGCGTTGTGATCTGTAACACAGCTATGGAAGCCCTGGCCGAGTATGAAGTGATTATCCAGCGGGCTAAATTCGGGGAATCAGGCAAAAAAGTGATCGTGGAAGAATTTTTAAAGGGGATCGAGATCTCTGTCTTTGTACTGACCGATGGAAAATATTTTGTGGTATTGCCCGAAGCGAAGGATTATAAAAGGATAGGGGAGAACGACACGGGACTGAACACCGGCGGGATGGGCGCCATCAGTCCTGTACCATTTGCTGATGAAAAACTCATGCAAACGATCCGGCGCAAAGTGATTATGCCTACTATTGAAGGATTGAAAGAGGAAAGCATGGAATACAGGGGCTTTATTTTTTTTGGTTTGATGATCGTGAACGGCCAGCCTTTTATGATCGAATATAACTGCCGCCTCGGCGACCCGGAAACCGAAGCCATCCTTCCCCGGCTGAAAAACGACCTGGTTGAATTATTTGATGCGGCAGCCAAACAGCAACTCAATACGGTGAAAATCATCACGGACCAAAGGACGATCTGTACCACAGTGGCTGCCAGTGAAGGGTACCCCGAAGAGTATGAAACAGGGTTCGCGATCACCGGGTTGGAAAAAGTGCATCATAACGGCAGTTTTCTCTACCATATGGGCACAAAGAATGAGAACGGTGATATTGTAACCAGCGGGGGTCGTGTTTGCTGTATCAGTTCATTTGGCAGCAATGTATCAGACGCCGCTGAAAATTCCCGTACAGAAATGCAGCAACTTAATTTCAACGGTATCTACTACCGGCGGGATATCGGTTACGAGTTTTCATGAATGTTATATAAAAGGCGGCTATTATGGCCATAATGGCGGTGACAAGAAAAAGGGCTTTGCTGCCGGCCCTCATCCAGATAAAACCTGCCAGGGAGCTGGCCAGCAAAGTGCAGATGCTTTCGCAGGAAGTGTAAAACCCGATGGCTGTAGCAGTGTTCTCCCCTTTTGCAAGATTAGTGATCCAGGCCTTGGTGACGCCGTCCGTTGCAGCTGCATAGATCCCATATAATCCAAACAATCCAAAGATCATGACCAGCGACGGATGGAATGCAAAACCCGCGTATACCGTTGCAAACAATATGAATCCAGCAATGATGACTTTGCGGGAAGAGAATTTATCAGCCAATACCCCCAGCGGGTAGGATAAACCAGCAAAAATGATATTATAGAAAATATAAGCAGCAATGGTGATGGTGTCCGCATGCAAAGTGAAGCCTAACAAGATAAAACTTTGGTTCCCTATCGTTTCTTTGGTTACCAGCAATAAAAAAAAATCCGAACTGTTGAAGAGGGCAAAGAACAATAACCCGATCACTGTTCTTTTGAACTCAGTTCCGGCCGTATTCCAGTAAAGGAAATAGGAAAAAAAATTTCCGCTTTGTTTTTTAACCGGTGGTTTTCTTTTTTCTTTCAGTAAAAAAATGAGCAGCCAGGAAACCAGGCCCGGAATAAATGCCCAATAGAACAGGTTTTTATATTTCCCCGGGTAGAATAATAAAAAGACCAGTGCGAGTACCGGCCCGATCGCTGCACCCGCTGTATCCATGGCGCGGTGAAAGCCAAATACCCTTGCTTTAGTGGAAGGGGTAGCTTCTTCAGACAACATGGCATCCCGGGCGGCTGTGCGGATGCCTTTCCCCAGCCGGTCGGTAGTGCGCATAAAAAAGATCCAGAGCGGGTACACAAAAGTCGCGATCAGGGGTTTGGAAACAGCGCTGAGCAGGTAACCAGCTTTTACAAAGGGCAATCTTCGACCGGTTTCATCGCTGCGTTTTCCAAAATAACCCTTGCTTAATCCGGAGGTGAAATTGGCCAGACTTTCCAGTACACCGATCCAGAAAACACTGAACCCGATCTCTCTCAGGTAAACGGGGATCACCGGGTAGAGCATCTCGCTGGCAATATCAGCCAGTAAGCTGATGACCGATAAAATGAGAACCGTGCGGGTGATGATGCGCATGAACAATCCGATAACTCTGTGAAGATAAACTGAATTGTTGTTGACAGATTAATAAATGAAAAGAGCGCCACAAAGACCCGAAGACCAAAGATTCACAAAACTTAGACTTTGTGATGCTCAGAGACTTAGTGCCTTTGCGGTCCCCAAATTTTTTGAGATGAATTTTTATAAAGGACCTGGTTATCTTTTGATCTCATACATATAGATCCCTTCATTTCGCAAGGCATAAAACCGGTCATTGCTGAAATCAAATGCCCTGCTGCCTGCCACATCGGCCGGTAATTTCCATTCTTCATAATTGAAATCGGTGATGGAATAGCGGAATAAAGTGTCACCCTTTGAACCGAAGATATATTTGCCCACTACTTTTAAAGTATTCCAGCCTGTAATGAGTATACTGTTTTTCAAAGCGCCATAATAGTCAAAAACATAAACACCCTGCAGCGGATCGTAAACATAAACGAGTTTATTTTCATCAAATATCCTTACAGGAGTAAGGACCTGTTGAACGAGCAGCCGCAGGTCGGGTGTTTCCAGCAGCAGTTTCCCGTTCTCATCGATCTTTTTCAATTTATTTTCAAGCTCATCAAAAACCCAGACCTTATTGTCGTAGGATTGCCCAATCGCATGAACCTGGAAAAGGTCCTGTTGCCGCAGATCAATGGAATTGCGGATATTCAGCAACCGGTCCAGCATGACGATCGTATTGAAATCCTGATAATATAAAAGCACCTTAAGCGGGTTGGACACATCGATCAGTCCGGCCACCCCGAAATTCTTCACATCATTGAATACGGCTACGGAATCACCGGCCGCACTGAATTTCTTCAATTGGTTATTGCCGGTGAAAACATAGAGATTGTCAAGGTTGTCAACACTGAGACTGCTGAAACTGCCTTTCATGACCCGTATAAAACTGAAAACAGAATCATTCTGCAACCGGGGATGCGCCGGGATCAGGAAAGATGTAAAAATGATGAGAACGATTTTTTTCACCAGTTACGGATGATTTTATTTTCTTTTCCCGAATACGATCTTAATTCCAGCTTCTCCCCATCAAAAACAGCATAGGTGTCATAGTGGATCCAGTCACCCAGATTGATATATCGTGCTACTTCATATATTGTTTGCGTTTCCCCTTGGGGGACAAGCGCAGCCTGCGAGCGAAGCTCTGAAGGGGGCCCGGGGGTGAGGCTGTAATCAATAGCAAGATGACGATGCCCGAATATGAAATAGTTGTAAAACTTAGTCTTTAATTTTTCCCTGCTGTAGATCAGCAGCCATTCTTTGTCTTCTCCCAGGAATACTTCTTCTGCTTCACCGGTATGTTCCCGGCTACGACGGCTCATATAATGCGCCAGCCCCATTCCCCAGCGGGGAGGCAGAATGCCGAAAAACCACTTACTGACAGGATTGCGGAAAAATCTTTTCAGGCGCTTGTATCCTTCGTCACCCGGGCCCAGGCCATCTCCATGCCCGATCAGAAATTTTTTGCCGCTGAATTCAAATTCCTGCGGTTGAAAATAGATCTTCATATTCAGTTCCCGCTGGAAATAATCCCTCACCCACATATCGTGGTTGCCTACAAAAAAATGCAGGGGAATTCCAGCATCGGAGAGCTCACCCAGTTTTCCCAGCAAACGCACAAATCCTTTGGGGGCAACTTTTTTGTATTCATACCAGAAGTCGAACATATCGCCTACCAGGAAGATCTCCGCCGCATCCAACTTTATTTCGTCGAGGAAACGGATGATCCTTTTTTCTCTTTCAAGGCTGGTGGCAAAATCGGGGATACCCAAATGAAAATCGGAGAGAAAGTATATTTTTTTTGAGCCGGCCAAATCAATGCAGTTATTGTTTTTTCTGATGCATATATTCCATCAGGTCGCCTGAGGCAATGACCGGCCTGCCACTGACACTGCCATTGTACCAATAGATCCAGGCGGGATATTTTTTGCCCTGGTATACCGCTTCGGTTAATTCACGGCGGTACAACTGTATTTCATCAAATGCCACATTCACGCCTTCATAATCATCCAGCTGACCGATGGCCCAGCCAAACTCTTCGGGGTGACGGATGACATATAATTCCCCGGTGATAAACGTTTCATCCCGGGCCGGTACGCCGGCAGGATAAGAGCCCAGGTCATAAAGCATCCCTTTCACTTTCGCCTCTCCCACCGGGGAAAAATAGCGGCTGATATATTCATACATATGGCTGTGAAACCCGCTACGCAGGGATCCGTATACAAAGAGGTGGTATATGGGCTGGGGAGCCATGTATTCGCCTTACCAATAAAAGTATAAAAAAATTACGGGAATTCACAGGGAATTATCCTTCCACGAGGAAACAATACACTTCTTTTGGTCCGTGTACACCCACCACCAGCGTTTTTTCAATATCAGCCGTGCGGCTGGGGCCAGTTGCAAAAGTTATCAGGGAAGGCAACTGGTCATGATATTTTTCCTTTACGAACCGTAAGGCGTCCTTGATGTCATATACCAATTGGTTCGTGAAGGCAATGCAGATATGCACCGGGGCATACGCAGAAGCGGTCCGCCCGCCCGCCTGTGCTGCGCTAAGGACGATGCTGCCGGTCCGGGCCACCAGGCATTCACATGCGGTGATAGCCGCGTCGCTTCCTGCCAGGTCGGCGTTTATGATATGTTCATGGATGACCTCTCCCGTGCCGGCCAGTAAAGTTTCATCCAGGCAATAAACCTTTTGCCAGTTTTGTTTTTTCAACAGGCTGCTGAGCTGGAAAGCCAGCTCCTGGCGGTTGATGCAATAGATGAATTTGCCCTGCAGTTTAGTGAACTGCTCCGCAAATTCGACCTCAATTTCCTGCTCTAACGGTGAAAAAACAGGGGCATTATTATCGGTATGTACAAAAGGCTGGGGAGTGGAATGCCCCAGGGCCTGCCTGATCTTTTTTAATATATTCTCTTTGGAAGGAGATACACTCATATAGAACTAAACAGAAGGCGCCAAACCGATATTGCCGACATACCCTTCATCGGAAGCAGAAGGCTTTTCCTGTTTCCTGGCAGCCGCTGCCGCCTGTTCCTGCGCCAGCTTCGCTTTTTCTGCTTCATCCAGCGCCAGTGTTTTCTTTTCTTCAAAAGGACGTTTGCCGATCAGGCTCTCCACATCGCTCTGGAAAAGCACTTCTTTTTCGAGCAGAGCATTGGCCAGTTTTTCTACGTCCTCTTTTTTGTCAAGTAACAGCTTTTTGGTGCGGCTATAGGCATCGTCGATCAGTTTTCTGACCTCTTCATCGATCAGTTTGGCCGTTTCATCAGAATAAGGTTTGGTAAATGAATTTTCCTGCTGCGGATCATAAAAACTTATCTTCCCGATCTTGTCATTCATGCCATATACTGTGACCATTGAATAAGCCATACGGGTGACCTGCTGCAGATCATTCTGTGCGCCGGTGGATATCTTACCGAAGAAAATATCTTCACTGGCCCTGCCACCCAGGGTCATGCAGATCTGGTCGTTCAATTGGTCGGTATTGTATAAATATTGTTCTTTGGGTGTGTATTGTGCATAGCCCAACGCGGCCGTTCCCCTTGGTACAATGGTTACTTTGAGCAGGGGATAAGCATGTTCCAGGTACCATCCGCAAATGGCATGGCCCGCTTCATGGTAGGCGATCACTTTTTTCTCTTCGGGCGAAATGATCTTATTCTTCTTTTCCAGTCCGCCGATCACCCTGTCCACCGCATCCTGGAAATCTTCCATATCCACTGCATCCTTCCCATTGCGGGCAGCGATCAGTGCGGCCTCGTTGCAAACATTTGCAATATCAGCTCCTGCAAACCCGGGGGTTTGTTCTGCCAGTTTATGGATGTCCAGTGTTTTCGAGATCTTGATCGGTTTCAGGTGTACTTTAAAAATGGCTTCCCTTCCGGCCAGGTCGGGTTTATCGATGGAAATCTGCCGGTCAAACCTGCCCGGCCTTAAAAGAGCGGTATCCAGGACATCGGGACGGTTGGTAGCTGCCAGTACAATGATCCCGCTGTCGGTACCAAATCCATCCATTTCCACCAGCAACTGGTTGAGGGTGCTTTCTCTTTCATCATTGCTCATCATGATGTTTTTTCCGCGGGCACGACCGATTGCATCGATCTCATCAATAAAAATGATGCAGGGCGCTTTATCCCTGGCCTGCCTGAAAAGGTCACGTACACGGCTGGCACCCACCCCCACAAACATTTCAACAAAGTCTGATCCGCTGAGGCTGAAAAAAGGTACTTGTGCTTCACCAGCCACAGCTTTTGCCAAAAGGGTTTTTCCTGTACCAGGAGGGCCGATCAGCAGGGCGCCCTTGGGTATCTTGCCACCGAGATTTGTATATTTCTTCGGGTTCTTCAGGAAGTCGACGATCTCCATCACTTCCACTTTCGCTTCATCCAGGCCGGCTACATCGGCAAATGTGATGCTCACTTTCGTGCCCTTATCGAAGAGAGTGGCTTTTGATTTTCCGATATTGAAGATATTGCCCGGCCCGCTTCCGCCCGAAGCACCACCACCCATTTTGCGCATCAGCAGGATCCATAAACCGGCCAGGATCAGGATGGGCAGGAGGAACTGGAAGACGCCGCCAAACCAGTCTTTTTCATTGTCCACTTCAAAGGGTACCTGTTTTATCGTGGGGTTGTCCTTATAAAAATCATCCATCCCTTTTTTGAAGGTATCACCGCTCGTGATCTTGAAATTCATCTGCGGCCCATCCTCGTTGTATTTACCAGTGATGCCTTTTTTCAACCGGTCGGCATATTTCTTTTTAGCCTCCGCGGTCAGGTAGATCTTCACCGATTTGCGGTTGTCAACGATCGTATATTTTTCGATATCACCACCCTTGATCATATCCTTGAATTCATATTCCGAGATCTTGGTCATGTTGGGTGAAAGGGCGCCGATAAAATTGAAACCGATCAGCAGGGCGAGGATAATGGCATAGATCCAGTACATGCTGAACCGGGGGCCTTTCCTGGGGGGCTGATTGGGATCATTATTCCCTCCCATGCGGGGATATTTATTATCGGGTTTATTGAGGGGGTCCTGTGCCATGTTATTTTAGATGACTGAAAGTAATATTTTATGTCAACCGGGTACGCTGCATTTTGTTTTTTAACATTTTCAACCTATCCGTCACTCCACATTTCTTCCAATTTATAAAAATTACGGATCTCGGGCTGCATCAGATGTACCACCACGTTCACATAATCAATGAGTACCCAATGCAGTTTCTGGTATCCTTCATGCCGGTAAGGAATTTCATTGCAAGTATCCTTTACCTTTTTCTCTATATTTTCCGCGATCGCCCTGATCTGCGGCTGGTTGTTGGCCTGGCAGATAATGAAAAAATCAGCGACGGCTTCCTTTATTTTTCTCAGGTCAAGGGTGGCAATATCTTCCCCCTTTTTTTCCTGTATCGCAGCAATGATGGTGTTGATGATTTTAGAATTCCTGGCTAACCGCTTTGAAATCTTATGGTTACGGTTTTTCGGCGCTACAGCTTGTTTCAAATAGGTTTAGGTTTTTGTTTTTGGGTCCCGGTTCAACGGACAAGATCCCTCATCCTTTACACCTGAATTTTTTTACTTTGTAAAAATAATAATTTATTGCCAGAAGTTAAACCAGGGGTAATTGGGCCTTCTTTCATTGAACTGCAACAGATTGACAGTACCAATAACTATGCCCGTCAGCTGATTCCTTTGGACCCGCATCCAAACCTGCCTCTTCGTCAGGAATGGGCAGGCCATGGCACCGCCATTTTTGCCCATGAGCAAATAGCCGGAAAAGGGCAGTTTGGAAAGACCTGGATATCTCCAAAAGGAGAAAGCATTTTAATGAGTATCCTGGTCAACACAGCTTCATTGCATTTTGCTGATCAATTCCGGCTTTCCATCTGTGCCTCGGTTAGTTTACATGAATTCTTTTCCGCCTATGCCGCTACGGGTGTTACCATCAAATGGCCGAATGACCTCTATGCAGGTAATAAAAAAGCAGGAGGTATCCTGATTGAGAACATTGTAAAACAAGACCAGGGAAACACGGAATGGCCATGGGCGGTCGTCGGTTTTGGGGTCAATATCAACCAAACAAAATTTCCTGGTCATTTAAGCGGGGCGATATCTTTAAAACAGGTCACCGGGAAAAATTTTAATACCATTCAGCTGGCCAAAGATTTGCATAAAATATTTCTTGAAAATTTTGAACGCCTGGAAAGGGGTGAGTTTGAAAACCTGTACAACCGGTATCTTTCTCATTTGTATAAATTGAATGAAACGGCGAACCTGAAAAAGGGACCCCGTGTATTCAGTGCCCGCATCAAGACTGTTTTGGCTTCCGGGAAATTAGTTGTGCAGCATGGCATCGAAGAAGAATTCAGCGCCGGGGAGATCGAATGGGTCAGCTAAATGATCTAAAAAATGTAAGCAGCAACAAGAAAAGATGTGTTTATTATGACCTTGTAATTTTAATTTGTCCAATGATATTTTTAAAATAGGACTCAATTTTTTCCCTGGCAATGGATTGTTGGGTTTTGCATTGCCGGATATCGCTGGCATCTGCCAAACTCAAACAATTACTCCAAAGAGCAGACAATTCAACGATGACCAGGTTCCTTCCTTTTACAAAACTGCAATAGTAAATTTCACCATGATGTCCTGCACTGCCATCCCCGTAACCGATCCTTTCGCAATATGTCTGTTTTTTCCCGGCGCTGCTGTTTAAAATCTTTTTCTTGGTCTCTGCCAGGGCAGCGTCTTTCCCATTAGCACAATTCAACATTTCCGTTTCAAATTCACTTTCTGTTTCCCTGGTCATAGAATCCTGGGTAATATACCAGGGAATATTGACGACCCCGATACTGTCTCTCGGGATCACTGCCACATTTAGTTGTTTTGCATAACCTTTTATGCTGGCGGGCAGGTTGGGCATTGTAACTTTAAAACGGTTTGAAAGGTCATGGATCGTTAATAATCCATGCACCGCCTGATAAGGTTTATTATTTTCAGGATGGGCAAATACGGTCTGTGGCTGGAAAGAACAATGCAAAATAATGAGGGCAAGAAAAAAGGGGCGGGCCTTTAAATGTCTGGCAGCTTTCATAATTAATCAGTTTAAGTAATAAAATTAATTAAACTGATTTAGCGTTCAACCACTCCGCAGCTTTTAACGTTTTGCTATCCCGCTTTTAGCTTTTCTTTTTAAATTTCTCTTTCCACAAATTGAATTTTCGGGAAATATTGAATCCCCAACGGAATTCGCCATTGCCCCAGCTGCTGAAAGTCTTCGGGATAAAACGGTTCTCCAGGATCTCACGGGCATTTGTAAAATTGAGATGGAAAACATGGCCCCCCGTCAGGATCTCAAAGCCGATGCTGAAAGCATCATGAAAATGGATTGACTGGTTCACCGCAAAAGAATCCCGGCTGGACTGGTTGCGGAAAGTATGAAAATAATCGAGGATGATATTGAGCCGGCGACTGACCGGGAAACGGATGGCGCCACCCAGGGCAAATAAATTCTTTTGGTCAAAGGGCACCACATAACCCTGGATCAGGTAGGTGGGATTGAGCTGCAGGCTCACTTTGCCGACCCTTTTGGCGGCGATAAGCTGCAGCAACTGGCTCATTCGTTTTGAGAATGTAGGAAAATAGTTTTCATCGGTCGGAGAACTGGATGCCGGCATGGTGGAAATGCAGTTGTTGGCGAACAGCGCGAGGGAAAGGGGTACACTGTTATCCTTCGTCTGCTGAAGAAACCTGTATTTCAGGCCCAGCTCAATGATACGGGAAATATTACCGGCTGCTTTCACGCGTGAGATGATCACATCCAGGTTCTTTGATAGCCCGATTTCAAAACCGATGCGCACATCGGTGGTATAATCCAGCCCGAAAAAATTTCGCAAGCCGCCATAACTGCCGCCGATATCATTGAAGTTATGGGTCACTTTGAATTCCATCCTCCCGGCACCCACCAGTTCCGTGGTATTGGCATTGATCGTTTTCTCGGAACTGAAGATCGCTACGGGTTGCTTCCCGGAAGAATCCTGTGCTGCCATTTTTTGTATAAGTCCCAGGCAAAGAAACGGCAAGAGATATTTCATGAGTTGATTTTTAGTATTGTATGAATCGTTTACACAGACAAAAAAGTTGCTTTTCAGGGCATGAATTAACTTTTTTGTGAGGCGATGATCTCCTCTGCATGGGCTTTGTTCTTTGGTTTCCTGAATATTTTCAGGATCACCCCTTTTTCACTGATGAGAAAGGTCGTCCGCAGGATGCCCATATATTCGTGTCCGAACAATTTCTTATGGTCATACACGCCGTACAGACGGGTGATCTTATTTTCCGTATCTGCGATCAGCGGGAAGGGGAGCTTGTATTTCTGTTCAAATCTCTTTTGTTTTTTTGTATCGTCCGGACTGACCCCAACAACGGCAAATCCATTTTTCATAAGTGATGTGTGATGATCCCGCAGGTTACAGGATTCGATCGTACAGGTCGGCGAGCCCGCTTCAGAATAAAAATACAGCACCAGTTTCTTTCCCCTGAAATCGGCCAGGGAGATCTTTTCCCCGTCCTGGTCACTGCCTGAAAAAGCAGGAGCTTTGTCACCTTCCTGTAAAGTCACTGCCATGGTTATCTTCTGTTTTTAGATTTTGATTTTGTTATGCCTTTTTTATGATGCGTCTTTTTCTTTTTGGGCGGCGGTACATAGGGTACCCGTTTAAACCACCATTCACGGGAGCTTGCATTACCCGCCAGGTCTTCCACCCGCACTTTCAAATGATGGATCCCGTAAGGGCAGCGTTCATCAAATGTATAAACAAAATATTTTCCCTTGTCATTGGTGAAACGCAGCCAATTTCCATCCAGTTCGGCCCTGAAACTATCGATGACATCAAAATTGTCAGTGGGTAAAAGAATGATCCTGTCGGCGCTGAGGATGACCGTATCATTGTTTTTATGATCCCCGTTCAGTTCACTGATCCGGGGCGGAATATTATCGGTATAAGCCGTGAATGTGCCGAACTCACCCATTCGGGTAACCAACCATTCGCCCTGCCATTCCGCTTTTTTTACGGATGTTCCATGGGAACTGCGCTGGATGACAATTTTATTCTTCAGGGTATCAGGAATTTCCCTGTCGGGTTTGATCTTTATGAGCATATGCGCATGTATCGGGATCGATGCATCATTGACCTGATAGCCGGGAGAAACCGCATTGGTTTCCCAATTATGGATTGCGGAAAACTGTACCGGAACAGTATCATAGAGCGCATCAGCCGGCAAGTAGGCCTCAAATCCATTTTTTTTCAGTTCGTTTTTTTGATTCGGGATGAATAGGGTTTGATTCCCGGTAAGCGGGCGGGGATCCTGTGATCCCTGGTGCTGAATGTAAAATGAAAGTGTAACAGTATGATTGAATGCATCTTTCACCTCGATCTCCAAGTGATGGATGATCGTGTCATTTAAATACATTACACCGGCACCCGGTGAGGATCTATAAATACTGCAATGATTACCCGGAAGGCGGGAAAGATGCTGCAGCCATGCTCCTCCGTTCATCCTGAATACATGGTCCGTGGCCGCATTGATATAAAGGGTTTCATCATAATCCAGGCTATCGATGGCCATTGCGAACTGCAGTTTCCCATCCACAAAGAGCTTGTCAGCATAAATGCCATCCTCGCTGCCCCCGGCCTTCATTTTATCGGAGGCCTCAATGGCAAAACTGACCTTATCCAGGACGGTTTTGATGACAGTATTTTTTTTCAACTCGTATCCGGAGCCGCTTTTACTGAGCGAAAAAATTTCCGGCGCCTGCACAAATACACTTTTATCCCTGTCATAAAGGGCAAGTTTTGAGATAACCGGAGGGGTATCATCAGATAAAGGCAGACCAAAAAAGAGAGGATTCAGTCTTTTTTCTGTCCGGGTATTGAATATTTCAAAATGAAGGTGCGGGCCTTCCGAGCCTCCGGTGTTACCACTGAATGCAATGAATTGTCCTTTGGAAACCGGGAACTGCTGCGGGCTGAATTGTAATTCAATGGCCCATCTTTCCTGCTTGTATTGCAGGGCGGTCACAAATTGTTCCAGCGCTGGGAAAAAATCATTTAAATGGGCGTAGAGTGTTGAGAAGCCGTTGGGATGGCGGATAATGATGAAACGGCCGAAACTTTCAGGCCTTATGCCAATGGCTGCGATATACCCTTCAGCAGCTGCATGTACAGGCAGGTTCTGTTGCTGGTTGGTCCGTATATCCAGTCCCATATGCCAGTGGTTGGGACGCAATTCACCCAAATTCGCTTCCAGTTCCATGGGAATATCCAGGGGATTGCGGAAATAATTTTCCGGGTAAGCAAGTCCCTGTGCTTCAGGAAGCAACGGTAAGGACAGGAGATTCGTCAAGAGCAATAGCCATCTTGCCATATAAAATTCAGCGGGGAGTTCGTATCTTTCAAAGATATTTCGTAATCATGAGAAAAATCGCGTGGTTGTTGCCTTTTGTGGTCATCCTGTATGCCTGTCCCTTCGAGTCGAATGTGCCACTCGTTGCAAAACCGGTCAGCCCCGTGGATACCAGCCTGGTGGGCTATTGGTATGGGATCGTGAAGGACGGGAGTGATTTTTTCGGAGTGGAGGCGCTGGATATCACCAAACAATCCGATTCATTGTATGCTATCACCCGTTACGGAAAAGCGGTGAAAGAAGATATTATTTTGCCGGATACGGCTCATTTTACCGGTTATATCTCCTACGTGGGAAACCAGCCCTTCATGAATGTGGAAGGTACGGTGGTGACGGTGACGCCGCAGCGGAAAGGCCCCCCGACGATCAATAAAGAAAAGGTCTATTACCTGGCCGCGTTCAGCCGCAGTAATGATACCCTTTCGGTGAAAACGGTCACGGAAACCTTTTCCACGATGAAAAATTTCAAACAGCCCGAACAACTGCAGGACCTGGTGAATGAATTCCTTGGGCAGAACAAGAATATCTATGATGATCTCTATACGCTATCCTATAAGAAACTGATCCGGCAACATCCGTGATAAGGGTGAATAAATAATTGAATTTCCCAATTCTTATAAAGCGCCATTCCCTTACTTTTGCGCAATTTGTGCCGACGATTCCCGTGAACCCTTACTGCATATCAGCGGCACTTTGTGAAAATGCCCAAAGACAATTCCATTCATTCAGTCCTGATTATCGGCTCCGGCCCCATTATTATCGGGCAGGCCTGTGAATTTGATTATTCCGGCACACAGGCAGCAAGAAGCTTGCGTGAAGAGGGGATCCATGTCGTACTGATCAACAGCAATCCTGCCACGATCATGACCGACCCGATGATCGCCGATCGTGTGTACCTGTTACCGCTCACCGTGGAAAGCATAGAACAGATCCTGCAGGAAAACCAGATCGATGCTGTGCTGCCTACCATGGGCGGACAAACCGCACTCAATCTCGCCAAGGAAGCGGAAGACCTGGGACTGTGGAAACAGTATAATATAAAACTGATCGGTGTAGATATCAAGGCCATTGATAAAGCGGAAGACAGGGAAAAATTCAGGCAATGGATGATCGCATTGGGAGTGAATGTTGCAAAAGCAAGAACAGCAAACTCATTCCTGGAAGGAAAAGAATTTGCCCAGGAAATCGGGTTCCCGCTGGTGATACGGCCTTCCTTTACCCTTGGCGGCACAGGCGGAAGCTTCGTGCATGACAAAGAAGAACTCGATGATGCCCTGAACCGTGGCCTCCAGGCTTCTCCCATTCATGAGGTGCTGGTAGAGAAAGCAGTGCTGGGCTGGAAGGAATTTGAGCTGGAACTCCTCCGTGATGCTGCAGATAATGTCTGCATCATCTGTACGGTAGAGAATTTTGACCCCATGGGTGTGCATACAGGGGATTCCATCACCGTTGCCCCGGCCATGACACTCAGCGATACCGCCATGCAACTGATGCGTGACACCGCGATAAAAATGATGCGCGACCTGGGAAATTTTGCAGGAGGCTGCAATGTGCAGTTCGCGCTCAACCCCGATACGGAAGAGATCATCGCCATCGAAATAAATCCAAGGGTGAGCCGCTCCTCTGCCCTGGCATCAAAGGCAACCGGTTATCCCATCGCCAAAATAGCCGCTAAACTCGCGATTGGTTACCGGCTGGATGAACTGGAGAACCAGATCACAAAAACCACCTCGGCTTATTTTGAGCCGGCACTGGATTACGTGATCGTCAAGATACCCAGGTGGAATTTCGACAAGTTCAAAGGCGCCAATGATACACTGGGACTGCAGATGAAAAGCGTAGGTGAAGTGATGGCCATCGGGCGGAGCTTTACCGAAGCCATTCAGAAAGCCTGCCAGAGCCTTGAGAATAATGCCGTCGGACTGGGCTATTACGGGAAGAGCCTGATGCATGCAGATGAATTACTGGATTATCTGAGGACCCCCAAATGGGACCGCATCTTCCGTATCAAGGATGCCTTGATGGCAGGGATCTCCGTGAACTCCATTTCGAAAGCCACGCATGGCATCGATCCCTGGTTCCTGTATGAGATACAGAAGATCTGTGATGTGGAAAAGGAAATGGCACAATTTGACCTGGAGAGCCTTCCTCCTGAATTGCTGAGAAAAGCCAAGATGCATGGCTTCAGTGATGAACAGATCAGCCGTATCACGCAGCAGGGAAATGAAGAGGATGTATACGCAAAAAGAAAGGCAACCGGGATCACCAGGGTCTACAAGATGGTGGATACCTGCTCCGCGGAATTTGAAGCAAAGACGCCTTATTTCTATTCGACCTTCGAAGCTCCTTCTGTCTCACCCAACGGGGGAGAATCCCTGCGTTCTTCTGAATCGAAAATCACTTCCAGGAAGAAGATCATTGTGCTCGGATCAGGACCCAATCGCATCGGGCAGGGGATAGAATTTGATTATTGTTGTGTGCATGGTTTGATGGCCATTAAGGATTGCGGTTTCGAAGCCATTATGGTGAACTGTAATCCCGAAACAGTATCCACCGATTTCGATATGGCCGATAAACTCTATTTCGAGCCTGTTTACTGGGAACACTTGCGGGAGATCATCGATTATGAAAAACCGGATGGAGTGATCGTACAGCTGGGCGGTCAGACCGCTCTCAAGCTGGCACAAAAACTCCATGAGAAAGGAATTCCGATCATTGGTACATCCTTTGAAAGCCTCGACATTGCCGAAGACCGCGGCCGCTTCAGTGATCTGCTGAAAGAGCTGAAGATACCTTATCCTGATTATGGCACGGCCTGGACCGTGGATGATGCTATCAAGGTGGCGAATAAAGTGGGCTATCCCGTTCTTGTAAGGCCATCCTATGTGCTGGGCGGCCAGCGCATGCGGATCGTACTCAATGATGAAGAACTGGAAAAAGCCGTGGTGAGTTTGCTGAAACATATTCCCGGCAATAAGATCCTTGTTGACCATTTCCTTGACCGTTGCCAGGAAGCGGAGATCGACGCTATATGCGACGGTGATAAATTCCATGTAATGGGCATCATGGAACACGTGGAACCGGCAGGCATTCACAGCGGTGACAGCAATGCCGTGCTGCCGGCATTCAACCTGACGCCCCTCGAAGTGCAGGATATGGTGGACTATGCCAAGACCATCGCGCTTCAGCTGAAAGTAAAGGGGCTGATCAATGTACAGTTCGCCATCAAGGAAGGAAAAGTGTATGTGATCGAAGCCAATCCAAGGGCATCACGGACCACGCCCTTCATTGCCAAAGCTTATAATATCCCTTATCTGAATTTTGCCACCAAAGTGATGCTGGGAGAATTGAAAGTGTCTGATATTCCCGAGGAAAAACATCTTGATGGTTTTGCCATCAAGGAGCCGGTTTTCAGTTTCAATAAATTTCCCGGCGTGAATAAGGAACTGGGACCCGAAATGAAATCAACCGGGGAGGCTATCCGGTTCATCAAGAATCTGCGCGACGCTTATTTCAGGCAACTATATAAGGACAGGAGTATGTACCTGAGCAAATAATTTATCCTTGCAGCAGCGAAAACCTAACTTTTATTCATGATGCTGATCGTTTCTTTTTTCCAGTCCGGGAACAGCATTGTATCATTGTTTATCTTCAAATGCCTGTCAGCCACTTCGCTGAAAATGCTGCGGAAATCCGTGGTCACAGCCAGGTCTCGGCCATCGGCTAAATTCTCCTGGGCCAGGGGCTGCATATTGCCATAGACCTTTCCCCCGTTCACATTATTACCCAGTATAAAGCAACAACTGGCACGGCCATGATCGGTTCCCCCTGTTCCGTTCTGGCGAACCGTTCTGCCGAATTCTGTGGTGGTCATCAGGGTGACATCATCCTGGTAGGACCCCAGGTCTTTCCAGAATGCTGTAATACTGCTGCTGAGGTCGACCACATTCCTGGCAAATGTGCCCTGGTCGGTACCTTGGTTAAAATGCGTATCCCAACCGCCGCTTTCTGTGAAAGCCACTTCGAGGCCCACATCCATTTTGATCAACTGTGCGATCTGCTTCAGTGCGTTGCCCAGCGGGCTTTGCGGGTAAACCGCACCGTTGGCAGCCACATAATTTTTAGTATCTGCTTTCTTCAGCATATTCATCGCTTCAAAACTTTCTTTGCCTGTTTTATTCAGCAGGGAAGAAGTGGTGGCATCATAGAGGTCCTCAAAACTTTTCGCCGCCACATTTGCTGCAAAGGGGTTGCCTTTCACCTGGATGGCAAAATCGGTGAGGTTACTGATGGCCAGGGCCTCATTGTCGCCGTATAAAGAACGGGGCAGCGCGCTGGTGATACTGACAGCAGAAAAAGGTGTCCTTTCATGACCCAGCAAACCAACAGCCCGGTTCAGCCATCCGCTGGCCGTGCCTTTATTGAATGGAGTGCCGCTTTCCATGTAATCCTGCGCATCAAAATGACTGCGGGTAGTATTAGGAGAGCCCATTCCGTGCACGATCGCCAGTTGTTTATCCCTGAATAATTGTTCAAGGACACTGAGACCGGGGTGCAGTCCAAATCGCCCGTCCAGGTCAATGACCGGTTTAGGATTATTTTCTTTGGCTGCGCTCATGAAGAGGGTAGGCCTGGCCTGTTTCAGGAAATCATCCGCAAAGGGCGGTACAGCCATAAGGCCGTCCATGGCGCCCCGCTGAAAAATAAATACAAGGGTCTTTCTTTTTCCATATGGAGGAATGATGCCATTCGCTCCCCCGGCTGCCCTTGCCATAAAGGTGGGGATGCCCCCGATACTGATACCGAAAACAGCCAGCCCGCCTCCTTTTAAAAATGCCCTGCGGTTAAACATATATACAGATTTAGTGGTTAATGAATTTAATTGCGATCATCATTATTACCGGCGCTGAAATTCAGGCGAGCCCAGGATGATGCCAACTACCTGGCCCAGCATGCTGTTATTCCCGGTGGCAACCGGCATATTATTTCCGTTAATGCCGGCGCCCTTCTTTCTGAGTTCCTGCTTTGCCAGTCTTTCCTCATCGGGATTGTCTTTGAATTTAATTTTGGTCTTCGTCATCTCATCCCCGTTCATCATGTCTCCGTTCTCATTCATGGTATCGCCGGCGGGTTTTGTCTTCACCGTAGCCTCCTCAATTTTTTTCTGGATCTCCGGGTCATTGATGATCGGGATCAGCCGCTTGATGGTCTCATCCAGGTTCCGTTCCGGCAAAAGTATCTTTGCGTAGGTCTCTAATGCAGCTTCGGCGCTTTCAGGTTCTTTATAATCATTTAATCCGGCAAGATCAAAACTGATGCCCGGGATCTTTTGCGAAGCGAAGGCGAGCCCGAAATTCATGCGGTATAATAAGGACCCGGTATTGATCCAATATTGTGCCCTGTCGGGGAAACCGGTCGGGGCCTGGTAATAATAATATCTTTCACCCATCTTGGAGACCCATTGATAGAGCAGGAAGGGCATCTTCACATCTGCTTTCAGTGCCCGGATGGAAGAAATAGCCAGCTCAAAGGGGGATTTTGTCTTTTCCCTGATCGCATTCTTACTCCAGAATTCAGGGGCAGCGACCATTGTTTTCAGCACCTCTTTAATATCTCCGTCCGTCTTTAAAAAGGCCTGGGCCATTTTATCAATTAAGGTCTGTGGCGGATTATCGTTCACAAAACGCATAGCGATCTCTTTGGAGATGAATTTTGCGGTAGAGGGATGATGGGCCAGCATACTGATCAGGTCCAGTCCTTCCTGGTAACCGCCTCCTGCGGGAAATGTCCTGCCCAATACAGTTTTTTCTCCGTCATCATGCCGGTTGATGGCAAACAGGAAATCTCCTTTATGTACAAAGCCCGCTTTTTCAAGGTTGTTCTCCCCAAAGCGGGTCATGATATTTTTCACCTGCTGTGCGCCCGGCTGGTCTTCATAAGGATAAACGGTCCAGCCTGTCAGTACCCGTGCCGCTTCCGTAACATCTTTTTGGGTATAACCCCCGTCTACGCCCAGGGTATGCAGTTCCATGATCTCCCGGGCATAATTCTCATTCAGGCCCTGTTCCTTTCTTTGCTGCGCCCTTTTTTCCATTTGTTTGGCCTGCGGGCTGTTAGGGTCCATGGTCTCCAGGCGCTGTTTCATGCGCTGTTCCATGACCTCTTGCATTTTTTCATCCTTTGAGTTCTTGCCGGCACTGGAGAAATTATCCAGGTAATAGAGCATGGCGGGCGACTGGGCGGTAGCCAGGAGCAGGTCATAGAATTTACCGGTCACATTGGGGCGGATCACATCCCGTTCATAGGCGGGAATGAATTCTGCACAATCATTCTTGGTGATGGAAACATTGAAATGGTTGAACCAGAAATCGGTCATCACTTCATGAAGCTGGTTATTGCCGTAGGCTGCCCGCAGAATCTTCTGGTTGACCAGCTGGCGGTATAGTTCCTGCTCGGGTTTTAATCCCTTTGATTTCAGATAATCCTGTAACTGTTTCCTGTATTCAGCTTTGTCTGCGGCATTATTGGCAGAATCCTTATTAATGATGCCCTCTTTGATGGCTTCCCTTAAAACCCGGGCCGGCCGGGGAAAATTTTTCAGGACATCCTGGTTGCTCATAGCCAGGGCGTCATAGTCTTTGAGGCGGGCATTCACTTCATCGTCAGGAAGATCCCCTTTTAATTGCTGCTCATACCAGTTTTCCAGTCCCATTTTGACCACGGCATCGATCTGGTCGGGGGTGGCGCCGTAAGAAAAACGGTCCAGGAGGTGGGCGGCTGCCTGCCTGTCCGTTAAACCGGCTTGCTTGTAGGGCATTTTAAAAACAGGGCTGAAACCTGAGGAGCTTTTGATCCCGAAGGAGGATAAAAAAACGGCGATGCCCAAAACAACGGAAATTGTAAAAGCTGTTTTTTTGAATGGATACATGGCGAGATTATTTTAGGGCTTAGAAAGGTGGTAAATGCTTTCTGTCTGACCGTTCCGGTACACAGGAAGTTTAATGTTAAGACGAATAAAGCAAGACTTTATTGCGCCCCGCGGATGAATAAGCAGATCGGGGAACCTGATCGCAGGTGTGCGTTCTTTGCCAAGGGAAAAAATTGAATTTCTGCCGCGGTTTTACTTTGAAAATTCAAATTATTTACCACACCTTTGCCAACAACCTGCGGACCGCAGGAAAAAAATTTTTCAACAGGATTTACATGGGACTTTTTAACTGGTTTACGCAGGAAATTGCCATTGACCTGGGCACTGCCAATACCCTGATCATCCATAATGATGAAGTGGTCGTGAATGAACCCAGCATTGTTGCGCTCGACAGGAATAATCCTAAGACTGTGCTGGCGGTAGGTAAAAAAGCGTTGATGATGCATGAAAAAACGCACGAAAGCATCCGTACCGTCCGCCCGCTGAAAGACGGTGTGATCGCCGATTTCAATGCAGCTGAGCTGATGATCCGGGAACTGATCAAACTGGTCTATCCGAAAAAGCCGCTTTTCCCGCCCAGTTGGCGTATGATGATCTGTATACCAAGTTCTATTACGGAAGTGGAGAAAAGAGCGGTGCGTGACAGTGCCGAACAGGCGGGTGCCAAAGAAGTATACCTGATCCATGAACCCATGGCTGCTGCATTAGGTATCGGTATCGATGTGGAAGAGCCGGTGGGAAATATGATCATTGATATCGGGGGTGGAACCACGGGCATTACCGTGATTGCACTGGCCGGAATCGTCTGCGATCAGAGCATCCGTATTGCAGGTGATGAATTTACATCAGATATCATGGAAGCATTACGCAGGTATCATAGTTTGCTCGTGGGAGAAAGAACAGCTGAACAAATCAAGATACAGGTCGGCGCTGCTACGAAAGATATTGATAACCCGCCCGAGGATTACCCGGTGAATGGAAGAGACCTTGTGACCGGTATTCCTAAACAGATCATGGTCAGTTACCAGGAGATCGCCGAAGCATTGGATAAAAGCATATTCAAGATCGAAGAAGCGATCTTAAAAGCCCTCGAGCAAACCCCGCCTGAACTGGCAGGAGATATCTACCGCAGGGGATTATATATCACCGGTGGCGGAGCCCTGTTGCGCGGACTGGAAAAAAGGCTGGGCCAGAAAATAAAATTGCCGGTTCATATCGCTGACGATCCGCTCAAGAGCGTGGTTCGGGGTACGGGTATTGCATTGAAAAACTATGATAAGTTTCCCTTTGTGATGCGGTAACGGTAGATGTAAATTGAATGTAACCGGAAGGATTATTGCCGCCCACTGTGATTAATCCCGCTGCGAAACCAGCCCGGACGTCCAACTTCATTAACTTCATATCGCTGTTTTGTTCTGCTAACTTTGCTTCAGCATGCGCAACCTTTATTTGTTTATCCGGCGGTATTCCAATTTTTTTTTATTTCTTTTCCTGCAGGGCGTGGCTTTATGGTTTTTATTCAGCTTTAACCGTTTCCATCATGCAAAATTCCTGGGTATTGCCAATGAGGCTACCGGGCGCATCAATGCCCAGTATAATAAACTGGAAAGTTATTTTCACCTGAAAGAGGAAAACAGAAAACTGCATCGTTACAATGACTCCTTGCTGAATGAACGTTCCGCGAATTATGCTATCCGTGATACTTCTGCCTGGGTGATCACGGATTCGGTCAGGGTGGATTCCATATTAAGGTACAGGCGGTATATTATGCGGCCTGCTACCGTTATTTATAATACCGTGAATGCGCAGAAAAATTATTTCCAGCTTAACCGCGGCGCGAAACAGGGTATCAGGGATAATATGGCCGTCATCACTTCTGACGGGAAAGTGGCCGGTGTCGTGATCAATACCAGTCCCAACTTCAGCCAGGCAATGAGCCTCCTGCATGTACAGACTGCGGTGAGCGTGGCGTTGAAAAAAAGTGGTGAATTGGGAACCGTGGAATGGGACGGGAAAAGCCCCGATTATCTTTTGCTTAAACGGATACCCAAGAACGTCCCGGTACAAAACGGTGATACCGTAGTGACCAGTCCCGTCTCTTTCAATTTTCCCCCGGGCTATATGGTCGGCACCGTGAGTGATATCAAGACGGATAATGCTTCCGGTCTATACATCCTGAAGCTTCGCACGGCTGCCAATTTCTATTCCCTGCAGCAGGTGCATGTCATTGAAAATACGGATTATGATGAACAGGTTAAACTGAATGAGGACACCCGAAAAAAAACAGAACAGGTCAAAAAAACACCCCGGTGAACAATGTCATAAAAAATATTATCCGTTTCATTGTTTTTATCGCCCTGCAGATCTACCTGCTGAATAAGATCCCGCACCTGCACCGGTTCATCATTCCTTACTTGTATTACCTTCCCCTTTTATGGCTTCCTTTCTCCATGAAAAAGGGCCAACTGATGCTCACAGGTTTCCTGCTGGGTCTTACGCTTGATTATTTTATGATGACACCCGGGTTGCATGCCGCCGCCTGCCTGCTCCTGGCCTATGCCCGTCCCTTTGTTATCAGCCTGCTGGCTGAAAAGAATACAATGGCATTTACTTATAATGAACCTTCCCCCAAGGCCATGCAATGGGCGCCTTACATGATGTATGTATTCATACTGACATTGCTGCACCATGGCTATATGATATTCCTGGAATGGCTGAGCCTGGGAAGCTTCATTGAATTCCTGATCAAGGTCATTTCCACTACAGCCATCAGCATGCTGCTCATTTTTACGACGGAATTGCTCTTCCCCCGTAAACTGAAATTCAGGACCAACACGCCGTAAAAATGTTTGGAAACAGGCTGCACTAATCCGTATTTTGCAAGACAATTATCCTGCTGATCATTTTCAGTCTGATCCTGCTGTATGCCCGTGTTCAATCAGTCCAGAAGCCGTTTTATCCGTTTGATCTTTATCACTGCTTTCCTGATCATCCTCGGGCAGGTGTTTTTTTTGCAGGTATTGTCCAATAAATTCGGCCGCCTCGCCAAACAGAATGCCATCCTGGAAAAAATTGTATATCCTCCCCGCGGGCTGATCTTTGACCGGCAACACCGGATCATGGTGAACAATACAGTGGCTTATGACCTGATGGTCACTCCCTCCCAGGTAAAAGGGATCGATACAACTTTTTTTTGTAAGCTGTTGAACATTGATACGGCAGATTTCAATAAGAAGATCAGGACGGCGATCTTCAAGAATACGGCTCAGAAGCCTTCGGTGTTTGAGATGGCACTCTCCCCTAAAAGACTGGCCCCTATCCAGGAAAATCTCTGGCATTTTCAGAATGCATTTTATATACAGGAAAGACCGGTGCGCAGTTACCCTTTTTCTGCCGGTGCCAATATCTTCGGCTATATCAGTGAAGTGGATTCGGCTTACTTAAAAACGCATGAGAACGAAGGATATGTCAGCGGTGATTATGCCGGCAAAACGGGGCTGGAAGAGCGTTATGAAAAAACACTTACCGGGGAGCGGGGCGTACAGTACCTGATCAAGGATAATTTCAGCCGTATCCAGGGATCCTATGAGAATGGTGCCCTGGATAAGGAAGCCATTGGCGGCAGCAACCTGTATACCAGTATGAATATTGTGTTACAGCAGTTCGGTGAAAAGCTGATGAAGAACAAAGTAGGCTCCATTGTTGCCATTGATCCGAAAACGGGCGGCATCCTTTGCATGGTCAGCAGCCCTTCTTATGATCCTTCTGCCCTTACCGGGGCCGAACGAAAAAAAAATTTCAATGAATTATTTACCGATCCGCGCAAACCTTTCCTCAACCGTGCTGTCAATGCGACCTATTCACCCGGGTCAACGTTCAAGACCTTACAGGCATTGGTTGGTTTGCATGACGGGGTGATCACCACGCAAACCGTTTTCAGTTGTTCCGGTGCTTTTTACGGATGCGGCAGCCGCAGACCGATGAAATGTCTTGATCCCGGTTCCTTCTCCCTTAAAACCGCCATCACGGTCAGCTGCAATACTTATTTTGCTGACGTGATGCAAAGGGTCATCAATAATCCCAAATATCCCGGCATCGACAGCAGCCTGCATGCATGGGATAATTATATGTATGGTTTTGGCCTGGGCCATAAATTAGGCGTGGATATCCCGACAGAAAAAAAAGGGAATATTCCAACCCCGGAATATTTTAATGACCCCAAAGTGTATGGTAAGGGCCGCTGGAATTTCTGCAACTTCCGGTCGGTAAGTATCGGGCAGGGAGAGGTATTGGTAACGCCCCTGCAGGTAGCCAATGAGATCGCTTATATCGCAAATAAGGGATGGTATTATATCCCCCATTTTGTCGATTCAGTTGAAGGAGGCGATAAAACAGGGATGCTGGATGCATTCAAAAAAAAAGTCGTCCCTCTCGAAATACCCGACAGTATTTTTGAAGCGGTCCATGATGGCATGCAGGGTGTGGTGGAACACGGTACCGGCATGGGCGCCCGGATCCCGGGCATCACGATTTGCGGGAAAACAGGTACAGTGGAGAATTATTACAAGGGCGTCAAGCAACCCAACCATTCTTTTTTTGCCGCTTTCGCTCCGCGAGAAAACCCGCAGATCGCCATCATGTGCGTGGTGGAAAACAGCGGCCGTTTCGGCGGCACTTATGCGGCCCCGATCGTGAGCCTGATGATCGAAAAATATTTGCGGGATACGCTCAGTAAAGACAGGATGGATGAAGCAGAAAGATTTGAAAAGACCGATCTCATTCCTCCCGTGATGCTGGCCGAGATGAAAAAAATGGACTCGCTTAAAAAGGCAAGGGAAGCAGGGAATGAATTCAACAAAACCCAGATCAACCTGAAAGATACTTTGCAAACGGAAGAGACGCCCACGGTGAATGAAATAAAAGACAGCAAAGCTTCCGGGCAAAAACCGGCAAACAATACACCTGCCGGCCATCCTCCAAAAGCGGAAACAATTTTACCGGATTCATCCATACACAAAAAAACACCCGGCAGGGACAGCGGCGGAACTCAAAAATGAAAGACCAGAACCCTGCCATATCAAAAGGAATTGAATGGAGCCTGGTATGGATCTATTTTATCCTCGTGGCGGTGGGGATCATGGCTATTTTTGCTGTCACCTATAAGACAGGCGATCCCATCCTGCGCAGTTTTTTACAATTCAGGACCGACTACAGCAAGCAGTTTTATTTTTTTATTGTAGGGTTGATCCTGGCTCTTTTCATCTTACTCACCGACAGTAAATTCTTTGCCGCTACAGCCAACCTCGGTTATGCATTCGGGATTTTTTTATTATTACTGGTATTCCCTTTTCATTCCAGGATAAAAGGCACCGAATCCATTATACGGCTGGGTTCATTTAATTTTCAGCCGGCAGAATTCTGTAAGATCTTTGTAGCGCTGGCGCTGGCCAAATTTCTTTCCCGTCCCGAAACGGATTTTTCAAAGACCCGTTCCCAGCTCAGGGCTGCGGGATTGGTTTTATTCCCGGCCTTCCTGTCGCTATTGCAGCATGAGACCGGGCTGGCCCTCGTGTATCTGTCATTCCTGATCGTGATGTACAGGGAAGGATTGCCTCCCCAGGTCCTGCTCATCGGCTTTGCCGTGATGGTATTATTCATCGCCACAATCGTGGTTCCGCCCAATACCCTGGCCTTTGCACTGACCGTGATCGCATTCCTGGTCATTTATCTTTTCAGAAAACAGATCAGGCGGAAACGGGGGATACTTTTCACCATCATGCTGATATGGATCGTCTGCGTAGGTATCCAGCGGTTTGCAGCGCCTTATATTTTCAGGCATGTGCTGAAACAATACCAGGTGGAAAGAATCTTCGATCTTTTTGGCAAGGATAACCCTTATAAAAATGGGCCATCCGTTACCACGCATACAGAATCATCAGAAAAGAAAAAAGAAGCCGGCAGCCGTTATAATGTCAAACAATCCAAGATCGCGATCGGGAGCGGGAATATTTTCGGGAAGGGTTTGTTCCAGGCCACACAGACCCGCTATGGATTCGTACCGGAACAGCGAACGGATTTTATTTTTGATACGGTGGGTGAGGGGTTCGGTTTTGCGGGATGCCTGGTTCTGCTGAGCCTGTACCTGCTCCTGCTCCTGCGGATCGTGACCCTTGCAGAGAGACAACGCAGCGCTTTCAGCCGGTGTTATGCTTACGGGGTTGCTTCCGTTTTTTTCTTTCACGTGCTGATCAATATTTCCATGACAGTAGGCCTGGCGCCTGTGATTGGCATACCGCTGCCTTTCATCAGTTATGGTGGCACCTCCCTGCTGACCTTTACCATTATGTTATTCATCCTGATCAGGCTGGATGCAGACCGTCAGAATGTTATTCGATAAAAAATACCGTATCCCGGATCGCGTATCTCGTATCACAAAAAAGTGTTCAACAGATAATGAAAATCATTCCGCTATCTGAAGGTCAGTTCACAGTTGATGCGACAAAGGACTTTCTTCCATTTGATCCCAACAGGGACAAGCTTGCTGACCGGCCTGCCGGCAGCCTGCTGGTGGAGATCCAGCCTTTTCTGGTGATCACCTCAAATGATATCATTATCTGCGATACGGGATCAGGTTTTCAGGCGGATGGCATGCTGCAATTGCACAGGAACCTGTTGAATGCAGGTATTAACAAAGGAGAAATCACCAAAATACTGATCTCCCATTTGCATAAAGATCATTCCGGCGGAATTTTTTCAGGAGACACATTAAGTTTTCCGCAAGCGCTTTATTATATACAGCGGAAAGAGCTGGAAACTGCCTTACAAAAAGGGCCGCCTTCCTATCCGGCAGATAAACTGGCCTTGCTTTTACACGATAAGCAGGTTGTACTAATGGACGGAGACATGACGATAGATGAAAGGATCACCTGCAAGGTCACCGGCGCCCATTCACCCTGGCACCAGGTTTTCTGGATCAGGGAGCATGAAGAAACGGTTTTTTTCGGCGGTGATGTGGCGCCCCAGTTGCACCAGATGAAACACCGTTTCATGGCCAAATATGATTTCGATGCAAAAAAGGCCATGCAATTGAGACATGAATGGGTTAAAGAAGGGACAGAAGAAGGCTGGCAATTCCTGTTCTACCATGATATAAAACACCCCATATACAGGCTTGCATGATTCAGTGCAATGAAAAATGTGAATGGCAGGTCAGAACAGGGCCTTGTTCCGGAAGGGACGTTCAAAGCGGGGACGGGTCTCCATTCTCATCCGGCGGTTTTCCCTTATTTGCTTTAAGACTTCACCCCTGAACTTGTCTTCATATACAAATACTTTGTTGGCCCTCTGTTCATCCAGGATCTGGCGGAACTCAGTGCGGTAGCGAAGACGCAGTTCGATGATCTTCTGTTTCAATATAAGATTATCGTCCTTAAAGGCACGGTGTGTGGTTACGAATTCACGGTAATAACGGATAAAAACGGGATTGAATTTTTCGGCTTCTGCACGGGTCAGACCCAGCTTATCCTGCACGTATTCATTCATACGCTGGCCGATCTTTTCCCCTTCACCAGGCTGCTGTTCATCCGTCTGGTTCTGCGCCAGCAGGGGAAAAGCAGGTAAGAAAAAGAGGAATAATATGGCTACAATTTTTTTCACTGGGTTAGTTTGCCATCATGATATCCTGGATATCCTCTGATTGCTGCTGGAAGTCCTTTAACTCATTTTCAGAAACATCTTTCAGCAGTTCTTTTATATCCTCGGATTTGATATGCGGGAGACCGGTCTGGGCCACCTCATTTTTTTGCAAGTTACCGGGACTGATGAATTTTTCAACGAGTGAATCCTGCTGCAGATCCGGTACGTGTTGGAGCATATCAACCACTTGGGCGATCGGCTTGTCGGCGCCACCGGATCTTTTATTCAGGAAGAAGATCCCGCTCAATGCGATCAGGCCGGTGACCACAGCAGCGGCTGCATATTTGAAAACAGGACGCCGTGTTAAGGGAACCAGTTTGGCAGCAGTCCTTGCATTTTCTTTGGTCAGATGGCTAGCGACATTTTCAAAATAATCTTCCGGAACCGAATAAGGCATTTTCTTCTTCATGCCTGCCAGGAAGGGTGAAAGAGATGCCAGTTCTTCATCCGCAGATTGTTTCACTCCTTTGATCTTATCCATCACTTCAGCAATCATGTTATCAAAGTAACCGGCAGGTATTGTAAAAGGATTTTGCCTTGAAATGCTATTGAGAAAAGGAGAAAGCTGATCCAGTTCTTCATTGACTGAACCGGCATGGAGCGCCCTGATCCTGTTCAGCACAATTGCCGGCAGGGCTTCAAAATAACCGGCCGGAACAGAGTACAAATCCCTTTTTTCAACCTTGGTAAGGGAACTGTTCAGTTCTTTTAATTCATTCTGTATTTCTAAGAAATTTTTCATTTTTTGTATAACTCTCTCAAATTTAACCTTTCGCGACTGATTTCTAAGATGGTTTTTGGTTCAAAAAGTTTAACTGTTTAACATAAATTCTTCAATTTTTTTTACTGCATGGTGGTAACTGGCTTTCAGCGCTCCCTCGCTGGTTTCCAGCACTTTACTCATTTCTTCGTATGGCATTTCGTCATAATAGCGGAGGGTGAAGACCACCCTTTGTTTCTCGGGGAGTTGCTGCATGGCCAGCTGCAGCTTCCATTCCAGTTTATTGGCGTCAAAATGCTTGTCGGCCTTTATTTTATTGCTCAGTCCTGTTTCCACATCGCTCAGGCTAATCGCACCCCTCTTTTTTTGCTGCTCCAGGAAAGTGAGGCTTTCATTGGTGGCGATCCGGTAAAGCCAGGTATAGAGCTGGCTGTCTTCCCTGAAATTTTCCAGCCCATTCCATACGCGGATCAGCACATTTTGCAATACATCATTGGCGTCTTCATGTTCCACCACCATGCGGCGGATATGCCAGTAAATTTTTTCCTGGTATTTTTTGATGAGCAGGGTATAGGCTTTCTCCTTGGTGGCGGGGTTGCGGAATTGTTCCAGTAATTGGCTATCGTTGTCGGTGGTCAGCGGCATGCAGCGGGGCTTTGTGGCGTTAGAATATTGGACAGGCGAATTGTTTAATTTTCGCGTTTTGGCAGGATAAAATTAACCTTTTTTTCTTGATAGTACTTTCTGTGCAGCAGCCACAATATCAGGCATATCCAGGCCATATTTTTTCAGCAGCAGATCAGGGGTTCCGCTTTCCCCAAATGTATCCTTTGTGCCGACGTATTCAATGGGTATCGGAAAATTACGAGCCGCGCATTGTGCGATGGTATCTCCCATTCCGCCGATGATATTATGTTCTTCAGCCGTGACAGCGCACTTTGTTTTGGAGATGGATCGTATGACAGATGTTTCATCCAATGGTTTGATGGTATGGATATTGATCAGCTCCACGCTGATGCCCTGGGCTTGCAATTGCGCACCGGCCTGTATGGCATTCCAGACCATATGACCGCATGCGAAAATGCTTACATCGGTACCTTCAGAAAATACCTGCGCCTTGCCGATCTGAAAATCATTTTCATTGGTAAAGATGGGCCAGGAAGGACGACCAAAACGCAAATACACGGGACCGGTAATATCTGCGATGGCTTTGGTGGCAGCTTTTGTCTGGTTATAATCACAGGGAACAATGACCATCATGCCCGGGAGCATTTTCATAAGGCCAATATCTTCCAGGATCTGGTGCGTGGCCCCGTCCTCACCCAGGGTGAGCCCTGCATGTGAAGCGCAGATCTTCACATTCTTTCCGCTGTAAGCAACCGATTGGCGGATCTGGTCATAGACCCGGCCGGTGGAAAAATTGGCGAAGGTGGTTGTATAGGGTATTTGCCCGTTGATGCTTAATCCGGCAGCAATGCCGATCATATTCGCTTCCGCGATCCCGCATTGAAAAAAACGCCCGGGAAATTCTTTCATGAAGGGATGCAGCTTCAGGGAGCCGGCCAGGTCGGCGGTCAGGGCCACGATGCGGGGATTGTTACGGGCCGCTTCCAGTATGCCGTCCCCAAATCCGCTTCGGGTATCTTTTTTGCCGCTGGGTTGAATATCTTTTAGCATGAAGAGTATTTTTTCGGAGCAAATGTAAGGCCCGTCAGGAAGATTTTCAGATGAAACAGGTGGTCGTGAAAAAATAAGATATAATGTTCAGGGGTTGATAAGATGTACGACAAAATATACCCCTGCTGCCAATAAGCCGCTGATAGGGATCGTCAATACCCAGGCCCAGACAAGATTGAAGGTAACGCCCCAGCGAACGGCCGATAAACGCTTGGTAGCACCAACGCCCATGATGGATCCGGTGATGGTATGAGTGGTGCTGACAGGTATCTTCAGATATTCTGTTATGAATAAAGTCACTGCACCCGCCGTTTCAGCAGCCACCCCTTCAAATGGAGTGACCTTGGTAATGCGGGTACCCATGGTCTTGACGATCTTCCAGCCACCGCTCATTGTTCCCAGGGAAATAGCGGTATAACAACCGATCGGCACCCACCATGGCATATCACCAAATTGTTTGATCACCCCTCCCGAGATCAGCGCGGCTGTAATGATACCCATTACTTTTTGTGCATCATTCCCCCCATGCCCGATACTAAAAGCGGCTGAGGAAACCAATTGTAAACGTTTGAACCATTTATGCGACCGGACGGAATTGAGCCCGCTGAGATAAAGGGTGAATATCGCCATGACCAGCAGGACCAGGGCCAGGAGGATCCATTTGAAATTGGCAGAGAAAAATATCACCTGCATGATATAGGAATGGAAATGTGTCTTGGCAGGGTCAGGGTGCAGGTCGAGGTTCTTATAAAGGAAAAGGCCTACACCAATAATGATCAGCACAGAAAATATTTTAGGGGCCCAGCCTTTTCTGAATGAAAAGATGAACCATAATGAAAAGAAAAAGGCCATGATCATGCCTACCAGGGGAGCCAGCAGGATGAAGGATGCGGTTTTGATGATCGGTGCCGAATTAATAGCACTGAAACTGCCGGCATGCGCAATGGCAGCACCGGCGAACCCGCCGATCAGGGTATGAGAAGAGGAGGAAGGAATACCCGACCACCAGGTAAGAAGGTTCCACAAAATAGCAGCAATGAGGCCTGCGAAAACGACCTGCAGGGTGATCCAGTCCTGTTTCACTGTACTGGCAATGGTATTCGCAACACCATGATCTTTGAAAATAAAGAAGGCCACGAAATTGAAGAGTGCAGCCCAGATCACCGCCTGGAAGGGGGTCAGTACTTTGGTGGATACAACGGTGGCAATGGAATTGGCAGCATCGTGAAAGCCATTGATATAATCGAATAAAAATGCAAGAACAATTATAGAAAGGAGGAAAGTGGTCATACGCAATTGGCTCGTTTAGTGATCGCCTGTTTTATGATAACTGATCCTGTCAATAGTTAAGCATATTTAATGATGATCGACTCGATGACATTCCCCGCATCCTCGCATTTATCCGTAACGATCTCCATTACCTGGTAGATCTCCCTTTTTTTGATCACCTCTTTGGCATCGGGTTCCGTATCAAAGAGGTATTCAATGCTCATATCAAAAACATCGTCGGCCTGGTTCTCCACACTGTTGATCCGGACCAGGGATTCCGTGATCTTCCGCATGTTCTTCATATCCCGCAGTTCTTTTACGGCATCTCTGACCTGTATTACTCCTTCTTCGATCAGCTCGGAAAATTTCTGCATGCCCATATCATTGGGATCCACTTTATAAAAATTGATCTTCTTGGCAGCTGCATAAATGAAATCAGCGATATCGTCCAGGGCCGTGGCCAGGTAATGAATGTCTTCCCGGTCGAACGGCGTTATAAAATTCCTGCCCAATTCGGTGAATATCTTATGCGTGAGTTCATCATTGACATGTTCCAGGTCCTCCACCTGGTTGATCAAAGCCGCCCTTTTTTCAAAATCCGGTTCAGCCAGGATCGTTCTCAACAGGCTACCCATACTGGCCGAGTTGTCAGACACTTTTTCAAACAACTCGTAGAAGATCTTGTTCTTGGGCATGAAGATCTTCAGGAAGGAATTTAATGCCATAATAGATTCTTTAAATGATTACGAAAATATGGGCAATAAGTAAAGGGCTTTTTGCAGACCTAAAAGATAATTATAATTTAATATTACACTTTTATAGCTGGAACTCAACAAAAAAAATTGGAGCCACCCCTACAAAAGTCATCTATTCTTCCAAAAAACAGAAAAAAATCAAAGAGTCTGCATAATCCGGAATGTTTCAACAAGAAATTCACCTGTTAATATTATAGTAACACGGAGGTTACAATTGCTTAATATTGAATTAACCTACCGTTTAAAGCCCCCTGACACCTTTGACGCATAAAAAATACTTATGAGACGATTATTTACCATTCTTTTATTCGCTGCTGGAATTTTTTCCTTTTCTTCTTTATATGCGCAGGAAACAACTGCTGTGCTGGGTGGTTCAATTTCAGATGCAAGCGGTAGTCCGCTTTCAGGTGCTTCCATATCCCTCGGTATGACAAGTACGGGTTTTAAAACCTCAACCAGATCCAACACGAAAGGATTGTTCGTATTTCCTAATCTCAAACCCGGAGGACCCTATTCCATGTCCATCACCTTTGTGGGTTTTGAAGAACAAAAATTCGACAGCCTCTTCCTCTCACTCGGGAATAACCCGGATGTAAATGTGAATATGAAGAACAGCGCCACGAGCATGGAGGAAGTGATCATCAATACGGCGACCCGCCGGCAAATTACAGGGGTTACAATCAGTCGTGCCCAGATGAATACCTTGCCCAGCCTGAGCCGGAGTCTCTCAGATTATACCCGGTTGACTCCCCAGTCGAATAATAATTCATATGCTGGTACCAATTTCCGATATAATAACCTGACCGTTGACGGCGCTATCAATAACGATGCCATTGGCTTCAGCAATTCATTTGGCGGTGTGAGCGGCGGCGGTCAATCCGGTGCTGCCGGTGCCGGCACAAGAACCAATCCCTATAGTCTTGATGTGATACAGGAAGTGCAGGTGCAGTTAACTCCTTTTGATGTCAAACTGGGAAACTTCACTGGCGGATCAGTCAATGCAGTAACAAAAAGCGGAACCAATGATGTACATGGTTCTGCTTACTTCTACGGGAGAAACCAATCAACGGTCGGGAAAAGCGTGGATGGCCTTAAAACAAAAATAGGTTCGACCTTCCATGATTACCAGTATGGTGCTACCCTTAGCGGACCCATTGTAAAAAACAGGGCTTTTTTCATTATCAACTATGAACAAACCCGCAGGCAGGAGCCAACGTTTTACAATGCAGGAGATCCGGGTGCAGCTGTTTCCATCGCAGATGCCACCAGTGTCTCTAACCAGCTTAAAAATAAATACGGATATGATGCAGGCGCTTACCAGGGTGCCTATACAATCTTCACCAACAGTCATAAACTCTTCACGCGTTTTGATATAAATTTTGGCCCTAAAAACAGTTTAACTGTCCGGGGTATCTATACGGATGGATGGGGTAATAACCTGGAACGCACCTCCACCAATTTCCAGTTCGGTTCAACGGATTTTACACAATACACGAAGAATTTAAACCTGACCGCTGAATTAAAAAGCAAGATCACCAACTCTCTCAACAACCAGTTCAATATAAGTTATATTAAAGTGCATGAGTACCGGACTTTTCCAGGCGTCCTTTCACCATTCATGGATATTGGCGGCGGAGCGATATGGGTAGGCACCTGGCGGGAAGCATCAATCTATAATATGAAACAGCAGACGTTTGAGCTGAGTGATAATCTTACCTATACAAGGGGCATCAATAAATTCACTTTTGGAACCCATAATGAATTCTATAACCTGACCTATGGATTTATCAATTCCTGGAACGGCCGCTGGGAATATTCTAATCTGACCAATTTCCTGGCAGATAAGCCCAGCCGGATCCGTGGCGCTTACAGCACGGACCCCAAATTGCCGAATGACAGAAATGCTATTTATAGTAACCCGCCCAATCCTTACCACGTTAACCTGACCAGTTTATATGGACAGGACGAGATCACGGCGAGCAGACAATTTAAAATCACATTGGGCCTGCGGCTGGATTATCCCTTCCTGGGCAGTAAGATCCCCGTAGACGTGGGTTTTGCCACCGCAAACAACAATACCAGTCACCCCACATATAACAATACGCCCTTCAACCAGCTCACGAATTCATGGCTTGGTAAGGTCACCCTCTCTCCGCGTGCAGGGTTTAACTGGAATGCCGGCAATAACCAGAAAGTGGTCGTAAGGGGCGGTGTCGGTGTATTTGTAGGCCGGATCCCCTTTGCATGGCTTGGCTATGCTGAAACATTGACCGGAGGAGTATACAATAACATTGACTTCAAGCCTTCGGCTTCAAATACAGTGGGAGGTAACGTAGTGATACCCCTGGCCATCAACCCGCTTTACCTGAAGGATACAATCAGTGCACATGCACTTGCCAGTGCGAATGCAGCCACAACCCGCGAGGTAGATGTGATCGATAACAATTTCAAAATGCCCCGCGTCCTGCGTTCCAACCTGGCGGCTGATTTTAAATTAGGAAAACGATACAAGCTCACCCTGGATGCGTTATACACCAAAACGCTCTATGATGTAAGGTTCCAACAGATCAATATTAAAGACAGTGTTCAGTATTATACATCCGGTCCTACGCTTTCCCCGGTGTATGTGGGGGGTAAGCTGAATTCACAGTATAGCAATGTGTATATGCTGACCAATACCACGGAAGGTTACCGGTATAACCTGACGGTACAGATCAACAGAACGGGCAATACGGTAAAAATGGGTGCAAATCATCATTTCAATTATAACTGGAGTTTTGCCTACACGAACGGCATGAGCAAGGATATCAGCAACGGTATCCGGAATTCATTCCAGTCAAACTTTGAAGTGAACCCTGCCATCATACCCAACAATGCGCAACTGGCGTTTTCAAATTTTGATCTGAGGCACCGGTTTGTGGCTACTTTCGGGACGAATTTCCTCTGGAATAAAAAGAACACGAGCTCCATTACATTCTTCTATTCCGGACAATCAGGCAGCCCTTATACCGTAGTCTACACTTCCGGTGGGAATCCTTACGGGAATGCCGCCAATGCCAACCTCCCCTATATACCCAAGGACCAGAGTGATATCCGCCTCGCAGATTATACCCTAAGCGGGCAATTGTACACCGCTGCACAACAATGGACCGACCTGGATGCCCTGATTAGGGGAGATAAATACCTCAATACCCGCCGTGGCATGTATGCTGAGAGAAATGGCCTGCGCACTCCCTGGAACCATGAAATGGATATGAAGCTCATGCATGAATTCAAACTGGGCATTGCCGGAAAGCAATCCATACAACTGAGTTTCGATATTTTCAACCTGATGAACCTGATCAGCAACAGCTCGGGACATATCTATTTCGTTACCAATGTGAATAATTATACAGTCAACCTGCTGACTTTCGCAAAAGACGCTAACGGGGTATCACCCGGCAAACCATCTTCGGGCTATTTACCTACGTTTAATTTCATCAAACCCACCGGACTGAATGGTCACTATTACACAGTTGATCCGCTCAACAGCCGCTGGCAGGGCCAGTTCGGCATTAAGTATAATTTTTGATGTTGTAGATAGTTTTGGACAGCCCCTGCGACAGCAGGGGCTTTTTTTTGGAATTTAATAATGAATTAATCCTTTATAAATAACCTGATAACAGGGGACATTGAACTTTATGACCCTATTACGGTAGGCCATTAAACCTTTTTATTAGCTAGGTTAATTGTGTGTGATTTTTCCGTCCGCCCTGCATAGTTTAGTGCAGGGCTTTTTATTGATGCGCAGGCATTCTGAAATTCCATGTTTTATTAACCATTCACTCATAATCTGGTATCAGCAGGAGGACACATTTGACCACCATGGTCATGATTGGTACAAATCGTTCTGCTCTACGATCATTCTACCTGTGCTGTTTGATCTTTCTCCTGGCAGGGTTGGCCTGTTTCCTTATCCTTTCCAGCCTGCAGGATTTATTTTGAATTGATCAGGAGTTCTTATTGGCTGGATGTTTTTTCCCGCAGTGGACATGGCTCCGGTAGTTTTTCTTCCGGTCATGCCGCTTCCGCCCTGCCCTGCGCTTCAGGAGCGCAGGGCTATTTCAGGATGGTTTAATGGTTAATGAAATGAGATAAGCGGCAAAAGCGTTTGTATTTCTGCCGGCATATTAAAAAGGTGTTCTATTGTTTCTTCAAGACTGTTGCTGTAATCCAGTTTAAGGATAGTCTTTTCATTTACCCAGGTTTCAAATTTCCTGGTAAAATCGTCATCGATCCGGGGAATACAGCAGACGCCCATTTGGGAGAGCGCCGCAGCATTGCATTGTTGTTCATACTGCCCTTTCATGGGAATGCACATCAGTTTTTTGCCGAGGTGAATGGCCTCTGCAGGCGTTTCAAATCCTGCACCGGTGATGATACCAGAACAGTTGATCAGGCGCTGCCCGAATAATGCTTTACCAACGGGATGAAACTGGAGGTTATCCGATCGGTGATGCTCCCTTGTATCCCGGCAAAAGATTTCGAAACGGTGATCCGTAAAAGCGCTGAATAATTTTTTAAGCTGGTTTTCGCACCAGGAAGGAAGATAGACCAGGATGAATTTACCATCGCTGGGTTCTGCTTCCCTGATCTCTTTTTTAATCACTGGCGGGAAAATAAAATCGTCATACCGCCTGAAATGAAGACCGACATAGCGGCTGGCCCTTGCATAGTTCCTCAATACCCACTCCCCGATAAAACTTTTCCTAACAGGACGCGGGGTAAGTGATGATTGAAAACTGGCCTGGTGCCCGAAATTCACCGATGCTTTTTTCTTGCGGGCACAGGCAGCTGCCGTGATATATTCAAAGTCATTGATGACCAGGTCATATTTTTCCACCGGCAGGTCCCTGATCTCCTTCCTGATCCGGGGTATATTTATTTTCTTGACCGTTTTCCATTGATCGAGCCCGCCGCTGCAATTATAATAGAGGCTGAGCCCTTCACTTCGATATTTTACCGGCGCATCAAGTGCCAGGTTACTGTTGCCCCCGCTCAGGAAAATATCCACTTTGCCATAATACTGCAGGAGCGGCAATACTTCCATGGCCCTGCTGATATGTCCGTTTCCGGTGGCCTGTACTGCATAAAGTATTTTCATAATAAGGATTAACGCAGGGAATTAATAAAAAAACTGATTTCATCGGTTACCACGTTCAGGGCAGGATTTCTTTTGACAAGCGGCATCACAGGTGCTGCAGCATTCTCATTCTCATCATAATGATAAATGCTCCATTCATTATCTGCATATTCCAACGCTGTCAGGTTTTCCACCCAATCACCGCTGTTCATATAGATAACCTGGCCGTTCCGTGTTGTTACCGTTCTTATTTGCGGATGGTGAATATGCCCGCAGATGACATAGGCGTATTTTTTTTCAATGGCGAGTTCGGCAGCGGTTTGTTCAAAATCACTGATCCAGGACACTGCTTTTTTTACGCTGTTCTTGATCTTCCTGCTAAAACTCATCTTTGGCTTTCCCAGTTTTTTCAGCCACCAGTTCACCAGCCGGTTGCAAAGGATCAGCCAGTCGTATCCGTAACCGCCTAGTTTAGCGATCAGTTTGGCTGAGCCTTTTGTGGTACGGTCGAACACATCGCCATGGAATACCCAGGTCATCTTGCCGTTGATCTCGATCACCAGTTTGTCTGCCATTTGAAAATTGCTTACCTGGAAACCGCTGTACCGTCTTAAGAACTCATCATGATTACCTGTAACATAAATGACCCTGGTGCCGGATTCAAGGAGCCGGAGGATCTCATGGATCACCTGTAAATGCGTGGCGGGGAAATACCGTTTGCTGAACTGCCATCCGTCAATGATATCGCCGTTCAGGATGAGTAAACGAGGTGAGATATGCTGCAGGTAATTGATCAGTTCCCCGGCATGGCAACCATAGGTGCCGAGGTGCACATCTGAAAGCACCACTACTTCTGGATTTGTTTTTTTCAAAGTGAAACGGGATCAGGCAAAGATTAAAAACAGCTATTATTGAATTATTAAGGCAGCATTATATTCAAATGATGAAAAATATTATCGATCTGCGTCATGACATAACAGATCAATAATATTCCTTTAACCGGCCGGTCATGATCATTTTCTTTTTTTGCAAAACCGTTCGTATGAAAAACAACTGGCTGGGTACCCTGCTGGCCATCTGTATGCTTCCTGCAGATCACAGGCCTGAAAACGAAATGATCCTTCCGCGTGACCTTCCGCCTGTTCAGCACCTGTTTATTATTACCATTGACGGCTGCCGGTGGCAGGAAATTTTCACAGGAGCTGATAAAACCCTTCTTCACGACGAAACATTCACACCCGATACCGCTACCCTGGAATTACTTTATGATGCCGCAACACCGGAAGAAAGAAGAAAAAAGCTCCTGCCTTTTTTCTGGAATGTGATCTGCACAAGAGGCAAATTGTTTGGCAACCGCTCATACGGAAATAAAGTGGATATGGCCAATCCTTATGCTATCTCTTACCCGGGATATAACGAAATATTTACCGGGACGACAGATGAATCAGTCAATTCCAACGATAAAACTTTCAATTCCCATGTCAATATACTGGAATACTTAAATGATAAACCTGGATTCAGAGACAGTATTGCCGCATTTACGTCATGGGACCTGTTCCCGTTTATTTTGAACCGGCCGAGGAGTCATTTACTGCTCAACAGCGGCTACGAAGAGCTGCCGGCGGAAACGGAAAGTGAAACGCTCCTGGATACGGTGCAAAGCGCATCCTTTGTTAAGGGTTCTCATACACGGCAGGATGGACTTACTTTTTTGGCCGCAACAAATTACCTGGAGATCCATCACCCGCGGGTATTATACATGGGCCTGGGAGAGACCGATGAATATGCCCATAAGGGACGCTATGATCTGTACCTTGACAAATTGCATGAAGCCGACAGGATGATCGGAGAACTATGGCATTGGGTACAGACCACACCGGGGTATAAAAACCAGACCACTTTTATCATCACTACCGACCATGGTCGGGGTAGAAAAACGAAAAAATGGATATCCCACAACAATTTTATTAAGGGCTCCTCTGAAACATGGCTCGCATTGATAGGACCCAATTTTAAACCTGCAGGTGAAGTAAAGACAGCGGACCAGATCTACGCCGTACAATTCGCCGGCCTCATGACAAAGTTATTGGGGGTGGAATTTCTTGTTGATAACTAAAAAGGCGGTTAACATCAAAATAACCCGCCCTTAATTTTCCCTTAATTAATCTGCTGCATTTTTACACCAGTTCTTTTCCATTCTTCGTTCTCTAATTCTCATGTGTTAGTA
>CAZZDQ010000011.1:0-57914 GCA_964652845.1 uncultured Chitinophaga sp.
GATGAATGCAGAAATGAAAGGACGTTCGTCAAACTTACAGATTCAACTTTAAGCCATTTCTTCGGAGGGCCTGCCTTCCGGACAGGCAGGGTTTGGGGAGGCCTGTATTCAATATTTACCAGCCCCGCCGGTGTTTCCAGTTTTACTATCCCTTCCTGTTTTGGCCTGATTAATCCTTCCTCAATGCCAATTGTTATTGTTCCAATGGTGCCGTGTCCGCACATGGGCAGGCATCCGCTGGTTTCAATAAATAATACTGCAACATCATGCTGAGGATCATGCGGCGGATATAAAATACTTCCGCTCATCATATCATGTCCCCGGGGCTCAAACATCAGGCCCTTCCTGATCCAATCATACTCATTTAAAAAATGCTGCCGCTTCTCGCTCATATTTTTTCCTTCCAGCGCAGGACCGCCCGCAGAAACCAGGCGCACAGGATTGCCGCAGGTATGGGCATCAATGCAATGGAAAATATGCCCGCTGAGATAACCGGGGGTTTCGGCAAATTTCTTAGTGACAGGTTCTGTGAGCATGCGGGGCCTTATTTGACTGGGTTTTTGGTCAATTCATTATTCACCATTCTCCAAATTCCCAACGGGTTCGCATTTTTTAATTCGTCAGGCAATTGATCATCCGGCCAGTTCTGGTAAGCGACCGGCCTGGCAAAACGCCGGATACCGTCACCACCTACTGCTGTGAAACGGGAATCCGTTGTGGCCGGAAAGGGGCCCCCATGCATCATACTGCGGCAGACCTCTACACCTGTGGGTACTCCGTTCAGGATAAATCTTCCGCAGATACGGGAAATGGCGTCTACCAGGTTTTGATGCGCGGCAAGGTCATTTTCCGTAGCCACGATGGTTGCCGTCAATTGACCTTCCAGTTGCTGTACGATCATTAACATTTGATCCGCATCCCTGCATTCGATCAGCAATGAATAAGGGCCAAATATTTCCTGGTGCAATAAAGGATTGCTTAAAAATGTTTCCCCGTCCACTTTAGCAAGGGTGGGTTGCCCGCTCAGTTCATCAGCATCCATGTGGCTGCTGCCGATCTTTGTTACGTTCTCCTGCTGCAATGCTTTTGCCCGTTTTTCATGATAGGCTTTGGCGATACCGGGATGCAGCATTTTGCCCGGGGCAATATTTTCAATCTCATTTATTAATGCTGATTGAAAATTCTGAAGCGCTGCCCCTTTGATCCCAAAGATCAGTCCCGGGTTGGTGCAAAACTGTCCAACCCCCAGTGTAATGGAAGCTGCATATTGTTTGGCGAATTCAGCGAATGAACCCATTAGTTTTTCTTCCAGCAAAAAAACGGGGTTCACGCTTCCCATTTCTGCAAATACCGGGATCGGTTCTTTTCGCTGGTTGGCCCAGTCGAATAGTTGTTTCCCGCCGGTAAAGGACCCGGTGAACCCCACTGCTTTCACCAGGGAATGGGTAACCAGGTTTTTCCCCACTTCAAACGAAGCTCCGTGAATATGATGAAAAATTTCTTTGGGCATTTTGCATTTATCCAATGCTCTATGAATCGCTTCTGCTACCTTCTCCGAAGTTTGGGGGTGTGCGGGATGCGCTTTTACGATCACCGTGCAGCCTGCGGCAAGGGCACAAGCCGTATCGCCACCAGCGGTGGAATATGCAAAGGGGAAATTGCTGGAACCAAAAACCGCAACCGGCCCCAGGGGGATCATCGTTTTCCTGAGATCGGGTCTGGGCGGTGTTCTGTCCGGCAAAGCCGTATCGATCCTTGTCTCCAGCCATTCTCCTTTTTCACAGGCCTCTGCATAGCTGGTCAGTTGAAAAATGGTACGGTTCCTCTCATTCTTTAATCTTGGTTCGGGCAAATTCGTTTCCTGCATGGCGGTTGCGATCAGTTGATCCCCGCTGTTTTCAAGTTCAGTTGCAATGGCACGCATCAATGTTGCCCTTTGCCTCAGTGAATATTTCCTGTATTGTTGAAAGGCAAGATTGCTGTTCATCACAGCGAGGTTGATCTCTTCTATGCCTGCATCCCTGAACATGAGCTTGTTTATACTTTGATAGAATGATAATCCGGCAACCGGGGGCGGGTACTGATACTTTTACGAATGATCTTTAAGATACTGTTTCGTTCCTCACCTTCTAATATCAACCGGGGGGCACGAACCAATTCGCTTCCAATACCCGTTTCCTGTTCCGCCAGTTTTATATACTGCACCAGTTTGGTGTGAATGTCCAGTTCCAGCAAAGGCAGGAACCAGCGCTGTATCTCCAACGCCTCTTTCACCCTGCCTGCTTTTACCAGCCTGTAAATGGCCACGGTTTCGGCTGGAAATGCACAGACGAGCCCGGCCACCCAGCCGTCTGCACCCATCAGCAATCCATCCATCGCAATGGTATCCACTCCACAAAGTATCTTAAACCGTTTGCCGAAACGGTTCAGCATCCTGGTAATGTTTGCATTATCCCGGGTGGATTCTTTTACTGCAGTGATATTTTCAGACCCCTGCATTTCCCCGAACATATCAAGGGTCACTTCCACTTTATAATCAACCGGGTTATTATAGATCATGATTGGAAGGTCAATGGAGGCGGCCACGGTTTTAAAATAAGTCACCGTTTCCCGGTGGTCGCTTTTGTAACGCATCGGTGGCAGGAGCATCAACCCGTCTGCACCCCATTGCCCTGCCAGGGCTGCCTGGTGCACGGCTTCTTTTGTGGAGCCTTCCGCAATATTTACAATGACAGGAATTCGCCTGTTTACCTTTTCCAGTGCGAATCTTACCAGTTGTTCTTTTTCCGGTACAGTCAGTACACTGGCCTCCCCGAGGGTCCCCCCCAGAACAATTCCGTCTATACCGGCTGCGAGTTGTGCTTCTAAATTTTTCTCAAACAGGGGCAGGTCCAGTCCATCCTGCCTGTTGAATTTCGTGGTAAGCGCCGGCATCACCCCCTTCCATTCAAATTGCATATATTTTATTTAGGTCAAGTTACCGAAAAATAAAGGATCGCGGGTTTTAACTGGTATGGTCCGCGATGATCTTCCATTGCCTGTTTATTTTATGGAACAAGAGCGTGAAATGGCCGCCGATATCACCGATACTGCGCTGCAAATGCCATTTCCCGATCACAAAAAAATATTTCCCGGAAAGTTTTTTTATTTCAAGCAGGGTAAAATCCAGTTTCCCCATGGCTGCGGTATCCGGGTAGTTCTTTTTGTAGTTTTTCAATGCGTTGGTCCACCCGTATGTAATGCCGTTCTTCCCGATGAATTTCAGGGAGTCATTCTGCCAGTAACCCTGCATGAACCCTTCTATGTCTCCCCTGTTCCAGGCAAGGGTCTGATCGGATAAAAGTTTCCTGATCGATGTTTCATTCCTGCTTTGTGAAAAAGCATCCATCCCGGCAAGAATGAATGTTGCAAAAAGAATTTTTTTCATATGAATAATTTAATGGTCGCAATCTTCTGCATGTGCATGATTATGGATCCGGCAAAAACGGAAATTAAAGAAATGTGCAGTAACGATCATGATGACCGCAGGAATGAGCAGCCAGGTTTCCACCCTGGCAAAGAACTGTTTCAGCACCAGGAAAGCGAACCCGGTGAGAAAAATGATCATTGGCAGGAGACGGTGATGATGCCGGCGGTAACCGTGATAGAGCGAAAATAAACCGATGCCGAGCGCAAGGGCGATCATCCCTATCTCGAAGGCAAGGTTATTTATGATATTGATACCAAAAACCGGTAAACTGGTCAGGAAAAGGGGGAACAGTGCACAGTGAATAGCGCAGGCCAGGGAAGCCCCGATCCCCAGTGCATCCCAGTTGACATGAAAATTCTTCATCCGCCGCAAAAATATTGAATGGCCGGTTGCGGTATAATATTAAATTAACTTTGTGCCGGTATGAAAAGGAATAAATGGTTCTATATAATATTTTTTACTGTACTCATCGCCGGGTTCTATTTCCTGCTCACAAAACTCATCCCGGGATATGGGAAAAAGCATTTCCCTCCTATCAGTTATGTCCGTCCCTTTTCCTTTATCAACCAGGACGGACAACGATTCACTGAAAAGGATGTGGCAGGGAAGGTCTATGTCGCGGAATTTTTCTATACGACCTGCCCAGGCATCTGTCCCAGGATGAACAATAATATGAAGAAGGTATACGAATACTTCAAAAATGAAAAGGACTTCCTGATCCTCTCCCATACCTGCAAACCGGAAGAAGATTCGGCAGCCCAGTTAAAACGCTATGCAGAATCGCTGGGTGTCAATACCGGGAAATGGATATTCCTCACGGGCAGGAAGGACAGTTTATATACCATGGCCCGTATCAGTTATACGGTAGACGACCCTGCCAATAATTTCCGGAATGAAAAGGATGCTTTTTTGCATACCCAGCATTGGGCGCTGGTGGACCGTAACGGCGACGTAAAAAAAATATATGACGGTTTGCAAATGGATGAAGTGGAAGACCTGATCCGGGATGCCGAAAAATTGCTGGATGAAAAATGAACGGATATTCCGTCTGAAAATAAAAAGCCCCTGTGTAGAAACACAGGGACATTGGTTAAGGCTCTGATTAGTAGCTTCTTTTTACTGCCGCTCTTCTGCAGTAAATATGTTGAAGATGCAGGAACAAGCATCTTAATAATTCGCTTCAAAAATAACCGCTTGCATGCAATCCACCAATTTTAATGGGTTGGAATGAAATATTTTTTTACAGGTTTTCCAGCTCATTTTTGACGAATGTTATCAATTGATGAACTGCATGTGAAGAAAAATTAAATTCCAGGCCGGCCGCATGAAAAAGTTCAGGCAAGGTCCTGGTACCGCCGAGTGACAGGGCCCCGGTATAGTGCTGTAATGCCCGGCCCGGATCGGTTTTGTATTGCTGCCAGAGGCCGATGGCGCCCAGCTGTGCAATACCATATTCGATATAATAGAAAGGAACTTCGAATAAATGCAGCTGCCGCTGCCAGGAATAAGCCAGGTAATGTTCGAGCCCGGAATAGTCGATCACCGGTGAAGTGTATTCCCTGATGATGGCGCTCCATGATTCGCTTCTTTCTTCGGCACTGTGTCCCGGGTTTTGATAGATCCAGTGCTGGAATTTATCAATGGCGGCGATCCATGGAAAGATCGTAATGACCCTTTCCAGCTGCTGCTCCCGGGCCCGTTTCAATTCTTCTTTCACAGGGAAAAAAATCTCCCATTTATCCATGCTCATCAGTTCCATGGCCATGCTGGCCACTTCAGCCATTTCAGTGGGGCAATCCTTAAAGCCGTTCAGTGCAAGGGAATGGGTCAGAAAGGAATGAACGGCATGTCCGCCCTCATGCACCATGGTGGTGACATCGTCCATCGTACCGGCCGCATTCATGAAAATAAAGGGCGCCCCGCTTTCAGCCAGGGGCATATTATACCCGCCAGGGGCTTTCCCCTTGCGGCTTTCAAGGTCCAGGTGATGCATGTTTTGCATGGTCCTGATGCACGCTTCGAAAAAAGGATCCAGCTCCCTGAAACATTGCATCGTTTTCCCGGTCAGCTCATCCCCGGTATTGAACGGATGTAGCGGTTTGATGCCTGTCGGCTCCGCTTCAATATCCCAGGGCCTCAATGTTTCCAGTCCCAGTTTTTTCTTTTTGTTTTCATAGATCTGGCTGACCAGCGGCAGGATATGCTGTTTTATCGCATCATGGAATTGAAAACAATCTTCTTGTGTGTAATCAAACCTTCCCAGTTCCATGAAGCGGTAACCGGAATAGTTTTTAAACCCTGTATTTACCGCGATCTGGTTTCGCTTCTCCACGAGTGAAGAGAATAAACCATTGAGCGCATCCTTATCCTCCAGCCGGCGTTCATTTATTTTACGGTAAGCTTCTTCCCGCAGGCTGCGGTCCGGATCTTCTAAGAATTTCACAGCCTGCTGCAATGTGTATTCATTCCCTTTTATCATCACCGTCATGCGACCGGCAATAGCCCCAAACTGCTGTTGTAATACATTCATCTCCGCCTGCAGGGGGATATTGGCTTCCCGGAACAGTTCTACATTCTTTTTGATAGTGCGCAGGTAAGTAAAATATTTTTCAGGATTCAGTTGAGCAGTAACCGGGCAGTCCAGTAATTTCCTGTTCAGTTTATCGCTCCAGGGCTGGATATGCGGCTGGATCTCCAGCATGAAATAATTGAACGCTTCTTCGAGTGCTTTGTTTTCCGTATCACAGGTAACCCTTATCTGCCGCCAGGAGGCATCTTCGCTGATAGCGGCTTCCAGTTCACTGGCATCCTTCAACCACTGTTCAAGCGTTGATACAGCATGCAGCTCCCGGTCATAGAGCTCTTTAAAGTAGGGTTCCAGGGCGGGCCATCCGGAAACGGTAAAATCAGCCGGTAAATAATGGCGGGGCAGTTTTTTTATGTCGGCTGTGTAGGTGGCCATTGGTTAATTTGAAGGGATAATAAAGCAGGTGCCGGGTCAGGATTTCTTTTTTGAGGTTGATTTCTTCCCGCTTTTTACACCTGCCTTTTTTGATCCCTTTTCAGGCAAGGGATCTTCTTTTATCTTTTCAGGCACTGCTTCAGGTTCTTTGACTGGTTCTTCCTGTGTTGGTTCGGACAATTTTATTTCAATGTTATTATTTTTTAATATGCCCAGCCAGCGTACCATCTTTTTCATATCACTGTTATGCACTTTCCCCAGGTCAATGGCCGGGACGATCTTCCTGAAATATTTTACCAGGGCGTCGGGATCCTTTTCATCCGGCAATTTTTCTTTTGACTGGTCCATGGAGATCAATACTTCTGAAAGGTTCATATTCTCGCCGGTTGTATAGATCTCGATACTTTCCAGCTGTGTCAGCTGGTGAATGCGGGAAGAAACGAATTTCACGCTTTTATCTTCCAGGGAACGGACGATCGCGCCGTTTGATTTACTGTTGATCACCTCAAACAAACCGGGCAGGCCGCTCACCGATACGATCTTGCTGTACTCCATAAGAATATTTATTCATTCCCGCTGCGCGGATGCGCAATTTACTTGAAAAAAATATAGCGAAAAAGAAAACGGCCCGCAGGAGCGGGCACGTTCTCATTAAACCACCACTTATTGATACAGGAGTCTTAAGTATTATTTTTTCTGTACCCTGCCAGAGAAATCAGGCCGATCAGGCCGATGGTGGCCAGCATGATCTCTGCATTCTTCTCAGATTTCTTCGCAGCGGCAGGTGATAGGGACGCATAGGTGGCTTCTGCAGGAATGAATTTTTCTTCCGGCATATCTGATACGATATCCCAGTCGCTGATATCCTTGCCCGTCAGGTACGCCAGGTTCTCCAGTTCATCCGCCCGGCGGTTTTTAAGTTCTTTCAGGTATTTTTTCCCTGCATCGCAGGTAAACTCGCCGGTGGCCGGGTGCGTGATCACATAGCGGGCCTGGTAGGTCTCCATATTGGGAGTGACCTGGAACATCAGGTCTTGCGGAAAGGCCCGGCGGTTATAGCGTATGTGAAGCCTTGTGAAAAATGTTTTATCTGAATAATCATTTTGCCCGTTATAATCACTGTAATCATTTCCATCCCTGTTGATCCACCATACGCCAGCCTGTACCAGGTCCTGTGCGGAGGGGGCCGTGGCGATGCAGGGGTCGCAGTGATAATAACTGGAAGGACTTACATCCCAGGCGTATTCAAGCCATACGGCGCTTTGTCCTTCCTTGTCCCACTGGTGCTGGAAAAGATTGGTATAGAAATTCGAGAAATTATTTTTGACGAACAGGGGAATCTTATTGCCGGTGGGCAGGCTCATGGTGCGGTAATTGGTGCATTCCACTCTTCCTTTCCGCGAAAAAGCATAGACCAGCAGGTCCTGGTCACCGTCGGCATTGGCCATGCCCAGGCGGATGGGCAGCATGAATTTGGGCGAATTGAAACTGATCTGCAGGGGGCGCAGAAAATTGCCCGGCATTTTTTTCTTTTCCTCTTCATTCACTTTCGCCACAAAAAATTTCAGGTTGCTTTTAATATACGGTTCCAGTACCTCATCGGCACCTGAAGGGATTTTATATCCGTTCTCATCCAGCCAGGTTTTTAATCCTGTGGATTCTTTGGCAGATAAGATCAGGATATCATATTCACCCACCAAATACTTTGCTTCCACCCTGACGCCCAGGTCTTTTCTTTTCATGCTTTCCCCCTGAGCCTTATTCATTGTAGGCGCATAGAGTATGTTCCCCGAAAGCCGGTCTTCATCCAGCCCTGGACTGCAAGGATTCTGGTCATAATATTCTACCAGTCTTGCCTGGCTGTATTCATTCAATGTGTTGAAGATGGCCTGGTCCACCACTTTGATGTCTTTTTTCTCCAATACCACAGGCACGGGCACTACCATGGCAAAATCTTTGGTATTGCCTTTGAAATCATTGTACATGGTGATCACCGTGTGCTCCCCGTCACGTACCAGGATCACCTGGGATGTCTTGTTTTTCAGGGTACCGTCGGCCTTGCTCACATAGAACCCGCAAAAAGCCATCGCCTCATGACTTACCATTGAAGCCAGGATGAGCAGGGCGGCCCCTTTTTTAAACTGTGTTTTCATGTTTAGATGTTTTAATTTAGAAAACAGGTTAATATATAGTGGTGATCTGGTCCAGTTGAATGTTTTTGCTTTGAATATGATGTTCAGAAAGGGCACCATGGGTGCGGCGGCCACCAGTACCCAGACAGGCGTATTGTATTTCCATTTGAACGCTGCGAGGTAAAAAGAAACACCGGCGATCAGCATGGCCCAAATGATCCTTGCTACAGGATGGTTGGGAGAAGTTTTCGGATCGCTGATCATGAAAAAAGTGAACAGCAATAAACTGCCGGTGGTAACTGAATGGATAAAATAATCCATTGGCCAGCCGAGAATATAGATCTGGCGCCAGTATAATAACCCGCAATAGGTGAGCAGGAAGGCCAGGGATATATCCAGTTTCTGCACCCTCGTAACCACAATGGTGCCCAGGGTGATCACACCAAAGAATATGACGGCATTACTGCCCCACTGCCCCGGGCTCAGCCATGCATCTTTCGTAATCAAGATGGTAGCAATGATTCCGAATGCCGAAGGATTGAAGATATGACGGCCCCTGATCCTCAGTATATATTTTGATGCAACAGTGAGAAACGCGGCGAGTAAACTGATCCACCATTCATTTGTTTTCAGTAACAGGCATAAGCTCATGGCGCTGATGAGCACGCTGAACCCCCAGAGATTCCAGCCTGTTTTGCCATTCAGGGGCAGCCATTTTTTTTGTTTGGCAGATTCAGCCAGGTAATTGATAAGCAGGCACCCGCCAATGCTGATGGCGTAATGCCTCCAGTCGGCCTGCCAGTGCAGGTAAAGAATGCCATAAGCCAAAAAAATGAATTGAAACAGTACCTGGAAAAAACGTGGATCAAGGGCGAGACCTTTGCGCTGCATAATCTGGATTTCCCGTATGATGAAAAAAAAATCCGGATTACACAGGCCTACAAATTTTTTTGTAGGAATTTATTTTTTTAACAATTTATGGAAATGGGTTGGTATCGCATCGTTGCGACCCCATTATGAACAGAAAACTGCAACAGACCGTTACCAGATATGAACGGCCAGCCCGTTTATTCAAACACACAAGCAACTGCCGGCGAAGGTTTTTACCTGTATCTTCGTCTAAACTGTTATTGCAAATCATTTAAAAATTTACACATGAAAAGAAATATTTTAGGATTATTGGGAATGATGATCTTCACATCAGTGGCCGTTTCTGCCCAGCCCGGGGGTGGTTTTGCGCGTCTTACCCCGGAACAAAGAACTGCCCGTATCCATCAAAAGCTTGACAGTGCTTTTCATCTCGATGCCGCGACGTTCGCAAAACTGGATACGGCACTGACCGTCTTATACAGGGCGCAGGATGCCAAACGCCAGGAGCTTTTCTCCAATGGGATGCCCAACAGGGATACCATGATGGCACAAATGAAAAAATACTCGGATGCCCAAGATGATATTCTGAGAGCCGTGCTCACTCCCGAACAATTTGGTATCTGGAAAGTCTCTATCCAGCCTTCCATGCGGCCACAGCGGCCACCGGGAGGCGGCAATAACCGGCCCTGATCTTACCAGCCACCTTCGTAAAAGAGCTCCTGCAATTAGAGGAGCTCTTTTTTTATAAATGGCGTTCTGGATAGAATCTCTGTCTTTAATTTTATCCTTAAATAATCGTTAATATGAAAAATGTCATCAGCTGGTTTGAGATCCCTACGACAGATATCAACAGAGCCCAGCAATTTTATGAATCCATTCTTGGCATCACTTTTCAGAAGCTGGATCTCGATCAGATAAAAATGCGCCTTTTCCAGCTGGATGATCCGATGGCAGGCGTTGGCGGTGCATTGGTTAAAACTGACGGGTTTCATATTCCTTCTTCAAAAGAGGGGCCCCTGGTCTACCTGAACGGAAACCCGGATGTGCAAAAGGTCCTTGACAGGGTGGAAGCAGCAGGCGGAAAGATCCTGGTGCCCAAGACAAAAATATCCGATGAATATGGTGATATGGCCGTGATCCTCGATACGGAAGGGAATCGCATTGCCCTGCATAACGTTCCGGCAAAATATCTGGATGCTTAAATTAAATGACCCGATTAACTGGTGATTCCTGATAGCCGCATAGCTGAGGGTTTTTCTTCATAACATTTATCTTAATGCGCTTCCAGCCAGTTTTTTCCTTCCCCGCATTCGGCAATGACCGGTACTTTATGCGGTAAGGGCATAGCGGATTGCATGCATTCAATGATCAGTGGTTTTAATTCCTTTGTTTCTGACCGCACCGCATCAAATACCAGTTCATCATGCACCTGGAGGATCATGCGGCTTTTCATTTTCTCTTTTTGCATAGCGGAATAAACTTTATCCATGGCCAGTTTGATCATATCGGCAGCCGTACCCTGAATGGGTGAATTGATCGCATTGCGCTCGGCAAAGCCACGTACCGTGAAATTGGCGGAATTGATATCCCGCAGCCATCTTTTCCGGCCCATGATGGTTTGCACATACCCATTCTCTCTTGCAAAATTGATGGTATCATCCATGTATTTCTGAATGCCCGGAAACTGTTTCTTATAATTATCGATGATCTCTTTGGCTTCTGTCCTTGAAATACCCAGGTTATCAGCCAGGCCAAATGCACCCTGTCCGTAAATGATGCCGAAATTCACGCTCTTGGCTTTATACCGCATCTCCTTGGTAACATTTTTTTCGTCGACATTATATACTCTTGACGCCGTGGCTGTATGAATATCCACTCCTTCCCTGAAGGCAGCACTCATATTCTTGTCCCCGCTGATGGCCGCCACGATACGCAATTCGATCTGTGAATAATCCGCAGAAAGCAGAACGTGTTTATCATCCCGGGGTATAAAGGCTTTCCGGATCTCTTTCCCGCGGTCGGTGCGCACAGGAATATTCTGCAGGTTGGGATTATTGCTTTGCAATCTCCCTGTCACGGCTACGGCCTGTCCGTAGGTGGTATGCACCCTGCCCGTTTTTTTATTGATCAATTCCGGAAGGGCATCTACATAGGTGGATTTCAATTTTGTCAATTCCCTGTAAGCCAGAATATCATCTGCGATCTGGTGGTCTTTGGCAGCCAGCTTGAGTAATACATCTTCCCCTGTCTGGTACTGACCTGTTTTGGTCTTTCGTGCCGAAGTGTCGAGTTTTAATTTATCGAACAGAACCTCTCCCAGTTGTTTTGGGGAAGAAAGGTTGAACCGTACACCGGCTTGTTTATAAACACGTTCTTCCGCCTTTTTCGACTCCTTTTCCAGCTCTTTGGAGTAATCCTTTAAAAATCCTTCGTCGATCCTTACACCTTCATATTCCATTGCGGCCAGCACTTTTGTGAGTGGGCTTTCCACCTCGTAAAAAACTTTTTCAACGCCGTTTTTCTTCAGCAGGGGCAGGAAAATATCTTTCAACTGCAGGGTGATGTCCGCATCTTCGGCGGCGTAGTCCTTTATTTTTTCCAGCTCCACATCCCGCATATTCCCCTGGTTCTTTCCCTTCTTGCCGATCAGCTCTTCAATATGCACCGGTTCATAGGCCAGGTATTTGGCGCTCAGGTCGTCCATGCTGCGTTTGCCGTCCGGTTCGATCACATAATGCGCCAGCATGGTGTCAAATAATTCCCCGGCTATTTCAATACCATACCATTTCAAAACTAACATGTCGTATTTTATATTCTGCCCGATCCAGGTGATCTTTTTGTCGGAGAATAAGGTTTCGAACTGCGCCAGGATCTCTTTTGTTCTTTTTTGGTCAGTTGGACATGGGATATACCAGGCTTCCCCCGGTTTTACGGAAAAACTCAGTCCAACCAACTCTGCCTGGTTGGCATCGATACCAGTCGTCTCGGTGTCAAAACAGATTTCTTTATGCTTTTTTAATTCAGTGACCAGTTTTTTGATCTCAGCATCCGATACTGCCGCCTTGTAGTCATGCTTTTTATTGGAGATATTGTACTGAACAGCTGTAAATGTTTTTTCTGTCTCTTCTTTCTCCTCCGCATTTTCAGCAGGGCTTTTCTCAATGATATTTCCGAACAGGTCGGTCTGTACGCCCTGCGGTTGTTCCTGTTTGATAAAACCATTGCCTGCAATGACACTAAAATCCTCCCCCAGCAATCTTTTGCCCAGGGTCCTGAATTCCAGTTCAGAAAATATTTCTTTCAGTTTCTCTTTATCCCAGTCCTTTACCCGGAAATTTTCCTCATGGAATTCAACCGGGACATTGGTGATGATGGTGGCCAGCTTTTTTGACAAAAGGGCCGACTCTTTTCCCTTTTTCACTTTCTCTCCCATGGCCCCTTTGATCTTGTCTGCATTCTCCAGCACCTTTTCCAGCGAATGGTATTCGGCCAGGAGTTTGGCCGCAGTTTTTTCGCCAATGCCGGGAATACCCGGAATATTATCGACCGAATCTCCCATCAAACCCAGGATATCGATCACCTGTGACACTTTTTGAATGTTCCATTTGTTGCAAACTTCATCGGGTCCCAGGATCTCCGCATCCCCTCCCTGGTAGCCCGGCTTATAGATCCTGATCTTATCCGTGACCAGCTGGCCATAATCCTTGTCTGAGGTCACCATATAGACTTCGTATCCCGCTTTTGCCGCCTGTTTGCTGAGCGTACCGATCACATCATCGGCTTCATAGCCGTCCATTTCCATTACCGGAATATTGAATCCTTTGATGATCTTTTTGATATCAGGCACGGCAGCAGAAATATCTTCCGGCGTTTCCTGGCGGTTGGCTTTATAATCTGCAAAATCAGTATGGCGTTCCGTGGGCGCTGAAGTATCAAAACATACCGCCAGGTGTGTTGGTTTTTGTTTATTCAGCAATTCGATAAGGGTATTGGTAAAGCCGAACTGCGCATTGGTGTTCTTGCCTTTTGAAGTAATGCGGGGATTCCGGATCAGGGCATAATAGGCCCGGAAAACGAGTGCAAATGCATCCAGCAGAAAAAGTTTTTTTGCCATTCCACTAAGATAAGTGCATTTGTCAATTTGGGCCAAAAACACCAAAGCCCCGGTGTGCCGGGGCCAAGTATATTGTATAAACGCTGCTGATCAGTTAATGGACAGCCTTAAAGGCTCTGCATCGGTCTGCGTAACTGTATTGGCGACAACGGGTGCCGGAACAGCCACGTTATTGTTTTTTGCAGTATTGCTGTTATCGATAATCACCGTTTGGCCAAAGGCGGTGGTTTTGCCGGCTGCAGCTGTTATGGCTGATTTATCGCGGTGAATAAAATTCAGGTACAAAGCAAAGAACAACAGGTTAAAGGCAAAAAAGTTAGCGATTCTATGGAGGCGTCTTTTCATACTACCGGATTTTAGGTTTTACAATGGTGCCCGTCGGTTCGGACCCGGTTCGGACAGGATTCTTTAGATTTCAACAGCTAAAGTAACAGGCAGTCGGATTTTTATCTGTATAAATCGTAATCTATTTGCCCAATGCGGGCATAAATACGGGAGCTGATTTCGTAGATTTACGATAATATTTTCTATTGATTCCGGGTAATTGGCTGCATCCCTGGCTGGTTCATTCATGCACGCACATTACAGGTACATGGGAATGAAAGACCAGGTGACGTGTAGCGCTGGGTTTAAAAACCGCGTCGAGCAGCTTGTGTTTTTTGGGGATCGCGATGATCATGTCCAGGTTGTTCTTCTCGGCAAAATCATGAATACCCTGCTCTATATCCTTGTTCTCAATAAAATCATAATGCGGATTGATATCTTCCAGCATGGTGTGCAGCCACAATGATTCTTCCCGTACATCCGGTTTAAAATGCCTGTCCTTATAATCTACGTTGAGCACATGTAATTCGGCGTTGAATTCCCGTGTGAAATTCTTGATAAATGTAGCAGGGGTGGTTTGCACCACATTCCTGAAATCGCAGGCAAAACCGATCTTTTTGATACCGTTGCCGAATGTTTTCCCCGGCGGCACACAAATGACGGGCCATGTACTGTTTTTGATCACCTTAAGTGTGTTGCTGCCGAAAATGATCTTTTCCAGGTTGGAGGCACCCTTACTGCCCATCACTACAGCCAGGGGTTTGATCTTATTGCAGCAGTTCTCGATCTCATCGGTAACATTCCCGAGCACAGTCTCCGTATAGATCTTAATAGTGCCCGAGACCAGGTGCTCCGTTTCTTTTTTTAATTCTTCCATCTGGCGGTCGGCTGATTTCTTCATTTCATCCAGCGAGACCAGCACCATCGGCACTTCTGCATAACTGACCGGTATCGAATAAACATGAAGCAGCAATATGCTGGCGTTGATTGCCCCGGCCATATCGATCCCATAATGCAAAGCATTGGTGGCCGAAAGGGAAAAGTCCGTAGGTATAATGATGGTTTTCATTGCTGTATGAATTTGTGCCCCTGTTTTGCTGCAAGATGATCTCCCCTTTAATCAAATGATATGACCTTTCTCACGCTGTTTAATGATTTTGATTGGTAAAAAGGGGTGATCGCACTGATCATAAAAGAAATATTTCCCGCCGGGAATAGAAAGATAAATTATTTTTATTCCGCCATCAACGGGTATTTTTAAAACCTGCCAGGTGAACAGAAATTTTCTTTTTATCGTCAATCCTGTATCCGGCACCAGGGATAAAACGCCGGTCAGGCAAGGGATCGGGTCGCTGGCGACTGAAAAAAAATACAATTTCAGTATTATTGATTCAGTGGCATCGGGTGACTACGCGTTCCTGGATCAACAGATTGCCGCTGACAAGATCACGGATATCATCATTGCCGGGGGTGATGGTACCATCAGTCATGTGTTGGCGGCCCTTCATAAACACCCGGTCAGTTTCGGCATCATTCCCTGTGGTTCCGGCAATGGCCTGGCCAATGCTGCCCGTATTCCGCGACGGCTTAAGGCAGCGCTGCGGGTCATCGCTGAGAATACAGCCAAGCCCGTGGATGCATGCTTCATCAATGGTTGTTTCTCCTGCATGCTTTGCGGGATGGGTTTCGACGCCAAAGTGGCCTATGATTTTGCAACAAGGAAAAAAAGAGGACTGGCGGCTTATGCAAAGATCGCCACCAGGAATTTTTTTACTGTTAAGCCGTCTGCTTTCACCCTGCAGCTTGCAGATACTCAAATAAAGACGGAAGCATATTTTATCAGTATAGCAAATGGCAACCAGTTCGGCAATCATTTTACCATTGCTCCTAAAGCCAGCCTATCCGACGGCTTGCTTGACGTTGTGATCGTATCGGCAAAGAACAAGATCGGGTTTGCCTGGAAAACATTGAAACAACTGGCAGGCTTGCATAAACTACAGCCCCTGTCTTCCCTGAAAGAAAAAAGCGGTACCATTTATTTCCAGACTGGGGGCCTGAAGATCATCAATCATGCCATGGCGCCCCTGCATATCGATGGTGATCCTTCCCCTACAGCTGCTGAGTTTGATATCACAATTAAAAGGAATTGTTTCCGCCTGCTCATGCCCTGACCCTTCACCATGGATGCGGGAGTAAGGGATGGGCGCTTTTGCGGGGAAACTCCTTTTTCTGCAACAGTACCAGTAACTGTTGAAAGCATTGTTGGTTTTGCGGGGAGCGGACAGAGGCGATCACATCATTCTTTTCACGTGCGGTGATATGAAAATTCAACGCTGCTTTTTTCTGCTCATCGGTCACAGCGTATTCAAAACTTATTTTATATACCGGCGTGGCGCTGGTACTGGAAAAATAGGTCAGCATATCATTTTGAGAATATTCCATCATCTTGAACCAGTTATGCTGTAAAAGCAGGAAGGGTTTGGTAATATGTTCGCCGAGATTATCCGAAACATAGGGCGCTTCCCATCCTCCCGATCTGCGATCCCGGATCTGTATGATCAGCACACCCCTCGTATTTTCCTGTATCCAGTCGCCAAAGGAAGATAAAAACCGGAGCGTTGTCCCTTCGCCGAAATTATCACTCAGCCCTGCATCCATCACATCGATCACGGGATTACTGGGCAGCCAGACATTGGGTAATACGATCGGGAATGTTGCATTCATCCGGAGGGCTGTCAGGATCCTTAAATTATATGGGTCCTGGCGGGAAAAAAAAGAGATAAAATCCACTGCATCAGGATCGGGTGTGGAGATCCGGTTCGAATCCGGTTTCGCCTGCAACATGAACCGGACCGGCTGGGTGGAGATGATCATCTTGCGGCTATCACGGGTCACCACTGAATTGAAAAATACCAGGGGGATCCTGGCTTTTTTTTCATCCTCATAATAATCTTTCAGTTGCAGGTTCAGCAATCCGCCGGTATTATCATTCAGTTTATCCTCGAATGCAAACCCCCGGTCTTTCACATAACTGTAAGGCCCCACATGGAAGGTTTGCGCAGGGCCGATCAGGTCCCTGGCGAAAAACGATGTGAAAACAGGGTTCAGCAGGTCGCCTGCAATATCATCCACATACCGCCTGTCCTGCAATCGAATGTTCTTCCCTTTTAGCTGCTGTCGGTACAGTTCCCTGAAATAAGTGGCCCCGATCATGCCTCCCGAAGCCCCGTTGATCAGGAATGTTTTCTTTAAAATGGCGCCCTGCGTGATGCTGTCCATCTGTTGCAATACCCGCATGGTGAATGTGGCGCTGCGGTGCCCGCCCCCGCTGGTATTGATGATGATAAGCAGCGGTTTTTCATCTTCCTGTTTCTGTTTCCATGCATTTAATATGCCGATCATGTTTTGCCTGTCCTTTTCAATACTGTCCTTATTGCATAAACCCAGTAGCCCTTCCCTTGAATAGGAGGGCCTGTACTTGCTGCCCGCCCAGTAATTGATGCCGTACGCTTTATTACGGGGATCGATCCAGTTTTGTTTGTAGAAAAAATTCAGCAACAGCAGCAGTCCGGCCAGGTAAGGGACGCTCCAGCTCTGTAAAAAATATGTGATGGCGCCTACTACACCCATCAGGATAGAAAAGAAAACAGTGATGCTGGCCCCTGCGGGCAATTGAAAAAATGGATATTCCAGGAAAAAACCGATGAAGATCAGGAATAAAAAAGCAAAAAATACAGAGAGTATCGCTGCGAAATGATGCCGCTTGAAAATGGAAACGACGAATTCACTGGTATAGTGGGAAACATCCCGCGCCCGGCGGATCTTGTATGGTGTTTCAAAATACCATTCCACTTTGATCAAACCCTGGTCGTGATAGATCTCCCTTACCGGGTGGAGGTGTGTGATATAGGTTTCGGGTTTGGTGATCACGGGATACATCTTTCGCTGGATCGTACGGTCGGCCCTGAAAAAATAGATCAGTGAAATGGCCAGCATGAGGATAAGGCCGGTCAAAAAACCACCGCAGAGGAACAGGAATTCAACGGCTGGTATCAGTTCCTTGTAATGTGCATAATGATAGGCTTTGAAAAAATAAAATATCAGGAAGATCGCGGGTAAAACCGAATTGTTGATGCAGTATTTCAGGAAGGGGTTGGTCGTAGCAGACAGGAAACGGAAATGACGGCTGAATAAGATGAAAGTGGCGATGTTCCAACTCATGATATACATGCCGATGGAAACCCCGATAATGGCAGCGCTCAGGGAATTCACATTTCCCAGGTATTCCGGGGCCAGGAAAAGAGAGTCGGCACCGAATGGTTTCATAAAACTGCCGTTAATGGTAGCGAACAGTATGAACCAAAAGATCAGCAAGGCCTGGTATTTCCTGAAATGCAAAAAAAGAAGTTGTATGGGGAAGGAATGATAGAAATTACGGAGCCAGGTTCTCATGATGGATGGTAATGCCGTATTTAAAAATAATCATTATTCATTATATGCACCGGCGGGCATACCTGTTCATCATCTTCTGTGCAGGATAAAGAGAGGAATGACCAGGGAAAGTAATAAAAGCATGGCTGTCAGCTGGTGCGCTTCAGCTATCCATAGATAATGCCGGGGGGAAGCGACGTTGAGTAATGAGAAGATACCAAGTAACACCTGTAAAATAACAAGCAGGACCGGGATATTGGTTATCTTTTTTTGAAAGACCGTGATAAGGAGTTTTTTGATACCCAACCACCACAAGAGCAGTATCAGCAGGATTAGGTAGGCCAGTGTCCGGTGAATGAAATGAACGACCAGCGGGTTATCTGTTAAAAAGGACAGTCCGTAAAATGTTGTTTCTCCAACAGCATGAACGGGTTGCGGAAAAAATTTCCCGTTGATATCCGGCCAGGTCGGCGCCATGGCAGCAACTTTCAGCCCGGCCATAAAGGATCCATAGACCAGTTGTACCGCAAGCAACGCGATCAGTAAAATGGTGAAATTCCTGAAACGGGAAGACAGGAGAAATTGCTGTGGTGGTATCAGCAGCTGAAGGGCAAACCAGCCTGTATATGCGATCAGGAGCATTGCAAGTATAAAGTGAATAGCCAGCGCATAATGACTTACATAAACCTTATGGGGGTCATCGAGCCCGCTTTTTACCATGATCCAGCCCGCCAGTCCCTGCAGCGCCCCCAATAAAAAAAGAATGATCATCGGCCTGATCATTTCTTTCTTAAATCTTTTTTGAATAAGAAAAATGACAAAAGGGATCAGAAAGGCAAGTGCGATCAGGCGGGCCCAGAGCCGGTGCATCCATTCCCAGAAAAAAATGAATTTGAATTCTTGGATGGTGAAACGGGGGTTCAATAATTTGAACTGGGCGATCTGCTTGTATTTCTCAAATGCGATATGCCAGTCTGCCTCATTGAGAGGCGGAATGATCCCCACCACGGGCTTCCATTCTGTGATGGACAGGCCCGAACCCGTCAGCCGGGTAATGCCTCCCAGCAGGACCTGGATCATCAGCATCCCCACGCCTGCCATCAGCCAGAAAGCAATAGGCCGGGATGATGGGGCAGAACTGTTCGTTTGCATGGGCTGCAAAGGTAAGCCGGCCCTGTCCTTAAATTTTTCCCGGAAAATAAAAATGGCCGATTGAATTTTTTTGTAGCTTACCCTGCTTTATCATCCATTCATTAACAAAAAATCATCGTTATGGACTCAAACCAACAATCCAAAGCTTCAGGCCGCCGCCGTTTTCTTACCACCCTGGCCGGGAGTGCAGCAGCTGTTGGCATGGCTGCGATCCCTTCCGTGAACCTTCCCGCAGAAAATAATTTTTTTAATGCTAATGCTGAAGATGCGGATGCATGGTTCAATAAGGTAAAAGGGAAACACAGGATCGTATTTGATACGACTCAACCGCACGAAATATTCCCCTTTGCCTGGCCGCGTGTCTTTTTGATGACCAATGCAGCTACGGGTACGCCTGAAAAAGACTGCGGCGTAGTGGTGATCCTGCGTCATGAAGCCATCCCTTATGCATTTGAGGACAGGCTATGGGAAAAATATAAATTCGGGGAAATGTTCAAAGCCAATGATCCGAAAACAAAAATGCCCTCCACCCGGAATCCCTTCTGGAAACCCCAGAAAGGAGATTATTCAGCCCCCGGTATCGGTGTGATCCAGATCGGGATCAATGAACTGCAGGACAGTGGTGTGATGTTTGGTGTCTGCAATGCTGCCATGACGGTTTACAGTGCCGCGGCTGCCGATGCCATGAAAATGGAAGCTGCCGATGTAATGAAAGACTGGAAAGCCGGGCTCTTGCCTGGAATCCAGATCCTTCCTTCGGGCGTATGGGGTGTCGGACGTGCGCAAGAACACGGATGTAAATATTGTTTTGCAGGATAAACAGACCCTTAAAAGAATGTAATGCCGGTAATTCCTTGCCGGCATTTTTATTTTCCGTTGCTATGCGCCTGCTGGATGGGTATAAAGGGACCGTACTTATGTTGCAGTTCGGAAAACCTGTCTGTGTAAGGACCAAAAGGATAATCGGGTGGCTTGGTTTCCAGTTTGGGCCAATCTTGTGGAAATTTTATAACAGGCCTTGGCATGGCGACGATATATGCCGCTACATCCCAGGCTTGATCATCATTTAGTTGAAACCCGGTCACTGTCTTATCAAAAGGCATATTGTAGCGGATAAAAGAGGCCAGGCTTGAAAGACGGTAAAGCCCGGCGCTTATATTATAACTATGCATGCCCCAGAGCGGCGGATAGATATAGCCGCTGGAATCAGGATAGATCATTCCTTCTCCGTTCTCTCCGTGGCAGCGCGAGCATTGTGCCTGAAAAAATTTTTTCCCGGCAATGGTGTCGGCAGCCCTGTTCAAAAAGGGGAGTTCAATGATGCCGGAGCCGGAGGGTTTTGTTTTGGGAGTCACTTCTTTTCCCACCCAGCGGAGGTAGGCTACCATCGCCCTCATTTCCCTGCTGAGGCTGTCGATGCTTTTCCCGTTCATACTTCTTTGCATGCAGTCATTCACCCTGAACTCGATCGATTCAACCTGGCCACTCCGGTTTCGGTAACGGGGATAGTTGGCGGCGACGGCGGCGAAATTATTCCCGAATAACCGGGTGCCCGCCGAGATATGACAGTTCTGGCAATTCATGCCATTGGTGATGACGGCGATCTTGCCTTTGGGGCCGAAATAGAATGATGTATTCACGATCAGTTCGCGGCCGTAACGGATCAGGTCTCCTTCGGGGGTGTTAGGCACCAGGTTGATATCCGGTGTTTCCCATCCGCTGTTCTTTGTTTCGGGAGGCTTTTCTTTCCTGCTATGTGAAATGGCCTGTACAGCAAAGACGCCGAGAAAAAAAATGATGAACAGAACAGGAAACCAGGAAAAACGCATTTTTGTTTCTGTTTATGATATACTAATTTACATAATTCATTCCATCGGTGAAACAGGCGGGGAAGCGGATAGCCTTAAATACAAATCAGTTGCTGAAACTTTTTTACCAGCATGAATTGACCGAAGCTGGCTGTGATGAAGCGGGTCGTGGCAGCCTGGCCGGACCGGTATTTGCGGCAGCGGTCATTTTGCCTCCTGGTTTTTTTCATCGCCTGCTGAATGATTCCAAACAGGTGACGGAGAAGAACAGGAATGAACTCCGGGCCTATATCGAATCAAATGCTGTTGGTTTTGCCGTAGCAAGTATCGATGCGGGTGAGATTGACCGCATTAATATCCTTAAAGCCTCTTTTAAAGCCATGCACCTGGCCCTGGACCAGCTGAGCGTAAGACCGGGATTATTGCTGATCGACGGCAACCGTTTTGCCGCTTATAAAGGGATCCCGCATCGCTGCATTGTGGATGGAGACGCAACATACGCTTCCATTGCTGCTGCCAGTATCCTGGCCAAAACATACCGGGATGAATTCATGCAGGGTTTGCATATGGAATTCCCGCGATATCGATGGAACAATAATAAAGGGTATGCCACCGGAGCACATATCAGGGCAGTGGAAAAATACGGGCCCTGCAAATACCACCGACGGAGTTTTCATATTCATTCCCTGCAACATGCGCTTTTTTGATGCAGGTTCTGTAACTTTAACAGGGAATATTAAACTATTTTCAAATAGCCACGTCTAATCAATACAGTCACCGTAAATTCTTTGTATATGAAAAAGTTTTTGACCCTTGGGCTCGTCATGATGCTTTTATCATTTGCCGCTTCTGCGCAAAATGAGAATCAAAAGCAACAGCCCACACAAAATGATAATGTTGCTCCTTTCAAGAACCGTTCCCGTGATCCGGAGATGCGCTATGAGATGCGGAAACGCCGTTTCGGCATCCTCAACCCCATCGAACGCAGGAGGCTCCACCGGGCAAGATGCCTGGCCCGCCGGAAAATGATGATGATGAGAAGGGGCAGGAAATACAAGAGAGTGATCTGATCTTACAATGATCCACTATATACAGCATTTGCTGCCGCGCCGTAAGAAATTTGCGGCGTTTTTTATTCTATTACCCACACTTCATTGCCGCGAAGCAGCTTGTCAAGGTCAGCTGGTTTTTTTGCTTTGGCTTCCGTGATCTGTTTGGCCATCTCTTCCTCATAGCATGGCCTGTCGGTCTTATAGAATACGCCAAAGGGTCGGGGAAGATGACCGGGCGTTTTAGGATTGTCAAATATGCGGGTCAGGATCTGGGCCTTGTAAATATCATCTTCATCATGCACCCAGAGATCGGCTGCGCTGAATCCGTTGTTCAGTTCCACCGCCACGGGCTTAAAGCCGTCAAGACGGATTCCTTTATCATTCTTTGCGCCAAAGATCAATGGTTTGCCCTGTTCCAGGAATAAAGTCTCATCGGCCTTGGTGCTTTTCTCGGTATAGGTCTCAAAAGCTCCGTCATTGAAAATATTGCAGTTCTGGTAGATCTCTACGAAGGATGACCCCTTATGTTCATTGGCTTTTACCAGGATCGACTGAAGATGTTTGGGATCGCGGTCCATGCTGCGGGCAACGAAAGTAGCATCGGCGCCCAATGCTAAAGCCAGCGGATTGAAAGGATGATCGATCGTGCCCATCGGCGAGGACTTGGTAATCTTATGCTCTTCGGAAGTGGGGGAATATTGTCCTTTTGTCAGGCCATAGATCTGGTTATTGAAGAGCAGGAGGTTCAGGTCAAAATTCCTGCGCAGCAGGTGAATGGTATGGTTGCCGCCGATGCTCAGGCAGTCCCCGTCGCCGGTGACGATCCAGACGCTTAGCTCAGGCCTTGCAGCTTTTAGTCCGGAAGCGATCGCTGTTGCCCTGCCATGGATAGAATGCATGCCGAAGGTCTCCATATAATAGGGGAAGCGGCTGCTGCAGCCGATGCCTGATATGATCACGATATTCTCACGCGGTATCCCCAGGGTGGGCATCACTTTCTGCACTTGTGCCAGGATGGAATAATCCCCGCAGCCCGGGCACCACCGTACTTCCTGGTCGGTCACAAAGTCTTTGGCCGTCAATACCGGGGTGGTAGCTGTTTCACTCATAGTTTAATCAGGTATTCCCAGCAAAGTTACGCCTGTAAATCAAGATTTCATCATCGCAATTAAATTGATCAAATATGAACGGTAGTTCGGCACGGCGTCCTTTGGGATATATGACGCTTTCCGTTTATCATTACATGTTTAACTTCGTTAATCAAACCCGTTCGCCATTCATGATAAACCCCTTTTTTGACTTCGGCATGATCGGCCTGGGCACGATGGGCCGCAACCTCCTGCTCAATATTGCCGACCATGGCTTTGCCGCTACGGGTTTTGATAAAGACAGTTCAAAGGGGCAGTTGCTGGAAAGATCCGCTACGCAGCATACAAGGGTAAAATCCGCCGCCAGCCTCTCTGAAATGGTGGATTCATTGATAAAGCCCCGGAAAGTGATGATGCTGGTGCCTGCCGGACCAATCGTGGATGCGGTGATCAAAGATCTGCTTCCCTTGCTGGAAGAAGGGGATATCATCATTGATGGAGGCAATAGTCATTATACCGATACCCTGAAAAGAATTGATTATCTCAGGGACAAAAAGATCCATTTCATCGGCATGGGCGTGAGCGGGGGCGAACATGGTGCCCGGACAGGTCCCAGCATCATGCCCGGAGGTGATCCGGAAGCCTGGAAAGCTTTGAAACCGATCCTCGAAGCCGTCAGTGCGAAAGTGAATGACGAACCCTGTGTAGCCTATATGGGAAAACAGGCAGCCGGACATTATGTGAAAATGGTGCACAATGGAATTGAATACTCCTTGATGCAGCTGATCAGCGAAGTATATGATTTTCTGAAACGGGCATTGGGTATGAACAATGATGAATTATCGGAACTTTTTTCCCAATGGAATGCGGGAGAGATGAGATCATTTTTACTGGAAATAACCGCGCAAATATTTTTACAAAAAGACGATAGCAGCAATGAACGGCTCGTGGATATGATCCTGGACAGGGCGGGCAGTAAGGGAACGGGTAAATGGACCTCTCAGGATTCTATGGACCTTCCGGTAGCAGTTCCGGGCATCAATGCAGCAGTGGCTTTACGCGACCTTTCTGATTATAAAGAAGAACGATTAAAAGCAGCTGCCCTGTTTCAGCCAAAAATAAGATCGCTGGCAGAAAAGAAAGACAGGATCGTCCCCCAGTTACATGATGCTCTATACTGCGCCACCATTATTTCTTATGCCCAGGGCCTGGAAATGCTGCAGGTAGCTTCCAAAAATCTGCAAATGGATATTCCGCTGGCGGATGTGGTGAAGATCTGGCGTGGCGGCTGCATCATCCGCTCGGAATCATTGAACCTGTTTTACAAGGCATTTAAAAAAGATAACCGGTTGTTCAATCTTCTGCTGAATAAAAAAATTGCTTCCCTGGTAAAAAAGAAACAAAAAGCATTGAGGAAAATGGTCCAGCTCTTTGCATCGGCACAGGTACCCGCGAGCGGCTTAATGAGCGCATTGGGCTATTTTGATGCATACAGCAGCGCTACGATGCCAACGAATCTCATACAGGCACAGCGGGATTTTTTTGGCGCCCATACTTACCAGCGGATCGACAAGGAAGGCAGTTTTCATACGGAATGGGGCGGTTGACAACTGATACATTAATATACAATGACAACTTTTGTACTAAGATCCGACTCGAAAAATGACGTTATTAAAATAAATTCCCCTAACCGCTCTACCTGCGTTCCCCCCAAAGGAGGGAATGAGAAGGGGGGCCGGGGGTGAGGCCAAAATGCTACAACCCACCATACTTTACATTTTCGGCGGTAGCGGAGACCTGACTAACCGCAAGCTGGTCCCGGCCCTGTACAATCTTTTCCTTGACAAATACCTGCCGGGAAAATTCTTCATCAGGGGTATTGGTCGTACTCATTTCAATGGCGACGATGATTACCGCAATAAACTGCTGGACGGCGTCAAACAATTCAGCCGCAGAAAAGAGGAGCTCGACGGGCAATGGGAAAAATTTTCATCCTTTCTCAGTTATGTTGAGCTGGACCTGCTGGATGATGCCACTTATGTACAGATCATGGATGAGATCCATACAAAGGCGGCGGAATGGCAATGTCAGCCTGTAGTGATCTTTTATCTTGCCGTTGCCCCGCAACTCGCCCCCGAGATCGCTAAAAAATTATCGGCGCATAAGATCTGTGAGGATGTGACCCGAACCCGTATCGTATTTGAAAAACCTTTCGGGCATGACCTGGATTCGGCCCATGCCCTCAACCACCTGCTGGCCGGGATGTACGAGGAGCAGCAGGTTTACCGCATTGACCACTATCTCGGCAAGGAAACCGTGCAGAATATCCTGGCCTTCCGTTTTGCCAATACATTATTTGAACCCATTTGGAACAATAATTATATTGAACATATCCAGATCACCGCAGCGGAGACTGTTGGGGTAGAGGATCGCGGCGGTTATTATGAACAGGCCGGTGCCTTGCGGGATATGGTGCAGAACCATGTGCTGCAATTGCTCTGTATGGTGGCCATGGAGCCGCCCACCAGTTTTGAAGCCAATGAGATCCGTAATAAAAAAGTGGATGTGCTGAGTGCGATCCGGAAGATCCACCCCGAGGAAGTAAAGAACCTGGCCACCCGCGGGCAATATGCGTCCGGTAGTATGAATGGGAATGCGGTGCAGGGTTACCGTCAGGAAAAAAATGTGAGCCCTCATTCTGCTATGGAAACCTATGTGGCAGCTAAATTCTTCGTAGATAACTGGCGCTGGCGCAATGTGCCCTTTTATATACGTACCGGAAAATATTTACATGAGAAAACAACTTATATCGTGATCCAGTTCAAGGAAGCGCCGGGTTATTCCTTTCCTCCAGAAGCGGCTGAAACATGGAGGCCTAACCGTTTAAGCATCTGCATACAACCCGGTATGGATATCCGGCTCAGTTTCCAGGCCAAGCGGCCGGGGCCCGAAATGATGCTCAGCCCGGTGGATATGGTCTTCAGTTATAACCAGGCTTACGGCCCACAGGAACCAGAAGCTTATGAAACGCTATTGGAAGATGTGATCAGCGGGAACCAGACCCTCTTCATGCGGGCCGACCAGGTGGAAGCTGCCTGGAAAGTGATCATGCCTATTCTCACCGCCTGGCAATACCGCCCTCCCATCAGTTTCCCAAACTATGCACCCGGCAGTTGGGGCCCGGAGGATGCTGAAGCCCTGATCGCGCAGGACGGGCATCATTGGATTGCATTGTTGCAGAATAACGGGCAGTAAAACAGCTTGCCGTTTTAGTTATTTTTTTTTTATGAAGGATTTCTAATTCCATGCATACAGCAGTTCTCTGCTGTTGTACACAACTCCTCATTGTCCCTGTACTGAAAAAATCAATATAGGCTTTACCATCTAATTGTGTATCTCTATCTCAAAGTTTATCCCTGGCGGTGGCTGCTCATGGTGACGCTCATACCATTCTCTTGTATGATGCTGATAATGATGATAATAATGCTCCTCATAACAGCTTGACATATAAAATGAGAAAACCAGGAGCGTTAGTATGATATATATCTTTTTTTTAAATGAATGTTTCATATCTAACAATTTTGACAACTATCATCGTTCTAAAACCTTGCCAAAAAAAAAGTATTGATTTTCTTGCGAAAGAAGCAAAAAAAATAGTTGTATGTTTTTTTACCCGTTCATTTAAAAAGTCGCGTTAAAATTATTCTTCGGGCAAGTCAGCGCCAGGAAAGATATTTGCGTCTGTCCACCTGGAAGGCTGAATCTTGCATTCCAACACTTTTCAATTCATTTCCCGGATTTTATTAGCTTTAAAATAATTTCAATCCATAGGACGGGCATTATTGCATCGCGTTGTTGGAGAATAGCGGACAATAAAAAATAAACTCATCATTATCTGCCATATGCTTTCTGAAACTTTTTTTAATGACAATGATTCTGACAAGCTTCGGTCCGGTTATAAAAAATTTAAGATAATATCCTATTTAATCCCTGTTATTGGAATCCCTTTTGAAATCCTGCTCGCATATGCCGCTTCGTTAAGATTTGCTGTTTTATTCTGGCCCATATTGCTGATCGGGGTTATAATTCTTCTATCAGCATTCTATTTTGTATTCTTAAAGCGCCTGAAGTTGTTGCACCAGGATCTTACCGAACAAATAAAGCTGGTGGATATATTGGAAGTGATTTCTAAGTCGGGGAAGGATAAGCAATTTATCGTGGGCTTTAATTCGGATGATTTAAAACTAATAAGTACATCACGATCCGTATTTGATAAAATCAATATCGGCGATAAATTATCTGTTGAGTATTCTAAATATGCAAAATCCGTTTTAAAATTAGCAAGGGAAGGCGAAGTATTCATTTGAGGGAGAAATCTCAATTTGTTTCTTCTGAGACGATCCTGCTTCAAATACTCTTTTTTCCTGCAGCGAGCCCTTTATAATCCCCTTTAATAAAAAATATATATCGTAAAATGTCTTGTATTTCATCAAAATACATGGTTTTTGCGCCCATCCCATTAAACCATTTGGCATAATGTTTGTCTTTAATAATGGGCAATATTTGAAATTTTTATTGCTTTTAACCAACGAGAATTTCTGAATTATACACGCAGAAATTTATTTGACCAATTTATAGCCCGACGTAAATCGTAATTAGAGTCCATTGACTGTAAACTATAATAGTATTATTCATTAAAACAAAAACCATGAAAACGACAAAAAAGATCCTTGCTTTATCCGTAACTGTTTTTTCTGCCTTTGCCGGTTTTGGCCAGGTGATCGGTGTGACCTCCGCTACCCAGGCTGCCGTGAATGCCACGACCAGCACTAAAGCGGTTACACAGGCAGCCAATACAACCACGGCCGCTACCAAGGCAACCGTGAATACCGCTGCCGTAAAGACCGGGACAACGGTCAATGCAGCCGGCAAGACCACGGTGAATACGACCGATAAGGTCGCTACAGATGTGAAGAATAATACGGATACAAAGGCCAATGTCGGGGTAAGTAGCTCGAGCCAGACAAATGCCAATACTCAACAGGGGAATAATTCGGTTCAAACAGGAGTCAGTTCGAATAGTAATACAGGCGCAGGGGTAAACAGTTCGGGCCAGACAAGTGCAAATACCCAACAGGGGAACAGTTCTGTTCAAACGGGTGCCAGTTCAAATAGCAATACCGGTGCCGGCGTAAGCGTGGACGGAAGCAAGGTAGTGGATAAAACCGTATCGGCCACCAATGCAACGAGTGCCAGTGCCGATAATACAACGACTGCTGCGGTGGACGCTTCTAAAAATATGAAAACAACCGCCTCAGGAAATACACAGGCAGGTGTTCAAAGTTCCGGCCAAACATCAGGTTCGGTAAAGCCGCAGGTAAGCACCGCAGTAAAGACAAAAACAAAGGCAACGGTCACTAAGACCAAGCAATAAATTTCGCCTGCTTATATGCCATGGGTCGCCGGCGTTGGACCGGTTAATGAGGAAAGAGCAAAGGACCGGCGACCCTAATTTTCCACCACCATGAGAAAAATACTTTCCATATTCATTCTTGCAGGTTTTCTTATCCTCCCATTTATTTCATTCGCACAAAAAGATTCCCTTGCTGACAAAGGACAGTTCAAGGCAGGGATATTTTACAACAGTGCGCTGAACTATTATGGCCGCACGGACAGTTTGCGGAGCAGCGGGGTTTTCCCGCTTGCCGAGATCTGGTTCGATAAGAATTTTTATATCAATGCCGCCCCGGTGTTTGTCAATAATGCCGTCTCTCATTTTGACTATGCAGGAACGATAGTGACCGGCGGATATATGTTTCGTGATAAAAAATGGGCGGGGAATATCTATGCTGTCAAGCCTTTTTACAGGCAAAACAGCCAACTGGTTCAATCAGCCCTGAAATGGCAGGGAGCTGCTTCTTTTACAAGATTGGGTAAGCTCCTGAACATGACGATTGGGGGAGATATCAAATACAGCGATAAAATGGATTATGGCGCTATGGCCGGGCTTGATCACCTTTTCCGGTTCCGGGCAGGAAATAAAATAAATTTTATCCTGAATCCAACGGCAACGGTCAATGCCGGCACCCAGCAATTCACAGAAACCTCTTACCGGAAAAGCGGGTTCCTGATCTTTCCTGAGATCTTTGACCAGGTATCACAAAATGTAAAACAGTTCAATATTCTTTCTTATGAGTTTTCAGCGCCCGCAGTCATGTCACTTGATAATTTCCAGCTGATCCTGGTTCCTGCCTATGTGATCCCCCAAAACCTTATCTCGGTTCCTAACAGGCCGGATCTTTCTGAAAGAGGAAAACAGATGTTTTACATTACAGCCGGTACAAAAGTTTCTTTTTAAGGCTCAGCGCCCTACCAGTTTTTGTAATTGTTCGGGGTAGCGGTCCCCTTCCACTTTAATTTTTGATGAAGCTGATTCAATTTCCTGCAATTCTTCCGCAGTGAATTCAATGTTTATCGCACCCATATTCTCATTCAGGCGGTTCAATTTTGTGGTGCCCGGTATCGGAACGATCCAGGGTTTTTGTGCCAGCAGCCAGGCCAGGGCAACCTGTGCGGATGTGGCATTTTTCTTTTCCGCAATATCCGCCAGCAAGGAAACCATGGATTGATTTGCTTTCCTTGCCTCAGCAGAGAACCGGGGAACTACATTTCTGAAATCATTGCTGTCAAACTTTGTATGCTCATCAATTTTGCCTGTAAGGAATCCTTTTCCCAGCGGACTGAAAGGAACAAATCCAATTCCCAGTTCTTCCAGGACAGTCAAAAGTTCTGTTTCGGGCTGACGCCACCAAAGAGAATATTCACTTTGCACGGCAGTAACAGGCTGAACAGCATGCGCCTTGCGGATCGTATGGACGCCCGCTTCAGAAAGCCCGAAATGCTTCACTTTTCCTTCTTTGATGAGGTCCTTAACCGCTCCCGCGACATCTTCGATCGGTACTTCCAGGTCTACACGGTGCTGGTAGAACAAGTCGATCGCATCAACTCTTAAACGTTTTAGAGAAGCTTCTGCAACTTTTTTAATGTGTTCCGGACGGCTGTCCAGTTCGGTCCACCGTCCGCTGCCGTCTGCGGCAGGTCTCCATCCGAATTTTGTAGCGATCACTGCCTTGCCCCTGAAGGGTTCCAGCGCTTCCCCCACCAGTTCTTCATTGGTGAAGGGCCCGTATACTTCTGCCGTATCAAAAAAATTGATTCCCTTTTCAACGGCTGTCCGGATCAATGAGATCATTTGATTTTTATCAGGAGCGGGTCCAAGGCCAAAACTCATACCCATGCATCCCAGTCCGAGGGCTGATACTTCGAGCCTGCTGTTCCCAAGCTTTCTGTATTTGATCTTATCTTGCATATACTGTTCTTTTACAGTAAAGTTAATCAACATTTAAAATGAATAACTTCTTAAACAGATAGGATCCATCCGCAGAAATGGTTTTATGTTTCCATTGTACGGGATCGTCAATTTTTTAACTTACCCCTGATTTTCTATTCATGGAACTGATCATCGAAAATAATCCTGAAGAGCTCAGTAAGGGCCTGGCGGTCTGGATCACCGATTATATTCAACAGACCCTGCGCAACCAAAACAGTTTTTCCTTCGTTTTTTCAGGAGGCAATACACCCAGGTCATTATACCGGTTACTGGCGCAGGAGCCTTACAGGAACAAGATCGCCTGGGAAAAGATACAGTGTTATTGGGGTGATGAGCGTTATGTACCCTTTGAGGATGACAGGAATAATGCCAATATGGTCTTTGACAGCCTGCTGAACAAGGTACCGGTTAAAAAAGAAAATATCCATATCATCCGGACAGATATCAGCCCGGATGAATCAGCGATGCAGTATGAAAAACTCCTGCGTCAGCATTTCCCGGATGAAACAAGGACATTCGATCTTGTATTGCTGGGATTGGGGGATAACGGGCATACCCTTTCTTTGTTTCCCGGCTATGAACAGGTGAATGAGCAGGACAATTGGGTTCTCTCTTTTTACCTTGAAGAACAGCAAATGCGGCGTATCACCCTTACTGCGCCGCCCGTGAATGCGGCTGCAAGGGTTGCTTTCTTTGTTAGCGGGGCCGGTAAGGCTTCTGCTGTAAGAAATATCCTGCAGGAGAAATACAATCCTGAGTTATACCCTGCACAGGTGATCAGGCCGGAGACGGGAGAATTATCCTGGTGGATGGATGAAGCCGCAGCTTCCCTGGTGCATTAAGTATTATTTATACCAATCTGGCGAACTTTTAACGCATTCTTTTCGTCATTGAACAGGGCATCGGCTATTTTTGAAAACATGAAACAAAAACTCTTTATTGTAGCTCTTATGGTATGCGCAGTGAGCTGCGCTGTGGCGGCCATGCATGTACACGCCAAAAAAAACAGAAATCTCCAGGTGCTCCCCATCGATATCAGCGAGCAAAAACTGGACAGCTTCATGCACGTATATACCGCTGCCCTGAATGTGGATTGCAAATTCTGCCATGCTGCTTCGCGGTTAAACCCGGCTGAAATGGACTATTCCCTGGATACCGAACCGATGAAGAATAATGCCCGCGACATGATGCGGATGGTGATCTATATCAACAAGACCTATTTCAATTACGATTCCACTAAAAAAGCATTGGATCTTACCGTGATCAGCTGCAAGAATTGTCACCAGGGGCACGTGCTGCCGCCCCCGATAAATTAACCATTACCAGTTGGTTAATAACTAGGTTACCGAGATAGTAAACAACTGCAATAGACAAAGGGCAATTTTTTCTTCCCGCATTTCATATCGTGTATCCCGGCCATCAGCTACTGGCATGAAGTCAGCCAATTTTTGATCCCCTCCACGATCTGGCAGGCCACGGCTTTATGGAATTCCGGATCCATGATCAGCCGTTCATCCGATTTATTGCTGAGAAATGCTACTTCCACAAGGCAATTGGGATATTCTGTCGGGCCATTGAGCCCGAAATTGAAATTCCCCACATTGCCATATTCATGCAGCCCGAGGGCTGTCATGCTTTGTAAAATATAATAACTCAATGGCCGGAACCCGATGTACCGGTAATACGTGCTCACTCCGCTCACGGTATCATTCCCTGATGAATTCAAATGAATACTTACCAGGAAATTCGGATCTTCCTGTTTCAGCATAGTGATCCTTTCAGGCATGCTCAGGTTGGTATCAATGGTACGTGTCATAAAAACAGTGGCGCCCTCCTGTACTAATTCCCTCTGTAGTTCTTTTGCAATAAGCAGGGTATATCTTTTTTCCAGGATACCCGTACGGGTCCCCTCAGCGCCCTTATTATCGCCTCCATGCCCCGCATCGACGGCGATCTTCAGTTTTGAAAGGGAAAGATCCTTGGGCTGACGCTTCACCCTGATCACCAGTTTTTTTCCCTGGTAAGATATATTGTATCCCCAGTGCTGCGGATGATTGAGCTCAATATAGATACGGAATACATCATCCTCGGTCTGTTCATACCAGGTGTTTTTGATCTCTTCCACCGATGTACGCTGCACGATCCAGTTGGTATTGCTGGTCACGCCGAAGATATCCACCACGATGCGGGAAGGATTGATCTGCTGGATATGCCGGTAAGGCAGCCGCTCATCGAGGTAAACGGTCACATAATCATATTTATCGTCTCCGTTGATCAGCCAGTTGGTGGTCAGGTAATAGGGCTGGATCTTTATCAGCGAATCTCTTTTAAAATTTATCTTGGGGATATAAGCTGAATGATTTTTTGATAATTGCACTTTATAATTGATCACGGTACTGTCCACCACTTTCAGTACTACATTGGTGTCGAGAAAGGTCATCTTGGCGCCACCCAGCCGGTCCTCTCCCAAACCGTATTCAAGGTAAGGGAGCACCCCGGCTGTCCGGCCGGTGATGTATTCACTTTGTGCGCGGATGATAGAGGTGGGCAGATAAAACAAAATAAGAAGAAAACAGCTCCTGGCTCGTATCATTCCGGCAAGTTAATATAAAAATCCCCAAACATTTTACTCGTATAACTACGTAGGGGCAGATAGCTTTTACCCTTTTTTTTCATTTAGATTTTATGTGAGCGGAAACAGCAGCTAACAGCCGTTACTTTTACAGGAGCCATTCATCCAATGTTCCGCATTCCGAACTTTTGAAAAACTTTTGTATGCTTTTTTTCAACATCATGGGCTATATTTCCACAGTTGCGCTGGCAGGCCCGGTCCTCTTTATTCTCTTTTGCAGGCTCAGTATATACAAGACTTTTCCTTTGCTGCTTTTATATTATACCAGCCAGTTTTTTTTCAATCTTATTTCCCTGGGATTGATCCGGCCCGATGAGACGGTCACCCATAATTACGGTTATATCGCCAACCTGCTGGATGCGCCGGTCATGATGTTGTTCATTTCCATGTATGCGCCAAGCCGTCTTTTCCTAAAAAGACTGAAATGGGGTATCCTTGCCTTCCTGCTTTATGAAGGGGTGCTGCTTTCCCTGGTAGGGTATAATAAACTTTCCAATATCATCGCGATGGGCACCGGTATTGCCCTGATGATTATCCTTGGCCTCTATTTCTTCCGGAAGCAGATCAAGACCGGGGCTATTTTCAAAAAGAATCCCGGGCGGCTCTGGATCAGCGCGGCGGTCACCTTCACTTATTGCGCTTATGCCATTGTATATACCCTGTTTTATCTCACCAATGTGGAAAGGGTGGATTATGCCGCTTTTATTCTGTATTTCTTCTCCACTTTTTTCAGTACCACGGCCTTTTGTGTGGGCATATACCACGAAGGCCTGCGTGTAAAAAAATTAAAGGAATTAAGGCAGTCACGCCGGGAGTTGCATGAGATCTATAAAGCTCCCAAGAAAGCTATCAGGGTCACACCGGTACAGACTGCCCTGCTTGATTTTGACAAGGACCTCTGGAATTAAAAGCAATATTTTCTTTCTCCGATCATCTTGTTGGCGATTCGCCGCCTGGCTTCCTTGGCGTTGAAGGGATCGGCCTTGGTAAATCTTTTCAGCCCCATCAGTATCATTCTCTGTTCATCTCCCTCGGCGAATGCATTGACGGCATCCTTGCCTGATTTATTTATTTTATCGGCAGCATCATAAATATAGGTTCTCATGATATCAATGATCTCCGAACAGGCGGCTTCTCCTTTTTGGTCAACCAGTTTTATAGTCCTGAGCAGGATGCTTTCCGCGTTATAGGTTTCCATCGCCATATCGGCAATATTCATCAATAATTCCTGGGCTTCATCGATCTTCATCATCAGTTTTTGTACCGCTGCACCTGCAGTGATCAGGATGGCCTTCTTGAAATTGGCGATAAGTTTCTTTTCTACTTCGAACAGGGAACCGTCGCCGTTGCCGAATTCGGGAATGCTCATAAGTTCCTTTTGGACGGCCATGGCGGGCCCCATTAAATTCAACCTTCCCTGCATAGCTCTTTTCAGGGTCATGTCCAGTGTCAGCAGCCGGTTGATCTCATTCGTGCCTTCATAGATGCGGTTGATCCGGCTATCGCGGTATGCACGGGAGATATTGTATTCAGCGCTGAATCCGTTGCCGCCATGGATCTGCACGCCTTCATCCACCACGTAATTCAGGGCCTCGCTCCCGAATACTTTCAGCATGGCACACTCAATGGCATATTCTTCCGCCCCGCTCAGTAAAGCTTCATTATAGGGTTTCCCGGCGGTCATTTGCTCCTGCTCTTTTTCGTCGATCAGTTTGGCCGTACGGTAGAGCGCAGATTCGCCCACAAATACTTTGATCGCCATTTCCGCCAGCTTATGCTTGATGGCCCCGAAATTGGCAATGGGCTGTTTGAATTGCTCTCTTGTTTTGGCATATTGCACGCTGTCGGTGATCGCTCTTTTGGAACCACCAAACGCGGCAGCCGCAAGTTTTAACCTCCCGATATTTAAAATATTAAAAGCGATGCGGTGGCCCTTGCCGATCTCCCCCAATACATTTTCCACCGGCACTTTGCAATCCTGGAAATATAACTGCACTGTGGAAGATCCTTTGATCCCCATTTTCTGTTCTTCCGGGCCCTGCGTAAATCCCTCTGTTCCCCTTTCAATGATGAAAGCTGTGAATTTGTCCCCGTCGATCTTTGCAAAAACGGTATATACCTGTGCGAAGCCGCCATTGGTGATCCAGCATTTCTGGCCATTTAGTAAGTAATATTTACCATCGGCACTCAGTTTGGCCGTCGTCCTGGCGCCCAGTGCATCGCTGCCGCTGTTGGGCTCTGTGAGTCCATAAGCACCCGCCCATTCCCCACTGATCAGCTTGGGGATATATTTTTGTTTTTGTTCCGGCGTGCCAAAATACAGGATCGGCAATGTACCGATGCCGGTATGTGCGGCAATGGCTACGGAAAAAGAATGACCTGCGCCGAGGTATTCATTTACAATGGTGCTGGTCACGAAATCCTTTCCCAGCCCCCCATATTCTTCGGGGAAAGAAGTGGCCAGCAGGCCCTGTTCCCCTGCTTTGGCTACCAATGATTTCATCAGCCCCGGTTCCAGGCTGTCGATCCTGTCAAGAATTGGGTAGATCTCCGTGTCCAGAAACTGGTTGCACATATCTTTTATCATGAGCTGCTCTTCCGAGAACTCCTCGGGGATAAAACAGTCCGCCGCTGCTGTTTCCTTCACCAGCCATTCCCCGCCTTTCAGCACAGTTTTGGGATTTGTGATCGTTTCCATAAAAAAAATTTAATGAGGATTTATTTCAGGTTGTCATATACTATTTGTAAGACCTCTTTGCATGTGTCGACCTTTTCAGCCGATACTGTTTTCAGCGCTTCGTTAAGCGTAGTCTCTGCCATGGTCATGGATTCCTCCTGTAGTTTGGCGGCATGCCTGGTCAGGTAGATCAGGTTAATTCGCCGGTCGTCGGGTGATGCCACCCGCCTGACAAGGTTTAACTTTTCCAGGTTATCCACCAGCCTGGTGATGCTGGGTTTGTCGCGGAAAGTGGCATTGCATAATTCCTGTTGGCTCATACCTTCCTGTTTCCATAGATGATAGAGCACGCTCCATTGTTCAATGGTCAGGTTAAGCCCCGCGTCCTTGAATTTTTTTTGAAGACGGCGGGCAATGGCGGTGGAAGCCTTGCCGGTGATAAAACTGTACAGTTCCCCTTTTTTAAATTGGTTGTTTGGCATACAGTTGTTTATACAACTATTCAAAATTAAAGACTATATTTGAAAGGCCCAAGGATTTTTCTTATGTCCGGAAATAAAAGAATTCAGTATAAAAACTCGCTGATCAGTTACTCGCGCATGGGTAATGGATCCATGCCTGTGCTGTGTTTTCATGGTTATGGGGAAAATGCGGTCAGCTTCAGTCTTATGGAGTGGGTAGCTGGGAAAGATTTTTCTTTCATAGCCACGGATCTCCCCTTTCATGGAAATACGGTATGGAATGAAGGATTGGTTTTTACGGATGAGGATCTGACCAATATCATTACGCAAATCCTTGAAGAAGAGAGGTTTTCCCTTGTGCAAAATGATTGCAAAGTGATCCTGATGGGTTTTAGCCTGGGCGGAAGGGTATCCTTGAGCCTGTTAAAGGCTTTGCCGGATAAAATTGATCGGTTGGTCCTGTTGGCCCCCGACGGACTGAAGGTCAATTTTTGGTATTGGCTTACTACCCAAACATTCCTGGGGAATAAATTATTCCATTTTACCATGAAACACCCCGGCTGGTTCTTTGGATTCCTGAAAATACTGAACCGTTTAAAGCTGGTGAATGCGAGCGTTTTCAAATTCGTAAATTATTATATCGCCAACCCCGATATGCGCATGTTATTGTACAAGCGCTGGACCAGCCTAAGAAAATTGAAACCCAACCTGAGCATGGTTAAAAAAAGGATAAACCGTTACGGTGTCCCGGTAAGATTGCTTTATGGAAAATATGACCGCATCATGCTCCCGGTGGTGGGTGAAAGATTTAAAAAAGGGCTGAATGATTGTAAGATCTGCATACTGGAATGTGGTCACCAGATCCTGCGTGATAAGAATATGGATGATATTTTGTCCTCTTTGCGGGACTGAGGGCATTGTTTAGATTTGCCCATATGCCCTTGCTTTATTTAAGCATATTCCTCTATGTATTATACGCATCGCTGATCATCATTTACCGGCAGGCATGGATCAAAGCCCCGGAATATTCAGATAGTAATGCCGGCAACTCCGTCAATCATGTAAGCTTCAGCATCATCATCCCGGCCCGTAACGAGGAAAAGACGATTGGCAGGCTTTTGGCTGCCCTGGAGCAACAGATCTATCCCCGGGAGAATATCGAAGTGATCGTAGTAAATGATGATTCAACTGACAATACAGCGGCAGTGGCCGGAAAATTTCCAACTGTGCGCCTGGTCCACTTGAAAACGGAAGCTGTCCGTTCACACAAAAAAAAAGCACTTGAGACCGGGATCGAAGCTGCCACAGGTGAATGGATCCTGACCACCGATGCGGATTGTCTGCCAAGAGCGGAATGGCTATCAACGATCGCATCTTTCATTGTAAAAAATGACCCTGTCCTGGTAGTGGCGCCGGTGGTCTATGAAAAACAGGGATCCCTGCTGAATATTTTTCAATCGCTGGATTTCCTGGCTTTACAGGGAATCACCGGTGCTTCGGTACATGCAAAAATGCACGCCCTTTGCAATGGCGCCAACCTGGCTTATAAAAAAAGCGTTTTCAAAGAAGCGGGCGGATTTTCAGGAGCAGATAAACTTTCTTCCGGAGATGACCTGCTGCTGATGCAAAAAATAAAAAAAATATACCCCGACAGGATTTTTTACCTGAAATCGGGAAAAGCGATCGTCAGCACAACTCCGCCGCAGACCTGGCGAGATTTTTTCAGGCAGCGTATCCGCTGGGGCAGCAAAACCGGTTCCTATAATGACAAGAAACTGATCGCATCCTTATTATTGGTTTATTTGTTTGATTTTTTATTTCTTGTCCTGGCCGTTGCCGGCTTTTTCAATTTTCAGTATTGGGTCTATGTTTTGATCTTATGGTCACTGAAAGCGGCTGTGGAGTATTCATTGGTGATCCCGGTAGCACAGTTTTTCAACCGGCGTTCCCTTCTGCCCTGGTTATTCGTTTTACAGCCCCTCCATATATTGTATATCGTTTTTTTCGGAATTCGAAGCCAGTTCGGGACCTATGAATGGAAAGGCCGGCGGGTAAGATAAACATAGATGGGCCGCGCTTTTGAACTCTACCCAAAAAATTTTTACTTCGCAGTACTTAATCCCGGGAATTTGAAGCTTTCGGTCATCATAGTCAATTATAATGTTCGGCATTTCCTGGAACAATGCCTTTTTTCACTGCAACAGGCCGCAAAAGGTATGGAGGCAGAGATCATCGTAGTGGATAACCACTCCTCAGATAACAGCATCAGTTACCTGCAGCCGAAATTTCCGCAGGTAAATTTCATCGCAAATAATGAAAACCTGGGGTTTGCCAGGGCTTGCAACCTGGGTCTGCAAAAAGCAACAGGCGACCATATTCTGTTCCTGAACCCGGATACGATCCTGCCCGAAGACTGTTTTACCCAATGTATTTCATTTTTTACTGCTCATCCTGATTGCGGCGCCCTGGGCGTTAAAATGATGGATGGCACCGGCCGGTTCTTAAAAGAATCCAAGCGGGCATTTCCTGCAGCCATTACTTCCTTATTCAAATTACTGGGATTGGCAAGTCTTTTCCCGCATTCAAAGCTGTTTGCGCGCTATTACCTGGGTCACCTGCACAGAGACGAGGCGCATGAAGTGGATGTATTGGCGGGGGCCTTCATAATGACAAAAAAAGAAGTCCTGGAAATAACAGGAAGTTTTGATGAAAGGTTTTTCATGTACGGCGAAGACGTGGACCTGAGTTACCGTATCAGGCAGGCTGACTGTGCGGCCACCGGCGGGAAATATAAAAACTATTATTTCCCCGGAACCACGATTATTCATTTCAAGGGGGAGAGCACCCGCAGGGGCAGCCTGAATTATGTCAGGCTTTTTTACCGCGCCATGAGCATTTTCGTTCGAAAGCATTACAAAGGGGTAAAAGCGGGCATTTATCATTTCCTGCTCCAGGCAGGCATCTGGCTGAGCGCTTTTTTCACGGCACTTTCCATTTTTATCCGGCGGATAGGCCTGCCCCTGGTGGATGCGGCCCTTATGATCCTTTCTTTCTGGGTAATGAAACTGATCTGGAATGATTATGTGCGCCCCGATACGGAATACCAAACGCGGCTTTTGTGGATCGCCTTTCCATCCTATACACTATTATTCCTGGTCACGTCATTCTATGCCGGCTTATATGATAAAGTGTACAAAAGGATCCAGCTCGTCCGTTCGCTGATGATCGCATTCCTGGTATTGCTGGCCGGGTATTCGTTGCTGCCGGAGAAATTCAGGTTCTCAAGGGGAATTATTTTATTCGGTTCGATGCTGGCCTTTATCATGATCAGTTTAATGCGCTGGCTGCTGATCCGCTCTCACGTCATAAAAGACAAGAATGCAGAAACTGATAAAAAGACCCTGATCGTGGCGGATCCCGAAGGCTATTCACAATGCATACAATTAATGGAAAAAGCGGGGTATCATGAAAAAGTGCTGGGCCGGGTAGGGATCACCGGGGAGGATGGTGGCGCCATCGGGAATATCACCCGCCTGCAAGATCTTTCCGGGCTGGTGCCGTTCAGGGAGCTTGTTTTCTGCCAGAGCAACGGTTTATCTTTCGCCCAGATCATTTTCCTGATAGGGCAGTCTCTCAGGAACCGCATTTACAGGATCCACGCCAGCGGGAGCGACAGTATTGTGGGCAGTGATTCCAAAACAAGATCGGGAGAAACGATTTCCAGAGAAAATGGATTCAATATTTCGCAGCCTTACAATAAAAGACTGAAAAAACTGATTGATACCTCATTCGCAATTTGGGGCCTGCTTTTATTTCCCGTTCATATTTTTTTAATGAAGCGGCCGCTGTTGTTTTTTTCCTGTTGTTTTTCGGTCATCACTTCAAAAAAAACATGGATCGGATACGCGGCCGCAGAAAAAACCCTGCCCACCCTTCGTCCTTGCGTGATGGCTTGTAATGGTGCCCCTTTTTCGGCGAATCATTCACTTCCGGCAGATAGTCTTCAAAAATTCGATTATTGGTATGCCCGGGATTATGAGCCCCTGACCGATTTGAAGATCCTGCTCATGCATTACCGGCATATTGGTAGTTAGCTCCGCCCATCCCTATGTTTCGGATGCTCAATCATTTTTTGCCTAACTTTAAATGACCAACAACTATGGCGACTATCGCGTGGCAACCATTATTGATATAAAATTTCCCCGGGCGATCGCTGCTGCCCTCCGGATCCCGCAAAATGATCCGTTCCGGCAGCAGGTCAGGGTATTGAAAAGGCTGTTGAAAAAAGCCCGTTTTACCGAATTCGGGCAGCATTATCATTTTGATGATGCCCTGCTCAGCCGCCATCCCGTCCAAAAATTCCAGGAACTGGTTCCGGTCTTTGATTACAATAAGATCTACGATGAATGGTGGAAAAAAACCCTGGATGGTGTGCCGGACGTTTCCTGGCCGGGAAAGATCAAATATTATGCGCTCAGTTCCGGAACTTCGGAAGCTTCCAGCAAGTACATCCCGGTAACCCGGGAATTGCTGCGCAGCAATACGGTCAATTATCTCCGACAGCTGCTGAGCCTGATCCGTTATGAAGAAGCCAACAAACGGGCCATGACCAAGGGCTTTCTCATGCTCGGCGGTACCACGGACCTGCGGAAAGGAAAGGCGGGCTGGTATGCGGGCGACCTAAGCGGAATACTGGCGAAAAAAAGGCCTTTTTGGTTCCAGACCTTTTATAAACCCGGTGGCCGCATTGCTGCCATTCACGACTGGAATCAAAAACTAAATGAGATCGTGGATAATGCGCGCAGCTGGGATATCGGCTATATAGTTGGCGTACCCGCCTGGTGCCAGATGTGTATGGAAATGGTTATCGAGCGCTACGGTTTAAAGAACATTCATGAGATCTGGCCCAATTTCAGCTTTTTTGTACACGGCGGGGTGGCATTTGAACCCTATAAAAAAGGATTTGAAAAATTATTGGGAAAACCGATCGTATACATTGAAAATTATCTTTCGAGCGAAGGGTTCGTCGGATATAAGACAAGGGAACACGCCACCGGCATGCAGCTGATCCTGAACAATAATATCTTTTTTGAATTCGTGCCTTTTGACGATAAGAATTTTGATGCAGAAGGCAATATTTCTCCGCAGCCGGAAGCGAAGATGGTACATGAAGTGGAGGAGGGAAAGGAATATGTACTGCTCATGAGCACCAATGCGGGTGCCTGGCGATACTTGCTGGGTGATACCATCAAATTTTCCGATAAAGAAAAAAATGAGGTTGTGATCACGGGCCGCATTAAGCATTTCCTGAGTCTTACCGGCGAACACCTGAGCGTGGAGAATATGAACAAGGCCATTGCCCTGGTGAGTGAAGAGTTCAATATCAGCATCCCGGAATATACCGTGGTGGGGTTCCCCTACCAGACCCTGTTCGCCCACCGCTGGTATATCGCTACCAATGATCCTGTTGATAAAGAAAAACTCCGTCGCCGCATAGACGAAAACCTGCGGATGATCAATGATGATTATGCCACCGAAAGGGACAGCGCTTTAAAGGAGGTGTTCCTGGAGATCCTGCCCGAGGAAAAATTCCTGCAGTTCATGGCCTCTAAGGGTAAGCTGGGAAGCCAGCACAAATTCCCGCGGGTCATGAAAGGGCAGATGCTGGCAGATTGGGAAAAATTCCTGAAGCTACAGGCGGTCTGATATTTTAAAGCGGGTTTCTCTTTCTGAATTATCCTTTTTACATTTAGGCAACAGAGCTATGATACAGTCCATTCTCAAAGGATTGACATTTGGTTTGCTCCTGAGCATCTCGGTAGGGCCTGTTTTGTTCACGATCATCAAACAAAGCCTGAACAACGGGCACAAGGGGGGACTGGCTTTTGTTACCGGCGTTTCGGCCAGCGATATCACACTGGTGTTGCTGGTGAATTATTTTTCCACCCTGTTCGATGAGATCAAACAGCATGAACAGGTTATCGGGCTGGTGGGCTGTGCTTTCCTGGTCACGATGGGCATTTATTTTTTGTTCTTCAAAAAAGTACATGTGGACGAAAGCGGCAAACAGGTCTTAAAAACAGGACATGGCCACTATATCAGGATATTTTTGTCGGGGTATTTTATGAACACGCTGAATCCTTCTGTTTTCCTGTTCTGGATCTATGCCTCTACTGCCGTAGTGGATCATTCCCTGAACCAGCGGATCATCATTTTCGTTACCTGCCTTGCCTGGATGCTGAGCACCGATATCCTGAAAGTGTTCCTGGCAGGAAAGATCCGCAAGAAACTGACACCGCATAATATCCATCTCATCAACCGGATCAACGGGGCCTTGCTCGTTATTTTCGGCGTGGCACTGATCTGGGGTCTCCTGTTCTATGGAAAAAGGCTATAAGCTGCCCGGGTTCATTCGATCTTCAATTTGATCTTATCGCTGTTATGCGTAGTATTATAATCCCCGTCTTCTACGGCAAATCGTAAAAAATAATTTCCCGGGTTTAAGTCGGGTGATACTTCGACATAAGAAATTTTACCGGTTACCGCCTGGTAGAGATTATGGGGTGTCAATATATCGCCGACCCATCCGAAACGGTCATATACAGCCAGTCTTATCCTGCTATCCAGCAGCGGGTGGCCCATTATAAATTTCCTGTACTCTTCCGTTAATTCCAATGAGATCCTTATCTGGGTTTTCTGGCCCCGGTTTACCTTGTATAAATTCTTTTCCGCGACGACCCGGACCTTCGCAAATGAAACAAAAGACGGGTCATACCGGTAACCGATATTTCCGATCGGTGTTTTCAGTGAATCGCGGAACCGCTGCAGGTTATAGATGTCGAGGAAATAAACCGGTTTGCCCAATAATGAATCTTCCACCGGCCAGATATTAAAATTGTTCATCCGCTGTTTGTATAAATTCTGAGAATAACAGGTTTGTCCTGTATAAAACCAGTACTTGCTGGCCCGCTGGTAAGAATTGCTGAATACGACCGGCAACCCTCCTGTAATTTTTTTCATTTCCCGCGGCCATTCTTTCCAGGCATGAAAATGTTGCCGGATATATCTTACGGGTAAAAAATCGGCGACCATGGCGCATCTCGCCAGCCCAATAAACAAAATTGAAATGGGCAAGAGCCTTCTTAACCACTGCTGGCGTTTCGCTTTTTCACCTAAAAAATGATATGATAAAACAAAAATCGGGATGAGGGCGGGTGAGGTCCAGTTAGCTTCCACTTTTCCCCGGAATGAACTCAGCAGGAAAAAAATCAAGATGCCCCAGAGGCAGAATTGCATGGCTTTTTCGGTTTCATTTTTTACCCTGTATAAAAAAGCGGCGGGGAATAATATGAACCCGGCCACCGGCCCAGCCAGCAGCAGCTGCCCCGCAATGTATTCCAGGGTATATGAGAATTTATAAGGGTTCACATTGCTTTCAAACAAATGATAGCGGAAACTTATCCAATGGTGGTTGTATTGCCACAAGAGATGGGGGGTAAATAAGAGCAGTGCCACGATCCCCGACAGGTAAATATGATAGGTTTTAAAGAGTTGGGGCCGGGACAGAAGCGTAAACAATATCACAAGGGCTGCCTGGTATTTACTATAACACAACAGTGCGATGATGACGCCAAAAAGAATGCTGTCCTGCCAGGACCTGGTTTTGCAAAAATTCCTGTACTGCAGGAAAAAAATTGCGGTAAAAAAGATCAGCAGCGCATCCGGGGAGGCCATGAATCCTGCCAGTTGAAAAACAGTGAGGGATAAAGCGATCGTATAGAATAATCCCCGGTTGTTTTTACCGGTCAGCTTTTCAATGCTGATCAGCGTAAAAAGATTCACCAGCACAAAAATCAGGCGCACGCCCAATTCATTTTGCAAAAGGGCATATCCCCCTTTTACGGCCAGCGCTGTGAGAGGCGGATGATCAAAATACCCCCAGCTGAGAAATTTGGAAAAGACCCAGTAATAGGCTTCATCATCCTGCAGCTCCGTGAGTCCGGCCTGTAAAAGTGAGAGCAGCAGCCAGAGCCCGTAAAAAAGCAGGCGATGATGGGTGGTAATGAATTTTTTCACATCGCACTATTCAATGGAAAATAAGAATTGAAGATCCTCGCAAAAGAAAGCCCGATGAGAAAACCAAAAATGCCCCCGCAAATGATATCCAGCGGGTAATGGACGCCCACATAGACCTGTGAAAAGCAGATGATAAAGGCCCATAAAAAGATCCAGGCCGTTTTATTTCCCCACTGTTCCCTCAGTGTATAAAAAAAGAAGGCCGCAAAAGCAAAATGATTCACGGCATGCGAAGAAGGGAAGCTGGAGCTGAACGGGCAATTGGCCAGTAATAAATGGACCTTTGTTCTTAATACCTCGTCATTACATGGGCGGGGACGCATGATGATATGTTTGATCACCCTGCTGTTCGCAGCATCCGTCAATATTGCAATGACTGCTGCTGCCAGGATCCAGTATACGCCCTTTTGATTGAAGGCCCTGATGATCAAATACAAGAGTAAAATATAAAGCGGGATCCAGGTGATGGCATTCCGGGCATAGGGCAGGACCAGGTCAAAAAAGGGGTTGTTCAACCGGTGGTTTATGAAGAAAAATAATTCCCGGTCCAGTTCCATGATCGTATCCAGCAGGGCCATGCAAAAATTTCAACGAAAATAAGATTTTGAGCAACGGTCATTTCATTAAAATTATCCGAAAATATTTGGTATCATTCTCCAAACTGCTACTTTTGTTCCCTTCTGTCCGTCCTCTGAAACCCACCACCCCTTTCCTATAAACTGCGGAAACCAAAACCGGATGAAAAGAAATAATTTTTTCATAGCGCTTATTGTGTTCGCTTTCGTCTCCGGCTGCCGTAAAATGGAAACCGCCGGTAATCTGAGTGACCCGGGTGTGGCGCTCACCTTTGACGACTGCAGCATTGACAACTGGTATAAAAGCCTTCCGCTGTTGGATTCATTCGGCGTCCATGCCACTTTTTATATCAGCGCCTATCACCGGCTGAATGATCAGCAAAAAGAGAAGCTCCGTGCCATTGAAGCCCACGGAAACGAGATCGCCTACCATACCACCAATCATTATAATCTCGTGGACTATGAAAGCCGGCAGGGCATGAAGGATGTCCTGGAAATCGAGATCAACCAGGACCTGAAAAAAATGAACCGTGACGGTTTTTATCCAAAGTCATTTGCTTATCCTTTCGGGGCGCATAGCCTTTACCTGGATAATCAGTTGCTGAAAATATTCAGTTCTGTCCGGATGCTGAACGGTTCCCCTGATCTGTCCAAAAGTCTGGCCTCCACAAAATCCAATGCCGATCTGTTCGCGCTTTCACTGGACAATGATCGCCACAGCCTGCAGATCATTAAAGACATGCTGGGTAATGCAAAAAGCGACCGCGCCTGCCTGGTATTGGTTGCACACCAGATCAATAACCCGTCTGCAAAATATTCCGTTTCCTACGGAAAGCTGAAAGCTATTTTACAAAATGTCCGGGACCTGGGCATAAGATTCTATACCGCATCAGAGATCGCACAATAACGATGCCTGCCTTTAACTTTGCTTTCTTTTATGAAAAGACCTTTCATTCAGTCGCAGCTCCTGCGCTGGCTCCTGCGTGCAGGAATTTTGTGGTTGCTGGTCATGACGGCTTTCCGTCTCATTTTTATTATAAAGTTCAAGCCCGGTTCGCTTTCATTCGGCAGCACAGCTCCTGCTTTTATGATGGGCTTGCGTTATGATGCCCGGATCGTTTCCATTTTCCTGCTTTTTTTATTTCTGACCGGCATGTTCCGGATCTATAATCCTTTCAGAACATCCGTTTCCAAAAAAGCATATTTCATTCTTATTGGCTTATTTACGCTGGCGTTAGCATTGTTTTATGCAATTGATTTCTCGTACTACAGCTATTTATCCCAACGGTTAAATGCACAGGTGCTGAATTTTCTCGACGACCCCAATATCTCCTTCAATATGGTGATGCAGAGTTACCCGGTGATATGGATCCTGGCCGGTATCCTTGCATATACTGCTCTTTTACTGTTTGTCATGATCCGGTGGCATAAAAGAATTTCGAAACAAATGGGAGAGACCCGATCCCCGAATAAATTCGCAGAGCCTGTTGTTTTCATTCTCCTTTTGCTGGTCATCAGTTGGGGGCGTGTAGGCCAGTTTCCCCTGCGCTGGGGAGATGCGTTCAGGCTCAGGAATGATTTTGAAGCCAATGCGGCATTGAATCCCTTCCAGAGCTTTTTCAGCACCCTGGCTTTTCGCGGATCAGGCTTTAACCTGCAAAAAACGAAACAGTATTATTCGTTGATGGCCGGACAACTGGGAGTTGAAAATAAAGACGAAGCTCATTTGAATTTCGAAAGAATATTTCCTGCACGACATGGTGCGTCCAAGCCGAATATCGTACTTGTGATCTGTGAAAGCTTCAGCGCTTATAAAAGTTCCATGTGGGGAAACCCGTTGAATACCACCCCTTTTTTCAAACAACTCTGTGACAGCGGCGCTTTTTTCAATCGCTGCTTTACGCCGTCCTGGGGAACGGCACGGGGTGTCTGGGCCACCATTACAGGGATTCCCGACGTTGAAATGCAAAAGACAGCCAGTCGAAATCCGGGCATGGTTGACCAGTCCACCATCATGAATGATTTCGCGGGTTATGAAAAAATGTATTTTATCGGCGGGAGCGCCAGCTGGGCCAATATCCGCGGGGTGTTGCTTGATAATATAGAGGGCCTGCATTTACACGAAGAACAGGATTACCATGCAAAGCGGGAAGACGTATGGGGCATCAGCGATAAGAACCTGATGCTGGAAGCGAATGCCATGCTGGCCAAACAATCAAGGCCCTTTTTTGCCATTATCCAGACAGCCGGTAATCACCGGCCCTATTCTATTCCCAACGAGGACCGGAATGAATTCAAAGACGCTTCCTTTCCCCCCGATACATTGAAAAAATATGGTTTTGATTCGGATAAAGAGCTAAATGCATTTCGTTACGCTGATTTTTGCTTTGAAAAATTCATCTCCGCGGCACGGCAGGAAAAATATTTTGAAAATACGGTCTTTGTTTTTGTGGGAGATCACGGTATTGCGGGCAATGCAGGCACCATGTTTCCCCGCGTATGGACGGACCAAAACCTGACCAATGAACATGTACCGCTTTTATTTTATGCCCCGGGGAAAATTCTGCCTGCCGTTCATTTTTCTGTTTCTTCTCAGCTGGATATCCTTCCTTCGCTTGCATCGCTGACGGGGATCGCTTACCGGAATAATACCCTGGGAAGGGATCTTTTTGATACTTCTGCCAATGATCATCCCGGCGACCTGCGCAATTGTGCTTTCATCTTCGACCCCAATAATAAGAATATCGGGCTGTTGACGGATAAATATTATTTACAGCGCTCCCTGGTCACGGGCAAGCTGACAGCAGCTTCGATAACAGGCAATGACCCGCTTGATAACAACGAAGACTGGCTTCGCCAGAAAGATTCCATCCTGAATCTTGTGAACGGGTATTATGAAACCAGCCGCTATTTATTATTGAATAATAAGAAAAAGAAATGATTGCCGTTAAGTCATGAAGGCGCTAAGTCTCACAAAGTATTTTTTGTGTTATTTGGGGTCCCGGGGCCGTTGTGGCAAAACTATTTTATCAGAAGCTTCAATGGCTTTTTGCAGCCGTTCTTCATAATTGCCGCTGATAACTGCCCAGGGCACAGCTTGTTCCTGCATGATGTTCTTATAAATCTGAAAAAGCTTTTCCCTGGTTTCCAGGTCGGGGTATTCTCTTAATTCGTCCTTCACCCATGGCAGGTCGACATTGCAAAGCAGGTAGAGGTCGTATTTTCTTTTTTGGATCTGTTCCAGGATATAGGGATGGCATTTGCCGTAAACATATTCACACCAAACCTTCATTACGTACATATCCGTGTCTATGAATAATGTTGGATGCCTGCCTGCCGGCGAGGCAGGTTGTGCTTTCTCTTTGTCCGGCAAGTTGTTTGCAAATGCCTTAAGATATTTATTTTCTGATATGATTTGTCCTCTTGCAATAATGAGCAGGTCTTCATAGCCATACCTGGTTCCGTGCGTGAGCAAATATTCCCGGGCATATTCAGGGCACCAGGTTGTTTTATAATGCTCCGCCAATTGTTCGCAAAGCGTGCTTTTTCCCGTGCTTTCCGGGCCGATAACCACGATCTTTTTTATGGAATGTTTTCCGGTGATAACCGCAAAGTTCATAAAGTAATCCGGATCGCCGCGAATTCACGAATTCTTTTTGAATATATCTACTCGTGTCCCTGCCTGCCGGTTTACCTACCGAAGGCAGGCGGGCAGGTTTGTGGCGGCCATCATACAAAATATACCAACGAAAAAAATATTTCTGATATCAACCGGAAGTTGCCGGGGTCCTTGCTCTTTTGATCCATTCCAGCAATCCGAAAACGGCCATGATTAGCAATACAAGATAATAAACGCTGGTAAATACAAAATGTTTCACAAAATACAGGGGGATGGAAGCGATATTTGTCGCGATCCACCACCACCAGCTTTCCACTTTCTTTTTTGTCATCAGCCACATGCCGGTAAAAGCTGTTGCCGAGGCAAAAGCATCGGCGGGCGGAATGGCGCCGGGAGCAAATTGCTTTTTCAGGTAGGTCAGGGAAAAATAAATAGCTCCATAAAACGCTGCAAAAAAAAGGAGTTGGTAGATCCACCATTTCTTATTGCTGAATGTGATATGCACCAGGTGATGTTGCTGCTGGTCCTTTTTTGCCCAGAGTATCCAGCCGTAAATACTCATCACGGTATAATAAAAATTCACGGAGGCTTCGCCGATCAATTGGCCTTTCATGCTGAGCCAGACATAAATAATGGTATTGATGAGTCCTACAGGATAGACCAGGATATTTTCCTTGCGGCTGAACCATACGCTGGCAATGCCGGCAAAAACGGCAATATATTCCGGGATGGTTGTCTGTTGCATGCCACCCACAAATTGCTGCCATATTTCCTGTAAACTCATAAAATAAAAATGGAGGGGAAATCGATCCCTGGGTTTTGAAGTTAATGATGTTTATTTCTTCATTTCTTCCAATTGCCTTTGCAGTCTGAACATCTCATCTCTCAACCGTGCAGCTTCAATAAAATCCAGGTCGCGGGCGGCTTTTTCCATTTGTTTTTTTACTGCCGAAACCTGTTTCTCCATTTGCGGGATGGTCACTTTTGATTTTTCTGCGCCGTATGTTGCATCTTCCTCGGCAGCAATGGTTACAAAATCCTGTCCCGGCGCAATGGCCAGCGGGTTATCGGGATCGAATCCCTTTATATCCAGTACAGATGTCTGGGCAAATACATCCCGGGTTGTTTTTTTGATCGTTTGAGGAACAATACCATATTTTACATTCCAGGCAATTTGTTTTTCCCGGCGCCGGTCGGTTTCATCAATGGTCTTTTGCATGCTTTCCGTCATCGTATCTGCATAGAATATGACCAGGCCATCTACATTCCTGGCGGCGCGGCCTGCTGTTTGAGTAAGTGACTTTTCATTTCGCAAAAACCCTTCCTTATCCGCATCAAGGATGGCTACCAGTGAAACCTCGGGAAGGTCCAGTCCTTCCCTCAAAAGATTTACACCAACCAATACATCAATCTTTCCAAGACGCAGCTCTCTTAAAATTTCCACCCTTTCCAAAGTATCTACTTCGCTGTGTATGTATTTTGATTTGATATTGATTCGCTGCAGGTATTTATCCATTTCCTCAGCCATTCGCTTGGTGAGCGTGGTCACCAGCACCCTGTCTCCTTTTTGTACCCTTTTATCAATTTCATCCAGCAGGTCATCGATCTGATTAACAGATGGGCGAACTTCGATAGGGGGATCAAGTAATCCTGTAGGACGAACAACCTGTTCAACCACTACGCCCCCGCATTTACTTAATTCATAATCATCCGGTGTGGCCGAGACAAAGATCACCTGGTTAGTGAGCGATTCAAATTCATGAAAATTCAGGGGACGGTTATCCAGGGCGCTGGGTAAACGAAATCCAAAATCTACCAGGATAAGTTTACGGCTCCTGTCCCCGCCATACATGCCGCTCACCTGCGGAATGGTCTGGTGACTTTCATCCACTACCATCAGGTAATCCTTAGGAAAATAATCCAGCAAACAGAAGGGTCTTGTTCCCGGTTTTCTGCGGTCAAAAAAACGGGAATAATTCTCAATGCCGTTGCAATATCCCAGTTCCCGTATCATTTCCAGGTCGTAATTCACTCTTTCACTGACCCTTTGTGCTTCGATATATTTTCCGTTCTGTTTGAAATAATTGGCCTGTGCTCCCAGCTCATCCTGGATCTCATAGATCACCTGCTGAAGGATATCTTTGGGCGCCACATAGAGATTGGCAGGAAAGATGGCGGCATTTTCCATGATGCCGATCCTTTTTCCCGTATTCACATCAATACTTTCGATCTCTTCGATCTGGTCGCCAAAGAACGTGATGCGGTATCCGTAATCCACATAGGGCAGGTTCACATCCACCGTATCTCCCTTTACACGGAATGTGCCCCTTGTAAATTCGAGGGTGGTCCTGTTGTAAAGGGAATTGACCAATGCATGTAAAAATCCCTGCCGGGAAATGGTTTGTCCCTTATCTATTCGGATAATACTGCTTTCATAATCGGTCGGATTGCCCATCCCATAAATGCAGCTGACCGATGCAACCACAATGATATCCCTTCTTCCACTCAGTAAACTGGATGTGGCGCGGAGCCGCAGCTTATCCAGTTCTTCGTTGATGCTGAGATCCTTTTCAATATACACATCGCTCACCGGCAGGTAGGCTTCCGGCTGGTAGTAATCATAATAGGAAACGAAATATTCCACTGCATTTTCCGGGAAGAACTGGCGGAATTCGCCATACAATTGTGCGACCAGGGTTTTATTGTGTGTCAGCACAAGGGTGGGTCTCTGTACTTTTTCGATCACATTGGCGATGGTAAATGTTTTTCCGCTGCCGGTAACGCCCAGCAGGGTTTGGTATTTTTCTCCCTGCAATATTCCTTCAGCCAGTTGCTGTATCGCTTCCGGCTGGTCCCCGGAAGGGGAAAATGAAGTATTGAGTTTGAATTTCATAAAGGGGATGTAAATTATACAATTGCCTGATACATCCTTTACTGTTTAGGAAAAAGGGTATTGTTTTGTCAGAAAAGGCTTTTGGAAATATTCAACTCAGCAATATGGAGTATATGGGTTTCCAAGATAATTTCCGTGTTGTTCTTTCACTCTGTATCTCGTGTTGAATATTACAAACCCGCCTGTTTACTGATCTCCAGCATTCTTTTAATGGGTTTTAAAGCAGCTTCCCTTAATTCCGGCTCCAGTTCTATTTCTGGCATTTCATATTTCATGCAGAGATAGAGTTTTTCCAGCGTGTTCAGTTTCATGTGCGGGCAATCATTGCAGGCGCAGCTGTTATTAGGCGGTGCAGGAATGAAATTCTTTTGAGGAGAAGCCTTCATCATCTGGTGTATGATACCGGTTTCCGTGGCCACAATATATTCCTTCGAGTCGTCTGATTGGGTATATTTCAATAATCCGGTAGTGGACCCGATGAAATCCGCGATCTTCAAAACTGCTTCCTCGCATTCCGGATGAGCGATCAGTTTTGCAGAAGGATGCCTGACCTTCAGCTTCGTGATCTTTTCTAGGCTGAATATCTCATGCACCATGCAGGAGCCATTCCATAGAAGCATATCACGGCCCGTTTGCTTGCTGATATAGGCGCCCAGGTTCTTGTCCGGTGCAAAAATGATGGGCTGATCTTCGGGAAAACTTTCCACGATATATTTCGCATTGCTGCTGGTGCAGATCACATCGCTCAGGGCCTTGATGCCCGCGCTGCAGTTGATATAACTGATCACCACATGCCCGGGATGTTGTTCTTTGAATTTTCTGAACAGGGGCGGTGGACAGCTGTCACTCAAAGAACACCCGGCATTGAGGTCAGGGAGCAGGACTTTTTTATGCGGGTTCAGTATTTTGGCGGTCTCGGCCATGAAATGCACGCCGGCAAAAACAATGATATCCGCCTTTGTTTTTTCCGCCTGCTGCGCCAGGCCAAGGCTGTCCCCGATGAAATCGGCCACATCCTGGATATCATCTTCCTGGTAATAATGCGCCAGCAGGACAGCATTCTTTTCCTGTTTTAAATCTTTTATCTCGGCAAACAGGTCAAGAGAAGGGTCCACTGTTATGTCCAGGAAACCTATTTCAGCCAGGTCTTTTTTTGCTGTATGGAGATCGGGTGCAAACATTTTCACTGCAAAATTACTCAAAATAAACGGGCCGGATCGGGGCAGATTGTTTTATCATCAGAAGAAAACTTATTCAGCCTGTAATAATATATAATACTATTTTATCTATAAATACTTATTATTATTACAGCTGTGGATTAGTGGATAAAAAAGAATCGGAACAAGGAATTCACATCAACACACATAAACCAACAGGCTATTCACAGAAGCAAAGGATCATGTATCCTGCGAAAAAGATGTTTTATTAAGACTAATACCTGTTTGAATGATCACTTATGTTGATTAATTTATTTTTTAAGTGTGTTAATAAAATATGAAAATTACATTACTTATTATTCCAATTTCTGCATCCCGGGGGAAACAAATTAAATTATTCACGATACGAATGTTCCATATACCTGTTTCACTGGTGTTTATCAACATAAAAATTCACTGGTTAACATTCGCCGGGGAAAGATTATCAGACCCAATTGTTCTGTCTTGCTATGGCCCATATTTACTCACACAATATCCCCAAAAACACTATTTTTGCAATCCTTTTAAAATGAGGGAAATACTCTATGTCAGTGATTCAGAATATCAGGGATAAATATGCACGGTTTGCCGTCATCGCCATTGCCCTGGCCATGGTGGGATTTATTTTGATCGACTACTGGCGGGATAAAAGCCGCCGCGGTGGTTTTGGCAGCCGCTCCAACAATGTAGGCAGCGTGAACGGGCATACCATTTCCGACGATGAATTTTCAAAGACGGTTGACCAGTTCGTGTCGGGCTATACCCGCCAGGGATACCCGGAAAGCCCCATGCTAAGACAACAGGCGGTGCAGCAAGCCTGGGACCAGGAAATAAACGTGCAATTATTGAACGGCGAGATCAATAAACTGGGTATGCGGATCGGCAGCAAGGAAAGAGGTGATATCATGTTCGGTCCCGATGCGCCGCAGGATATTAAGTCGGCCGGCACCGACGATAACGGGAATTATGACCCGGTCCGCGCCAAGCAACAGATCGACAGAATGATGAAAAGCAGCAAAGTGTCGAAAGAACAGAAACAACAGTTCAACGATTATGTGGACCAGCTGGAACAACAGCGGAAGATCCAGAAATATTTTGCCTTCTTCACCAACAGTACCAATGTACCACGCTGGTATGTAGAAAAACAGACGGCAGACAATAGCCTGATGGCAAAGATCTCGGTGGTGAAAATATTGTATACCGATTCCTCCTTTTTAAAAGACAGCTCCGCGAACGTCACCGATGCTGAAATAGCTGACTATATCAACAAACACAAGGACCGTTTCAAACAGGAGGAAACCCGCAGTATCAATTTTGTAAGTTTCAGCGGGATCCCGACTGCCGCAGACAGCGCCCAGATAAAGAGCCAGGGCCTGGCCCTGAAAGCCGAGTTTGACTCCACAAAGGATGTAGCCAATTTCCTGGCACGCAATGGCAGTACAGAATCTTTCGAGGACTATAAATCACCCATTCAATTACCGCCAGTATCCAAAGACAGTATCATCAAACTGCCTAAGAATGGGGTATACGGACCCTATATTGACGGCGGGGATTATGTATTAGCCAAACTGGTGGATGAAAAACAAATGCCTGATTCGGTGAAGGCAAGGCATATCCTGGTGCAGACCGCCGATCCGCAAAAGCAGGTGCAGATACTTGATGACAGCACGGCCAAAAAAAGGATCGACAGCATTGAAGCAGCCATCAAGGGCGGGGCCAGCTTTGACAGCCTCGTAAAAAAATATTCGGATGATAAGGGAAGTGCAGCAAAAGGAGGCGACCTGGGATATTTTACCAGCGGACGGATGGTCAAAGAATTCAATGATTTTTGTTTTAACGGCAAAACAGGCGATAAAAAAGTGGTGAAAACGGCCTTCGGCTATCATTATATTGAAATAACAGATCAGAAGGATATCGGGCCGCACTACCAGGTTGCGATGCTGAACCAGCGCATAGAGCCCAGTTCACAAACAACCGACAGCACCTCCAATGCAGCCAATTCATTTGCTGCCGATTGCCGCGACCAGAAAACATTTGATGATATATACACGAAGACCCTGAAACCAAAGGGAATGACAAAGGGAATTGCAGCCAATATTCATCGGCTGGACGGAACTGTGCAGGGGATCAACGGATTTTCCCGCTCATTTGTCAGGGAAATCTATAATGCCAAAGTAGGAGAAGTATTGAAACCCGAACCGATAGGAGATGAATTTGTGGTGGCCATCCTCACTGAAGCGCTGGATGAAGGCACGCTAACACCGCTGCGGGCAAGGGCTGCTGTTGAACCCGTCCTTCACAATAAAAAGATACTAGCGAAAATAAAACAACAGATCGGGAAGGTGACCACCCTGGAAGCTGCTGCTACCAGCCTGCATAAAAATATCGAGACCTTTGACAGCCTTCGCATGAAGAGCGGAGCACCCCATTCTACTTTTGCCTCAGAACCTAAAGTCAACGGAGCCGCATTGAATCCAGCCAATAAAGGCAAAGTGGTTCCGGAAGCCATCGAAGGACAAAACGGGGTCTTTGTTGTCAAAGTGGAGGACGTAACAGCCACTTCTGCCGGTACGGGCAGCACGGAGGAACAGCGCAAGCAAATGTATGAACAGGCCAAGAATGCTGCGTATAATCCGATCGATGCCCTGAAAAAAACGGCTGCCATCAAAGATAAAAGGGCGGATAAGTGGTAAATCTTATTTTCAGACAGGACCCCGTACCGCCAGGCACGGGGTTTTGTTTTTTTGGCCCGCAGGAAAATGGAAGGATGAATCACCCGAAGCAACATGAATGTAAAAAAAGCATATGACCAATGGGCAACGCAATATGACAGCCAGGAAAACAAGACAAGGGATCTTGAAAGAACGGCGCTGCGGGATACAATAAAAGAATTAAAACCCACCACTTGCCTCGAAGCCGGATGCGGCACCGGGAAAAATACGACCTGGCTTAGCCAAAAAGCCGGGTTTGTGCTGGCAGTGGATCTTTCTGAAAAAATGCTCGCAACAGCCCTGCAAAAAAAATACCGGGGCAGGGTGGAATTTAAACAGGCAGACCTCAATAAAAAATGGCTTTTCACCAAAAGGAAATTTGACCTGGTCGTTTTCAGCCTGGTACTGGAACATATCAAAAACATTGAACCCGTGTTTAAAAAAGCAGTAGCCAGCCTAAAGGGTGGCGGGTATATCTATATCGGGGAACTGCATCCCTCCAGGCAGTATAAAGGCACAAAAGCAAGATTTAAAACGGGAAATAGCACGAGATCACCCCAATGTTATACGCACCATATTTCAGATTTTACCGATGCCGCAAAGAAATGCGGGCTTTCAATTGTAATTTTAAATGAGTATTTCGATGCAGGCGATCAAATGAGGCCGAGAATATTAACGATATTATTCAGGAAAAAATAATATGGCAGAACTGATCAAAAATAAAGTGGCTGAAAGCGGCATCATCACCCTCAACCCCGAGGATTTTCTGCCGAAGGAAGAACCCCTTGTATTTGACCTGAAGGATCATTTATTCATGGGCATGATCCTGAAGGAAAAGGATTTCCGCGATGCCCTGAAGAAAACGGATTGGGAACAATACAGGGACAAGAATGTTTCACTGGTTTGTTCTGCCGATGCCATCATTCCGGTCTGGGCATGGATGCTGGCCGCTTCTTACCTGCAACCCGTGGCCAAAGAGATACTGATGGGAGACACCAAACAACTGAAGCGACACATCATTTTAAAAAATATCGCTTCTTTGAATACAAGTGAATATGCCGGTAAACGCATTGTGATCAAGGGTTGCGGCGAGGTGCCGGTGGATGATTTTGTTTATATGGAGCTCACCAAAAAATTGCTCCCGGCGGCCCAAAGTATCATGTACGGGGAACCCTGCAGTACGGTGCCGGTATACAAGAAGAAATAAGACCCGCCTATACAGATCAGCAATCATTTTTCCGCCTTACCAGGACGATTGAATTTATTTAAATCCCTTACATATAAGATCAGCAAAAGCAGCGAGGATTAATTCATAATTTTAGAAAATAAAATCACAACAGTGAAACGGACAACATTCTTGCCAATGCTGCTGATACAATTTCTTTTTATCTCATTTGCTACCGCCCAGACAAAGAATAAAATATTCACCCAATCAGGCAGAAACAGGCTTCATGTCAAAGGCGACCAGATCGTCAACCAGCGGGGCGAGACGGTGCTCTTGCGGGGATTCGGTCTGGGCGGGATGCTCCATATGGAAAATTTCATTGACGGCTATACCGCCAATGAAGAAGCCATGAGGGAAGGGCTCAGGAAAGTGATGGGGGAAAAGAAATACGATCTTTATTTCGATACCTTCCTGAAAAGTTATTTCACCGATCCGGATGCTGCCTATGTCCAGGGCTTAGGACTGAATCTTATCCGCATCCCCATCAATTACCGCCTTTTCGAAGAGGATATGAACCCGGGTCACTATAAACAGGGATCATTTGCCTATCTCGATACGGTAATAGCGCTGTGTGCCCGCCATCATATATATACCATCATCGATCTGCATGTTTTGCCGGGATCACAAAACCAGCACTGGCACAGCGATAATCCCACCCATGTGGCATCTTTCTGGATCTATAAGGAATTCCAGGACCGGACGATCCGTCTCTGGGAAGCGATCGCCCGGCGGTATAAAAACAACGACTGGGTGGCGGGTTATGATCTGATCAACGAACCGGCTGATCCCGCGGGTGAAAAACTTTTTCCTTTTTACAAAAGACTGCATGATGCGATCCGGAGAATCGACCCCGATCATATATTATTTCTCGAAGGGGATCATTATGCAACGGATTTCAGCAAGTTCACGGAGATATGGGAGAACGTAGTGTATACGAACCATGATTATGCCACGCCTGGATTTATTTCGGGCGGAGATTATCCCGGTTATACCCGCGAAAGATATTATGATAAGGATACCCTGGAAAAAGACTTTCTCAAAAAAAGTGAATTCATGT
>CAZZDQ010000011.1:58014-70562 GCA_964652845.1 uncultured Chitinophaga sp.
ATTCTGAAGGACCAGCTGGCCTATTACAATAAATACAAAGTGAGCTGGTGCATCTGGCTGTACAAGGACATGGGCCTGCAGGCCATCATGCATCAAAATGCGGGTACGCCCTATATGAAACTGATAGCACCCTTTTTAGCCCGCAAGGATTCCCTCGGCGCCGATGCCTGGGGTTCCACCGATAAAAATATCCGCCAGGCAATTGCACCCCTGGAAGAACTGATCAAAAAAGAATTCCCGGGCTATGATCCCTATCCCAATGGCCAGCAGCGGGAAATCAGCCTGCTGGTCAGGCATATCCTGATCGCCGAAGCGCTTTTACCGGAATATTGCAACCTGTTTAAAGGACTTTCAGAAGAGCAGGTCATTGCACTGGCCCGTTCATTCCGCTATGAGAATTATGTGAAGCGCAGCAGGCTGGAAAATATATTGATGGGGAAAGAGCAGTGAGGCTTAAAACCACCCCTTTTTCCTGAACACCACCAGCATCCATGCCGGTATCAGCAGCATCGAACCCAGGGCGATCCAGAATCCCAAAGGGTTTTGTGTCAGGGGGATCCTTAAAAAGTTCATTCCAAACACCCCGCCGATCACTGTGGCGGGGGCTAAGAGGCAGGTCACGATGGCCAGCACTTTCATCACTTCATTCATCCGCAGATTGATATTATTCAGGTGCAGGTCCTGTAGGCTCATCATGATATCGCGGTAATTTTCCACCAGGTCAATCGCCTGTACCAGGTGGCTGTACACATCCTTGAAATATTTTACGGTCCGTTCGTCCAGCAGATCGCTGTCGCTGTGCAGGAAACTGTTCACCAGTTCCCTGACAGGGGTAAAATTCCTTTTTAATATAATGATCTCCTTGCGCATATGGGTGATGAGGGCAAGGGCCATGGGGTTATTCCCGCGGAGCACTTCATCTTCCACGCCCTCGATCGTTTCGCCCAGCTTTTCCATCACCTCAAAATATTTATCAACGATCACGTCGATCATCGTATAGCATAAATAGTCGATGCTTCTTTGCCTGATCTTACTGTTGGGCATGCGCAGCTTGTCCCGGACGGCGCCAAACACATCCCGTTTGGTGTCTTCCTGGAAACTGATGATATAATCCCTGCCCATCACGATGCTCACCTGTTCCTGTTCTACGGAAGAGGTTTCTTCATTGTAATAAAGCATATTGAGCAGGCAGAAGATGCCATTATCGATCTCGTCCATCTTGGGACGGTGGTTCACGCTCAGGATATCATCCACCACCAGCTGGTGAATCCCGAATTTTTCGCAAAGGGTTTCCACATCCGGTTTGCGGATACCGTCGATATTGATCCACGTCATCCGGCTGTTATTATTATAGGGGAAACAGTCGTTGATGCTTTCCAGTTTTCTTTCTTCCAGGACCTGCTCGTTGTAATCGAACACATAAACGGATACGGTTTTGGAATCCTTATGGTCCGTGATCAGGGTGGGGTTCACGGAAAGGATCTGCCGGGTGCGGCCAGCACTTTTAGAAAGGTGCGGGCTGAGCCGCCGGAGGTATTTTTTGGAGATAAATTTCATAGACGATTCATTCAAAAAAGAACTATTGCTTTTCTCCGTAGTTGAACATCCACCGGATGCCGAACCGGTCGAGGCAGCAACCCCAGTATCCCCAGAATTCTTTGCGCATGGGCGCCAGCTGGGAACCGCCTTCGGAGAGGGCATTGAAAAGCCGGTCGGTTTCTTCCCTGCTGTCGGGTTCCAGGCTGATGGTCGTGTTATTGCCCACCATGAGCTTGTGTCCCATGCTTTCCAGCATATCCGACCCCATGATCCGGGTTCCCCCCAGGATAGGAAGGGTCACATGCATCACGCTGTTGGATTCTTTTTCTGAGAGGGCGGGCATACCGGGCCGTGGCGGCATATCCTTCATCCGCATCACCGGGCCGGCGAATTCAGTTTTAAAGACCGACTTATAAAAATTGAATGCCTCTTCCGCATTGCCCTGGAAATTGAGGTAGATGGAAACAGTTGCCATAACGTTGATTTTTGAGGCGTAAAGATAATGGAGATGGGGTTTAAAGCATCGTGGCGGCTGACAGGTGTCCGGTCCGTAGAATAATTATTGTCTCCGCCTGTATTCCAGGTCATATTCCACGGTCCAGGTCTTGCCCTGGTCATCACTTTTCTCTCCCAATTGCCGGACTTTATTCGCATCGAGTTTTGTGAAGGTCAGCCTGCGCATATAGAATGTATTGCCGGCTCCCGGCACCTTGTCGGCGTAATATACAATTTGCCCTTCCGTGCCGGTACCGCGCAGGAATTCGGTGGTATTGCCGGTATTGTCGATCCAGGTCTGCTGCCATTGTCTGGTGACGACATTATAGCCATTAAAGCTCTTGCCTTTGTAAATCACGTTGTTTTGTGTGGATGCGCTTTCCCATTCTTCGAGGATCACGCAGCTGTCCAGGATCAGGGAGATCCTGCTGGTCCCTGCTTTTTTGCCGTTCTTTCCATAGGCATCCCACTGCCCGATCCAGAAATCCAGCTGGCGGAACTTCGGGTCATCACAGGGCTTTCTTTGAGCAAAAGAACCCGCTGTAAAAAGAAAAAGCGTTACACAAAGCAATAATTTTTTAGTCATACCTTGATTTTACAGCCAATTTAGTGCGTAAATGTAAACGGCGATGCGGGAGTTAAGAGAAATTGATGAGCGGTTATAGATAAAATGGGGATCTGGAAAAGTTGGCTCTTTTATAAAGTTGGTTTGGGCGTGGGGGGTAGGGTGGGAAAGTCATCTTAGTTTGAATTTAGTAGGATGCTGATTATGGTGACATGCAATGTGCCCCGCTTTGCGACAGCCGGATATTCTGTGATCCGGAAGCTGAAACCACAGCTAATCTGTGTTACTACAGATGAGACTAAATCCGGAAGACCGGCTGTTGAAAAGCCACTTATTGACTGCAGCCTTATGCTATAATGCTATCTAGCGTAGCTATTAGTACTTTGGCTTCAGAAAAATAGGATTTAATGTCAGTAAAGGTAACTGTTGGATTTCCTCCATGAGCAAAATCATTTCGCGCATCTACCAAAGATTGAATCGAAGACTGTATTATTTGATAGTTGGGTAATGCTTGAAGTTGTGTCTTAAAGTTATTAACCCAATTATTATCAAAATCATTTAATATTTGAATAATTTTATCATATGTAGGATTAGCAGAATTCTCTCTAACTTTCTTATTTAAAAAAGTTTTCACTTGTGGCTTGCTTCTTTTACTACAATAATCAGCTATCACAGTTTTAAATGAAATTTCGATAGTACCACATGCCCTTATTACTGAATACTTGTTGAGATACGGTACAATTAAGTTAGTGCCCCCAAGTGTATTTATTAGAGTTTCTATATGACCTAGTTCAGTATCGCAATCAGTCAAAAACTGTTGCACATCGAGATTGTTCATGATTAAGCTTTAAACAGTAATGTTTTAACTTTCAGAATTCTTTGTTGTATTGACTCTTTCCGCATGGTTTCTCGAGTTATTGCGATTTGATAATCCGGATCATTAAGTAATCTCATTCGATTGACAAGTAAGCGCTTTTTATCAACCCTTTTGTTTTTTGTCATTACTTGATCAGTTGCTATCATTAAAGAGTCGAAAATTGTAGGACTGAAATTTGGTGAAAATTTCTTTGAAGCAGTTGAATAATTGTTAAAGGCGTTCTCGCCAATATTCTCATAAATGAAATTAATTGCGTTGGCAAACCTCTCTTGATATTTTTTGATTTCTGCTTGATTGGGATTGATATGCTTTCCCATATATTGATTTAGATATTTTTTTAGAGAAACATTCACTTGAGGAATATTGTTAATCTCCGGACTACTCACGGCAAAAAACCTGAGAATAAATTCCAAATCTCTCATTCTCTGATCTTCTTTTTGGGAACCGTATAGCGCCCTCCAATTTTCAATTTTGTTTAATTTAAATAATAGAGTATTTAGTCCTCCTTGATACACACAATTTCTGATTTCTTGAGGAAGTAAGGTGGTTCCACTTGTATTTATTCTTTCAAAAACTTGGTATAGGCTAGTGTCATCATTTTTAGGATGTTGTTGAACAAATATTATAGAATGAATTGTTGTGTTTTTTATTTTTTTTTGCTCATTGTCTTTAAGTTCCCCAAATGCTTTACCACGCCACCTAGTATTAATTTTTTTTGACTTGGACAATTTGAATGTTTTTCCATCTCCACCAAAAATCCCGGTAACATAATCATGAACGGTCATAATTCTTTGATATCCGTCTATTATAAGAAGATTTTCGTCTTGTTGTTTCGCTAGAAAAATGCTTGGCACAGGCAGCCCAAGTAGTAACGAATCTATAAACCTTGATGCAGCCGTTTTATCCCAGACATATTTACGTTGAAGTTCTGGCTTAATTAATTCATTATCTTGATATCTTTCAATTAATTCTCGAAATGATAGATCAGCTCCCCAAGATGAAATCTTAAAAAGGTCATCATCAGAGTAAAAGTCATTTTCCTCATCCTGAATTTTCTGAATTTTATTAGCCATATGGATTAATTTAAAGGTTGCAGCCAACGACCATGGCTTTCTGCAGTGCTGGGAAATTGTGACGAGTCAAGCCCCGAGACAATAAAGTTAAATAGAATTTGAAAGATGACCTTACAAGTCGCGCCCCGATGGAAAAGACTTGACAACGACGCTTCAATGCGATGAAAAAAGCTGATTTATTCCGTCGAGCCCAGCATTGCAGAAAACCGATGTTATATGCCGTCATACTAATTCTCACTCATGGGGATACTTTTATTACTGTATACGGGAACTCTTTCTGTAACGCTCTTGTATTTGTTGTTGACAAGCACAGCCAATATTTTGACAGTTACATCAATTCCTCGAGTTAGGTTATCATTTTGCAAGCCTATGTAAAGTTTTTGATTTTGCACAGATCCATAATTAATGAGGCCCGCATCCGTTACTACGTCACCAGACTTGAATTGCATAAACGCAAGCCCCGCTACAAATCTTTGATAATCATCTCCAGTTCTAATAAAATAGTATTTAACATGATCACCGGCTGTGACAGTAGTCATTGAAATCAGATTAAATGCTAATCCAGCAAGCGGATTGAAACTTCCCAAAACTTGTCCAACTGATTTTGAAAAAGCAAGCTGATCTTGCTTAAATGCCGTTTCTCCTTGTTCTCCGACTCCAATCCAATAGGTAAATTTAATAGTATTGATTGGCAGGATGAAGTCCACAATAGTTCTATTGGAGCTACTAAGATTTGTTTGAGAATGAACCCGGACTTTGCTATTAATTACATCAACTATCGATGTATCAGACTTTTCAATAAAAGTATTTTCTTTAGCAATATATGTTGTATCGACAACGTTTACCCACTTCACATTCGTATTAAAGAGTTTTGTCTCGTCAGATTTGGATATTCTTTGAATTTTTATCGTTACCTCTCTGCCACTAATGTTTGAATTATAAAATTCAAATGAATAAACCGACTTAATGAGAACATTTATTGTTTTGCCTTCTATTTTTTGAACTGTATGATCGGCAAATTTTACGTTGTCAGGATATTGTGAAATTGAAACGTCCTTTAGCTCTTTCTTATTTCCAACAGTCAAGTTAAAAATTATCTTGTCGCCCGCTGCGAAACCATAATATTCGGTCTGTCTAGAAAACCCTGGGATCTTTATAGTCTTTTCCACAACATCTACTGTGTCCTGTGCATGAGAGGTCAATAGCAATAAATTCAGTATAATAAGGGTAATTGCTTTTTTCATGACAGTTCGTTTTGGTGGCATATAACGACCAGGGCTTGGCGTAGGCCGTCTAAAATTAAGATTCTTCCGGCTGTGCCGCACTATATTTCTTTTATTTATGAGCGAAACCAACACGAAATAGGTTTGCGCCAAACCCAATGTAGGCGGTAGTTTTAATATGTATTACTTTAACAATTGCATTGTTAGTTTTGAGAGTTTAATAAATGGAAAACACCATCAATCTCTGTTTGATAAGTCTCAATTGGTGGAGTACGGAACGATAGAGACGGAAGTTGTGGCATTTGCTTTTGTACCAAATTATATGCTTCGCTTAGAGTCAATTGCGCATCTTTATAAAAATCGTACACATCCTCTCTACTTTTTATTTCATTGGTCGGTATTTCATATATAGACTGAGCTGTGAATACGGTATAATCTTTTTGAGAATCAACTTCAGTCAATATGAATCCCTTTGTTATTTTTAATTCCACTTTATTATTAATAATATAGGGAGGGTCAGTTCGTGTTGTGTCGGATTGTGTACCCAAACCGATGATAGCCGGAAAATCTAATGGCGAAAGACTAAGCTTAACTCTATAATTCCTTGCATTCATTTTTCAAGATTTCTAATATCTCGCTTCTTCAAAAATTACCGCTAACGGTTTGCGGCTTTGCGTTCGTGGGGGTTTTCAGGGCACAAAACTGTCAACTCAGCACTAAAGTTAAATTGAAAAGCCGTACTTGAATTTAAGTACTTCACCCCGCATGACGCAAAACCGCTGTTACCGGTTCGCCCTTCTTTTCTGTCGAATTTTTGTCTGTCAGCGGTGCATTGGGAGAGCCACACTCTTTGCCAGGCTTTGGTTGCAGCGATGGCTTGTAGGGCCTGGCAAAGTGTGTGGCTGTGAAGCGTTGGCATGTTATCTGATTTTATTTTTCATTAATTCTGTCAAGCTTGTTGTAAATGGAAATGCAGAGGCTCTGCCGGTCGAGTAGTTAGAAAGTTTTTTGAAATCCCAGCTTACGTTTTCAAATTCGGTGTCAGTCACAGGCTCTATTTGAATAACTAAATAATTGTCTTGCGATGGGTTAGAATAGCCTTTTCTGATTAAATCGCCCTTTGAATATACTATCGGCCCTCTGCTGACAATCTTCCATAAGTTACCGGAGTCTGTGTCGCCCATAGTGTGAAGTAATAAGTATTTTGAACTTACAGTTTCTTTGTCAAGGATGAGTGAACCAGTTCCTGAACCCATTCTAAAATTATAAAGTCCGGTTCGTTGAATCCAGTCGTATTGTTCTTGTGAGTTATAGTAGCCGACTAAAACAAAAGTGTCGTCCGGTATTAAGCCTCTGTTGTTGTTATATGGCTCCGGTAATAACTCCTTAACAATATTGTCAGATTCAGGTGTATTCTTATAGATGTCAAACGTTCTATAAGCAATTTTCTCACGTTGTGAAGCACGGTTTATGAAGTGTTCAATTATTTCAAGAATGAATGCTTTCAGTTCACCGATTCCGCTGTCTGTTTTTGATGGCTTTACGGGAAATGCACCAAGTCCCGGAATAATTTCATGAAATCCCTTCTGATTGATGGATTTGTCACCGGGGTATAACACATAGGCACCTCCCGTTCTTCTGATTGCATCTTTGTATGCATGCATCTTCAGCAAATCAGCATTTTTATAAATGCCCTTTCTGTTTTCTGCTTTTTCTTCGTCAAGGTCGGTTTCTGTATTCTTTTCCAAAAAGTCGTTAAGGTTGGCGATTTTGTACTTAGCATCAAAATGAACATGAACAATCAATTCCTGCTTTTCCGCTTCAGTTTCTGAAATGCCATAAGGCCAGAATGAAAGGGTATAATCCGGCCGTAAGGTTGTTGTCCAGCTGCCTGAATCTGGATAGGGTTTCTTGCCGCTGAATGAGCGGTTGTAATTGAAGCGAATATTCAGTTTTCTGCTTCCCGAATCGTAAACGCCCCTAAGTGCAGTGAAATTTCCCTGCTTTATCTGAAGATTTAAACCGTCTGGAGTTTCTTTTATTAAGTCTGAAATATCTTTGAGTTCTATTTCAAAAATGGACTGGAACAAATCAAGGAGTTTGAAGAAAAGCCAGTATTCATACAATGTGGCAATATCTTTTTTACCACCGCTGTAAATATCATCGCCACCAGTCCAGATTAATTTAGCGGCTAGGTCAAACATCAGCCATACCCGCAACACTTCACGATAACCTTCTTTGCGTTGCAAAACAGGGCTATTCAGCCTTATTGATGTTGGTCTTGAAATATCTTTGAAAATGGTATGATGTAGTTGACTTTCCAGTTCACGAATCATTAGATCTGATTCATTTTCCAATTTCTTATGACCAAATTCTTTTGCCTTGTTATTTATATCTGTGCAGAATTTCAAGAAGTTTTCAAGAGCATGTTTAATAAAACGATTTTCAGGTGTATCTACTGAATCTGTTTTTCTGATAGTAGTAATTCGCTCCGGCAATGTGTCAATACCACAGCCTCTCAGATAATGCATCTCAGGCAAACTGGTTCGCTTTCCGCCTTTTAGTATTTCTTTGATATTGGTATTGGAAAATCGTCTCGTATTTCGAATATCTTTTTCTTCTATGGTTTCTGTCCATTTCGTTACTGGTGCAGTTACTATTCGGTGTATGGATTCGGCAAACTCATCAGTACCAATTACTGAGTTAATAAAGGCAAATCTCTGATATAGATTCTGACTGTCCTTGGTGTAATCAATTTCAAAATGTTGCAAAACGGGTGAGTTGGCTTGCAATAACAGGTCTGTGCATTTTTCGGTTATCAGTTCCAGCATATCACGGTAATCATCACGATAACCGGATTTTATAGACCGAACCTCCAATTCAATCTTGCAGCATTCCTGAGAAGTTTCTTTTTCTAAAAAGGGAAGGGAAAGCGTTCCGACAAAAATATTGGGAGCAATAGTTCCAAGATTAGTAGTTCGTTTGTGTTGCTGTATTATGTTTTCGCCAACATCGCCCAGAATAAAATCGGAGTCGCTGATTTGATAATCGTATAAACAACCTTCTACCAACTGAAATCTAGCTTCATTATGCTCTCCTGCATCTGTTTCTGCATCAAACAAAGAATCTTGTCTGCGGGCATCTATCCATAGCCGCAAACCCTCTTTAACTGCATCAAGATTAATTTCTATGTTGGGTTTTGATTTCATGGTTTATGCTTCGGCAAAACTTGCAAATCCATTATCCATCGCACCGCGATACATGCGTGCAATTTTTTCCAGCGAAAGAGGATAAAGCACATTTGTTCCATTGAAATCAAAGTCTGCTTTTTCAAAAACATCCTTTATTATTTTCACATCACCCGAAATGCAGAAAGAGCCAAGAGTTTCCAGCACCGGGCATAATTTTCTGCGTGACCCATGCAGTTTCGGCAACAACTTCTGCATGATTGCAATGTCAATTTTTTGATTGGTTGAAAGCGAATTGTCTAATACCGAAAGCTGATGAATTAATCTTAAAATTTCCGTTGCACTGCGGTAGCCAAATTCAGCTCCTGTCTTTTTTAACTCACCGAAGAACTGGACCAAAGCGGCATTAATGATATCAATATCATCTGTAGCAAATGCCTTGTTTTCGGACATTTCCAGAAAGCTTTTGGCCATACCTGCACCTTTACTGGTTAAGACATTCATCTTTATGTCTTTGATGCTGCCCAGAAAATTTGCCATTTCTTCCTTTGTCACGCGGAACTCAATCGTATTGGCTCTGTCAAGCACTTTAGGGCTGAACATGTTGGTAGTTTCATCAATGTTAACTGTTCCAATTATGAAGAGATTGGAAGGGACTTTCAGTTTTGCAGGAACACCATTTTCAACGCTGCCTTCCGCATACAAAGGAATTTCTTCACCTGACTCCATCACGCTTAGAAAATCCGCAAAGTAGCGTTCCACATGACTCAGGTTCATTTCGTCCAGAATCAGAAAGTGCGTCAGTTCGGGCTGATTGTTTGCTTTAATAATTAAATCCAGTACACCGCTGTCGGGCTTTACATATTCTTCCGGCTTTAGTGCATTGGGATAGCCTAATAGTGGTTCACGGTTGGTCCAGTCTGCACCAACCGGAATAATGCGATACTGGCTATTATCCTGACAAATCCACTGTACAAATGCCTGTGCCAGTTTGGTTTTTCCCGAGCCGGAAAGACCGGTTAGGATGACGAAGGGTTTGGTTAGTAGGGAGGCACAAAAACGACTACAAAACTTTTCTTCTATGAAATAACCAGCCTCCTGAGCTAAATTTAAAAATGTTGTCTGGTTAAATTTCACTGTTGGAACAGAAGCTCTCTTTGATTCACGTGAATTTGCCTTGTAAATTGATATTAATTTATTCAAATCATTATTTATTTCTTCTTCCACAATGCCTTTGTTTATTTCATAACTATTAAAAACGAAAGAGCTTCCATATCTCTCTGGTTTACCCAGATTACTATCTGCAAAGTATTGTTCAATTGTTTTAACATTTGAAATATTCCATTTTCTATTTGATGTATGTGTTTCACTCACACCATAAGCAAGTATTAATAGATTTTTGTCCTTGTATAAAAGATAAACAGGATAAATGCCTTCCTGAACATTATCAGTGCCATTTAGAAAAGCTATCCATGGAATTCTTGCTTGATTCCCTTTTCCAAAGCTCACTTTTACTGATAGACCTTGAAAATTATTTATATAACCTGATGTGCCTAATTCTGTGGTTTTAGCTTGTGAAAGAAATTTATTCAGCTCAGGAAAGTAATTCATTATTTTATTTGAGTTAAAAATCATATCAATATCATCAGATGAAACTTTTTGAATTGTATTTCTGTATCCTCCATATCCTTCTAAATCAAATGGCACAAAGTTTTTATCCCAATTAATCTTTAGAGTCATACCATCACCTAGGTTTTCATATACTGTTCCAATTGCTTTTACTCTCAACATACTCTTTCCATCTCTTGTAGCAAAGGAAGATTTTATTGCTACTCTATCTCCAATATTAACTTTATTCACAACATCAAGAAATTTGTCTTCATAGCCATTTTCCCAGATTCCATTATTAATAAATCTTTCTGTTTGGTCCGGTCCATTTTCATTACCATACCATGCCGCACCTAAAACATAATAGGTAATTGTTTCTGATCTTTTATCTACTACATTGAAATTATTTTTCACCAAAAAGCTTTTTGCTTCAACAGCATTAAACTCATTACTATTTAGTTCAATTCCATTTGCAAATTTATTTGCAATACTTATCACATATTTGGGTGGAAGTATTTTGCCATTTTCAATTAATGAATAATGTTGTTCAAGCCTTTGAGGAGGAATATTTTCAACAATTATTTCAGAAATTGCCCTCTTTATATGCTCACTTGTAATATTTTTTGGTATTGCCATAGTATGTATCAATATTAATTACTTCAACATTCAATCAAAGTCAATCAATGCTGCTAATGTTTTCACGGGCATTGGAAAAAATGGCACATTTGTGCAGTTGGCATTTTCTGTCTTTCTCTGTTCGTTATTTTTTGCACTTTCGTTGTCTTTTTAGGGTGACCGGTAACACTTAAATATACGAAACTGCCAAGGACAATTAAAACATTCAGGGGTTGATTTTCAACTTATTAAAGCAAAGACTAAATAATGAGAATCGATACCGACTTTTATAAAACGGATGCACATAGGCCTATAGCTTCTCATATAACGCCCTCAACTTCTCCCTCGTCATGATCTTCTCCCAATCCCCGCCCAGGGCATTTTCCCAAAGCGGCTTCATGCCCAGGGAAACATTCATCATGGTTTCAAATTGCGCATCGGTCAGGCCCCTGCAGATGCCGGCAGGGATCACCACTTTATTTTTTTCAGCCATCCGCCTGAACTCGGCGGCGCCTTCGGGATAATATTCATCCAGATGATTCATCACGATGCAGTTTCCAATGCCATGTTTGGTGCCGAGCAAATAACTCAAACCATAACTCACCGCATGGGCCACGCCCACCTGGCTGTACGCAATGCTCATGCCGCCGGCATAGGAAGCCATCATGAGCTGGTCATCACTTTCATCATCCCAGCCATCTTTTTCCAAAAAAACTTTGCGGCAAAGCTCAAGGGCTTTTTCTCCATAGCTCCGGCTGAACTCATTGAGATACGTGCCCTGCAGGCTTTCAATGCAATGGATATAGCAATCCATACCGGTGAAGAAACGCTGATCAGCCGGGGCATTCTTCGTCAATTCAGGATCGAGTACGATCTGGTCAAAGGGCGTGAAATCTGAATTCATGCCCAGTTTTTTGGTTGGACCGGTCAATACCGTTGTCCTGGATACTTCCGCGCCCGTGCCGCTAAGGGTGGGAATACCCACTTTATATATGCCGGGATGCCTGACCAGGTCCCAGCCCTGGTAATCTGCAGAGGAACCCGGGTTGGTCATCATCAGGGAAACAGCCTTGGCAAGGTCCAGGGTGCTGCCCCCGCCGATGCCGATGATGCCGCTAACATCGCCAAACGCATCTTTGATTTGCCCCGCCAGGGCATCCACATAACTGGTCTTGGGTTCATGGGTAACATCAGCAAAGAGGATCTTGTCTTTTCCGCGCAGCGGGATTCGGGCGGTCAGGGGTTTGTTTTTAAAGAAATGATCGACCAGGAAGATCATCGGAGCATCCTGCTTCCTGTGCGGGGCAAGGATCTCATCCAGCTGGTTGAATGAGCCGCGGCCATAGACCACAAAGCCGACCATTT
>CAZZDQ010000012.1:0-51887 GCA_964652845.1 uncultured Chitinophaga sp.
TAACCTTACTATAGGCAAATACAATTCAGTTTGGTTATCTTCGTTAGTGAATTAAACATGGGATATGAAAAACCGGGCTTTTCTGGCATATATCATCTGCAGCCTGATCCTGCTTTCTTCCTGCAAAACCATGAATAAATTATTTGGCGCCAAATACGGGTGTCCCAGCAATGGCAAGAATGTGGGAGCGGAGAAAATCCTCAGCGGTGATCCGCAGGCTACCAAGGATTCCAAGAAAGCCAAAAAGTTCAAATATTAAGACTGCAGAGTGCAGCCTTTCAACCAATATTCATGTCTTTCTGCTGATTGACCGGATAACGGAATTAACAGAATGCAAAAACCTAAACTTCCATTCTATGAGCCTCACCCTACGAACCGCACTCGGATGTACCGAGGCCGTGATCGCAGAAAACGGCGGATTGCAGCTTTTTTATAAAGTGGCGAATATTCTCAGCCAGGATTACAATATTTCCTATTCGAATAAAGAAGATGATTTCGATACCATCGATTGGGAATTCCGTTTCCGCGGCCACAACATCACCCTGCATTACAGCATTTACAACGGCGTATCCATCTTCCCGACCAAGACACGCGATGCCCTGAGCAAGGACAATAAGCTGGTGGTGGAACTAGCTAATGTCATTGAAGGGAAACTGATCAATGAAGGGAACAGGTATATCGCCTGATCGGCCGGCTTACCCGACCTTAACATTTTCACTTAATATTGCCGGGGGCAAACATTTTCCTTTGAACGGGGAAAACATTTCATGTAGTGCCTGAAATGCATACCTGCTCCATTTAAAACTGCTATGAGTACACGGGCCATGGATAACAGCCTGCAGGTGACAGTCACCAACCGGCAGATCATGAAACTGATGCTGCCCATCAGTTTTGCCATCCTGGTACCCCAGCTCAATTTTATTACCAACAATATTTTCCTGGGACATTATTCTTCCACGGCCCTGGCTGTTGCCAGCATTACCGGTGTATATTATCTCATTTTCGCTTCCATTGGTTTCGGGTTCAATAACGGGCTGCAATCCCTGATCAGCCGCCGGGCAGGGGAGAACCGGCCGGGTGAGATCGGCAAGCTCTTCAACCAGGGGGTGTTGATATCCTTTATCATTGCGGCTGCGGGGATCCTTCTCACGTATACAGTAACCCCCTTGCTTTTTCGCCGGGTGTTACATGAACCGCAGAAAGCGCAGATGGCGATCTCTTTCCTGCATATCCGTATCTGGGGTCTCCCTTTTTTATACGTTTACCAGATGCGTAACGCATTACTGGTAGGTACTAACCAAAGCAAGTACCTCGTGATCGGCACCCTGGCGGAAGCAATGGCAAATATTTTTTTTGATTACGGTTTAATTTTTGGAAAGCTGGGATTGCCCCGAATGGGTTTCAACGGCGCTGCGATCGCGTCTGTACTGGCTGAATTCACCGGTATGTTTGTCATTTACCTGGTGATCCACCAGAAGGGTATCGCAAAAAGATTTTCGATCTTTAAAAATATCAGGTGGAACAGGCAGAATGCATCCCTGATCACCAACCTCTCCGCCCCGCTGGTCTTCCAGCATGCCATCAGTATCGCCACCTGGGAATTCTTTTTCATCCTGATCGAACGCAACCAGCCCTCCGATACTCCGCAGGCCATCTCCAATGTGATGCGGAATGTATTCGGCATCTTCGGATGCATGAGCTGGGCATTTGCCTCCACCTGCAATAGCATGGTGAGTAATGTGATCGGACAGGGGAAGAAGGATGATGTCATTCATGTGATCCGGAAGATCGTGAAGCTGAGTGTGGGCATTGCCCTGGGCATTTGCCTCGTGCTGAATATCATCCCCGGCATGTTTTTGTCCATCTTCGGACAGCAGGGCGATTTCATTACACAAGGCATACCCGTCGTGCGGGTGATCAGCCTGGCCATGCTGCTAATGTCTTTTTCCGTCGTTTGGCTTTCATCCGTTACCGGGACCGGCAATACAAGGGTCAGTTTTCTGATCGAGCTCTGCACCATCACTTTTTATCTGGCCTACGTGTATATTGTTATGGAAAAACTGAAACTTTCCATCTCAGCGGGGTGGATGAGTGAATGGCTCTATTGGACCTTCATGTTCATCCCTTCGTTTTTGTACATCAGGAGCAACCGGTGGAGGAGGAAAGTGATCTAGGCGGGCTTGCAGTTTTTTAATTAATAGAATCTTCACTAATATTCTTTTTCCTCAATCGAATCCAGAATTGAAATATAACTCGCATACCTTTCTTCAGGCATTTCATTATTAATAACAGCTTCTTTTACAGCGCAACCGGGTTCATTGATGTGCAGGCAATTATTGAAACGGCAGTATATCAGTCTTTCTTTCATCTCGGGAAAATAATGGGAGAGCTCCTGCCGGGAAATATTCACCAGACCGAATTCACGCATACCGGGTGTGTCAATGATCTTTCCGTTGCCACCCGGCAGATCAAACATCTCAGCAAAAGTTGTGGTATGAACACCTTTTCCGCTCCAGCCGCTGACATCCTGCGTTTTTTGCGCCAGGTCAGGCAGGATCCGGTTGAGCAGGCTGGATTTTCCCACACCGCTGTGACCGCTGAATAAAGAGACCCTGTTTTGAAGGGCTTCCATCAATTCCCCGATGCCTTCGCCCGTCGTTGCACTGGTGGGAATGATCCTGTACCCGACTGAACGGTAAATATTTTTTAAGGATGCTAATTTATCCAGCTCTTTTTGTTTGTAAAGGTCAAGTTTATTGAATATAATCAAAGCTGGCACATGATACATTTCTGAAACCACTAAAAAACGATCGATAAAACCCATGGAAGTGCGCGGTTCTTTCAGGGTAGCGATCAATATGGAAGCGTCGATATTTGCCGCTACAATATGCTGCTGATGTTTATTCCGCGGAGATTGCCTGTTGATATAATTTTTACGGGGAAGGATTGCTGTGATAAGACAATTCTCTGCAGACCCGGATTCTGTTTCAAGATTCACTTCGTCACCTACCGCTACCGGGTTGGTGCTGGTGATCTCATCGATCTTGAAAATGCCCTTCATACGGGCGTTGAATATTTTTCCGTCTTTATCCTTTATAATATACCAGCTGCCGGTGGATTTATAGACCCTGCCTTTCATAAACGCAAGATACCGGAATTGTTACCCCGCATCCGGAAAAAACTTTTGCAGATCATTCACTTTACACGTTTACTGCCCTTAAGTGTGGCAGCTTCTTCTTTCAGTCTGTTGCTCTCCAATAAAGTCTCATACTCTTTTTTTAATCGGGTATAATTCTCGTGAAATGAATGAAGGTTATTTTCCAGGTCGGTAATCTTTTTTTCCAGGATCTCTGTATCAGACTCGGTTCCCCGTGCTTCTGCCAGGGAAGCTGACAGGCTGCTGTTTTGATCCTTTGCTTCTGTTAATGAAGCAAGCAGTCCTTCTTTCTCATTTTTTTCTGAGGCCAGTTGTTTTTCCAGCTGTTCAGCTTTGTCTTTCCAGAGCAGGGCATCTGCGGCATTTTTGGTTTGGGCATTTGCTTCGCTTTCCCAGTTTTCTTTTTCGGTCCTCATGGCAGCGAAATCATTTTTCAGTTGCTGGTAGGCTGCCAGGTCGGTCCGGGCCCGGCCCAGTTCATTTTTGAGGATGTCAAAATCCGCTTTCTGCTCGCCAAGGGCTTTCGTATCTTCCTGCAACCGGGCTTTTTGTTCATCCATTTGCCGGCTTTCATTCTGGTATCGGGTCACCAGGAGGCGGCTGCTGTTCAGATCGCTTTCAAGCCGACCCACTTTTTTTCTCAATTCATCCGTTTCATTGGCCTGCAGGGAAGCCGCATATCTTGCTTTATCGGCATGGGCTGCGTCCAGGGCATTTTTATATTCGGCAGATTGTTTTTTGACGGCCTCTAACTCTGCTCCCATGTTTTTCACACGATTGTTCAACAATTCAATATCCCCGGCCGGCGTCAGGGCCACCATGAGCTTCTGATGCTCGTCTTCATATGATTTTTTCAGGGACACAAGATCATTATTGGCTTTGTCGAGTTGGGCGCCCAGGGATTGCAGGTTACTTTTTAAAGTATCATTTTCACCGGCAGCCGTCGTATAACGCCCCAGTTTCTGGCTGAGCGTTTCATTCTCGGATTTCAATGTCTTATTATGCTTTACCGCATTCCCGTATTCGTTATTCAGTTTATCGTATTTCTCGTCCCAGGCCGCTTTCATTTTTTTGGTGCTGCTACCGAAAAAATGATGGAGGACCCAGCCCAGTATAGCGGCAGCCACCAGCATGAGCAGGATCTCAAAGGGTGAATTCTTAGTCGGACTCGACCACCAGCCGGAATCAAAAATTCCAAGTAAGGCATTCATATAACAACGTATTTACAGTATAAAAAAATAAAACCCGGCAGGTCAGTAAGAGGATTTGAAAGTACGTTTTTTATGCATTTATGCAGTTTTTTTTAAATTTTATTTCAATGTTATACATTTTTGCCATCCCCTGATGTAAATACGGCATAGTTTTAGGGCAATTCTACCTGTGATATCATTGCTTTTTTAATTAATTTGCGGAACAAATCCAACAGTATGAAAAAACAATTTGCCTCCTTTTTCATTATTTCCTTTTTATTGCTGACCCTTTCCGATGCCTGCAAAAAAAGCAGCAACAATAATAATACGCCCAAGACCAATACCCAGTTGCTTTGCCAGGCTTCCTGGAAATTCAAATCGGCCAGTGTCGGGGGCACGGATGTAACTTCATCCCTCCAAGCCTGCCAGAAGGATAATATCATGTTCTTTGTTTCAAACGGTACCGGCACGATCGATGAAGGCCTCACGAAATGTAATCCAGGTGACCCGCAGACCGATCCTTTCACCTGGAATTTCATCAACGGTGAAACCGGTATTCATGCTTCGGTAGTTTTATTTACCGGAGCCACTACCAATGACCTGACCATTGTATTGTTATCGGAAACCGATCTCATCGTTACATTTACTTATAACACTGGTGGCCCGATATGGACAGTCCAGGCATCATTTGTCCATTGATCAGCTTATTTTTCAGGAAAGGTATTTCCCTACGATTGGCACCCGGCGGCCTATGCCGAATGCTTTGGGCGAGATGCGTATGATGGGGCAAAACTGGTTACGCTTGTACTCATTGATGTTCACCATTTTTAAAACACGGTCAACCATCGCTTCCTCAAATCCCTGCTGTTTGATCTCTTTCGGGCCCTGCCTGCGTTCAATGTACTGGTATAATATTTTATCCAGGATGGCATAATCCGGAAGGGTATCAGAATCTTTTTGCCCCGGCCTCAGTTCTGCAGAAGGGGCTTTGGTGAATATATTCTGTGGTATGATCTCTTTGTCCCTGTTGATATATTGCGCCAGCGCATAGACCTGTGTTTTATAACAATCACCCAATACACTGAGGCCACCTGCCATATCCCCGTACAAAGTGCCATAGCCCGTGGCCAGTTCACTTTTGTTGGAAGTGTTCAGCAGGATATAACCGAATTTATTGGCCATTCCCATCAACAGATTGCCCCTGATCCGGGCCTGTATATTTTCTTCAGCCAGGCCGAAAGGAAGATCCTTGAAAACGGGCCCGAGGCCGGAAAGAAAACTTTCATAGATCGTATTGACAGGAATAATATCATAAGGATTGCCAAGGTTATGACTGAGCAGTTCTGCATCCAGGATGGAATGTTTGCTGGAATAGACCGAAGGCATCAAAACGGCCCGTACATTTTCTTTACCCAGCGCTTCGCATGCCAGGGCCAGGGTCACAGCACTGTCGATGCCGCCGCTGCTGCCGAGGATGGCTTTTGAAAAACCCATTTTATAAAAATAATCGCGAATGCCGGTAAGGATGGCATCATGCACTTCGGGAATGCAGAGTGTGGGATTCAATTCGGGCGGGCTGAGTTCGGCATCCGGAATATCTTTTGCTGCCTGTATCACCGGGAGGTTAAAATTCCCATCATCGGTTAATTCAACGATCTCAAATGCTTCGCTAAATAAAGGAAGTTGTTTTCGCAGGTTACCTGCCTTGTCAAATACCAGGGATCCTCCGTCAAAAACGATCTCTGTCTGGCTGCCCGTACAGTTGCTGTAGATCATCGGCAATCCGTATTTCTTTACATTTTGTTTTACGATCGTTTTGCGGTCCTCGACATGGGTATAATCAAAAGGAGAAGCAGATAAATTCAACATCAGGACGGGTTTCTGCTGCATCAGTTCATCCATAGGGCAGGTCCGGTAAAGCGGGTTATCTCCCAGGTTCCAGATATCCTCGCAGATGGTGACCGCTATTTTTTCCCCTTTGAAGCTGATCACGTTCCATTGATAAGCCGGTTCAAAATACCTGTATTCGTCAAATACATCATAGGTAGGAAGGCAGGTCTTCTGTATCGTAGCTTTAATTTTTTTTTCATAAAGGAAAAAAACAGCATTGAACAGGTCTTTCCCTTTACGGACCGGGTTGACTTGGGGAGAACCTACCAGCACCCCGATGGTATCCGCCTGTTTTTTGATCTCTTCAATGGCAGCATAACTTTTTTTGATGAAGTCATCAAACTCCAGGAAATCGCGGGGCGGGTAACCGCAGACGCATAATTCGGAAAACAGCACCAGGTCGGCTCCTTTCTCCTTTGCCCGGACAATTCCTTCAATGATCTTTTTTGTATTGGATTCAAAATTCCCGATATGATAATTTTGCTGGGCGATCGCGATCTTCATCCTGCAAAATTACACCATTGCTGCCCGAAATAACGCTTATTTTTAATCAGTTACATTTGCTTCCGCAACAAATCTGAACTGCCTGCGTTTATCTTCATCATGAAAAAAAACCGGCTCGTCCTGCTCCTTCTCATTTTCATTTTTTCCTGCGGAAATAAGCATACTTTACCGGATGTATCGGGCATAAAAGTCGAACTAAAATTATTGCGCTACGACCGGGAATTTTTTTCCATCGACAGCAACAATGTACGGACTGAACTGGGGATATTGCATGCAAAGTATCCCGCCCTGACAGATCTTTTTTTACGCAACATCCTGGGCATCGTAGATACGGCTTCACTGCTGCCCGCTGTTAAACATTTTCTTCACCTGGCAGGACCAATGAAGGACAGCATCGGTCAGCTCTTTAAAGATACACGTGACATTGAACATGCATTTCACCGGGCTTTTCAGTTCGTCAAATATTATTTTCCCGCCTATTCACTACCTGATCTTGTAATGGTCGCCGGGCCGGTTGATGCCCTTGCCGAAAGTGAGAATGGCTATACGCCGGATTTTCTACGGCCGGGCATGCTTGGGATCAGCCTGCAATTTTACCTCGGAAAGAATTACTCATTATACCAGGACCAGTTCTTCATGGATAATGTTGCGCCTGCTTATCGCAGTCGCCGTTTCAGCAGGGAATATATCATTGCCGATGGAATGAATTTAATTGTAAGCGACCTTTTTCCCGACAGCAGCCGGTCCTCACCGTTGATCGAAAGGATGGTGGAAAGAGGGAAACGCTGGTGGCTGCTGGATAAATTTTTGCCCGAAGTCCCTGACTCGGTTAAAACAGGTTACAGTAATCTGCAACTGGAATGGTGCCAAAGCAATGAGGGGTTGATCTGGAGCGAACTGATCCGGACGGGCGACCTGAATTCTATTTCTCCCGAGGTCATTCAAACCTATCTCGGTGAAGCTCCGTTTACCCAGGGTTTTTCACAGGACTATTCACCGGGTAATCTCGGCCAGTGGATCGGCTGGCAGATCGTCAAAAAATTTGTAAATAAAAAAGAGGATGTAAATCCGGAAGAACTGATGAAGACCCCTGCCAGGGAGATACTGGATGGGGCAAAGTATAAACCCAAATAAAGCAGGGCGCTCAGTTGTTTTTAAAGGGTGCAAACAGTTCCAGCGGCGGAATATTTACCTGGAATGTTTTTTTGGTGAAAAGATTTTCCATAGTATAAAAGCCATTCATGCGGCCGATCTCCGTCTGCAGGTTACAACCGCTGACGTACTGGTAGGTCTCCCCGGGTTGCAGAACAGGCTGCACGCCCACTACACCGTCGCCCTCCACTTCCCGTTTGGTGCCATTGCTGTCCGTGATATGCCAGTAACGGCGCAGCAGTTTTACAGGGAATGCATTACAGTTCTCGATCCCGATACGGTAGGCAAAAATGAATTCTGCCTGCACCGGTTTGCTGTAGTCAGGCTGAAAAAAAGTTTCCACGCTGATCTTAATGCCTGCGGAGATCTGGCTGGTCATGGCGTAAAGATAATAAAAGATGAGGGATCCGTGAAGCAGGATACGCATTTACGCAGAGACTTAAGTAATTATGCAGTGCTTTCAAACCTGTTGAAGGATTTAATTTTTTGACACTTAATTTTGCTCCTCCCCCGACGGGGGAATATAAATAATACGTATGAAAATTGCCATTGCCAAAGGCGACGGGATCGGCCCGGAGATCATGGATGCAGTATTAAGAATCTTTGCTGCCAATAAAGTGCCGCTGGAGTATGAGCTCGCAGAAATGGGCAAATGGGTCTTTGATAAAGGGTTCAGCAATGGCATGACCCCCGAGGCGCGGCGAACCATTGAATCGCTGGGGTTGCTTTTCAAGGGCCCGATGGAAACACCCAAAGGGAAAGGCGTAAAGAGCATCAATGTAACTGCCCGAAAGACCTGGAATACTTTCGCCAATAAACGTGATTTCCGTTCCCTGCACGGCGTGGATACCGTTTTCAGCAAGGCAGGCATCCCCATTGATATCACCGTAGTAAGGGAGAATATTGAAGATACCTACGGCGGTGTGGAGCATATGCTCACTCATGATGTGGCGCTCAGCCGGCGCTTCATCACGCGCCCGGGCAGCCTGCAACTGATTCATTATGCCTTTGAGATGGCCAGCCAGAAGAATGCCCGGCGCATCACCTGCGGGCACAAGGCGAATATCATGAAGATCACGGACGGCCTTTTCCTGGAATGTTTCCATGAAGTGGCAAAGATTTACCCGCAACTGAAAGCCGATGATGTGATCGTGGATGATCTTTGCATGAAACTGGTCACAAGGCCCGACACATTTGATGTGATCGTACTCACCAACCTGCAGGGAGATATCGTATCGGATCTCTGTGCCGGCCTCGTCGGCGGACTGGGTTTTGCACCCTCAGCCAATATTGGTGATCATATTTCAATCTTTGAAGCGGTACACGGCACGGCACCGGATATTGCAGGAAAAAATATTGCCAACCCGACCGCTTTATTGCTCAGCGGCATTGCCATGTTGCGCCATGTGGGCCTTACTGCCAATGCTGCGACCATAGAGAATGCCTTGCTGTATACGCTTGAAAGCGGCGTGCATACGGGTGATTTCGGGGATAAAAAGATCCCGGCTGTCAATACCACGGAATTTGCTGATGCCATTATCAGCAATTTCGGAAAGGAGCCGGCAACAGGCGCCAGGGAGATCATTCCGAATAAGCCCGGTACGCCCACACCAATGAAATTGTCCCGGAATCCGATGATGGTGAGTATGGCAACAGAACATGAAAAGATCGTGGGGGTTGATTTTTTTATTGAAAGTGAAGAACAACCTGAGGAGATTGCAAATAAATGCAGGCGGCATGCAGGGGTAAAATTCAACCTCATCAATATCAGCAACCGCGGTACGCAGGTCTGGCCCACCGGCTCAGTGTATACCAACCTGGTGAACCAATACAATGTACGATTTGAAAGTATCGAAGATGAATCCCTTAACCAGCAAGACGTGATCGGGCTCTATGTCAGCCTCAGCGGCAATTTTAAGATCTGTTCTTTTGAGCTACTCAATATGTGGGACCATCAGAAAGGATTCAGCCTGGCGCAGGGACAATAACCAGTTCAAAGTTTGAGGTTTGTTGTTTAAGGGTTAGCACCTGGAAATAGCTGGGACTAAGTTAGTCACGCTTTCCCCTGACCTGTATCATAAGCACCCCGGGCGCCATGTTTTTACTGCCACAGTATTTTAAGAAGACGCATGCCGTTCGAAAACCGGTTCAGGGAAGTTGAAATATTGAAATCAGATGGTTTCCTGATACCTGTGACGCACCCCATGTTTCTGTCCCTTCTAAAGAAGAATCATTATTTTCACTGATTACTTTTCAAACAAAAACCATGAAAGCGATCAATCCTTATCTGAATTTCAACGGAAATGCAGAAGAAGCGTTTAATTTTTACAAGTCAGTATTTGGCGGGGAATTTGCCACTTTGATGCGGCTTAAGGATATGCCGCCACCCTATCCTGCAGCGCCCGACAATGAAAAAGAGAAAATCATGCATGTCACCCTGCCGCTGGGGGAGAACCAGGTCTTAATGGGCAGCGATGTGCCGGCATCACTTGGCAAGCCGGTGGCAGGAAATAATTTTCATATCTCCGTCAGCGGTTCGAGTGAAGAAGAGGCGAAAAGAGTATTCAATGCCCTGGCGGAAGGTGGCAAGATAACCATGCCGCAGGAAAAAACTTTCTGGGGAGCTTTGTTTGGGATGTGTACGGATAAATTCGGGATCAGCTGGATGGTCAGTTATGAGTATAAATAATTAGTCGCCACTAATGCACGAATCATTCATGAACACGTAGCAGTATCATTTAAATGAGAAACTTTTTATAAGCGTTAAACCATAAGATTATTAGTTGTTGATTGGATTTGCTCAGTAAACCCGACGTCCGTTCACGGAAATTAACGTGAATTTCGGTGGATTGAAACTACATTTTAGAGGGGTTGTGTTATAATATTGTCACAAGCGCACGAAATTTTCGTGAATTCGTGGCAACATTATTCCGATGGGAAGTATCCTTTACAAAGAAGAAAGCTACAGGATAATAGGCATTTGCTTGGACGTGCACAATAACCTGGGCGCTGGATTCCTGGAAATTGTATATAAAGATGCGTTGGAATATGAATTCAGAAACGCTGATATTCATTATGAGAGAGAAAAATTATACGAAGTAAACTACAAAGGGATCATTCTCCCACACAAATTTTATGCTGATTTTGTCGTATTCGGTAAAAATTATTCTTGAAGTAAAAGGTATCTCTGGAATTAGTGAGGAATTTATTGCACAGGCACTTAATTATTTGAAGGTTTCACAAAACCGACTGGCATTAATAGTGAACTTTGGAGAATTAAAAATGAATTACAAGCGTGTTGTTTTATGAGGATGCAAGGAATTCACGAATGTTTCCTGAACTTATTGAATATGTGATAGGGCAATCCAGCAGGTAGCTTTGTGTCTATATTTTCCGGGCCTGTTTGTATCCATTCTTCAGCAACCATTGCATCACCTTTTCAGAATGATTACCCTGGATGATGATCTCCCCTTCTTTTATAGTCCCACCACTGCCGCAATAGGATTTTAATTTTTTCCCAAGTAATTCAAGATCCTCCGGCTTGCCGCTAAACCCGGTGATCAGCGTCACGATTTTACCTGCACGGTGTTTTGTGTCCAGACTGACCCTGAGTTTTTGTTCAGCAGGCGGCAAGGTATCGGCGGAAGGATCTGAATAGTTAAATTGAAAACCCGGATCGGTACTATAAACGAATCCTCTGTTGTCAGGTTTATTTTTCTTGCTCATGATTTTTATTTAGGATGGCTTGATGGCTGAATGGTTTGATGACTATTTCTCAACAATCAAACAATCTTTGCTTTTAAACTCATATCCAAACTCTGCGCCTGGTGAACCAGGGCACCGACACTGATATAATCAACCCCAGTGGCGGCATATTGTTCTATATTTTCCAGGCTGATCCCTCCGCTGGCCTCGGTTTCAAATTTGCCGTCAATGATTTTCAATGCTTCCATGATTTTCTCCGGCGTAAAATTATCCAGCATGATCCGGGAGATCTTGCCTGTCCCAACGGCCACCACTTTTTTCACATCCTCCGGTGTCCTGGTCTCTATCTCAATTTTCAATTCAGGCTTTTTTGACATTACATAAACTACGGCTTTCTCAATGGCTTTTTCGATACCGCCGCAATAATCAATATGGTTATCCTTGAGCAGGATCATGTCGTACAAACCAGACCGGTGATTATATCCTCCTCCGATGCGCACCGCTTCTTTTTCCAGGAGCCGGAAATTGGGAGTGGTCTTTCTTGTATCGAGCAATTTTGTTTTGTAGGAAGAAATTTTCCGGGCATACTGATGTGTCAGTGTCGCAATACCACTCATCCGCTGCATGCAGTTGAGTACAAGCCGCTCACATTGTAAAATGCTGTGAACAGAAGCGCCCACTTCAAATGCTTTCTCGCCTTTTTTTACCGGATCGCCGTCTTTTTTAAAGGGCGTAAATAATATGCTCGCTTCTTTATGCCGTAAAATGAATTCAGCCACCTCCATTCCGGCCAGGATACCATCCTGCTTAAGGAATAAAATTGCTTTGCCCCTGGCAGCAGGATCAATGCAACTGAGCGTGGTATGATCCCCGTCACCGGTATCCTCCACCAGGGCTTCTTCTACCAGGTGTGCCAATTTCTTTTCATCCACCATGAGGCAAAAATAGAATTTCCGGGAACAAAGAAAAGATCATAAAAAAATCCGGCGGAGGCCGGATATATGATTAAAGGATGATATTCGGAAGATCTTTATTCAAGGGGTTGAAACTGAATTTCACGTACCACTTCATTATTGTTCCTGATCTTCATGAATACATTGGTCCTGAAATTACCGGCGCCTGTTTGGAGGGTACCGCTGCAGAAATGCCCGCCCGGTGACTCACCCTTATGCTTTAATTCAAATCCCCTGACATTGCTGTTGCTGAAAAAATCCTTTAAGATCACCTGTGCCTGTGCCTTGCTGTAATTATCACTTTTGCCGGGGATCGTGAGTTCAACGTTATCATCAAAATACCGGGCCACTTCGTAAGAATTGCCTGCCTGCAGCGCCTTTACCACATCGTCGAGACCAGGTTTTTGCTGGGCAAATACCGGCAGGATCAGGGCCACCATGAAAAACAATGCACTACAAAACGTTTTCATAAAATTTGCTTTCACTGATAGAAGCGCTAAAAATATGCCAGATTCCCTTTTCTTTCCGGCCTTATAAAATTAACTGAATTCGGATCTTTTTGATAAGCATAACTGACAAATAATCATTTAAACTGTAGTTTTACAATGCATTTTTTCAGGAACGCTTTGTATTTATACGAGCAATTGATTTTTAATCAGATGAACAATCGAAAGATCATTCTTATCATTATGGACGGGTGGGGAATAGGCAAGGTTGCCTCTGCAGATGCCATTCAGCATGCCAATGCCCCCTTTGTGAAATCTTTATATGCCCGCTATCCCAATACTACCCTGGTCACCTGCGGCGAGGCTGTTGGCCTGCCGGATGGTCAAATGGGCAATTCAGAAGTGGGACATCTTAACCTGGGCGCCGGCAGGATCGTATACCAGGAATTGCAACGGATCAACCGGGCGATCCTGAACGGTTCTTTTGCCGCGAATCCTTCACTCCTGGCAGCGATTGATTATGCAAAACAAAAGGACAAGCCCCTGCACCTGATGGGCCTGGTGAGCAATGGAGGCGTTCATTCCCATATTGACCACTTAAAAGCCATCCTGGCCGTTTGCAAGAAACAAGGCTTGCAAAATGTGTTCATACATGCATTCACCGACGGGCGGGACTGTGATCCCAAAAGCGGCCTGGGTTTTATCCGGGAATTACAGGGATTCATGGAACATGAGACCGGAAAGATCGCCACGATCTGCGGCCGTTATTATGCCATGGACAGGGATAAACGCTGGGAAAGAGTAAAACTCGCGTATGATGCCATTGCTGAAGGGAAAGGCGTGAAGGAAAGAGATGCTGCCACCGCTGTTGAGAATTCTTATCAGCAAAATATCACCGATGAATTCATCAGGCCCGTAGTGCTGGTGAATGAAAACCAGGAACCGGTCGCGACCATCAAGGACGGAGATGCCATCATCTGTTTCAATTTCCGCACCGACCGCTGCCGGGAGATCACCCAGGTGCTTACACAAACGGATATGCCTGATTTCGGGATGAAAAAGTTTTCACTTCATTATACCACGATGACGGAATATGATCACACTTACCGGGATGTGCATACCATATTTGAAAATGATGACCTCAAAAACACGATCGGAGAGATCCTGGAAAAAAATCGTTTGAAACAGATCCGTATCGCGGAAACGGAAAAATATCCCCACGTGACCTTCTTCTTCAGCGGGGGGAGGGAAAAACCATTTGAAGGTGAAAAAAGGATCCTGATCCCCTCCCCGAAAGTGGCTACCTACGACTTAAAACCTGAAATGAGCGCTTATGAAGTGACCGATGCCCTGTTACCGGAAATTGAAAAACGATCCGCTGATTTTATCTGCCTCAATTATGCCAACGCGGATATGGTCGGTCATACCGGCGTATGGGCAGCCGCTATCAAAGCAGTTGAAACCGTGGATGCCTGTGTGAAGAAAGTTGTGACAGCGGGCCTGCAAAAGGGGTACACCATTTTTCTGACTGCCGACCATGGCAATGCCGATTATATGATCAATGATGATGGCTCCCCCAATACAGCGCATACCATGAACCCGGTTCCCTTTTTTATCATTGACAATGACTGGCGGGGAGCAATAAAACCCGGGAAACTCGGGGACATTGCCCCCACCATTCTCACCATGATGGGCCTGTCTCTTCCAACTGAAATGACAGGGGAAATATTGGTTCAGAACGTTTAACTTTTAAAAAAAACCCATGCTGAAAAAGATCCTTCTGTTCCTCCTTGCCGGATTCGTCGTTATCCAGTTCTTCCATCCGAAACCCAATAAGGACACTAACGAACAGGTCAGCTATATCGGGAAAAATTTTCCGGTACCGGATGACGTGAATACGATCCTGAAAAAAGCCTGCAATGACTGCCACAGTAACAATACCCGTTATCCCTGGTACAGCAATATCGAACCCGTTGACTGGTGGATGACCGGCCATATCAGGAAAGGTAAACGGGCTTTGAATTTCGATGAGTTCCTCAAAAGGCGACTGGCCTCACAATACAACAGGTTCAAGGATATCATTGATGAGATCAAACAGGGGGATATGCCGCTCAACAGTTACCTGTGGATCCACAAGGATGCCAGGCTTACGCAGGATGAAAAAGACAAGGTCATTCACTGGGCCACTGCCGCGATGGACAGCATGAAGCTCAGGTATCCTTCCGACAGCCTGACCAGGAAAAGATGATCACCCCCTTATCATTTCCTAATTAAAAAAAGTAAAAATTGCCGCCGCCTCCGTCAAACCGTGGATTCACGAAATTATTCAGTTTGGATCCGAAACGATAATTGATACCGAAACTGGTGAAATAATTGTATCCTGACGCCAATTGCCTTCTCCTGGTGAGCACTTCCTGTTCCGAAGCGCCTCCTTTTGCCAGGAAAACCTGGTCCCTTGTCAATGCCCCGAAAGCGCCGAAATTAAAGGAGAGCCCGCCGGAGATCCTGACATTGATAAAGGCGTTCATGCTCAGGTTAAAATATTTCCAGTTCTGCAGGTAATTTTGGTACGTGATGCCTACTGAAGCAGAACCCCATTTCTGGTTAAAGGTCAGCGTGGCATCCACTTCATGGTTCAGCAGGGTTTCCCTGAGCTTATCGTAGATCGTCGTATCATAATATCGGTTGGCCCTGATGCCAAGTGTATAGCTAATGGTAAATAAGCGATTGTTTACGTCGCTATAAGGGTAAATATCATATTCTACACCCGTCCTTGTGATATACTGTGCCTTCAGGTTTGAAAAACTGCTCTGGTTAAAATCAGCTTCATAACCCCAGCTCCAGTGACTATTGATGCTTTTGATCAGGTAATGCGTAAAATTCAAGGACTGATTGTTCACTGTGATCTTTTCTGTATTGCCGCTGGTATCTGTAAAAGCATAGATAGATTTATTTTTATTGGCATTGAAGCTGAAACTGACCTTCAGCTCATTCGTCACCCGGTTAGCAGATAAATTGCCGCTGTACCGGAGGTTCTTATAATTCGCATCTGCATTCAGTCCGCCATTAACGCCTGGCCGGAATACCCAGTAGTTCCAGGGATCCCTGGCAGGGGATACAGCGGAGGATTTTTTCCCGGTATCCGCCAGTTTCATACCGATCGTTATATCCTTTGCAAAAGAAGTGGTCCCGATAAAAGGAACCAGTCCCAATTTAATATAACGGATCAGGGCATCTCTTCTTTCAAAATCGGTGGCCGTGGCATCAACAAAAAAGCTCAGGGTATCCTGCCGGTTTCTGAAATAGTTCTGACCAAAGAAGATCAGCTGGTATTTGTTGCCGCCGCTCCCGGTTTGTTTGCTGGTGATCAGGAGATGTACATCAGAAGCCACCGGGTCAAGTAAAAAATCAACCAGCGTGATCTCGGTCCGGATGAAGTTCATATCACAGAAAGTATTGCTGCAGTCAATATAAACCCTGAGCCTGCCCGGTGGCGCAGGTTCATTTTGCGCTTTGCCTATGAAAGACAGGAGCATGAGAAAGGATAAAAAAAGCAGTTTTTTCATGGCAGGTGGCTCGCTAATGGCGAAAGCTATGATATAAATTCTTTTTTAATTGTTAAGGGATAGAAAATCTTTTATTTGGGAATTTTTCCGGATGAGTCAGGAGATGAAAATGTTTTCATGTGCTGCGGGAGGCGCAATGTTCATACCAGTGAATACTTCAAGTAATGCCAGGATCGCTTTTTTTCCGGCCGCTCCCCATCCCAGGGTATAATCGTTCACATACAGGTCAATATGACGGCGCATCACTTCTTCTTCCATCGATTGTGAATGTTGTTTGACATAAGCGGGAAGCAAAGGATAATGACTGAAGGCAAAAGCGGTGCTCTCCCTGATCAGGGCTTCAATTTTCAATCCCACAGAACGGTCCATATTTTTTTTGACCGCGATCCCACCCAGCGGTACAGGCAATTTCATTCTATTTTCCCAAACGGTTCCCAGGTCGCATACCTTATGCAAACCTTTTTGCTGATAGGTAAAACGGTTCTCATGAATGATCACGCCCAGGGAATCTCCGGAATGAGCCAGTACATAGTCTTCGATCAGGTCAAACCGCATAAAGATCTTATTCTTTGCTTCGGGATAAGCGAAACTGAACAAGAGGTTGGCGGTTGTGTTTAATCCGGGTAAAGCGATAACTGAATCGTTTATTTCATTAGTTGTTGTTTCCTTTTCCTTATTGGTAATTAAAAGCGGGCCTACCCCTTTGCCCAGGGCGCCACCTGTTTGCAGCAGGCAATAATTATCCATTGACCGGAAAAAAGCAGGAAAACTCAGTTTGGTGATATCCAACCTGCCTTCAGCAGCCCATTCATTCAGCTGTTCCACGTCTTCCAGCATGACTTCAAATGACCGCCCACCCGTATCAATTTTATGATTGACCAGGGCATCGAATATAAAAGTGTCGTTGGGACAGGGGGAAAAGCCTAAAGTTAGTTTCAAAGGGATTAGTTAATTGGTTAATTGGGTGAGAAGGCTTATTAATTCATCGTTCAGGTTAGCGATCGATTCACGCATATTCCATTTCTTTTTTTTCCTTTCCCCGATATAATTTGATACTGCCCGCAGCTGCAGGAAGGGGACCTTTTCCATGAGTCCCACAAAATGCAGGGCAGCGCCTTCCATGGATTCAATGACGGGGTTGAATTTTTCCCTGTAGAATTTTATCCTTCCCGGTGCGGTCGTGATCTCATTCACGGATATGCCACTCACTTTTTTCAGCTTCAGTTTTGCAAGCAGCGGATGATCATTGACGAGCCAGCCGCGGGAATAAGGGAAACGGTTTTGCGGCAGCAGCCGGAGATCAAATAGTGTTTTCAGTTTTTTCAATTCCACCACGCTCTGGTCAGCAATGGTTTCCTTTTTGACCGCTACCACTTCACCCAGCAGTATTTTTTTATCAAAACAACCGCCCACCCCTGTCTGGATGACCAAGCGGGGCTTTTTGATGGTGAACTGTTTCATCAGGGAATAGGAGGTGGCCGTTAGCCCAATCCCCCCGATCAGTATATCCGGAGAATGAAATGATCCGTTGTTTTTTCTGCAAGCATTGACCAGGGGCTGGATTTCCATTGGTGTAGCGGAAAGGACAAGGATATTCATAGCCGGAAGGGGAATTACAATGAAACAAAGTACTCATTTTATTTCCTTATGCGAAAATTAAACCCGTTGTTTATTTTAATTTTGCCCGGATCGAACTGCATCATATCAATGGTTTACCTGACAAGAAAAGAACATTTCAACGCGGCACACAAATTGTATAACCCCGCATGGACAGCTGAAAAGAACAATGAAGTGTTCGGGGCATGCGCCAATGAGAACTGGCATGGCCATAATTATGAATTGTGGGTGACCATCAAGGGAGATCCTGCACCGGATACGGGATTTATTTTTGATGTAAAGAAACTCAGCCGGTTGATCCGCGAACAGATCATTGAGAAACTTGATCACCGCAACCTGAACCTGGATGTGGATTTTATGCAGGGTCAGCTATGCAGCACGGAAAACCTGGCTGTGGGAATATGGAATGAACTCAAAAAGATATTACCCGATGGGGTCATGCTGCATTGCGTCAAACTCTATGAGACCCCCCGGATCTTTGCAGAATATTACGGATGATGAACCGGGTGTCGGGCGAAACATAAAGCGAGGAGATTATGGAAACAAAAGTATCAGTGTACAGAAGAGAGCATTTTAATGCTGCGCACCGGTTGTACAACCCTGCCTGGGATGACGCCACCAACCTTGAAATATTCGGTAAATGTGCTTTGCCCCATTACCACGGGCATAATTATGAACTGGAAGTCAAACTGACCGGCATACCGGACCCGGAAACAGGATACGTGATGGACCTGAAAAGCCTGAGTGATCTTATCCGCCGGGAAGTGCATAGCCGGTTTGATCATAAAAACCTTAACATCGATACAGAAGAATTCAAAAGTCTGAACCCGACTGCGGAAAATATCGCCATTGTGATCTATCGGTTATTGCGCCCGCACCTGGATGAAAAACTGGCCCTGCAGGTCCGTTTGTATGAAACGCCCAGGAATTTTGCTGAATATCCTGCGACTTAAACCTTATTCAACCTTAAATCATTCATATGTATTATCAACGGAAAGAAGAATTTTGCGAAGAGTCTTTGAGTGGATTGAAAAAAAGTTATAAGGATGTGCTCGGTCACCTGGGAGAAGACCCTGAAAGGGAAGGTCTTCTGAAGACACCTGAGCGGATCGCCAAAGCCATGCAGTTCCTGACCCAGGGATATTTTCAGGATGCCCGGGGAATCATCAATTCCGCAAAATTCCATGAACCGGTAAGTGAAATGATCGTGGTAAAGGATATAGAGATCTACAGTATCTGTGAACACCATATGCTTCCCTTTATCGGGAAAGCGCATGTGGCCTATATTCCCAATGGCTGGATCACGGGACTCAGTAAAATTGCCCGGGTGGTGGATGTATTTGCCCGGAGACTGCAGGTACAGGAAAGACTGACGATTCAGATCAAGGATGCGATCAAGGAAACCCTCGAGCCGATCGGTGTCGCCGTTGTCATCGAAGCCAAGCATCTCTGCATGATGATGCGGGGTGTGCAAAAACAGAATTCAGTCACCACCACTTCTGCATTTGACGGCGAATTCATGAAAAACGCTACCCGCAGCGAATTCCTGAAATTGATCAGTACCAAGCTGGACTGACCTTTATTTTCTTCAATTTACATCTGCAGAAGCAGAACGGGAAAGCAAAACCGCTATTTTTGCCAGTTGCCACAGAAGACCACGGACCAATCACGTTCAAATAAAGAGGATGAAGCATGCTTATATTTTCCCCGGCCAGGGTTCCCAGTTCCCGGGTATGGGAAAAGAACACTATGGGAACAGCGTATTTGCCAAAAAACTATTTGAACAGGCCAATGAAATCCTGGGCTTCCGGATCTCAGATATTATGTTTGACGGTACGGAAGAAGACTTGAAACAGACAAATGTCACACAACCAGCTGTGTTCCTGCATTCCGTCATTGCCTATAAAAGTATTGAGAGCATTTCACCCGATATGGTAGCCGGTCATTCGCTTGGTGAATTCACCGCCCTTGTAGCCAATGGCACCCTGAGCTTTGAGGATGCCCTTCAGTTGGTTTCCGTCCGGGCGAATGCCATGCAAAAAGCCTGTGAGATCAATCCCTCAACCATGGCAGCTGTCCTGAACCTTGCCGATGAGAAAGTCGAATCCATTTGCCGGGAAGTGCAGGAGGAAACGGGGGAGATCGTAGTGGCAGCCAATTACAATTGCCCCGGCCAGCTGGTCATCAGCGGGAGTATCAAAGGAATTGATATTGCATGTGAAAGAATGAAAGCTGCCGGCGCCAAAAGGGCCCTGGTCCTTCCCGTGGGCGGCGCTTTTCATTCCCCGCTCATGTTACCGGCAAAAGAGGAATTGTCCGCCGCCATTAAAGCCACTAAATTTCATGCCCCCACCTGTGCAGTATACCAGAATGTTGTGGCCAGAGCTGTAATGGATCGGGATGAAATAAAACAAAACCTGATCAACCAGCTTACCGGGGCCGTCCGCTGGACGCAAAGCGTGCAAGCCATGGTCGCCGACGGTGCTTCAAAATTCACCGAATGCGGTCCGGGGAAAGTGCTGGCGGGACTGGTCCTGAAGATCGATAAAGAAGTACACGCGAACGGGGTCAGTTGAGACTTCGGGAAAGATTTTTTATCAGCCTGAAAATGACATTGACCCTTATGTTACCGTATCCATAATTGACAATTCACCCATTCAGGATCAAATTCTGCATTGTATTTTTTATAAAAATTGATAGCCGCTTCATTCCATTCCAGCACCTGCCAGATGATGCGATTGAATTTTTTTTCCCTGGCTTCTTCGATCAACCGGTCCATTAATAATTTTCCGACCCCTTTACTTCTGTGCGATTGCGTCACCAAAATATCCTCCAGGTACATGGCCTGTCCCTTCCAGGTAGAATAACGGATATAATATAACGCAAATCCAATTATATTTCCACTATCTCCCCCTCCTTGAGAGAGGGTAGAGGGGAGGCTTGCTACAAATGCCCACCAAACAGGTTTTTCCCCGAAACCGCTTTCCTTAAAATGTTTAATGGTAACGGTTACTTGTTCCGGGGCCCGTTCATAAACTGCCAGCTCCCTGATCAGTTCCAGTAACTTCGGGCAATCTTCTTTTTCTGCACGGCGGATCAGGATCTCCATATTCTTTTTGGCATTTTATTTTTTATATCCCGGCCCTTTTAAAAACTTTCCCGGGTGTGCATTGGTATGTTCTCCATCCTTTAACACCTGCACGCCATTGATAAAGACATGTATCACCCCGGTGGCATACTGATGCGGTTTATCGAATGTTGCATGATCCTGGATGATGGCAGGATCAAAAACAACGATGTCCGCAAAGTTCCCCACTTTCAGTTCTCCACGCTTCTGAAGTTTCAGATGATGTGCAGGCAGACTGGCCAGTTTGCGGATGGCTTCCTGCAGGGTCATCAGTTTTTCATCACGGGTATATTTTCCCACCACCCGCGCAAAATTTCCATAAGCCCTCGGATGGGCATTGGATTTTAAGAACACGCCTTCGGGTGTGTAGGAAGCTTCATCGCTGCCAAAGCTTACCCATGGCAATACCACCTGCTTCCTTACATTGTCTTCGCTCATCAGAAAATAAGCGACACCCACCCTTGTACTATCCTGGACAATGAGGTCCATCGCTGTTTCTTCCGGACGCTTGCCGCGGAGGGCTGCCACTTCTGCCAGGGTTTTACCCGTATATTTTTTCAGTGAATCCTGTTTGAATGACAGCATCAGCACATGTTCAGCACCACCTGCTCCATAGTACAGGTTTTCCCAGTCAGTGGCATTGGTATTCATGGCTGTTTTCATTTCTTCCCTTATGCTGGGATCCATCAGCCTTTCCCGCAGTTTTCCAAAGCCTCCATCCTGCAGCGTGGGCGGAAATGCAGATGTCATTCCCGTTGCGCCGGCAATATAGGTATACATGTCTGCGGCTATATCCAATCCTTCCCTACGGGCTCTTTCCACTCTCCTGATCAGGCTGTCCATCTTATACCAGTTATCTTTACCGGCTGCCTTTAAGTGATGGATCTCAGCCGGGATATCCGCCTCCTTTGAAATAGTGATGAGTTCCTCCACGGCTTCCCATAATTTATTTCCCTCGCTGCGCATATGGCTGCTATACGTACCACCATATGCGGAAGCTACTTTTGAAAGAGCGATCAGTTCATGGGTCTTTGCGAATGTGGCGGGCGGATAGATCAGGGCATCGGTGACGCCCAGGGCGCCCTCTTCCATGGCCTGTTTCACCAGCAATTTCATGCTGTCCAGTTGTGCCGGGGTCGGCGCCACATTGTCTTCACCCAATACAAATACTCTCGCCACATCAGTTCCGACAAAGGATGCAATATTGGGAGAGATCCCCTTTTTCTCCAGGAAATTCATGTATTCACCCAATGTATTCCATTCAACTTTATACTTAATATCTCCCTGTCCATTCTGTGCCTGTTCTTTCATTTTTGCATTCAGGGGACCCATACTTGTCTCGGTAAAGATCTCGGTGGTAACACCCTGCCGGATATCACTTTGCCCCCTTCCGTCCTGGATCAGGGATTCTTCGGAATGTCCCATCATATTGATGAATCCGGGAGCAACGGCCATGCCGTTGACGTCGATGCTGAATTGCGCTGATACCCCCGACAGGTCGCCGATGAAAGCGATCGTGTCACCCTTGATACCGATATCGCCTTTGAAGGGAGCCCCACCTTTTCCGTCATAGATCATTCCGTTCCGGATGATCTTATCATATTCCTCGTGGTGAAATTTACAGCCGCTGAACAGGACCGTCGCAATTATTATTGAACAAGATATACGCATAAGTATTGTTTTTTCATGTATCATGGGAATAAGACAAAGAGGTCATTCACGATTAATGATGAGCCGGCTTATTTCTTTTTAGACGCTTTAAATGTTCCGTTGGGCTGAATGAAACTGCAGGCAATGATCTCTCCCTTCTCATTCACCTGGAACTGGACACTGTACCCTTTTAATGTTTTTATCTCAAATTTATTCTTATCGACCGCTGTCAATTCATATTCCGGCTGGCCCTCCACGAATAAGAATAAAATATTTCCTCCTTTTGTATAGAATTTAGCAATATTACCCGGTGCAGCTGCCATTTCATATTCCCCTTCATATTTTTTGAGGTCTTCTGCTTTCAGGCTGATGGATATTATTCCTTTTTCAAATTCTATATCCTTGACGCCCCCTTCGAGGGGAACAGAGAGTTTACTGATCATCCCTGCGGCATCAGTATAAAAACTGAAACGGAATGGGGAATCATCCTCAAAAGAGGGGTCCAGTATTTTTACATTGAACTGGTCATATTGATAATGATCCAGCCGCATCTTCATGTTATTGAACATCCCCCACAATGTATCCGGGCCGGCCGTTATTGCCATCGAACCATAGGCCGGGTTTATATAGCTGCCCGCATAATCTTTCAACGGGTGCGAAGGTTTGGTGTGCAACTGGTGGGTGAGACTGTCATTCTTTACAACCGCTTTTGCAGCATCAGCCGCTTTTTTCTGTTCATCCAGTAAATATTTGCTCCAGTTACGATACGATAGTTTAAGCAGTCGATCCGCAATAAAATTGCGGATACTGGCAGTGACGCCGCCCTGGTTAGTCGAAATGAAAATGCCGATGCTGTCGCTGGGGAAGAACCCTGTATTGGTGATAAAGCCATCAATGCCGCCGTCGTGCGTAACCCGGTAATGACCGCGGTAACTGGCGATGATCCACCCGAACCCATAACCGGCGATATGCACATCGGGTTGTTCAGCAGAAGGCGTGCCGCCACCCATGGCCATTTGGATCGTCATGGCATCATTGCGGTAGGAAGCGGGAAATATTTCCTTGCCCTCATATTTACCATTATTGATCCAGGTGATCAACCATTTGGCCATATCCTTTGCGCAACTATTGACAGATCCTGCCGGGCCAATGGCATCGATATTCCTGTAAGGGACCACACGGATATTCGAATCTTTTGTGGAGAATGCCAGGGAACGGTCATCTGAGTTTTCAATTCCTTTTATTGAAAGTCTGGTATTATCCATGCCGAGCGGTTTCAGAATCCTTTCCTCCATATTCTCTTCCCAGCTTTTGCCTGTCAGCTTTTCGATCACCATGCCCTGTGCCAGGAACATGAAATTATTGTACTGCCATCTGGCCCTTAATTCAGCTGTAGGTTCCATGTACTGAATGCGCTCCAGCAGCTCCGCACGGCCGGCTGAAGCCCCATACCAGGAAAGATCGTGACGTGGCAATCCTGTTCGGTGACACATCATATCACGTAGGGTGACATGATCATTCGTATATTCATTCTGGAATTTTAATTCAGGTAAATAATTCCGGACCGGTTTGTCAATGTCCAGTTTCCCTTCCTTTTGCAGCATACCGATGATGGCAGCAGTGAATGCTTTTGTACAGGAACCGATAGCGAAAAGTGTATTTTCCGTAACGGGCAGTTTTTTATCCAGGTCCCTGTAACCAAAGCCGCCGGTATAGATGGCCTTATTTTTTTCAACCACGGCAATGGTCACCCCTGCAGCATGCCAGTCTTTTAAAACTTTCAGCACAAACGTATCAAGTCCTTTTAGCCGGGGATCGGTGGGCGGTTGGGACAATAACTGGAGAGAAAGCAGCCAAAGAAACGCGAACAATATTTTTTTCATAAACTGTGATTTGCAGGTGAATGGTTCCTTAAAGTTAGGGGAAAGACCTAAGTCCCGTTACCTGTATTAAACATGTACCGGCATCATTCACCAGCAAGTGCCTGGTCCAGGTCGTGAAGAATATCCCCGATGTTTTCAATGCCCACATTCATCCTGATCAACCCGTCCGTGATACCATATTTTTCCCTTGCTTCTTTGGGGATATCGGCATGCGACATGGAGGCAGGATGGGAGAGAAGCGTGTCGCAAGTCCCCAGGGATACGGTGCGGACACACATTTGGAGCTTATTCATAAAACGGATCCCTGCTTCAATACCTCCTTTTAATTCGAAGCTCAGCATTCCTCCGGGATGCCTCATCTGTTTCATGGCAATGAGATGGTCGGGATGTGAGACCAGTCCCGTATAATTCACTTTGGCAACGGCAGAATGGCTTTCCAGGAAACGGGCCACGTCCATGGCATTCTGACAATGCCGGTCCATCCTCAGTTCAAGCGTCTTCATTCCCTGGATCAGCAAAAACGCGTCAAAAGGATTGGAATTGCCGCCCAGCAGGCGATGCGCCTTGGTGATCTTTGTTTTCATTTTTTCCACATCTGTTCCCAGCAATACCCCGCCGATGGCTGTGCCATGACCGTTCAGGAATTTTGTTGTGGAGTGAACGACGTAATCAACCGGGTATGCAAAGGGCTGCTGCAGGTAAGGTGTCGCAAAAGTATTATCGCAGGCAACGGCCATGTTGAATTGTTTTGCAAGCTTGCTCAGTTCATCGATATCCACGCATTGAATAGTGGGATTGGCCGGGGTTTCCAGGTACATCATTTTAATAGCGGGATCTGATTTTAAGATCCCTTCAGTTTTATTGAGATCCCTGAGATCAACGATGATCGCTGAAATGCCGTGAGCGGGGAGGATTTTTGTCAGGAGTTCATCCGTACCTCCGTACAGGGAGAAATGGGTTATGATCTTATCTCCCGGCTTTAATGTGGCGATCATCAACGTGGAGATCGCAGCCATACCCGAAGAATGAAGAATTGCTTTTACTTCCTTGTTCAGCCCGAATGTTTCCAGGGCAGCGATCTTATTTTCCGCTTCGGCAATGGTTGGGTTGCCCCAGCGGCTATAGATATATCCTTCTTCTTCCCCGCTGAAGCGGCGCATGCCCTGCTCCGCCGTATCATAGACATAAGTGCTGCTGGCATAGATAGGGACCTGGTGTGCATAATTGGGATCGGTGATATGCCCGCCGTGCACGGCCACTGATCCACGGCCGGTAAGCGTAGCAGGTGGAAAACTTTTATTCATTTTGATGGTTGATTGTTGAAATTTTGAAGAATGATTCTGCTGAAAACAGGGTCTGAAAAGTACCGGAACAAAAGTAGAAGATTTCATTCTCACTTCATCACTATACAAACACCGGCCGGGAAGAAACGCAATATGAAAGGATTACTCGTTCAAATGGCTGCCTATAATACCTGGGCCAATCAAAGGATCCTGGAACTCATGCTGGCCTTGTCGGAAGAAAAACAGCGGCAGGAGCTGCCGAGCAGCTTCAAAAGTCTGTTCGATACCGTATTACATATGTGGAATGCGGAAAGTATATGGTGGCAACGCCTGCAGTTGCAGGAACGCATCCTTTCCCCTGCAGAGAATTTCAAAGGATCCTTCATCGATCTTTCCAGCGGTTTGCTGCAGCAGAACTATCAGTGGCAAGACTGGCTCGATCACGCTACTGAGGCGGCATTGGAGCATGTTTTTCAATACCAGAATACAAAGAAAGAGCAGTTCAAACAGCCGGTATACCAAATGATCCTGCATGTCTTCAATCACGGTACTTATCATCGCGGGCAGCTGATCAACATGCTTCGGCAGTTGGGGGCAGAAAAATTACCCCAGACTGATTTTATTGTCTGGAGCAGGAATAAAAAATAAGGTATTACCAACTTTTCAGTTTCTTCTCCTGCAGGAACCAGATATTGATCAACAGGGAAATAGCCATGGCAATGCCCGCCATTTTTAAAATGAACATAAAGGCGTCATTCCTGAAATTGGTGGTGGCCAGTTTGCTGTCAAACAGGAAAAAAACAATTGGAGTGATGATGAGGTAAAGCAAAAAGAGCTTAAATACCTTCTCCCAGAATCGGTTCGATCTTTGGCTTTTCATGGTGGTCGTTTAGGTGGCTCTGCAAAAATATAAATGATTTTTTACAATTAAAAGCAGGAAATCAAAAAGACCATTTATTAAAAAAATGCGCATGATCAATGATCCCAGGTAAATAGAAAAGTTTAATGATGATCCGGATCGTATGCCCATTTCACCAAGGTAGCGCCCCAGGTAAAACCGCCACCAAAAGCAGACAGAACAATATTGTCCCCTTTCATTAATTGTTTCTCATAATCCCAGAGACAGAGCGGTAAGGTACCTGCCGTTGTATTCCCGTAGCGCTGGATATTCAGCATCACTTTTTCCTGCCCGATGCCCATACGGTTAGCGGTGGCATCAATGATCCTTTTATTGGCCTGGTGGGGTACCAGCCAGGCAATATCATCACCGGTCAGGTTATTTTTTTTCAACAATTCTTCGCTGATATCCGCCATTCCTTTCACGGCAAATTTGAAAACGGCCTGCCCTTCCTGGTATACAAAATGTTCTTTTGAAAGAACGGTTTCCATGGTAGCGGGTCTTAAGGAACCGCCGGCCTTCATATGCAGGTACTGGCAACCACTACCGTCACTTCTCAGGATCGAGTCCAGTATTCCATACCCGTCCTTATCTGGTTCCAGCAACACTGCTCCGGCCCCATCCCCGAAAATGATACAGGTGGCCCGGTCAGAATAATCAATGATAGCGCTCATCTTATCAGCTCCGCATACCACTACTTTCTTATATCGTCCACTTTCGATCAGGGAAGCACCTACTGTGAGCGCATATAAAAAACCCGAGCAGGCTGCTGAAACATCAAAACTCCAGGCATTCTTCGCACCCAGTTTATCGGAGGCAATATTTGCGGTGGCGGGAAAGACCATATCCGGTGTAACGGTACTCACGATCAGGCATTCGATCTCATCTGCGCCGATCCCTCTTTTTTTGCAGAGTTGCTGAACAGCCGGCACCACCATATCCGATGTAGCTTTTCCTGTTCCTTTCAGTATCCTTCTTTCTTCTACACCTGTACGGGTACGTATCCACTCGTCATTGGTTTCCACCATTTTTTCCAGGTCAAAATTGGTGAGCTTATCTTCCGGCACATATCCTCCCAGAGCAGTGATGGCAGCAGTGATCTTCCGGGGCATGGTTAATAATTAAAAGATGATTATTACAAATGTAAGGCAAACAATATTTCCCGTTCCGTCTGTATAAATACATTCACCGCACACTAAAATTCGTATTGCCGATTGCCAAATCACTTTTATATTGCAGCCATGATCGCTTTTCTGAAAGGCCGGTTTATCACCAAATCACCGGCTGCTGTGGTAATGGAGGTGGATGGCGTCGGTTATGAAGTACAGATCAGTCTGAATACCTATTCCAGGATCCAGTCCCTTCCAGAAGGCATCTTGCACACCTGCCTGCTCATCCGCGAAGATGCACACACCCTTTTCGGTTTTTTTGACATGGCGGAAAAGGAAATGTTTCAGCAACTCATCAGCGTTTCGGGGATCGGTGCATCCACCGCAAGGGTCATGTTGTCTTATATGAAACCCGCCGAACTGGCTGCAGCCATTATTCAACCAGATCTGCGGGCCCTGGAAGGGATAAAAGGTATTGGCAAAAAGACAGCCGAAAGGATCGTTCTGGAATTGAAAGATAAATTGCAAAAAACAAGCCCGGAAACAAATATATTGCCCTTGAAAAACAATACTTTGCAACAAGATGCGTTTAATGCTTTACTGGCCCTTGGAATCAGCCGCCAGGCTGCTTTGCAGGCGCTGGAAAAAGCCGGCCATGAAGGAACCCATTTATCCGTTGAGGAGTTGATCAAGAAAGCGCTCCGTACCTTGTAATTTTTTCAGGAAACTAATTGATAGAGAAAAATTGAACCTTTTAACTGCATATATATTCCGCCTTTTTTTATTTCTTTTCCTTTTCTCAGCCCTTTCCAATAAAGCTGGAGCCAAAGGCAATGAAATAAGAAAAACCCATTTCGGCAGCCCCCGCAAGGACACCAGTATCTATCCTCTCACCGACCGCCGCGGTGATCCCTATACCTACCCCGACAGGAATCCTTTTGATCTGAAGGACACTGCTTTCCTGAAAAGGCATATTGAATACGACCCGGTGACCAAACAGTATTATATCATTGAGAAGATCGGGAACAAATACTTCCGAACGCCCACTTCATTTTCATTTGATGATTTCCTGTACCTGCAGGGCCGGAAAGATGAAGAAGATTATTTCAAGAAGCGCTCAGAGATGCTGAGCAATATGAACCGCCGTATTTACAAACCTAAATTCAGGATCACCGACGAACTATTCAACCGCCTGATGGGTTCAGGCAAGATCGATATCCATCCTACAGGCTATGTGGACCTTTTTGCAGGTTATAACGGGCAGATCATCAAGAACCCAACCATTCCCGAACGTGCACGTAACAACGGCGGGTTTGATTTCAATATGAACTCGCAGCTGCAACTGGATGCCAGCATTGGCGATAAATTAAAGCTGCCCATTAACTATAATACGCTGGCAAATTTCAATTTTGAGAACCAGCTCAAACTGGATTACCACGGGAAGGAAGATGATATCGTAAAACAATTCCAGGCGGGTAATACCAATTTCCCCTCTAAAAGCAGCCTGATACCAGGTGCACAGGGATTATTCGGTATCAAAACGCAGTTGCAATTCGGGAAACTTTATGTCACCGGCGTGCTCGCTAATATGCAATCGCAGCGGCAATCCGCAAACCTGCAGGGTGGAACAGCGGCACAGGATTTCACCATCCTGGCCGACCAGTATGATGAGAACCGGCACTTCCTCATGGCGCAATATTTCAGGAATCATTTCAATAAGGCCATGAGCCAGCTACCGCTTGTCAATTCAAATGTTCAGATACTGAAAGTAGAAGTATGGGTGACCAACCGCAACGGGGCCACTACCGATACCCGCGATGTGCTGGCGCTGATGGACCTGGGCGAAAGAGTACCTTACAGTCCCCTGCTCACCGGCACCGGCGACTCATTGCCCAAGAACAATTCCAATAATCTTTACTCGATCCTGCTTTCTAATCCCAATATCAGGAATTCTTCATTGGTGCAATCCACCTTATCGGGTATGGGTTTTGCGCCCGTGCAGGATTTTGAAAAGACCTATGCCCGTAAACTCAATCCTTCCGAGTATTATTATAATTCCCGCATCGGGTTCCTTTCGTTGAGTCAACCGCTACAGGCCGATGAAGTGCTGGGCGTTGCATTCCAGTACACCTATAACGGGCATGTGTACCAGGTGGGTGAATTTTCCCAGGATGTGCCCCCCGATTCGACCGGCACTTCCCAAAAAGTTCTTTTCCTGAAATTATTAAAAGCCACTTCACAGCGAACCAACCTGCCTTTATGGAAGTTGATGATGAAGAATGTTTACTCAGTAGGTTTCGGCCAGTTGCAGCGCCAGGATTTCAAACTGGATGTGATCTATGAACAACCCAGCCTGGGACAAAAAAGATATTTGCCCCTGAACGATGTGATCCCGGTCTACCAGGGTGCGCCACTGATCTCCTTATTGAACCTGGACCGGCTCAATAACCAGAACGACCCGCAGCCGGACGGGGTGTTTGATTATATCGACAGTTTCACCGTCATCTCTATGCAGAGCAGGATCATCTTCCCGGTGCTGGAGCCTTTCGGCCATGATCTTGACTATGTGTATGCCACACAGGCATTGCGCAATCAATATCTGTACTATCCCCTGTATGATACGATCAAAGCCATTGCGCAGACCTATGCCAACCTTGACCGTTTCAAGCTGGTAGGTAAATCAAGATCGGCAGCCGGAACAGGATTCGGAAGCGGCATTGGCGCCAGTGGTACAGGAACCGGGGGATTCGGGAACACATCAAGCGGTGAATACCAACTGGGCTTCAATATACCAAGGGGATCAGTGCGGGTAACGGCAGGCGGGAAATTACTGGTGGAAAACGTAGACTACGAGATCAATTATGATTTCGGTACCCTGCAGATCACCAATCCTTCCATCATCAGCTCCGGTGTGCCCGTCAATATCCAGTATGAAAGCAACCAGGCATTTGCTTTCCAGCAAAAGAATTTCATGGGTGTGCGACTCGATTACCTGGCCAATAAAAAACTGACACTGGGTGCCACCTATGAAAAACTGGGTGAACGTCCTTTCTTCATCAAAGAGAACTATGGGGACGACCCCATCCGGAATAAGATGTACGGCATTGATATGGATTACAGGAGCAATTTCCCAAGGTTGACCAAATGGCTGGACAAACTTCCTTTCTATTCCACCAAGACCATGTCAACCGTAACGGCCTATGCAGAAGCAGCCTACCTCCAGCCCGGTCATGCCAAACAGATCAACACCAGCAAGAGCAATAAAGGAGGACAGGTTTATATTGACGATTTTGAAGGCGCAAAGTCCAGCATTGACCTGCGGTTCCCTGTGATCAGCTGGGCCCTTGCATCCATCCCGCAAAACAATGGTATGTTCCCCGAATCTGCACTGGTGAATGACCTGGCCAGCGGTTATAACCGGGCAAAGATCGCCTGGTATAATATTGAACCCACACTGCAGGACAAAACAGACCTGAATAATCCCTATCATAACAATCTCACTGAATTGTCCAGGCCCGAAACGAGAGCGGTATACCGCCAGGAAATTTTTCCGAACAACACACCTGGTTTCGGCGAAGGATTGCTCACCACTTTTGATATCGGCTTCTACCCGAAGGATAAAGGACCCTATAATTTTGAATCGAGGACCAACCGCGTTAATGCCAACGGAAAATTAACAAACCCTACGCAGGCATGGGGCGGTTTGATGCGCAGCATTGACCAGACGGACTTTGAAACCAATAATATCGGCTATATCGAATTCTGGTTGCAGGATCCCTATATCCGTAACACCGGAAATCCCAATGGCGGGCAATTGTATATCAATCTGGGGAATATCTCGGAGGATATCCTGCGCGACGGTAAACGGGAATATGAGAACGGGTTACCTACACCGACGATCAATTCTCCTGTGGATACCACAACCGTTTGGGGAAAAGTACCGGCCAATCCACTGCAGGTGACCAATGCATTCAGCAATGATCCCAATGACCGGCCCTACCAGGATGTGGGACTGGACGGGTTGAGGGATGATGAGGAAGTGACCAAGTTTGCCAATTACCTGACCTCCCTGAAAAATAATTTTGGCGCCGGCTCCCCGGTTTATCAGAAAGCCCTGACCGATCCTTCAGGAGATAATTTCGTTCCTTACCGCGATGGCAGCTATGATAATTCCAATGCCGGCATCGTCAGCCGTTACAAGCAGATCAATAATCCCAGCGGAAATTCGCCGGTATCCAACAATTCGCAGTTCATCAATGCCTTCACCCAATACCCCGATGCGGAAGAACTGAACCATGACAATACATTGAATGAATCCGAGGAATATTTCCAGTACAAAGTGGATATCAAACCGAATATGATGGTCGGTTCCAATTTTATCACGGACGTCAGAAACCCGACGGTTACCCTTGCCGATGGAACAACAAGAACAGAGACCTGGTATCTCTTCCGCATACCGATTGACCAGTACCAGCAGAAGATCGGCAATATCCCTGATTTCAAATCGATCCGTTTCATCCGTATGTTCATGAACGGTTTCACTGATTCACTGATCATGCGTTTCGGCAAACTGGAGCTGGTGCGTAACCAGTGGCGTAAATACCAGAACCAGATAGATACGTCGGGCCAGTACACGATCCTGCCTTCACCTGATGCTACGGCCTTGAATACCCTGGCCGTGAATATCGAAGAGAATGACCAGCGTCAGCCGATCCCTTACCGCATTCCGCCCGGCATCGAAAGGCAGCAGGAACTCAGCAATAATAATGTTCCCATCCTGCTGAATGAACAGGCACTGAGCGTACAGATCTGTAACCTGCCGCAGTTCAATGCAAGGGGCGTATTCCGGAATATGAACCTGGACATGATAAAGTATAAAAAACTATCCATGTTCATTCATGCTGAATCCGTGCTGGGGCAACAGCAGCTGAATGATGGTGACCTGAGCGCCGTGATCCGTATCGGCAATGACCTTTCCGGGAATTACTATGAAGTGATGATCCCTCTGAAGATCACGCCCTTCGGCACTACGGATTCATTGAAGATCTGGCCTTCTGAAAATAACCTTGATTTCAACCTCCAGGACCTGATCGCCCTGAAAGAGCAAAGGAATAAACTGGGCGTGCCCACTTCGCATTATTACCGGCAGATCCTGGCCAACGGGCGGAGCTATGCCATTATCGGGAACCCCAGCCTGGGCGAGGTCAAGAGCATGTTGCTCGGCGTGGTGAATAATAATATTGAAAATGCCTGTACAGAGATCTGGTTCAATGAACTCCGGTTATCCGACCTGGATGAACGGGGCGGCTGGGCAGCACAGGAACGTATTGATTTCAGACTGGCTGACCTTGGGACGCTGACATTATCCGGAACACAGCACAGCCAGGGCTGGGGAAACCTGGAGCAGAGGGTGAATGAACGCAGCCGGGAAGATGTGTACACTTTCGATGCCTCGGCCAATATTGAAGCCGGGAAACTCCTGCCGAAAAAACTGAACCTCCAAATTCCCGTGTATGCCGGTTACAGCACGATCATCCATTCTCCCCAATATGATCCCTATGACCTGGACATCAAACTGAATGACAAATTGAAAACGGCCCCTTCCAAGCAAAAAGATTCCATCCGGAAGGAAGCCCAGGATGTCACCACCATCAAAACGATCAACTTCACCAATGTAAAAAAGACCAGGACGGGAACCAAAAAAGCAAAGGCCTGGAGCATCACCAATTTTGACCTGAATTATTCGTATACCGAAACAAAAAGCCATAATCCGCTCATCGAAAGAGATGAATTAAGACGGACCCGGGGGGCACTGGGTTATACTTATTCGCCCCAGCCCAAATCACTGGAGCCGTTCAAAAAACTCATCAAATCAAAATCAAAATGGTTTGCGTTGATCAAAGACCTTAATTTTAATCCCATCCCATCACAGTTCGCTTTCAAGGCGGATGTGTTCCGGCAGTTTGGCGCTACCCGTCCCCGGAATGTGGGCGGCGGACCCTACCAGATCCCTGAGACCTTCAATAAATTCTTTACGTTCGACCGGTATTATATCATGCAGTGGAATCCCACGCATTCCATTTCGATCGATTATTCAGCCATCAATAATGCCCGAATAGATGAACCTTTCGGGCGCATCAATACAAAGGAGAAAAAAGATTCTGTGCGCACCAATTTCTTCAAAGGCGGCCGGAATACCAATTTCCACCAGGAACTCACGATCCGGTATAACCTGCCCATGCAAAAGATCCCGTTGCTCGACTGGACCGCCATTTCGGCAAGCTATAATACCCGTTACAACTGGATGGCAGCTTCGTTGCTCACGCATAGCCTCGGCAATATCCTTTCCAACACACAGACCAGGACCATCAACGGGGAACTGAAATTCGAGGATCTTTACTTCAAATGGCGTTTCCTGCGGGCGGTGAACATGGATAAAGTGAAACAGCAACAGAACAATCCCGGCCAGAACAAGAGCGGGAACCAGAAAGACAACAATAAAAAGAATAAGAATATACCGGGCGATAAGAACAAGAACAATCCGCAGCAAAATAATATGCAAAAGGACGATGGCCAGCAACAGCAGGTGACGCCGGGCCAGCTCCTCCTGAACCAGTCAAAAACGGATACGACAAAAACCAACAACCAAAGCGGGAAAAAATCAAAACATAAAAAGCCCAAAGAGAAAAAAGTCAAACAACCCAAGGAACAAAAAGCTTTGCCGGAAGTGGGCACGATACCAAAAATATTTTTCCGCCTGCTGACCGCACTGAAACGAGCCAACCTGCAGTATAACGAAGATTTCGGTACAACCCTGCCAGGTTATATGGACAGTACAAAACTCGTCGGACTGAATTTCAGGAGCATGCAGCCGGGCATCCCATTTGTGCTGGGATATCAGCCAGATACCAGCTGGATCAACCGGTTTGGCGCCAAAGGTTTATTATCGCACGATTCCCTGGTCAGCGACCTGATCCGCCAGCGATATAACCAGCGTTTCAATATCACGGCCCAGGTGAGTCCCTTCCGTGATTTCAATATTGATGTATCGGTAGATAAGACATTTGATAAACAATACTCGGAATTATACAAGGATACGACCGGGCATTCCGGGCTGGCCAGGCTGAATCCCTATGCCCTGGGTAGCTTCAGTGTCAGTTATATCGCCTTCCAGACCTTATTCAAGCCCTTCAATCCGAATGAGGTCTCTGCTACCTTTCAGAAATTTGAAGCGAACCGCCTTATTTTATCCGGAAAACTCCAGAAGCTCAATCCTTATGCAGCAGGGAATGGACAGGGCACGGATGGTTATTATAAAGGGTATGGACGGTATGCACAGGATGTGATCATCCCGGCATTCATTGCAGCGTACACGAATAAGGATCCATTGAGCGTGAAACTGAGCAAGAACAATAATCCCAATATCCGTTCCAATCCTTATTCCGGCATCGTCCCAAAACCCAACTGGACCCTGAACTATAACGGGCTGAGCAAACTGCCTGCATTTGAAAAGATATTCACCAGCTTTACCCTCCGGCATGGATACCACAGCACCTTCAGTATGAACAGCTTTAATACCGCATTATTGTTCACCGACCCGCTGCATGTGAGCTATCCTTTCTTCCGTGATACACTCACAGGTAATTATATCCCGTATTTCCTGGTGCCCAATATCACGATACAGGAATCATTTGATCCGCTGATCGGCGTGGAAATGACCTTTACCAACCAGATCAGCGCACGATTTGAATACAAAAAGACCCGTTCACTGAGCCTGAGCCTGGTCGACTATCAGCTGGCAGAGAATCACAGTACCGAAGTGACCTTCGGCTTCGACTGGCGGCGCAAAGGGCTTCCGCTGATCAAGAAACTGCCTTTCATGAAAGGTAAACTGGATAATGACATGACATTTAAACTGGATTTCAGCCTCCGGGATGATGCTACTGCCAATACCAAGCTGGACCAGGGAACTTCTTTCGGAACCGGCGGGCAGAAAGTCATCCATATTGCACCATCAGTGGACTATATCATCAACAGCCGGGTAAGCGTAAAGCTATTCTTCGATCAGACACGCAGCACACCCAAGATCAGCAGCAGTTTCCCTGTGATCAACACGAGGGGAGGTGCGCAGGTCAGGATCTCGCTGACGCAATGATGAAGCGGGAAAAGATTTAGATTGAAAAACTGGAATGCAAAAGATCAGGGCCGGGGAAGAGGCTGACCATTCGTTGTGGAATCGGGTAATTTTTTGAACAGCATCACATAGCCGCAAAGATTCTTTTTCTTCTGCTTGTTCACCTGTACGGCTTTCATCATATGAAATTCGGAGAACTGGGCCACATAGGGATAACTGATGATATTGCCGTCCACATCACCCCACTTGTTCTGCCGGAAAATGACCATTTTCTCATCCCAGTCGTACATGCGCACTTCATAGAGCCGGGAGCTGATCTCGCCAATGAAAACGAACTGGTACCAGCTTCCCTGGGTGAGGGGCACGATCACGGGAAATTCATATTCGCTTTCCATAGAGACGGATGCTTCTTTCAGCAATTCATAACCCTTGCCATTAAATAATTTTTTCAGGCTGTCGGCCTGGTGAGTGATGAGGTCATTCGTGCAGGGTTTCAGGGGAATGAGCTCCTGGCCATGGCTATGCAAACAAAAAAATAAAGCAGGCAGAACCAGGAATTGGAACGGTTTCTTCATGATCGGATTTCTCAAATAATGGCTTAGGGGCATAAAAATAACCTGTGGTTTTTCTTCCTGAAAATATTCCGGCGTGCTTTTACGAATGCCGGGATCATAAAGGTAATTTTTCGAAGCATATTTACTTCAATTTTCACGCCATCCAACTGTAAAACCTGGGAATGGCATCCTAAGTTATAAAAACCACTGTTCATTCGCCGTTAAACAGGAGGATTGCGATAATAATATATGGTATCGGCCTGTTGCAGGCAAGTGACTGAGAGCTCATTGATGCATACATGGGGCGGCAGGGTGGCACAATAGAAAATGATGGCGGCGATATCTTCGGCCGTCAGCGGTTTCAATCCATCATAAACCTTTTTGGCTGTGGTGGCATCTCCCTTAAAACGGACCAGCGAGAACTCCGTTTCGGCAGCGCCGGGATTGATATTGGTCACTTTAACGCCATGCCGGAGCAGGTCGATCCGCATGCTTTGACCGAGCGCTTCCACCGCATACTTGGTGGCGCAGTACACATTCCCCTTTTCATATACCTGCCTGCCGGCGATCGATCCCAGGTTGATGATATGCCCTTTTTTGCGGGCAGCCATTCCTTCGGCAACAGCTTTTGCCACATATAAAAAACCCTTGATATTGGTATCGATCATCGTATTCCAGTCACTCATATCGGCTTCTTCAAAATAATCCCTTCCGGCTGCCAGGCCGGCATTGTTGACCAGGATATCGATATCCTTCCATTCATCAGGTAGTTGACGGATGGAGGAGAACACATCCTTTTCCACCCGCACATCAAAAGGAAGTTCCAGGATCTTGACGGCTTCATTCTTTTTCAGTTCAGCCGAGAGCTTTTTTAAACGGTCAACCCTTCTGCCATTGATAATGATATTATATCCCTGTGATGCGAAAAGACGGGCACAGGCTTCCCCGAAACCGGCTGTAGCCCCGGTGATGAAAACGATCTTATTCATAGATGCAATTAATTTTTTTTTACCACAAACCTGCCTGCCTTCGGCAGGTAAACCGGCGGTAGGGTCACAAAAGTATACACTCCGCCCTGCTGGCAATCAGGGGACACAAGGTAATCAAAGGAAGAAAATATGAATGAATTTACCGGATCAGCGCCACAGTCCCTTTACGGAACACAGGACGCCCTTTGTAATCGATGCCGCTGGCGATCCAGACAAATACGCCGCTATCTTGGGCTGTGCCGCCGATCCTGCCGTCCCAGCCCTTCATGTATTCGGTGGTGGTGAATACCAGCTCGCCCCAGCGGTTATACACGCTGAAGTAATTTATTTTAAGGATACCCACCGGGATAGGACGGATCACATCGTTCTTACCATCTCCATTGGGCGTAAAGGCTGTAGGTACAAAAATATCGGGATAGGTCTTGAATACGGTGACGCTGACATGTGCTGTGTCGATACAGCCTGCATTATCTGTAACAACCACGCTGTAATGAATGGTATCCACATCCAATCCATACACACCCACGGGGTCGGCAATATTCGGATCACTCAGATCATAAGAAGGTATCCAGTGGTATTGGGTTCCGCCGCTGGCCTGTAAATACAGGGGTTGCCCTACCACCACAGCCGTATCATGCCCTGCATATGCCCTGATCTTCTTATCAACAGTAATGATGATGGAATCCAAACCTGCCTTGGGGCAGCCCACATTATCAAATACTGTCAACACATATTTGGTTGTCCTCGGCGGCCAGGCCACGGGGTTCAGGATAGTGGAATCACTGAGGTATTTGGTGGGTGTCCAGAAAAACCGGTTTCCTGTGATCTGTGCATTGAGCTGGGCAGATGTATTATAACAGATCTCCATATTTCCGCCGGCATTCGCATAAGGATAAGGAACGGTGCGAATGGTCACACTCCGAACGGCAAAACAATTGCCGATAAAGGCAGTGAGCTGGTAAGTGGTAACGGGATCGACGGGTGTGGCCATCGGACTGATAACGGAGGGGTTATCCAGCGTAGCGGCTGGCGTCCACTGGTAAGTGACTGCATTGCTGACAGCGAATAACTGAACGGCATCCGTGAGGCAAATGGTGGTATCATTCCTGACAGCCAGGTTTACTCCTTGCGCCACACGCACGTGCACGGAATCATCATTCGTACAGCCGGCATTATCCATGTGTACTACATACCAGGTATCGGTGGTTGGGCTGACGGTAGGACTGGCTGTATTGGCATTGATGATATTGATATTGGGTGTCCAGCTGAAATTACCCACCCCAATGGCCTGCAGGGTGACCGAGGCAGGCGAACAGATCAGGGTATCGGGGAATGCTACGCTGATGGGGGGTTTGTCCAGGACGGTGATCGTTTTGGCAACGGTATCAATGCATCCTTTGCTGTTGGATACGATCAATGTGACCGTTTTGACGCCAGGTGAACCATACGTCCATTGGGGGTTTTGCAATTGCGAAGTGTCTCCAGGGTTACCGGCATCGCCGAAATTCCATCTCCAGCTGTCGATATTACCATAGACTGTCGTTGAATTATCTGTGAATTGATAAGGGCTGGTAAAACAACTTCCCTGGGACGAAAAGTCAGGCACAAAACCGGGGAATACACCCAGGGGCTTGGTAACAGAATCTGAACAACCGGTGCCCCTGTTTATAACCAGCTTAACGAAATATATTCCGGCAGCGGGGTAATGATAAGTAGGACTGTTCAGGTTGGAAGTATCGCCCGGATTGGAAGCGTCGCCAAAATCCCAGAATACAGTATTGGCATTGGTACTGTTATGGGTGAATTGTACATCAAACCCATTGCAGGTAACTGAATTGAAAATAGGGATGGCCTGCGTTATTTGACAGTTTGAAACACGTACGATCAGGTCTTTCCTGTGTTGGGCGATCCATACTCCGTTTCTGAAAACGTTTATACAAACGCAAACGACGTAATCTCCCAAACCAGGAGCAATTCCTGAAATGATCCCCGTGTGCGAATCGATGACCACTGAATTTCCCAGTGGCTGCGCACCGGTATACCCGCCCTGGTAGGGAACTGAATTATAGGGAGGAGGTGCAGGATCATTGAAGCCGGAATTTACTGCGGCACCGCCATCATACGCATTGCAAAAACTGTAGACCAGGGAATCATTATCCGGATCCGTAGCACTGAAGTTCAGGATAAACGAACTGAACTTACAAATAACATTTAAGGGAACACCGAATTGGGGAGAACTGTCAATACCCGAAGGGACAGTGCCAGTCCCGGGGATGATACAGCTATAAGTAGCTCCAATATTAGGAGGAACATTTACGATCACATCTTCCCGGCAACAGGTCTGGAAGGCAGCGCTGTACCCGTTCATATTAGATGGAAGTTCCACCAGGTGCGAAAAATAAGCATAGGTAAAATTGATTACGGGCGGATTCCCGATACAGGATGGGAAGATGATGGGTACGGGCAGAATATCGGGTGGATTATCCCTCGGAAACAGCCAGTTATTGTTGTCCGGCGGCGAATCCCCGATCACTTTCATACCATTATCAAGATTATAAATACCTACTATTACAGATGTCGGCATCTGCGCACCGAGCGGGTCATCACCCCTGAATAAAAGCAGCGTCAGCTTATAAATATTGGAATTAGGCGCTACTCCCGGTCCGATATAAGCATATCTCAATTCACCACCAATAATATGGTGGGCAAAGGAAGCCTGTGAACAAAAAATAAATGAGAATATGACTGCTATATACCGTTTCATGAGCGGGTAATGGTGTTAACGCACAGGTCATTCAGAAAATTCTTCAGCGCATTGCCGGATTTTTGATGCTCCTCCACCATGCCCATGTGGGCAGAATCTTTCAGAATGTGAATATATGATTTTTCAGGTAAATAACATAGCGCAAGAATCCCGGATAAAGGAATGGTTTTATCGTGTTCACCCATCATAAACAGAACAGGTAATTCTGTGTTTTTCAAGACATTTGTCCTGTCAGGACGGCGCATCATGGCCATATAATACGCCGCCAGGGTATCAGCTTTAAATTCTTTCCCTTTTTCCAGCAATCGATCAACAACATCCTTATGTGTATGGAGTGAATTTTCTGAAAAAAGGTTGGGGATCAAAATTTTTAGAAAAGCAAAAGATCCGTTTTCTTGAATGGACGCTATACCTTTTTTCCGGGACAGTTTTTTTTCTTCACTGTCGGCATAGGCCGTGGAGTGGAATAACCCGATCGCATTGACATGGTTAGGGTATTTTTCCGCTAATGCCAGTGTGATGTAACCACCCATGCTGTGGCCTATTACCGTACACCGGCTGATATCCTCCTTATGGATAATGGCATGAATCACTTCTGCCATTCCTTCCATGCTCATATCAGGGATATTCTCTGATTTACCCGAGCCCGGAAGATCGGGAATGATGACCTTATATCCATCCTTTAAGAGATACTCCTGCGCCTGCCAGATATTTCCGTCCAGTGGAAAGCCATGCAACAGGATGACGGGCTGCCCCATCCCGGTGACCCGGTAAAAGATCTTGCTTCCCTCATAATCCAGGTAGTGGTCCATGCTGGTAAAATTCAATTACCCGGTGATCATCATCAAAAATCATGCAACGGAGAGTAATTTAATCTTTCTCAGCCTGATTCTTTCAAATTAAACGATTGACCGGGAATCAATGGTCTTTTTTCATAGAAAATAAATGCATAGAATTTTTTATGATCTATCCAAAAACCTGAAAGGAGAAGTTGGAGCAGGCCTGCCATTTGCCGGGAAGCCTGAAAGATCATGCATGCACAAAAGGGATGTAAGAATAACTGAGTGTTATATCCGGATAAATGAGTAACGGGCAAGATCTCAATGCCGGGATTTTACGGGATCAGAACCGGGTAAAAGCAGGCCATTCGCCTGCCCTTACCTGATTCGGAAGAAAACCTATTTCATTTTTCTGGCCGTTATTTCCCTGGAATCATTCATGGCCGGACCGATCCTGTACTCCACTGCTTCATCATGGGTTCTGTCCCGCACTTCAATGATCACACTTTCCTGGCTGAGTTCCTCCTCATCAAAAAGAAATTTTTGAGTGACATGCCCGGCGCTGACATTCTCCGTGTAAACGACGATCCCCGCTTCGTTGCGCACAGAGATGCTGTACAGGTTGCGGGGATTGTTATCGCGGATGATGACCTGCACTGCTGAAAGGTTTTTCTCTTTGCCTGTCCATTTCACTTCCACTGGTAAAACGGGAGGAACTGATCCGAAACTGTTCACAGCGAGGGCTCCGACAAATAATACAGACAAAAAGGCTGTAAAGGATTTAGTTTTCATACATTTTCATTTTGTGCCTGGTACAGGCAGGCCTGCACAGGCTGGTTTAAAAACGGGTTGTCCACAAAGTTTAGGCAAACAAACTGGCAGGCTTATCGTTGATCCAAGGCAGGAATATCAGCGAGACTCAAAATTATCATTGTATGCGCCCGGGAAAAATCGGTTTCATGATGGATCCATTATTGCCAAAAGCCCCTGCCGGCAGATAAATTATTTATAACCAGATTATTCGGGAATTGCATGATATGATGCCCAGAAATATTTCATTCAGTCGGGTTCAGAAGTATCGGTAAAATGGTAAAAAGGATCGGTATGAACAGCTTTATTAACATGATTTATATACAGTTGGAAAATTCAAAAACATAACCTATCATTGCCAAATTCTGTTTTATTTCACTGTTTTAATCAATAGGAACTAACAATGCCGGTCAAGAAGGAAGAAATAATCATCATCCCGCCCAAGGATATGTTCGTTGGCAAGCAAGATGCCCCGATCCTGCTGCTTGAGTTCGGTGAGTATGAGAATGAGGAATGTGCCCGTGCCAATGAAGTGGTGAAACAGCTCCTGCATGATTATGCTGACAAGATCCGTTTCCAGTTCAGGCATTTTCCCCTCACATTGATCCACCAGCGCAGCCTGAAAGCAAGTGAAGCGGCCGTGGCGGCAGGACAGGAAGGAAAATTCTGGGAGATGCACAATGTCATGTTCCATAACCGCCGCAACCTGGGCACCACCAGCCTGAAATTATACAGCAAGGAAGCCGGTGTAAAGAGCAGGAATTTCCTTGACGACCTGGTGAATGGGACCTTTGGCTGGCAGGTGCAGGACGATATCAAGGAAGGCCGCAATATGGGCGTGAAAGAGTTACCGGCATTTTTTGTGAACGGCCATCCCGTCACCGGTAAACCCACCTATGCCAATATCGCTGCCGCCATTGTCAAAGAAATAAGAGGGGGAAAAAGAAAAACTGCCCGGTCTTCAAAGCCAGCCAGGCGATCCAAACCTAATAAAGCGAAACCTAAAAAATCGGCGAGACCGGTTAAGAAGAAAAAGAAATAACCACTACCTGTCTTCAGGCACTTCAGGATTCACATTATTCTCTTCCTTTTTTCGGATACCGAAATTATAGCGGATGTTAAAGCCGAAGCGGCGGGTATCACTTTTACGAAGACCCGTGGCAGTGACAAGCCCCTGGCTGATGCTGAAATTATTTTTGTTGGTATAGAATATATCCTGCACGCTCATCGTCAGCGTCAGTTTTTCATTCCAGAATTTTCGGTTAATACTGGCGTTGAGCTGGCCGAAATCAGACAGTATATAAAATTGTTGCTGGCCTTTCAGACGCAGGAAGCCGTTCACGGTGAGGGTGGATCTTTTATCCAAACGCAGGGTATGAAAAGTAAAAAATGTCCACGTTCCTTTTTTATAGGACAGGGGAGCGCCTTCATAATATCCCTGGTAAAAATTATGGTTGTACTGGGTTCCCAGTACAAAGAAGTAGCGCTTGCCCGGGGGCAGGGCACCCAGGGCCCTGAAATAGACCTCATGGTTCTTGCCAAGGTTATCGTAGGTCCGCAATGATTGCAGGTGACTGCTGTCAGCCACATAGACCACGTTAGTGAAAATATCTTTGGTATCATTGATCCCGATGGCAATGATCGGGCGTTCATCATAACTGATATTCGCCTCATAGTTCTGTGTGAATTGAGGCCGCAGGGAAGGATTCCCTGCTTCGGTCAGGTATTGGTCCACATAACGGGGAAAGGGGTTGAGTTGGTCATAACCAGGCCGGGTGATACTCCTGCGGTAAACGAGGTAACCGCGAAGCGGGTAACTGAAAATGGTAATGATATTTTTGCTGATGTACAGGTAGGGAAAGAAATCGGTACGGTGAATACTGAAAGAAGTGTCCCTCGGTATGAACTGTTCTCCGTCCATTTGCGTATTCTCCAGGCGCAATCCTGCCTTGATGATGATATCCTTTCCAAATGTCTTTGAAGCCTGCAGATAGGCTGCATTGATGTTTTGATGAAAATGAAAGGTGCTGGTCCGGGCCGTGTCTTTATAAATGGAGCCATTAAAGTTCTTTTTATAATCAGACACATTCTGAAAACCGAGCAGTGTGGACTTCAGGCCGGCTTCGATGGTCAGGGTCCTGATCTTTTTCAGTTTCAGGTCGGAAGCCGCGCTCCAGAAATTCCGGTTATTGTTTGTAAGGCCGTTGCCGGAATAAATGAAAGCGACCGGCAAACTGTAATTGGTCACATAATCCTGATCAGACCTGTTTCCGGTATAGACGTAAAAGACGTCATTTGTCCATTCCGAACCAAGGGTATCGATTTTATATTTGGTGCCAATGCTGTTATGGATAAAAATATTGTGCCCGGTATTGCTGATCGAATTGCCGTTTTGTGAAAGGGTTTGGGCTGTGCTCAGTTTCTCGATAACAGTAGGGTTCTCTGTTGTATTCTTAAATGTGGTGAGTGAAAGGGAGCCCGCAGCATCCAGGGTCCATTTTTTATTGAGATCGGTGGAGTAGCTATAACCGGTAAAATAAATATCAGATGGATAACGGGTATAGGAATTCTGAGAAAGCAGGGTATCGGGAGAAACATGACGGTCGGTGATGATCTGGTCAAAATAATCCCGGTGCGTATAATTGGCATTTACATTGAAATTTCTTTTCCCGTTATTGTTGTTCAGGTTGAATCCGGCCAGTTGCGTGCCATAGGTTCCATGCTGCATGCCTGCTGTAGCACTGCCGGTGATACCGATCTTGAATCCTTTTTTCAATACCACATTCACCACACCGCCTGTGCCGGAAGCATCATATTTGGCCGAGGGTGTCCGGACGATCTCTATTTTTTGAATGGCATGGGGTGGCAGGCTTTTGAGCAGGGTGGCCATATCTGCGGCATTCATCTGCATATCATGCCCGTTGATCTGTACCTGGGCCGGGGTCAGGCTGCTGATATAGATATTGCCATCCTGGTCAATGAACAGACCGGGTGTTTTTTCCAGTACCTCATACCCGTTAGTGGAAGCAGCGGCAATATTCTCAGGGTCTACAATGGTTTTATCCTCTTCCTGCCTGATCAGTGGCTTTTGGGAAGTGACCACAACCGCCTTCATAGAACGGGCGAGATGCTCCATTGTAAAAATAAAATCAGACTGCCGGCCGCTCACAAGGATCCCTTTTTCCAGTGTTGCATAACCCACGCAGGTGACCTTGATCCTGTATTGACCGCTGTCGGGCAGATTGAATTTTACCAGCCCCGCGCTGTCGCTTTTTACTTTAAAAAGAAAATTGCTGTCATTTCTTCTTGCCACCTCGGTGGTTGCAAATGCAACACTGTTTTTTTTATCATCTTTTAAGTGAATGGATACGGAAAATCGCTGAGCCGGTGCCTGACCTGCAACCAGAAAAACTGATCCCAGGAATGAAATTCTTATAAGGAGCCGGTATAACATGATCCAGTCAATCAGGTATAAACTTCAAAAATAATTGTTTACTTGTTGAAGGATGAATGAAATGGTATGGATGGTATAAAATTTAACCTTTGGTTACATTTGAAAGATGAAACAGGTCAGGTATACTACTACGATCCTGAAATTCGGACAGCAGGGGGAAAAAACCGGGTGGACCTATATTGAGATCCCCACTGATATTGCAGGTAAACTCAAGCCGAATAATAAACTGGGCTTCCGCGTGAAAGGGAAACTGGATAAATATGTTATTAAAGGGATCGCTGTCCTGCCCATGGGGGGCGGCGCATTTATCATGCCCCTCAATGCCGCCATGAGGAAAAAGATCGGCAAACGGCACGGCGCCATGCTGGATGTGATGTTGCAGGAGGATAAAGATGCATTTGTGTTCAACAAGGATTTCATGGCCTGCCTGGAAGATGAGCCTGCCGCCAGGGATTTTTTTGCCACCCTGCCCGGTTCACACCGGCGCTATTTCAGCAAATGGATCGACAGCGCCAAAACAGATGCCACCAAAGCACAGCGGATCGCAAGAGCGGTGAATGCATTGTCTAAAAAATGGGGTTACCAGCAGATGATAAGGTCCGGGAAGTAGTTGGTAATTTGGTTAAGTAAGTTAATTTCCTGCCTGCCGCCGGCAGGAGTTGATTGAGTTAATTAGGAGGTATAATTAATGGAAAGCGAACCGCAAGATCGAAATGTCATGCTTAAAGTTAAAGACACAACACAGAGATACAGCGATCAGGAGTATCCAGGGAATATGATATAAATACACTGTGTTGATATTTATGAAAGTATGAGGCCCTCCCTAATACCCCAATTAAATTAATACTTAATTAACCTACTTAAAGGGATTAGCGTATTTCACATCTGTAGTAACCGAAAGGTCAGTCAGTGTTTTCAGGAAAGCCACCAGGGCCGCTTTATCCGCAGCAGATAGATTCAGGTTCCGGGGCTGCCCGTTCGGGAGTTTTAATTGCTGGGAAAGATTGGGATGGTTCTGCACACCGGTGCTGTAATGTTCGATCACCTCTTCCAGCGTTTTGAATCTTCCGTCATGCATATAAGGAGAAGTGAGTTCGACATTCCGCAAGGAAGTCACTTTGAAAGTAGCATCATCGGCAGGGTTACCGGTCACATTCCCATAACCTTTGTCAATAGTGGTGGCATCAAGCCCGTTATTTTTTTCCTGCGGCGCAGTAAAGGTTTCAGTGCCATGACAGGCATTGCACCCACCGATATTACTAAAGAATATTTCCTTGCCCCTGTTCTCATCCGGTGTGAAATTGAGGAAAGGAGCATTGGGTGGCGGCGGTGGAACAACAGGAAGGGTAGCCCTGCCCGCATCGAATTTTGACTGGTAGGAAACGATGGATTTCACAAATTGTGCAAGGGCGCGTGCGATCCGGTCGCTTGTGATCGCATTATCACCGAAAGCTTTTTGAAACAGGGGCGGGTAATAGGCCAGGTTGCTGAGTTTAGCAACCAGCTGTGGAAGGGTCATTCCCATTTCCACGGTATCCTGGATGGGTGTCACTACCTGTGCTTCCAGCGATGCGGCACGCTGATCCCAGAAGTAACGGCCATTCGGATAATAAGCTGCATCGGTCAATCCCATGGAATTCCGCTTTGTCAGTCCGCCTTTGAATCCGAAACTTTTTGCACCGGTATCTGCAAAGGCCAGCAATTGTTTATGGCAGGAAGCGCAGGCCACTTTGTTGTTTACCGACAGGCTCTTGTCATAAAATAAGACCCTGCCCAGGGTGGCCCCGTTATCTGTCACAGGATTGCCGGAGGAATTATTTATTTGACCCTGGATAGGCGGAATAGTAAGGTAGGCCGGCAGGGAAGGGTTGCTGTAATTAAATGGTGTAGCGGGAAGATTCAGTACAGCTGCTACCGGGTCCGTTGCCGTCATGCTGCTATCAGATTTATGGCAGGCGGTGACCAGGATAACAGAAAAAAATGCCATTACGAGCGCAACGGGTATCAGTTTAACAGGCTTCATGTCTTGGTTCGTTCAAATTTGAGAAGGTGAAAGATAAGTTTTTGTATGGACGCAGCGCTGAAAAAAATCCTTCGCCCATTATTTCTTTTCTTTGCAAGATGACCGAATCACTCGATCGTTTTCACTTTCCTTTTTTTATGGGCATCGCGGGCAGCGGCATGAGTGCATTGGCACAATACCTGCAAGGAATCGGGAAAAACGTTTCGGGGAGCGACCGCTACTTCAATGAAGGCGAAGCAATAGATATAAAAGAGAAACTGGAAAAAGAGGGCATCCGGTGTTTTTTACAGAATGGAGAAGGCATCACGGATAAGACCGATCTTGTCATCGTGTCCACTGCCATTGAGGATTCGGTGCCGGAAATGCGGCTCGCCAAACAAAAAAATATTCCTATCCTCCGCCGCTCCGAATTGCTGGCCCTGATTTCCCGCAGCAAAAAAACGATCGCCATCGGGGGTACCAGCGGCAAGAGCACCACCACCGCCATGCTTTTTGATATCCTGCAATATGCAGGCAGGGAACCCGGGATCATCAGCGGAGCGGGGCTGGTCAGTTTAATTGAAGAGGGGAAAATCGGTAATGCGAAAGTGGGGAAAGGAGAATGGCTGGTGATCGAAGCCGATGAAAGTGATGGTTCCATTGTTCAATATGCTCCTGAAATAGGTGTGCTCCTGAACGTGGACAAGGATCACCAGGAGATCGGCGAACTGATGAATATGTTCACGCAGTTCAGACAGAACAGTAAAAAATTCATTGTGAACCGGGATAACCAATTGGCCTGTCAATTATCACAGGACCGTCGCCAGGATTTTTCTTCCCAAGAAAATGAAATGGCAGGGTATATGGCACGAGACTTTTCACAAAAAGAATTTGCCGTTTTTTTTTCCATCAATGGGGTTCCGTTCAAATTGAATTGCATGGGAAGGCATAATATGGAAAATGCGCTGGCCGCTTCAGCGGTTGCCTGCCAGATTGAGGTCGATCTGTCGGTCTGTGCTGCTGCACTGGTCAATTATAAAGGTATTTACCGCCGCATGCAGGTCTACGGAAAAAAGAATAAAGTGTGGCTGATCGATGATTATGCCCATAACCCGTCCAAATGCGCTGCTGCCATACGTGCCTGCCAGCCGCTTTCTAAAAAGATCATTGCCTGGTTTCAGCCCCATGGATATAAACCAACCAAATTTCTCCGCAACGAATTTGTCAATGAGATCGCCGGCGCCCTGCGACCCGATGATGAGATCTGGATGAGCGAGATCTTCTATGCAGGGGGAACGGCTGAAAAGGATATTTCATCAGGAGACCTGGTTAATGATCTGAAAAATAAGGGCAGGAATGCCTGGTTCGTGCCTGACAGAAATAATTTTTTAACCGAGGCCAGGAAACATCTCAGGGAAGACTGTGTTATCTTGCTGATGGCAGCCAGGGATCCCTCACTGGAACAATTTGCACAAACGGTCTGGGAAAAATTATAAATGAACATTATGACGGACTTGTTGACAGAGAATGAAAGAAATTTTTTGCTGCATGCGGTTAAATTATCCCGTAACGGCATAAAGAGTGGTAGCGGCGGCCCCTTTGGCTGCGTGATCGTAAAAGAAGGGGTCATCATCGGTGAAGGATTCAACCAGGTTACATCCGCCAATGATCCCACTGCCCATGCCGAAGTGGTGGCCATCCGGGCTGCCTGTAGAAAACTGAATACCTACCAGCTCAGCGGCTGCGATATTTATTCCAGTTGCGAACCCTGCCCCATGTGCCTGGGCGCCATCTATTGGGCACGTCCCCGGCGTGTGATCTATGCGAATACAAAAAAAGAAGCAGCGCAAATCCAGTTTGACGATGATTTTATTTACAGGGAGATCAGCCTGCCCCTGCCCGACCGGAAGATCCCTTTTATTCATGTCCCGCTGGCCGAAGCACAGGATGTATTTAATGAGTGGGAGAAGATGGCGGATAAAAAAAATTACTAGGGCATACTTCAAAAAATCTTAGCGACTTTGCAATTCCCGCCTGCCTTCGGCAGGTAAACGGCAGGCAGGTTTGCGCCGCTGCATGAAACAATTCATACTGTTTGGAAAATGGGCCTGATTGAATAGTGTAGAGGCAAAGTCTGGTTACTGGTGCGTGAGCCGGTGGATGATGATATAAGAAATGATGATCAGCAGTAAAAGGATCAGGATGGCGATATAAAGGGTGGTTGACTGGAAACTGATCTTCATTTTTTTGACTCGTTGCTTGTTGAGCTGGGTATGTTTCTTCAGGTCACGGTTCAGCATCTCCACCATGTATTGTATCTGTAGTTTGTCCTTGATCTGCTGCAGGCCTTCTACGGCATCATTGTCGAACCCATCCTGAAGCAGTTTTTTCTCGACCTCATGCTTTTTTTCTTCCGGTAAATTCCCGCTCAGGTACTGCAGGAGCATATCCTGGTCGATCTCCGTGGATAAATGGGATAATATGTCTTTCAGGTTGTCAGCCATCAGTTTCTTTTCTTTAGTTTATCCTCCAGCAGGATCCGGAGGTTGCGTTTGCCGTTCTGGATATAACTTTTTACCTGCAGCAGGCTGAATCCCGTTACATCGCTTACCTGCTGGTATGATTTTTTTTGCAGGTAAAACAAAGTTACACATTGCTGCTGCTCCGGGTTCAGCTCCCGGAGGGCTTCCTTCATTAACTGCAGGGTATGCTCATTCTGCCGGAGTTCATCCTGCTCCGGCTCTTCAGCAGGGGCCGCCAGTCTTTCCGTGATCTCAGCCGTGACTTTGCTTTGTTTTTCGCGCAACTTCATCAGGCACTGGTTCTTGACGATCATATAGAGCCAGGACTTGAAATAATCCACTTTGTATTTATGGAGTTCCTGTATCACTTTCAGGAACACCTGTTGCACGCAATCCTTGGCATCATCCTCATTCTTCAGGTATTTTATGCTCACCCCCAGTAATAAAAGCGTATAACGCCTGAGCAGCAAACCCAGCCATTCATTGTCATGATCGCTGTAAAACTGCGCCAGCAGTTCCTGGTCGGTGAGGGAAGACTTATCAGGATTTGGCAACGCCCGGAATTTAGTGATGAGATGAGAAAAGCTGTTTATTTCATAACCGCAGCCGGTGATGAACAGTTAAAATTAAAAAATCCCTTTCAGCCATTTGAAGAAGAGCATATCCCAGCCCAGCATTTTAAAACCTGTATAAAATAAGACAACGGCAAATATTTTTTTCAGGGTATCGGCATTCAGCTTTACGGCAAGGGAGCCGCCGGCATAACTGCCTGCGAAAAAGCCGATAGCCATTAGCCCGATGACCTTGAAATCGATCGCAGCCGGTGTATTCTTTACTGTATAATAATATTTGATAAAGGCCAGTATGGTCACGGGCAGGGTTAATAGTCCCAGGGATGTGCCCTGTGCCTGGTGTTGTGTATAGCTCAGGAAAAAGATCATGGCCGGCACCAGGATGATACCGCCGCCCACACCCACCAGGCCGCTGAGGATACCTGCAGCCAGGCCGATGATGATACAAGTGATGATCAATTGCGTAGTCATATGTCTTGTTGATTGATTCATGAATGTGAAAACTTTTCTTTGTATAAGTTAATTGCATGTTCAATGATGGAAAAAGCGGTGGACTGGCCCTGGAATTCGTCGATCTCCACCTTCTTGTTCTCCAGCACCTTGTATTGCTCAAAAAAATTCCGCAGTTCGGCCAGGAAATGCTTCGGAAGATCTTCAAGGGAAAGGATATGGTTCACGGACGGGTCTTTGGCGGCCACCGCAATGATCTTGTCATCGGCCCGGCCCTGGTCGATCATTTGCATGTTTCCGATCACGTGGGCTTCCACAAGGCAGAGCGGTTGCAGGGATTGTGAACAAAGTACGAGGATGTCCAGGGCATCCTCATCCATGCCGAGGGTTTGGGGAATAAAGCCGTAATTAACCGGGTAAATGAAAGAAGAATAGATCACACGGTCCATTCTTAAAAGCCCCGAGACCTTGTCCACTTCATATTTGGCGCGGGAACCCTGTGGTATTTCAATGATGGCATTGACGAGCTGCGGGGCACGTGTTCCGCAGGGCAAACCATGCCAGGGATGATGAACATATATATGAGCGGCATCATTCATTTTTTCGGCTTATAATACAAGACATCCGCTTTTCCACGATCTCCACCACAATGGGCATGTATTCTGATAATCTGATCAATTTGACCCGGCCTTGTAATTCCATTTTATGCTGGTTTCATGAGTATTTT
>CAZZDQ010000012.1:51987-67152 GCA_964652845.1 uncultured Chitinophaga sp.
GATCAATTTGACCCGGCCTTGTAATTCCATTTTATGCTGGTTTCATGAGTATTTTTCTTCCAACAAAATATTTTAAAAAGGTTCATGTAAGTTAGCGGGTTTTCCTGGAAGACGTGTCAAAGTTTTGCGGGAAGCGGTATTTAAGATCCACCAGCCATTGGTCCTTTTGGCGGATAATCTTTAGTGAATCATGTATGTTCATGAATGAGTTGGAGAAAGTGAGTATGGTGACGGAATCGTTTAATTTTTTTAATGCATGAATGCGGATCGAGGCATTATGATAGCCGGCCTTTGTAGCCGAATCCTTCCGCTCGAAGAGGCGTTGCTCCACTTCGAGGAGGTTGAGGTTGAGTGAATCTGGCAAGAGGTATTTCCGGGCATCGTCAAAATTATCATCCAGTGCCGAACGGATGAAGGCAGTAGCCGTACCCAGGTCATCCTTCGCTCCCGGCCCTTCATTGGAAGAGCCTTTATTCTGGCAGGCAAATAAAAGGGACAAGGAACAAATGAAAAGACAGGGGGCGGGTTTCATGGATGCAATTTAAATCAAAACACCCCGTCGGGACGGGGTGTTTATCAACAAAGCATTGCGCATTAATGATTCTGGAAAATATTTTTGAGTTTATTGAGATCGACATTCTTTAATACGCTGTCGGCCTTCTGGATGGCATTGTTGAGTGAATCCATATTCATCATTTTATTCATGTTATTCATGACGGAGGAATCAGTCATATTGCCGTTATTCATCATATTGTTATTATCCATGCCGTGCTGGGCAGCATTAAGGCCCATTTTCATCATGGTAGCCATACTGAAATCAACTTTCCAGGAGCCGTCCTCTTTTTTCAGCACATAATCAAATGATGTGGTCTTGTTCTTATCCATGAAAGGAACTGTGGCTTCATCGCCGTTTATCTTGGCATCGCCCAGGGTAATGTCTTTGAATTTCGCCGTCGGGTCATCCTGTTGAGGGGCGTTGGGGATATTCTTCATTTTTTCGCCAGCTTCTATGCCTTTTTTCATCAACTGCAACATGGACTGGCTTTCCTTGGTGGCCAGTTTGGCTGCGCCATCAATATCTTTTTTGCTGAGACGATCGAAGAAGGAAGCCAGGACCGCTTTCGGATCATTGGCCACACTGTCCTTGCCCTTGCAGCCGGCAATAAAAGCGACTGTGATTCCGCTTAAGGCGAAAACCGTGAATAGTTTTTTCATAATGATTTTTTTGGTTTAATGAATTATTGGCTAAAGTTAAACTTTTTTACCGGATGGCAATCAGGATGGTGAAAAATATCATCGATGGTGACGCCGAAGGGAAGGGTGTCCATCCGCACATAGTTGCTCATACTGCCAAGCCGGGCCTTATTGAGGGATTTAAACACAAATTCAGAGCAATACATTTCATCATCACTTAAATAATTAAAAAACATATCGAATTTCAGGCCCTGTTTATAATAATTACTGACGATATCCCTGAGCCGGCCATTCTCTTCGGGGGTGAGATGATAGCGGTAGATGCCGAAGGCTGAATTTTCCTTCGGGTTGCAAAAACTGTCGATCGGGTCCCGGCGCAGACGCTGGCTGGGATTGTAAATGCCCCCGATGGAATGATAAACCAGGACACTGTCATGTTCAATGAAAAGAATGCCCGAATGGGAATAGGATGTATCCTTCCGGTTCATGCTGCGGGCCGCAGCGCTCACTGCATCATTGCCATTGCGGAAAATGATATCCCCATTTTGGATCAGGGGCATGGCTGACTTGATCAATGCAAAATTCTGGGAAAGCAGATCCGGGTTATAGGGAAGTTTGGGTTCTTTTTTTTTGCTGAAGCAGGACAGAAGAATAAAAAAAAGAATGATTACCGCGAAATATTTTTTCATTCACTGAAGGTAGCAAAAATGTTACGTAAGCTTTCGTGATAAGTACTAATCCATTTTACGTTCCCGGCTCTCCTTTTCATGTTCCTTGGTGTATGCCCGAAGGATCTGTTTGACGAGCCGGTGGCGCACGACGTCCTCTTCATCCAGTTCAATATGGGCAATCCCATCAATATTATTTAAGATGCGTACAGCGGTCTGCAACCCGCTCTTCTGGTGCCGGGGCAGGTCCACCTGTGTGATATCACCCGTGATGATGGCCTTGGCATTGGAACCAATGCGTGTCAGGAACATTTTCAACTGAAGATCAGTCGCATTTTGTGCCTCATCCAGAATGATAAAGGCGTTGTCGAGCGTGCGTCCCCGCATATAGGCCAGCGGGGCGATCTCGATGGTGCGGGTGGTCATATAATAACCGAGTTTATCGGCCGGTATCATTTCATCCAGGGCATCATAGAGCGGACGCAGGTAGGGATCGATCTTTTCTTTCAGGTCTCCCGGCAGAAAACCCAGGCTTTCCCCGGCTTCAACAGCGGGCCGGGTGAGAATGATCTTCTTCACCTGTTTATTTTTCAACGCACGCACTGCAATGGCAACAGCCGTATAAGTTTTTCCTGTGCCGGCCGGCCCGATGGCAAAGACGATATCATGTTTCTCCGCCATTTGCACCAGCAGTTTCTGGTTGGTGGTCCGGGCCCTTACAGATTTTCCGTTGGGCCCGAATACCAGCACTTCATTTGGATTTCGCTCGGTGAAATGATCCAGGGATTCGGCATCGTCCCCTCCAAGGATCTGTTCGAAATAATTCTCGCTCATATGGCCGTTGCGTTCCAGGTAGGACACAATGAGCTCGATCTTTTCCCGGGCATTTTCGATCTGCTCGGGTGCACCGCTTAATTTGAGCTGGGTGCCGCGGGAGAGGATCTTCAGCAGGGGAAATTTTTTCTTGAGGATGTCGAGCTTGCCGTTGTTTACACCGAAAAATTCAATAGGGTTGACGGTTTCGAGGTTGATGATTGCTTCTGTCAATGCAATAAAGGTTTAGATTAAGAATTTACTTTCAAATGGTAGCGGTGGTTGAACCTGAATTAAAGTTAAGCAAATCGATCTTAAAAAAAATCAAATTAATTATTCACAACTGTGGAAAGGGAAATGTATGGCCAGGATAGATCTGCAATTAGAAATATAGCATCTGAGTATAAATAGTTTAACCACACCTGCCTGCCGCAGGCAGGGATATTACAGTCCCGATAATAATCAGGATTCACAGAAATCACAGTTTAATTTCTTATCAATGACTTTCAGCACAATAAAACTGTGACCATCTGTGCAATAATCTGTGATATCTGTTGTAAAAAAAATCACCACCTCGCCACGATCTTCAAATTCAGGAGCCTTGGAGTGAGCCGGTTGGGAATCAAATAAATGGTATTGGAAAAATCTTTGATGAACATATAAGAGATGGTATTGGGATGGTCAATGATATTGAATACTTCCAGGCTGGCCCAGATATTCTCAAAATTCCGGAAGGGGGCATGGCTCCTGCGATTGCTCCTATCCTCGCTCAGCAATAAAAAACTGAAACCGATATCCGCCCGGATATAGGGATCGATGACAGCTGCATTACGCAAGCGGATGGAGTAGGGAATATTGTAAGGAAGGTTGCTGCCATAGATCAAACTCAGGAAGACCTTGAAATTCTTGTTCGTAGGCATATAATCCTGGAAATAAAGCCCGAAAGTGATGCGGCGGTCCGTGGGCCTGCGCACCCACCCCAGTTTTTGCAACGAACTGTCAATGGGCTGATTCAATGAATCCAGCTTATACACTTTATAAAATGCGTTGCTGATATTCTCGCCTGTCTTCATAAACCCAAGGCTCACCCAACTTTCTGCATCGGGCACCAGTTCACCATGCAGTCTTGTTTCAATTCCTGCGGCATAGGCTCTTGCATCATTCTCTCCAAAATAACGAAGGCGTACATTATTGATATCATAGGGTACCACGTCGGTCATGGATTTGTAATAGGCTTCCGTGGTCCAGCGCATGGGACGGTTATTGACGCCGATAAAATTATAATCGAAGCCGGCGACACCTTGCCAGCTTTTTTGCGATTTCAGATCCGTATTAATAGTTCCGTCGGGACGACGCAATTCACGATAAAAGGGAGGCTGATTATAAGAACCTGCTGCAAGGCGGAAGATGATATCCTTTTTCCCGCGGGGTTTCCAGCTTGCGCCTACCCGCGGAGAAGCAAAGAATTCCTTATTGAGTGAATTGTAATTGAACCTTGCACCAACCGTTAAGGTCGCGCTGTGCATGGAATCTTTACCAAGTAAAATATTGTCCTGCACAAACCCCGAAAATTTATTGATGCCCAGGCTGGCAGTTGATTTTAATACATTGTTCAATTGTAACTGATTCGGATTGAAGGGCAATGAATACCCGGCCGAGTCCTGCAATTCCCATTCATTGAGCCGGTCACTGATATTCGTCCGTTCAACACTGAGCCCCCATTGCCAGTTATGTTTTCCTGCTTCATAATATCCTTTATGAGAAAAATTATAATTGATGATGTTCAGATAATCCCTTGCGAAGGTTTGATAGATACCGGCTCCAAGGGGGTTTACGATCAGGCCATAGGTGGCGCTGCGCTTGTCAAAATCCCTTTCCCCGAAAAGATAAGCCCCGGTGATATCATTGTTCTCGTGCTCATTGTCTTCAAAACGGGAAGCCATCCATTTGATGCGCAGTTTCCTGGTCAGCTGGTTGACAAGGGAAAGGCCCAGCATATTGGCCTGGTATTTATCTTCTTCGCTCCCGTCGAAATTGATATCCAGCCCCAGGGTAGCGGAAAAGAATGGAGAAAAAACGGAAGTGGTGAGCTGACTGGTCTGTGGAATGAGGGTGAATTTTGTCTGCGAAATATTACCCAGCAATTCAATGGATGACTTTGGGCTTAATTTATACGTGAGCAGGGCCTGCAGGTCTGATGAAGAGGGCACATAATTTCCCTTTGTTTCCTGGTGACTCAGTAAATTCTTATTGGTGCGGTTGCGGGTTCCGATGAGATAGGTAAATTTTGAATTCTTGCTGGTACCTTCCAGTTCCAACCCCTGCTCCAGTATGCTAATATAAGCGGAGCCGCCAAATTGCCGGGGCCTTTTATACTGGATATCCAGCACGCTGCTCATTTTGTCACCATATTTTGCCTGGTAGCCGCCATTATAAAAATTAATGGAACGGGTCATCTCGGGATTGATAAAACTTAATCCCTCCTGTTGCCCGTTACTGACCAAATAGGGGCGGAATATTTCAAAATCATTTACATAAACCAGGTTTTCATCATAGCTTCCCCCACGGACGGAATAATTACTGGTGAGTTCATTATTACTGCCTACAAAAATTTTGATCAGGCTTTCCACACCGGTAACAGGTGCAGGAAGGTTAAGAATGGATTTAGGATTTGCCCTGATCAGCCCGGCTTCGCGACGGTCGCGCTGGTCCGTTACGGTAACGCCCTGCAATTCCTTTACTCCCTTTTCCATGCGGATGGTGATGGTTTCTTCTTCATTTTCACTGAGCAGGAAATTCCTTTGTTCGGTCCTCCTGCCCGTAAAAGTGAATACCAGGGCAAAGGCCCGCCCTGAACTCACGGTCAGTTTGAAATAACCCGAATCATTGGTGGTAATTGCTTTGGTGGTTCCTAATATAGTGATGGTAACACCGGGCAGCGGATTCTCATTTTCATCCACCACTTTACCGGAAACAGTAGCGGTTCCTTTTTGGGAGAAGGAAGAGGTAGAAAGGATCAAAAAAAAATTACAAAGAATAAATGAACACCACCTGAATTTCATAAGGGTCACTTTATTGCTTTCAGTTGCGCGATCATTTGTTTTGGCTCGGTTGCTTTGAAAACAGTATTCCCCGTCACCAGCACATCAGCGCCGGCGGCAACGATGGCATGGGCATTATCTGCCGTTACGCCTCCGTCAATTTCTATCAATGTTTTTAAGCCCAGGTCGCGGATTATTTTTTTCAGCTCCCTGATCTTTTGAATGGTATGCTCAATGAATTTTTGCCCGCCAAAACCGGGATTCACGCTCATCAGGTTCACGATATCGGCATTGGCCACGATATCCACGATGTTACAAATAGGCGTATGCGGATTCACGGCCACTCCCGCTTTCATGCCGAGTGACCTGATCTGTTCCAGGTTGCGGTGCAGGTGGGGACAGGTTTCAATATGAACTGCCAGGTGATCGGCGCCGGCATTTTTGAATTGCTCCGCATATTTTTCAGGCTCTACGATCATCAAGTGCACATCCAGGGGTTTTTTCGTGGCCTTGCGGATGAATTCCACGATCATCGGGCCGAAAGTGATATTGGGGACAAAACGGCCGTCCATGATATCCAGGTGGAACCAGTCGGCCTGGCTTTCATCCAGCATCCTGCATTCATTTCCCAGTTGTAAAAAATCAGCGGATAAAAAAGAGGGGGCGATCAGGGGCATTGGTTCAGATTTGCGGTGCAAGATACAAACTGTTGCACTTTATAAATCATTATTCATTCACTCACCGTGGAAGGGTTTAATTTTTTTACCACAAAGTGAATAAAGAAAATTTCTCAAAGAACACAAAGGGTATCTAAAATCATTTCAGTTAAGCTTTGTGTCCTCGGTGTATTCCATTGTGTTTTTGTGGTTAAAATATTTTAATCCGTAAATCATTTATTATGTAAAGCATCTGCCGCTTCCTTTGCCTGGGTAAAACTTTTATCCAGGCTATAGGCCCTTTGATAATTCAATAGCGCATCTTCCTTTTTCCCCAACGATTCCTGGCATTTGCCTAACCAGAAATATGCATCGGGATAGGCAGGATCGACGGTATTGGCGAGCTGAAATACTTTCATCGCATCCATTGTTTTATTCTCTTCCATCAATACCCGGCCCTTTTCAGTATAGGCCGGCATATAATGAAAATCCTTTTCAATGGTTGCGTTAAAAGCAGCCAGGGCTTTATCCCATTCCCTGATGTTGGAAAAATAAAGTCCTTTATAATAGTAAGGCTGCGGAAGGACATGCTGGGAATCTTTCCTGATTATGGCATCGCAGAAAGATAGTGTTTTAGGATCCTTATTCTCAGCATAGCGCTCAGCCAGCAAATAGTTCAGTTCGGCATCATTCGGGGTAAGTTTCCAGGCAGCTTCCAATACTTTCAATGCAGCGGAGGAACTGTCTTTTTTATCCAGCAAGCCGGCTTCGAATCGCAGGACATCGGCATTTGTTGTGTCCTGCCGGATGATATCATTGCAGGCAGCCAGGGCTTCATCCGTTTTGCCCAGCGCATCATAACTGCGGGCCAGTTGCAGCCGGAGCAAAAAACTGCCGGGAATAATCTTGAGAGCGTCGTTAATGAACAAAATAGCCGAGTCGGGGTTTCTATCCATCCATAGCCGGGCAATGCCAAGAGCATAGAGCTCATCTTTTTTGATTGACCAGGCTTTTTCAAAGTCGTGCAGGGCCTGGACCGGGTAATTATGTTTATTGAGCAGGATCGCCCGGCGGAAATACAAAGCATCATTGCCCGGCATTTTGCTGATACTGTCCGATAGAATGCTGAAAACCGGTTGCCTGAAGATCTCATCGTCAGCGGAATTATTATTTGAAGGGTGGCAACTGCTAATGAATAAAATGAGAAAGAAGGGCAGGGGGGAGAATAAGTGCCGGATCTTCATACATCAAAACTATACCATATTTGTTAAAGAACTAAACTGTATGAACGGCTATCATAGTATTTAACGAAACCTATCTTTGCACGGTTATAAAAATCAACGCATGCAAAGGATCTCCCCGCTTTTCCTGCTGGCTTTCTTGTTATTTGTCTCGGCCCGCGACCTCCCCGGAAACACTGATAAAAACATCCCGGCAGGCTTTACAAATAAGATATTGAGCGATACCATTCATTTCCCGGAAGAAACACACCTGAAGAATGTACAACAGCTCACCTTTGAAGGCGGGAATGCGGAAGCCTATTTCAGTTTTGACGGTAAATGGATCATCTTTCAGCGCACCAATGTGAAGGAAGGGTTGAACTGCGACCAGATCTTTATCGGCAGGGTGCCGAAACCAGGTGAACCCTTTACCTACAAAAGAGTGAGCACAGGGAAAGGCCGTTGTACCTGCGGGGCATTTTTAAAAGATGGTAAACATATCATCTATGCCTCCATGCACCTTGTGTCTGACACCTGCCCGGCAGTACCTGACCGGAGCAAATATGGGAATAAATATATCTGGCCGCTTTACAACTATGATATTTTCATGGCCGATACCAGCGGGAAGATCATCAAACAACTCACCCATGGCGACCGGTATGATGCGGAAGGCACGATCTCTCCCGACGGAAAAAAAATGATCTATACCAGTTTGCGTAACGGGGATATCGACCTCTACATGATGGACCTGAAAACGGGAAAAGAAAAACAGGTCACGAATATCCTGGGTTATGATGGCGGCGCCTGGTTCAGTCCCGACGGGAAAAAAATCATCTGGCGGGCAAGCCGGCCAAAAACGGAAGAGGAAATAAAAGATTATAAGGATCTACTGGCACAGAATTTGGTTGCGCCCACCAGTATGGAAGTATTTATTGCCAATGCAGACGGCAGTCATGTGAGGCAGGTCACGCATTTCGGGCAGGCCAACTGGGCCCCGGCCTATTTCAGCGACAGCAAGCGGATCATCTTCGCCAGCAACCAGGAATACAAAAGGGGATTTCCATTCAACCTCTATTCAATCAATGAAGATGGGACCAACCTGCAGAAGATTACGCATGAGAAAATATTTGATGCATTTCCCATGTTCAGTCCAAACGGGAAAAAGCTGATCTTTTGCAGTAACCGCAACAATAACAATACCCACGACACCAATATTTTCATTGCGGATTGGGTGGAATAGAATTTTTTTTCACAAACTATCTCTGCGTCAATCTGTGCATTCCGTGCCGGCAGGCAGGTGTGAGAGACTAATATCTAAATCCCCTGTTCATCCGGTCATATTTTTGATTACAACGTTGTACCAGGCTCTGTAAATTGGAATTGAAAGATGCCGCATCCAGTTTTCCATTTGAACCTTGCCCGGGAATTTGAGATATCAGGGTAAGCGCATCATCCACAATTTGTTTGTCCTTCCACTTATTCCCCATTTGGCTGATCAGTTCAAGCCCTTTTTGCAATACCGGCCAGTTCACCAATGTTTCTTTTCCGGTAAGAAGGTCATTCAGCTTGCTACCGGCAGATTTCATTGCTTCATAGGTGCAGGACCAGGCGTTCACAGTATTTTGAGGTACCTGCAGGGGCTGTAATAACTGGCTGACGAGTTTTTTGCAATCAGGCAGTGAAGCAGCATTGGTGCAATGCGGAAGGTCATTGACAGCACGCATGGTATTTGCTTTCATGGTCTGCGCCGAAGGTGAATTATCAAGGTTATTTGTGCTGACAATAAGGTCCCTTTTCAGGGCATCGGTCCAATGGTTGAATTGTTCGGGATCATTCAACGCTTCCATCTGCGGTGTGAATGCATCTGTGCGGCTGAAATAATCCTGGCTCAGGGTCGCATTGAGTGAAAAAGAGCCCTGCGATCTGCCGGTTACCCGGCTGTTCAGTATCCAGGAGTTATTACCGGCAGCACCGTCCAACGGGAATTTCACTATTTGAAGTTCTCCTCCCTGCAGGGAAATGACCCGGGGATCGAGATTGCGGATCACCATCTGGAAAGGAGGCCGCTGTGTTTCATCATTGTCTCCATGCATAATTTCTGTTCTTACCACAGAGTTTTGCCCGTTTGTCAGTTTTGTATCGGGGCTTGTAAAACTAAAATCGTAATAATAAAAACTGACTTTTCCTTTTTCATGGTTGTCACGTGTTCGGCTGATCGTGATGTTTCCTTTGGAAGCCTCATCGGGGATCTTCAGAACGGTGGTTGTGGGAGACTGGGAGACAGGATAAACGGGAAAAGCGCTTCCTTTGGAATCGGTCATGGTGAAATGATCAGTTTCGCCGAACTCATCCCCTGTTACAGGTAAGGTATGAACCACAACCATATTATTACCGGCTGTCAGTTTCTGGTCCATCAACAGGGATGGCCCGGGTTGGGCCTGGCCGGAATATTCAGTTACGGGATTACGGGGAATAGCCCAGTTGACCGCACTCTTATCCTGCCCGTTCGGATGGGTGAGGGAAACCTGGAAATTGGCAGTCGGATCTTTTTTCCCTGTATAATGGATCAATTGCTCTGCTTCTGAAATGGCCACGGCCGTACTGCCGACCATGAGCAGGCATTTCTTTAGTTCATTCAGGTTGTTTTGCTTTTCCTGTTGCGTCTTGCCTGCAGGTTGAAGGGATACGGTACCCGTCAGCGATTTTCCTGATTGCAGCCATTCCTGGTCGTCCGTTGTATAGAGTACAACATTCCCATTGGGTGTGTTGAATGTGGTTTTCTTGATATCCTCATCACTCACCACCATTCCACTGATCGTTTTCCCGGTATTTTCCGTGAAGGTCAGGTTCTCGTCGCATGCATTTGGATCACTGCCCGGGTTAGCGCTGAACGTATAGATCGTATTCTTGCCCGCATAATTTCCGGCGATCAGTTTCAGGTTGTCACCATTTTGGATATGCATTCCGTCGATCAGGAAACTTCCGTCAGCATGAACGGTTGCCCCGCCCTGGTAATATTTTTCATCCTTGTACAGGCTGACCTTTATATATCCATTCATTGAAAGAAAATTATCACTGATGGCACCGGCCCTTCCCCTTACCGCATTTTCACAGATGCTGACCAGGGAATTATTGATAAGGGGCGGATCCTTGTCAACCGGTGCGATAACAAGCGACTGTTCTCCCAGTTGCGCATCGATGGATTGGTGCGAAGCATCCCATAAACCGGAAGCAGATTCAATATTGATCAAATAAGGTCCATAAGGAGTATTATTATGAGCCTGCAGGCTGAGGGAGGCGATGGCAGATTGCCCGCTGATAACTTTCGGTGTTTTCAGGGTAGCCATGAACCTGATTTTTCCCGGTGTTGTTTTATCGATACTTGATAGGCTGCAGTTGGCCAGGAAGGCTGTTGTGAAAGCCGCATTAGCCAGGGAGAAATTGTTTGCATCATCGGTGACAAGCATATCGATCTCCTTTACCGGCCTCACCGGGCAATTCACTGCAAGCGCCACGGTAGCCGTGGAGCCCTGGTTTATTGGATTATCCGGCGGTACCAGGTAACAATAGGTGCCATCGGGTTTCTCACAGTTAACCTGTACCTTAACTGATTCCATAGTACCCAATTGAGCATAAATGGTATGCGGACTCTGGCCGCTTCCGCTATCCCAGGGGCCGAAAAACTTACATTTGCCGCTCTGTTGGATATCACAATTTAAGGTGTAGTCAACAGTGAATTTCCCGTTCCCGGCAGCTGCCGGCATATCAACAGAAATATTGCCCAGCAGGTCATCAAACCACCAGCTATGAACCTGGTAAAAAGAAAGGTTCAGGGAGTGTGCTGACGCGTCACTTGCATCACGGTAATAGGAGATCTCTACCGTAATGGTCGTTGAACTGCCACATTTGATATTGATGGGGCTGGCATTCGTGATCCTGATCCCGGTATAACCGCTGGAATATGATAATACCGGGATGAATATCATTAAGCAAAACAGTAGTTTTCTGTATAGAAAGTTACCCTTTAGTGATATCGTTTTTTGTAACATATAAACAAATTGAAGATGATATAATAGCGAACCAGGAACACGGATGATTTAGTAGGATTTGAAAAATGAAATATGGAAGCCTGTTGAGAGATTGCCAGTCATGGGGAAGACCTGATATAAAGTTATTGAATTTTTAATAAACAGGGATGACCCCGGGGCTGCCGACTAAAGCAGTTTATTATTTTGATTAGCTTTGACAAAAACTATTATGTACGATTTTGTGCTGCGTGTTCACAGTATCCTTCGCTGGGCCGTTCTTTTATTGCTGGTGGTTTCCGTATATAAACATTTTGCCGGCCGGAACAAGCCTTTTACTGCGCTGCACCGCAAACTGGGATTATTCACTATGATCGCCGCCGATATACAATTACTCATCGGGCTTTACCAGTGGTTTGCCGGGCCACGGGGATTGAAAATGCTGCAGTCCATGCCTATGAAAGAAATTATGCGTGACAGTGTCACACGGTTTTATGCCATTGAACATATCACCGCCATGCTGATCGCCATCATACTGATCCATGTAGGGTACGGCTACGCGAAGAAAAATGTACCCGACCCTCAGAAGCATAAAAGGGTATTATTATTTTTTGGCCTGGCACTCCTGATTGTTCTTATTTCCATTCCCTGGCCTTTCCGGGCAGCGGGAGCGGGTAAGTCGTGGTTGTTCTGATCAGAAACCTCTTAAAAATATTTCACTCAGCGTCGCAAAGAAAAGCGCAAAGTCGCAGCATTACGATCTCTTTGCGTCTTTGCAGTCCCTGCCTCACGGTTTACCTGCCGAAGGCAGGCAGGCAGGTTTGCGTGAAATCAAAAACCCCAGATATCAAATCAGGATGTTTAAAACATTAATTGCCTCTTTGTATTTTTGAAATAAACTATCACAGATGAAAAAGGGTTTTTATTTTTTTATTCTTTTTCTGATCAGTTTACAGGCATTTTCTCAATACAGTATAAGGTTTAATATAAAAGATCTTCCCCCTAACCATCTGCCAGGTTCAAAAATATATTTAGCCGGTTCCTTCAATGCCTGGAACCCGCAAAACAAGGATTATCTTTTTCAGATGGGTGCAGATAGCAGTTATTCTATATCGGTAAAACTTCCTGCCGGAAAATATGAATATAAGATCACCCGCGGCGGATGGGATAAGGTGGAGTGTGAAAAAAACGGTGCAGGCATCGCCAACCGGAGCTTAACCTTGCATGGAGATACGGCTATTGATTTGTCCATCACTGAATGGCAGGACCATTTCCCGCCCAAACCAAGGGTCAGCACCGCCAATAAACATGTGCATATTATTGATACGGCATTTTTAATTCCCCAATTGAACCGGACAAGAAGGGTTTGGATCTATTTGCCGGCTAACTATGCTTCAACAAGGGTCCGATACCCCGTGTTGTATATGCAGGACGGGCAGAATGTATTCGATGACTCCACTTCTTATGCAGGAGAATGGGGTGTGGATGAATTTATGGACTCCACGAAGGCTCCAGCCTGCATAGTTGTGGCAATAGATAACGGAGGATCAAAAAGATTAAATGAATACTGTCCCTATGATTTTGAACTCAAAGGGATCGCAGCAACGAATGTATCCGGCAAAGGGGAGGGAAAATTATATGTTGATTTCATAACGAACACATTGAAAAACTATATTGACCGGCATTACCGTACGCTGAAGGATCGCTCACACACTTATATCGCAGGCAGTTCCATGGGCGGCCTGGTTTCCCTGTACGCCTTGCTGAGTCACCCGGGAATATTTGGAGGGGCAGGTATTTTTTCACCGGCCTTCTGGGTGGGACCTGGGATCTTTGATGATATTTTAAAGCGTGGGAAAAAATTGAACGCGAAAATATATTTCTATGCGGGAGGACAGGAGGGAGAGACCATGGTGCCGGATATGCTCAAAGCTGAGAATGAGCTGAAAACTTTTTCATCTGTAAAGATGACGAGTGTGATAAATGAGCAAGCCCGCCATAATGAAACCGCATGGAGAAAAGAGTTCCCGGCTTTTTATAGTTGGCTAACCAAATAAAAAAAAATGAAGCTGCATGATTACGCTAAACCATATAGGTAGCTCCTTCCACTGCAATATCCGTATCAGGAAAGATCTCCCTGGCCTCAATTTCAAATTCATTCAGCTTTTCATACTTGCTGCTGAAATGCCCGATCAGTAATTTTTTCACGCCGGCTTTTTTCGCCAGATCGGCAGCTTGTTTAGACGTGCTGTGAAACCGGCTCTCTGCTTTTTCACGCAGGTTATCCAGGTAAGTGGTCTCATGGTAGACCAGGTCTGCATTTTTAATATAAGGCAGTATGGCTTCGTCGTATTTGGTATCAGCGCAGTATACATATTTTTTCCCGGCAGGTGCTTCCGCTGTCACCCATTCGTTTTTTACGAGGGAGCCGTCCTTCTTTTCATAATCTTCACCCTCCTTCAATCGCTCATAGAATGAGAAAGGAATTCCGTGATCTCTTGCTTTTTCAGGGTCTATTTTTCGGGGTTGTTTTTTTTCGGCAAATGAGAATCCGTAACATTCGATGCGGTGCGTGGTGCGGAAACATTTTACTTCCAGCTTTTCTGTTTCGAGAAGGGTAGACGGTCCGTTAATAGTGTGGAAATGCAGGGGGTATGGTAATCTTGTGTCTGCCACGCTTAGTTGCATCTCCATTATTTCTTTCAAAGGTGCAGGCCCGAAAACATGCAACGCCTGCTGGTGACTGAGCAAACCAAAGCTGGTGATCAGTCCGGCCAGCCCGAAATAATGGTCTCCGTGCAAATGTGAAATGAATATATGTGAGATCTTGCTACGCCGGATCCGGTAGTTGATCATCTGGATCTGCGTGCCTTCCCCGCAGTCCACGAGATAGTTGGTCCCGTCCAGCGTGATCACCTGGCTTGTCGGGTGCCGGTTGAATGCCGGCACGGCAGAATTATTTCCCAATATCGTAACAGCGAACATGGTTTAATTAAATTTCAACCATCAAATCTTGAACCTTGAAACCTGAGCCTTGTACCTTACACTTCATTCTTCATCCAGCATCTCCCTTTCAATCTCCTCCATCTGCACAATGTCTCCCGCTTCACTGATCGTGGGCGTGGCATTCATCATTTCCAGCAGGTCATTTTGATCCAGGAATTCTTCTACCTGTTTTTGCAGCGCACAGACCACAAAAGAAGCATCCTGTTCATAGAATTTCTGCTGCACCGTCACAAGTTTTTCCGCAGCCGCAAGGTCCAGTTCCTTTACTTCGTCAAATGACAAAACGAGGTTGTGCGGCACAGTTTCAAGATAGGAAAGCAGGAAAGCGGCCAGTTCACCTGTCATTGTAGCAGAAAGGACGGGTTCTTTCAATGTTATGACATGAAATTTTTCTTTGGTATCCGATTTGAAGTCCATTATTTTAACATTTATAATGACAGCAGTTCCCGAGAACGGCACCTGTTTGGAAATAATTAATGAAGGACCGAACAACTAAGCTTATCAACATTTCGTTAATAAGAAGGAGGAACCGGAATCAAAAA
>CAZZDQ010000013.1:0-64139 GCA_964652845.1 uncultured Chitinophaga sp.
ATATCTATTCTGACAAAGAATGTACCCGTTTGATTGACATTGAAAAAGTAAACGGCTTTTCCTGTTTATAATAAAATATTCATGGCTGGGTGATGCCAAAGCCGTTATACAGCAAAATAATTTATAGATAATCATACAAATAATTATAAGCAATTTCCCATCATTCACTACAAAAGTTTTTATATGAAAAAGCCATTTTCCATCCTTGTTGGTTTCTTTAATTTTTTAGTGCCCTTCCTGTTTTTCGACCTGTCCTCAGGGGCGCAGGGTTTGCCCGCTGGTCCGAAGGATCAGATCGAAAGATCTATTGCGAACTGGAACAGCATGTACGGAATGAATGTGAAAGCTACCGGCTGGAAGGAAGATGCGATGCCCGTGATCAGGACAGATAAAGACCGGACAACCACTGTTGATGATATAACGGGCGTACAGAACGCCTGGTTACCCAACGGCGATATTTCAAACCCGGCCGGGATGACCGCTGAAAAAGTAGCAGATGATCGTTCTGTCGCGAAAGAAGATATATCTGCCTGGCAGAAAAAGATTGCTGCGATGATCAAGATCGGGCTGCATCGCGTAAGGATCAGTTGGGTAAAAGGCAGTACTGCTTTTTCGACAATTTGTGTAACCGATGATAACTCCATCGTCTATGATGATATGCTTTCCAATTTTGTCATGATCGCCCATCACAGCAAGTGTTTTGATTACCATATCGGCTGGGCCTGGCAAAGTAAATATGAGGACATGACAAGAGGAAAGATATGGGCCAACCTGAGCGTGAAATGTGATGATGCCGGTAACGTAATTGCCTGCTTGCCTGATTGCGGGGGAGATATGAGCCTGGGACAGGCCAGTTGTGTTTGTGTAACAAAGATCGTGGGCAATTGTTGTGTGATGGATTACCAATGGGCATGGGCCTGTGGGTTCAAAAAACTAAAATTCAATTTTGATGTGAAAGGCGTGAAGGTAGGAGTGGAAGTGGAGGGCTATCTTGGTTCATCCGGGAGCGGAAACGGCGCTTGTGCCGAATGTTGCCCGAAAGTGACAAACGCCAACGCCAATGCACATGCTGTTCCAACCGAACATGCCAACTACAGGGTCGGAGATACCAGCAAACCATATCCTCAGAAAGTGACAACGACCAGTTCCAGCACCCTGACCGGCGAAGTGGTGGATATCAGGGTACCCAACAATATTCAACCGGGCGATACGATCACCGGCTCTGTCATTTCAAAAAGTCAGAGTGCGACCTTACAGGGATCGGTGGTGGAAGTACAGAATAATCATTCCAATCTGAAAGACAGGCTTTTCAAATTTGTCGTTCCCCTCGGTGTAAGCAGCATTCCGCTCCTTATCAAGGACAGTAAGGGAAATACGCTAACGAGCGCTTCCATACCAGTACAAACCATTCCTCTTCCGACTGATGAACATAATAATCCCATCTCACCGGATCAATTCCATTTGCCCCAGTTGCCTTCACCCGGAAATTTTGAACCGATCAATTATTGCCAGCCAGGTCAGCAGTTGACCATCAACGGATTTTTTGACGGGAATGCCAGCAATACGACCTGCTCCATCAATAATATCCCGCTCGAAGTGATCGCAGAATCACCTCGTGCAGCATTCGTCCAGATACCGGATAATTTACCGGCAGGCACGGCTACGCTTACAATATCCGATGGTGGTGTGACCAAGACAACGCCCATCCAGGTGGTAACCGTCGGACTCAGTGCCGATAAGACTACGATCCTTAAGAACAGCTCGGCTAATATTACCTGTTCCGTGGCAGGAATGGGTAACCTCAACCTGGCGAATAATCATTTCAGGGTGGAGTTATCTAATGGTTCACCCCAAACTATAGCATTCCAAGGAGAAAACCCTGCGATGTTTACCCGGAGCCTGGATGCTTCCAATGTTACCAGTGGGAACAGTGTATTTTCATTCCAGGCCAGGGGTATCAATACCGGCTCTTATACGGTGACAGCAAACCTGACTTCCAACACCTGCGAGAGTTGCTGGGACGCTTATTTGGATTGCATTACTAAATCAAAAGCAGAAGAACAAAAATGTATGGCTGATTGCAAGGCAAATAATGGCGGTTGGTTCTGTATGCTGGCATGCTTTGCTGCGGCAAGGGCAAGGGAAGTGGCGTGTATGAAAGAATACCTCCAATGCCTTAAGGAAAAATTCGGTTATTGAATGCAGCACCAGGCAATGTTCCGGGCTCTTGGTTATCAACCGGGGCCCGGATTTATTGCAGCGTAAAGAGTCTTCAAAAATTATAAAGTGAATGTTTATTCGTATATTTTTCATTATCCAAATCCTCGATCACTCCACGGGAAGAGGTGATTGCCCAGGCAAATTATGAATCAGTGCCTGCCGGAACAAGGATGGTTTTCATCAATCAATCTCCCGAGATCATTAAAATGACCATCCCGGGAGGAGAGAATACCGGTAACCAGTGCATATATACGGTTATGAATCCCGACGGGATCATCCCGGTGAATATCACAGGACTGGCGAAAGGGAATTTTAAAATTGCGCTGAACATGCAATTCAGGAATGATAATATGACACCCCGATAAAGGTTATACAGATTGAAAGAATGACCTTACTGGATTTCAAATAGTAATAGCGGATCTATGATCTGGCCCGGATCAGTTTCAGCATTGGTGGCAGCCCCAACACAGCGCCCAGCCCAAGCAAAGCAAACGTGTTTTGTCCCCCCCATATTTCTTTGGAATGAAATAAATAATCGAAAAGGATGAGGCTTGCAGTGGAAATGGAAAACCCGATGGCATTGTAGATCGTCAGTGCAGTTCCCCTCAAATGCTCAGGCGCGAATTGCGCTACCAGGGTGCTGAATTGAGGTGAATCAGGACAAACTGTAAACCCCCATATACAGACCAGGGTCAAAAATATTGGAAGAGGCCAGTTGTAGGCCAGGGGAGAAAGAAAACAGCAGGCTCCCGAAACAGCCAAAGCAGTGGCAGCCACCATGGCACTTCCTTTTTTCTGGGAGATATAACCTCCGAGGATGCATCCGATACTTCCCACAGCAATACCCAGGAAGCTTAGGAGTGGGATATTCAAAGACAAATTATTTTTTACTGCATACAGGCTGATGATGGAAGGCAGAAAACCCCAGAAAGTATAGAGTTCCCACATGTGTCCGAAATAACCAAAGGCAGCCTGCCGCCATTGTTTTGATCGGAAGATCTCTGCAATGGCATTCCACTGAAAGCGGCCTGATCTTTTTCTGTAGGGGCCGTCGCCTACAAATAAGATCATGAGCAGCCCTCCTCCTACGGCAAAAAGGGAAGTGCAATACAATACGGTTTTCCAGGGCAGTTCAAAATCGCGGTTCTTCAAAAGGTGAGGGAAGGCCGTACCCAGCACCAGGGCGCCCAATAAAAAACCCATTGCCTTTCCCAGCCCTTTTTCATACCAGTCTGCCGCGATTTTCATTCCGACCGGGTAAATGCCGGCGATAAAGAACCCGGTAGCGAACCGTAGTGCAAACAGTGAAGCCGCATCTTTTGCCAGCCAGGCCACGGAAGCATTGGTGAGTGAACCGAGCAGGGAACTGATAAAAAAAAGTTTTACAGGTGAAAAACGATCTGCCAGTGTGAAGAATGCAAATACGAGTGTGCCCGCCACAAATCCCAGCATGACCGCCGAGGTCACGAGGCTGACCGCATACTGACTCAAGTGGAGTGCCTGTTTGAGTTCCGGTAAAACGGCATTGCCTACGAACCAAAGGGAAGTACCGGCAAATTGTGATAATACAACGAGAGGAAGAATATGTTTGGGCCTGTTTGTCAAGGATAAAAAGTAAATATAATATTATCGCAATAAACGGATATTGGCCAGTAAAACACCTGTAAATACGATCAGCATGCTTACCAGGTGGATCCAGGTGAATTGCTCATGCAGGTAAAAGACAGCTTCGATGCTGCTGAATACGGGGATCAGGTTCCCGAATAATGATGTCCGTCCGCTGCCTAATTTCCGGATCGCAATATTCCAGATGAAAAAGCAGATCACCGATGCTCCTAACCCGAGAAAGAGAATTGAAAAAACCAGGTTGCTGTTCCATTGAATGGCTGCTGCCCGACCTGTTTCCCAAATAAAAAAAGGAACCAGCATGAGTGTCCCTACCGTAAAAATGACAAATAAAAAATTAATGGGTGAAATGCCTGCCGGCTTTTTCCTGGCCAGGGTATTATATACTGCAAAACAAAATGCAGCCAGCAGTACCCAGAGATCACCTGTCCCGAAACGGAATGAAAGCAGGTTCTTAAAATCCCCTTTGGATAACAGGAACAAGACACCGGCAGTACAGAGGATCATGCCTGCAATTTTCATCCAGCCTATCTTTTCCTTAAGGAAAATACGGGCGAGGATGACAGACATGATGGGCGAGGAGGTGGTCCCGATCAGGGCCAGGTTTATGGCTGAGGTGTAATGAGCTCCGATATATACAAAGGTGTTGAACAGTGCCACACCGCTTAATGCGGTAAGAAATAAATATTGCCATGATCTTTTTACCTGGCCCCATTCAGAAATGAATTGTTTTATGGCAAAAGGGCAGATGATGACCGATGCCGTAAGCCAGCGGTAAAAATTCAGGCTGATCGGTTGGATCTCTTTATTCACATCCCTGGCAACGATAAAATTTCCCGACCAGATAAAAGTGGCCAGTACGGCCCATGCCATACCGGTAATTATTTTTGTTTTTGTTTCAGGCATCTTCTCAAACTGATTGATGCACAAGCAAAAATAGCCACCGATCCCTATATTAGTTTGCAGTTATAGTGCTATTTATTTATCTTTCCTGAAAGCACAGACATGAAACAAAACTTCCTACGTCCTGTGCTCGCATTATTCCTGCTTGTACCCGCTTCAATAATCTGGGCCCAGACCGTCAACCTTACCGGAACTGTTACGATGGAACAGGATTACCGGGTCGTCAATTTCAGTTCGGAACAAGGCAATCTTAAAGTCTTCTTGCCCGGCGTGCTTGCCTCCGCGGCCACGGGGACAATTAACTTAACGGGCACGGTAACGCCCGAACCTGCCGGTAAAACAGAAAAGGAAAAACGGAACAACCTGAAAGCACTCCAAAAACTGGTACTGTCTGTTGGCGGATCAACTGTGCCGGTTTTAGCTGGACCAAATCAGTTTACATTTCCTGTTCCGGCAGGTATTACCAACCCCATTACAGCCAATGTTTTTAACGGGAAAGATAATACCACTCTGGAATTGAAAAACCCTTGCTTACCACCGCCGCCCCTCACTATTGCCCCATTTGCCGGCCAGGCAACCTTGATGACCGACCAAAAAGTTTTTCTGAACAACGGGAATATACCCATATACGCCGCCAATAATACTGCTTTGCTTTTTCAGCCAACCGATAAATTTTTCCTGAAAGACGCAAGTGGCAAAACAATGCAGGCAACCGTATTAACCCAATCGCCCACTCAGACCGTGCTTTCCCTTCCCCATGGATTTCAGAATGGGGCAGCTACTGTGACAAGGCAGGCGGGTAACCGGACCGACCAGGCTAATTTCAGTGTAGTCACACTTAATGCTTTTATCTCGAGGAATAACCTTAATAAAGGCGAAACGGCAACTGCCACCTTCCAGATTGACCAGGCTGGGAATGGCGGGGACGGCAGGGAGACGATGCAAATACCTACCATCCTGTTTGACATAAGAAATCTTACGCCAAACATTGTCAACCTGTCGGGTGGTGATTTGCAGGTTTTGCATTTTCCCACACAGCCCGGCAGCACCTCGCCGGCTGATTGGCAAGTTTTAAGGACAGTTACAGGTGTTACACCCGGTATATATGATATCAGCGCCACCCTGTACCCGTCATCGGATGTCAGCACTAATACTGCGAACACACAAAAAAGATCCCTGGCAACCTGTGATCAGTTCAATAAATGGATAGCATCGGTAAAAACATACCTAAATGATCTGTTGGCTAACGCTACTACGGAGGCTGCCAGGAACCAGATCACGCAGGCATTGCAAGGATTACCTTATTGTACTTCTGATGAAAATCTTGAGCTGGATAAAGCGACTGCTGATATTGCCCTTCGCTTTTTTACGATCCCCAACCAGGATCTGTCTTCAGGTTTGCCGGCATTGGCCGCCTATGATGCAGCTGCAACTAATATAATGAATACGACAGCGGCAAACCCCTGTTTTGTGCATACTGATGTGATCCGGGATGGATTAAATTATATACAGCATGTAACCGCGAATATTAATGACTCCACCTTGATGAAAAACATTACCACTGCAAAAGAGGCAAATAACGCATTGCAAAATGACTATTCCGGTAAAAATGTTTCTCTACTCATCACTTCATTGAAAGACCTGGATGCCAGTCATGCCATTGCTTCAATACTGGATGGATTACAGGTCAACCAACCAGTCAGTAAAAAAGAGTTGCCCCCCCATACCCGTATCGCATATCTTGACCCATTTAAAAATTTATTTTACATCTATCCGCAGTATGAAGAAGAGGTATTAAATAGTTTTGGCGCCAATAAAGAACCGGATGGGAAATACCTGGTCCATTGCACCAGCTATACGAACCAACCGGTCACCGTTTCTCTCAGTATTGTACCGGCCAGCTTATCAATGCTGAACCTGGGATATTTTGCCGATATTAACCAGAATATTCCCCCGATCTTCCTGAATAATAATAAAGGAGACAGTACAAAAAAGAAAAATCCAAAAGACGAAAATCCATTGCTGATCGACCCTATTCTTCCCATTGACCTGGGTTTAAAATTTGTGAACGAAGATAAAAAAGAAGAAGGGCCTAAAGAACCAACCCATGGATATGCCTATTATGATAGTGCCACTGCTACGGTTTATAATGTATTCACAAATGCCCGTTGCCAGCTTGCCATGAAAGGCTACAAAACAGATTGTGCGGCTAATAGAATGATAAATGAATATTCTGGTAATCCCCGTTATCATGGCGAACATCCAAAAAATTACGATGAGGAATTTGGAGGAAAAGAAAATAATGCAGGCCAGTTTATGAAAATCGAAGTCTATGATCACTATAACTGTGAGGCTGGAGGTAACGAGATTTGCAAATCAAAAGCCGCCCTGTTAGGTTTAAAATATATTTATGCGGATAAGGACTGCAAAAAGCTAGTGAATGTGATGAAGATAACGGGCTTTACTTGTGACTGATCTTAATGTGCGAAATCCTTATCAAATTTTCCTTTGATCCTTTCCATGGGTGGATTGAAATATCCATACTTCAGTCCCGGAAATTCTTCCCGGATAAGCGCTTGGAGTTGCCTGATACCTATACATTCCCCGGTATCCGTTACACCGATCCTGCCCAGGTACCAGTCAGGATCAATATTAAAATTGCGCCACTGGATCATTTTTAAACCTGTCTCACGGATTAGTTTACGCAAAGCTTCATATTCCGCAACGGAGTCAGTCATGCCCGGGAAAACAAAATAATTAATAGAGCTCCAGCCTCCAAATTGATTCACTGCTTTCATACTTTCAATGATATCATCGAAATCATAATTGTTCGGACGGTAATAAGGCATATAGATCTCCCGCCTGGCTGAGTTGGTGCTCACCCGGATGGAATCAAGGCCCGCTTTGCATAATTCTCTCACTGCCCCGGGCATCGAACCATTGGTATTGATATTGATACTTCCTTTTTTTGTATGTTTTCTTATTTCAATAATGGCATCCCGGATGGTTTCCCACATCAACAGGGGCTCTCCTTCGCATCCCTGGCCGAAACTGATAAGGGGAAAAGGTGCTGATTCCAGGTGTGGCACGGTGAATTCAACGATCTCTTCTGCAGTTGGTTTGAAAGTCAACCTGTCCTGCGTGGAAATGATCTGTTCTTCAGGTGGCTGAAAAGAGATGCAGCCGATACAATTTGCGTTGCAGGCAGGTGAAACGGGAACGGGGCATTCCCACCTGCCCAGGCTGAAATTCCTTGCTGCGGGACAATGATAGGTCAGTGCACAATTATTCATCAGGTGATTGACCAGCCGATTATGCGGATAATTCTTTAACAGGACAGCGGCACCTGATTTTATTTTCCCGGGATCATATCCCGCACAATCCTGCCTGATATCCGGTTCGATCCGTATCGCAGGTACATAGAATTCATTGTCCAGCCAGCCTGCTGCCGTATAGCAAAATAAGGGGAGGGTAGGGGCGTTGCGGGCAGTTTCATAAGCTGCCAGGTAAAAACCAGTGTATGCCGGAGGAATAAATGCAGCGACGGCCCATCCTTTTTCACATAACCTCATTTCCCCGGTAAGTGTATCGATGCCAATACCTCTTCTGCCCGGCAATTCATATAAAGAACCGCCTTCCGGTAATTGTATCCATTGATCAGCAGGAACAGCAAGGGCATCCCATCCGCTCCGGCCGGTCGCATACAAAGAAGTGTCTTCAAAGATCCTGCCATTGCCGTCGGAGTATAAGATGTAAGGCGATTGTTTTATGGGTTGGTTTTTTGATGGTTAGATCCTTGAAGCTGCTGCTTACAAAATTCGTTAAATTCTTTTTCATTGACCTGAGACCTGCTTTCATCAATTAATTGCTGGATGATCTTATTGTTTTTGAAATCAATGGTGAGAAAGCCATCTTTTAATAAACAATTGGAAAGTTCCTCCCAGTTAATTTTTTTTAAAGGGAATGAAGGATAAATAATATATGACGCAGATACACGGACTGAAAAATCCCTGGAAGCGACGCCAAAGAATAACAGGAAAATAAAAACAGTAGCTGCAAACCAATAAAATTTCCATACTAATAAAGGGATCAATACCAACCCATATGCAGCATTCAAGAATCCCCTTCCCCAATTCATTGGATTAATACTTTTGAAAATCACCAATAACAGCAGGCAGGCACTGAAGACCCCGACGATCAAAAATCTTTCAACTTTCCCAGCCTCACCTGAAAGTGCAAAGAATCCTTCAACAATGCAGGTGATCAGCACGATCAACCATGCAAACAGGTGGTAGAATTTTAATTTCTTATTTATTAAAGTTAACCTGAAGCTTTGCATTCATTTACTTCCCTTTGAGGGTGGGTTGGCATTACTCGTCACAAGGAGGTTACATAATTTATACAATACCCGCGCCCCCACATTGGCGTCCCAGTCCGTATCCCCTCCGATACCCACTTCAACGAGATCAAAACCGATGATCTTCCTGCCGCTATGGTGGATGGCACTGAACAAAAAGAATACCTGTTCGAGCTCGAACCCGCCGGGAACAGGTGTTCCGGTGAAAGGACAAAGTTTCCGGTCCAGCCCGTCAATATCAAAACTGATATACACAAGCTGCGGAAGGTGACCGACCATTTCTTCAGCGATCGTTTTCCAGTTTTCTCCTTCGAAGATCCGGTGCCGGATATTTTTATCGGCGTATAGTTTTAATTTCTCGCTTTTATTCGCCAGTACCCATTCATCACTGCCATAATCACGGATGCCCGCCATCACGACCGTGGAAACCTGCGGGATCTCTTTCAGCACATTGTACATGATGCTGGCATGCGAATACTGAAATCCTTCATAAGCATCCCGCATATCCATATGTGCATCGATCAGCAGGATACCGAAATCGCCGTGCTTATCGGCAATGGCTTTCATATAACCAAGCGGCGCACTGTGATCCCCACCCAGGAGTCCCACCAGTTTGTTCCGGGAGAGCAGGGCCCTCGTTTGTTCAAATACCCAGGTATTCAGGAAATGCCCGCCATCATTGATCTCCCGGATGGTCTTGCACATGAACTGGTTGGCCGCTACTTTCTCGCCCCGGGAAATATAATCGATGTAGAGTTCCGCTTCACGCCGCAGGTAATCGCTTTTCATGAGGATCTTTTTATCCGGCATACGCATGAAATATCCCTGCTTCCAGGCATCGGGAAACTCATCATCGAAGAGGTCCACCTGTAATCCTGCTTTGAAGACCGCTTCAGGGGCACGGGCTGTACCCGCCGTATAACTTACCGTTACTTCCCAGGGAACGGGCAATATGACAAGTGCTGAATTTTCTTCCGTCGTGGGCAGTCCGAAAATATTGTTTTCAGGGTTGCTGACACTGTTAGGGTCGTAATGTGAAAGGTCGATCATGGATGCGCGTTGAGAACGGGATGCAATTTATACTATTTTAACATTCTTCCCCGACATGAAAATTGAAGTCGACAATAAGTATCATCTTTTTCGGAGCGATAACAATAATAAGAGGCAATGGCCGGAGGGATTATTTTCTGCTCAGGTTCTTTAAATGATGTATATGAGAGATCAGGGCCAGCCTTATTTTAGGATATTCAATATATGGGAAACCGAAATCTTTGCAGGTGCTTTTTATGATCTTGCTGATGGCCGGGTAATGAATATGTGAAACCTTCGGGAAAAGATGGTGTTCGATCTGGAAATTGAGCCCGCCAACCCACCAGGATAAGAATTTATTCCTTGTGGCGAAGTTGGCCGTGGTTTTAAGCTGGTGCAGCGCCCATTCATCCCCGAGGGAATTCGTTTTTTTATCAATGTCCGGGAAAGAGGTATCCTCCACGGTGTGTGCCAATTGAAAGATAATGCTTAATACAAAGCCGGATACCAGGGCATATATCAGGAAACCTGACAACCATGGTAAAAAACCGACCATATAAACAGGCAATAGTATAAAGACTATCACGTGGAATATTTTAAAAAGCCAGAATGAAATATGATGGTGAAGATTCATTTTCCCGATCGGTGTGGAACCGATCCTTTTCAGAAAATACTTCTTATAATCTGTGAAGAATACCCACCATAGGTACAATAAACTGTAGGCTGCCCAAAAATACCAATGCTGGAAACGGTGCACTTTATAATATTTCTGGGCACGGCAAAACCGCAAAAGCGGTTTTGCTTCGATGTCATCATCGATGGTATGTATATTGGTATAGGTATGATGAATGATATTATGTTTGATCCGCCACATGAAATTATTGGCCCCGAGAAAATTAAGTGACAGACCGGCCATTTTATTTACCCATTTATGACTGCTGAAGCTGCCATGTACCCCGTCATGCATTACATTAAAACCGATAGCCGCCGTTAGAACAGCCAGGACGATGCATTCCGTACAAGCGATCCACCCGGCGGGCGTAAAAAAAACCAGGTGAATATAGATCGCGATAAAACCAGTTACAATGATAAAAGCCTTGCTGAAAAGCGCGGCATTTCCTGTGGTTTTTTTCCTGGCCTGCTGAAAATACTGATGGATCCTTTTTTTCAGTTCCGAATGAAAAGAATGATTGATACGGGGAAATTTGGGGCCTGCCATTTGTGATTTTGAGGTGTAAAGATACTTGCCTTTTACTGAAATGATAAAAAAGAAAGAAATCAAGTTTCCACATGTACCAGGGCATCCAGTTCCCGGATACCGATCTTTTTCTCGCATGTAAATCCTTCTGCATATTTCACACCGATCCTTTTACCCAGCATTCTTGCCCGGGCAGTCAGGCTTTCCAGGAAATCCGGTGTTGAAATATAGGTCTGTGTTCCTTCCCTGCTTTGTTCTGATACATGGAATTGCGTCGTAAAAGCCTTAATGGCTTCCATCTTTTTTTCATACACTTCACTGATATCGACTAGCAGGTCGGGTTCCTGGTACCAGTCCTGAATATAATGCAATACATAGGCTGGCCGCCAGCGGGGTTGATTCTTCCCCTCCTCATCCTTTGTTTCAATTTTCGACAACCCCGATAAAAAACAACTGTCCGCGATCAACCGTCCCGCCCTGCCATGGTCAGGGTGACGGTCCTGCAGTGCATTTGCCAGTATGATCTCAGGCTGATAAGTGCGGATCGCCCGGATGAGCGTAAGTTGGTGTGCTTCATCATTCTGAAAAAATCCATCCCGCATTTTCAGGTTTTCCCTGACAAGGGCTCCCAGGATTTTCGCTGCAGCAGCCGCCTCTTTTTTCCGGGTTTCCACTGTGCCCCTGGTTCCCAGTTCACCTTCCGTCAGGTCAACGATCCCGGTCTTTTTGCCTTGCTTTCTTTCATTCAGCATCACGCCGGAGCAACTTAATTCCACATCATCCGGGTGAACGCCGATAGCGAGGATATCTAATTTCATAGATGGTTGCTTGTTGCTAGTTTCTTGTTTAATGGGTTAAAAACCCAAACAGCGTGGCAAAAATAAAGTATTGAAAATTGGGGATTAAAATTTCTTTACTAAGATAACCAGCAACTGGTAACAAGCAACTATTTTCTATAGGGATTATTATACCATGTACCGTCAATCTCCTTCACAATGCTTTCAATATCCCGGTCGGTTTTGTTTTCCGCGAGGTTCCATTCCTGCTTGAGGTTACTTCCGAAGAAGAAGGCCACGGTCTGGTAGACCCTTGCATTGAATCCGCCCCGGTATTCCTTAATGATCTCATAACAGTTATTGCCTGTTTGCCGGTTGATGAGCTTCATCAGTATCTTTCCCTGGTAAACGGAGAGGTTGGAAAGCGGCTCGCTGAACTGCTGCTTCAGTTCCTTCTCTCTTGATTTGATATAAGCTTTCCTTGCGAATTTTGAATCATACTGGGTCAGGTGCTGGTTGATATCGTTGATGGTGCTCCCGGCGATACGGGCATAAGGATAGGTCACATAAACAGCATTGCGCAGGCGGTTCCATTCGGCAATGTATTTGGCAAGTTTTTCGGGCTTCATATTTGAGATCCACACATTGTCCATCTCCTTGTAATTGATGATCTCATTATGGTAGAAAATCGCCGGTACAAGAATGGTATCATTGGGGCCCCATTTTTTCCGCTGCTCCTTCATGGCTTTCAGCGCGAATTTGGTGGAGTCAACAAAAGTGGTATCCACCTGTATCTGGGCAGACAGCTTATAAGCTGACACAAGCATAAAGAGAACCAGTAAAAACCTATGGTGATGCCAACTTTTCATAAGGCAAAGCTACAATGGGTTTTCTATTAAAAAAGCTAAAAAATACAGGTAGCCATCGTAAAAGCACTTCATAAAACGCTGCATGGATGGAGAATATTTTTCTTCCCTGCTGCCCTGATGCAGTTTTACGACAGTTTACCCCGGTTGAGGTTTAATTGTATCCTGCGTACCATGCTGATCAGGATACCGATAGCGGTAATAATGACGCCGATCCAAAGGATATTGATAAAGGGGAATTTATATGCTTTAAGCGTGACAAATTGTAAAACTGCGCCCGATTCCCTGACGCCCAGGCTCACTGAATGATCGGCATTCACATTTTCAAGCCGCAGGACCAGGCCTTCAGACTGAAGGGTATCGGGAACGGAAACAAAATTATTTTTTACAATGGCCAGTTTGGCCGTTACGCTGAAGACAGAACCCGTTTTGGAATAAATCTTTAATGGCGCTTCATAGAGTTTATCTTCTTTCCCGAACAGGTCCTTTGGCAGGTTATCCACTGCATTTATGTTCTCAAGTACAATATATCCGCCCGAATAAAATAATTTCTCACCTGGCGAAAGGGAATGTGACCTGAATTGTGCCGTATCATCTTTTTTATCCGGATTGGGAAGGGAGGTGATATATGTATAGATATCATGGTCCCAGTAATGCTTTGAAGCAGGATTAGCCATCAGTCCTTCATTGCCTTTGTAATTCACAAAAGCATTAGGCGTTAATACAAAATCTTCCTTTCCATCATTGCTCTGGAACCTGATCTTATAGAACCATAATGGCTTTTTTGGATGCATGGAATCAGCCACGTAGGTCAAACGGTACCGGTTCATATCAGCGCTGATCCCTTTCACAAGCGTAAGGTTCTCTTTCGGATTTTCATTGGTAGCCAGGGGTATGTTGAATCCATTGCTGTTTGTGGAGATCACTTCCTTATTGGAAGAGGAGATCAGGATACCCAGTAACACCAGGCCGAACCCGGTGTGTGCGACGGAACCGCCTGACAATCTCAGTTTGCCCTTCATGCCGATCCAGATATAGGCGGCGTTGGCAATGACGCTATAAAGACTGCAGGTCAGGGCAAGCCAGATGGCATTGAGGAATACGGGCCCCTGCTTTGTATATTTTATCTTTCCGAATAGAATAAATAAGGTAGCCGCCATGGCTGAAAGAAGCGCCGGGAACAGCATTTTTTTCCAGAAGAATGCACGGGTCGTTTCCTTATACTTGAAATATTGCGTAATAGCGGTAAGCAAGGCGATGATCATGGCTATATAGACCTGAATACTGTTGTAGGAAAACTCCGGATCCTCAGGCTGCGCGATCTTTATTCCGAATACTTTATTGTAAACAGGGAGAGAGGTTTTGGCAATGACCAGGAGTGAGCATAAAAAGAGCACCAGTGAACCGATGAACATCCAGAATTCCCGCGAAGACATACTTTCTTCCTTTTTGACAGCAGGGATTTGTTTGAATCGGTTGGCGAATAAAAGAAAGGCGGGACCGGTAAATACAAACAGGAAAGACAGCAGTTGCCAATTCATCTGCCGTTCAGTAAAGGCATGCACGGAAGTATCACCGAGGATCCCGCTCCTTGTCAGAAAAGTGGAGTACAGAACCAGGGTAAAGGCGAAAAGAAAAAAGAAATGGGAGGAACGGAGCGAATGCCCCGTACTTCTGTAAACAAGTAAGGTATGGATACCTGCTACCAGTACCAGCCATGGAACAAGCGAAGCATTTTCCACCGGGTCCCAGGCCCAGTAACCTCCGAAAGTAAGCGATTCATAGGCCCATTTTGCACCCATCATGATGCCCACACCGAGTACCGCAGCAGAAAATAACGACCAGGGCAGGGCCGGGCGGGTCCATTCCCCGAATTTCTTTTTCCAAAGCCCGGCAATGGCAAAGGCAAAAGGGACAATGGTGGAAGCAAACCCCAGGAATAGAACAGGGGGATGGATCACCATCCAGTAATTCTGAAGGAGCGGGTTGAGCCCGTTCCCGTCTTTGATATAACTCAGGTAATCCGCCCGCAACGGGTTGATGGTATTAAATGATTCATGCAGTGCCGGGGCGTTATCCAGTACACCTGAATTTCTCAGTAATAAAAAAGGATTACTGCCGAGGCTCCATCCGAAAAAATAAATACCTGCGATCATGGTGGCCAGGCAGAACTGTGCAAAACTGATCGTGGTCATCACCGGGGCTTCCCATTGTTTGCTGGTCCGGATCAGGATCAGGCCCAGGATACAATGCCAGAAACTCCAGAGAAGAAAGCTGCCTTCCTGGCCTTCCCAGAAACAAGCCAGCATGTATTTGAACTCGAGGGAATAGCTGCTGTGCTGCCAGGCATATTTGTACTCAAATCGATGGTGATGGATGATTGAAAAAAGGATAGAAAAAATGGAAAGAACTGCGATCACCTCAGTAATAAAAGCATAACGAGCCAGTTTTTTCCACGAAGCGGCCTTGGAAGGATCAATGGCGAGTGTCGACCTGAAATAGGAAAAACAGGCGGTCAGCGAAGCGACCAACGACAGCACAATGAAAAAATGACCAAGCTGACCGGGTAAAAGATGCTCGCCAACATATCCCATTGGCACTAATTTTTATTGGATTGGGAATTATATTCGGTGGAGGGTGTTTGCGTGGTTTGCTGAATATTCTTTTCAGAGGCACCGATATCATCCTTGTATTTGGAGGGACATTTGGTCTGGATATCCACGCATTCAAAATGGTCGTCCGCATATTTCCCCTGGAGCACCAGTTGCATGGCCGTCAGGATATCCTGTCTTTCTCCCTTTCGGTAGACCACTTTCATACTCCTGCCCGAACTGTCAATGGCATGGAAACTTAAATAATTCGGATCCTTCACCGCATCATATTGCACTGGGACGGAACGATCCAGTTTAACGGCCACATGTACAAATTTTCCCGGGGAAGAAATAGCCTGCGCAATGGTCTCATAAGTGGCGGTGGTCTTCAGGAAACTGACCAGCACACCGATGGCAACCGCAATCAGCACCAGCAGGGCAATGTGTATCTTTTTCATATTGATATGAACGCAAAGTTAGTTGAAAATTAGTTGCAAATCTGGGTATTGTCCTAATTTGAAATTCTCCCCATATATAGACAAACTTTAAAAATACATCAAATGAGAACAGATAACCATAAAAAAGAAGGGAAAAATAGAAAAAAGAATACTGACCGCAACCTTGATGAATTTTTATCCTCATCAATGCGTAGATACTTTAGTAAAAAACAAAAATTAGTAAATAAGATTAATGCTGCTTTAAAAGCGTAGCTAATTTATTAGCTACGTATTGTGGCAGGAGGTCGAGTTCCTTATATATAGCCACAGACATTTGCATACTATAATCAGCGCAGCGTGCTGTTATGTAATTAACATAAATGGCCATATTTGAATTGGCATCCAATTTAGTATCCTTTTTGAAATCATTTTTAAATGTTTCAAAATTGTTCTTAATTGTAACTAACATATTAGTGTAGTTTTAAATATTTATTTATGAGTAGTATTGGGGTTTTCATTCTTTTGATTGCCTTTTGCGTTATTGTCGGATTTGGTATTGGGTATTTGAAGGGGAAAATAGATTCTAAGTGAATCGTATAATATCTTGTTTTGTCTTTGAATTATTGACTTGTCAGCATTTAAACGATTATTCTCGTTTCGTAAATCATAATTTCTAACATCATTTTTCTTTTCTCCAAAATACCAGCCAATCCAAAATGGGATAGCTAATACAGCAAGTGTGGTGGTAATTAAAGCCAGTACATCACGTCTTTTGAGCCATCCAAAAAATGCCAAAAATATATTTACTTTTTTAGGTTTAATTTGAACTTCTTTTATCACTTCCCTTATTACTTCTTTTGTTACTGGTTTTTCTACATATTGAATTACCGGCTCTGGCGGTCTAAATAATTTTTTTCTTTCAATAGTTACAATACATCGTTGTAAAAAATCATTCATTGTAACCTTACTTCGGTTAATTTGGTTATTAACATTTTCCGAATAAGTCCTAATAAATGAAAAACTAAAAATAAAATTATATTCTGCAGAAGTAAAGCCAAAGAAGTCATTGATGACAGATTTGGTTTGCGTTTGCCATGATGAATAAGTTTGATCATTTACCCACATCAAACTTGAAATTTGTTCATTTAATATAGTGATTGCTTGTTGGGTTGTCATTTTTTAATGATGGAGTGAATAAATTAAGCGGCTTTTAGAATGTTTTTACGGGGTTTATATGGGCCTCTTTTTACGGGTGCTGTTGCGGGGATTAAAGATACTATATCCTGTATTGTCATAGGCTTTTTTACCAATTTGGCCTCCATTGCTGGGGTTACTCTTAACGTCTTGTGGATGCGGCAGAAGTTGTAATAAACAAAATATAAGGCAATAGCGTAACAATGGTTTTCTATCTTTTTGCTGAAAGCATTGGTAAGCCTGGTAAACCGCCTCATGTGCATCCGCATTGTCAGGTTTTGCCTTTCAACGTAACTGGTGCTGATATGTTCCGGCTCAGGCTGACCGCTAACTACAGTTTTTCTTGAACCTGTGTACCTGGCGGGGCTATAGCGTTTTTCTGCATTAGCATCAGCACCTTCCCGACCGTACAGTTTGATTAGTTGGGCAAAGTCTATGTTATCCCCGAAAGCCTCCCCAACAGCATTTAAATAAGCATGGTGGCCGTCTGTGGTTAATTGGACATAGTTAGCAACCCTGTCCGCAACGTCCTGCATAAAGACATTGGCACAGTCAGCATCCCTGTTACCAATGTTCCAACTAAGAATGAGTTTTGAATCCGCATCTATAGCTGTCCATGTCCATATATCCCCCGCATTTTCTAAGTCTGCGGGCTTATTCTTTTCCTTGCTATAAACAAAGCTCCAAATCTCATCACATTGGATTTTCTTTGACTTCACATTTACTACTGTAGCATCATGGAAATCCCAACAGGCTTTCCCAACTTTTACGAGCAATGATACTACTGTGTCCTTAGACACATCAGCCATCCGGCTGGTACTGCGGATAGAATTTCCTTCAACTAACATGGAAATTATCTGCACTTGTTTTTCTAATGGTAACTTATTCATGATTCAAATATAGTGATTATGCTTGAACGTGCAAGCATTTTAATAAAATATTTTTTCCCCTTATCTTTGAATTGGTGGAGTATTTCGGGATCAAACCGAACCGGGAGGGTCTAACATCATCCCGGCTGCATCAGCAGATACCCCAACGTACTGGAAGCCCCAAAAGGGGCTTTTTCTATTTTACCTTGCTCTTATTTGGATGGAATACAATTTTTGCTTCATCATGAAGCAAACGTAGATAACAACTGAACATATAATGGGTGGAACAATTTGTCTATGGGGTGGATAAAATATGGCAATGGGTGGACGAAGGGTGGATTTGAGCTTTTTTTGCCCTAATAATCAATAATTTATAAGCCTGTTTCAAACACTTAGTGCTTTATTTCTCCATTCCTTTAACATTTTTACCCAATAAATTGCTTCTGCCTTTTCAGTTTCACTAAGCTTATTTATCATACTTGTTTCCCCAATTTCGTCAGCCCCCTTTGTAGAAAAATGAGCAATGATGAGTTTGGCCACGTCTGTTTTTTGTGAAGTTTCGAATAGGTCACTTTCCTGCATAAGCCTAATTAAGTATGCAAACTGTTCGACGTTTATTTTCATTTTAATTTTAGGCAGTGCTGGCATGGCAACTACTTGTTTTTTTGTTTTTCTCGTTTGTATGGATTTGACTTCCTGGTGAAAATATTTATTTAGCGCATATTTTGTATTAGACAATAAATGGTCTGTGAGAACAAATCCATCCTTCATGAAATCGTCATACGCATTACTTTTCCCAATATACAAGCCAGTATTAATTTTATTAAAATCCTCAATCATTATGATAGCAGAAACTTTAAAATGAGTAAGTCGTTTGTCATTAGAAATTGTTAATAGTAAATTAGTTAGTTCCTCTTTTTCGTAAGTCGTTTCATTCTCACAAACATATTTGGCCTCATTGCTCACTTCCCCATTGACATGGTAGACTAATTTTTCATGTCCTCTGGTATCAAAGACTGGAGTTATGCCAGCCGCTTTTGCATCGTATGATTGCTGATATTGAATAACTCTTTGAATAGAACAATATTCGGATACTAAATTATAGGCGGTTTTGGTTGCGGGGAAATATGCCATTGGGGATGGTTTTGTGCTTGAAAATAGCACTTTTGCTTTACCCTATAAGCATTTTATTAAAAATGATTATCTTTTAAGAAAGCTACTGTTATGCGAAAGAATTTATTACTCTACATTATCATAACCATATTAGCTGGAGCGGCAATATTTGAATATGTAAAAATAAAAAAGCTAAATGGGGGAATGGGTGATTTACAATCTTCCGTTAGTTCATTAGAAGATGATGTAGAAGAATTAAAGACTAAGGTTAAAGACTTAGAAAGTAATAATGACGATTTGTCCAGCCGAATTGATGATGTTGAAAGTAGAGTGGATGAATTAGAAATCAGACCTGAGTATTAATCTTTATGACCCCAACGTGCGGCTGCTGCTTTTTGGGCTATTTCTTTACGTCTTTTAGCGGATAATGCTTTAGCCCTTGCGTGGCCACCTTTTTTACCGCCAAGTTTTCCTAATGCTACTGCGGCTGGATTTTTGCCATCTGGTGTAGTTTCTTCCACCTGACCTGTAGCCAGGTCAACTATTGCTTTAGCTCTTTTATTGGTGTCTGCGGGAAGTTTTGTTTTCTTTATCATAGTACCCGCAAAGGTAGGTAATTTTGCTTCTTATTCGGTCAAGCATTGGCTAATAAATACTTGTGGGCAATTTCAAATTAGGACACTACCAAAATCCTCAACAACAGGATTTTTGGAATTCGCATGATCGTATTATGGTTAGAAAAGGAGACTACTCCTTCCCATTACAGTTTATGGAAAAATATTTTTATCTGCAAATAGTAATTTTATTTAAACAGTTAGAAATACCCATCCCAGAAGACCATCAAAGATGTTTTGACCAGCACATGGCATTAGTGGAATTAAAGAAAAAGCGGGGGAGAGAAAATAATTTTAATGAAGAAAGCGGCAAATAAGCCGCTTTTTTAATTAAAATAAAAATATATGAAACAACTAAGTTTTCAATACGATGACGATACTGTCATAGTAGAATATGAGCGAATAGATGAAGAAAATAATACTCATTTTAACGTGTCTATAAGTGCTGAAAGGAATGGCGAAATTGAGAGATTTACATCAAGCCATTTTAGAATTTCTTTATCTCATAGAGACAATATTCTTTCATATCCCGTGAAAGGCCCAACTGACCTCGAAATTAAGTTAAGTTTAATCCCTGCGCTATTCAAGCAAGAAAACATTGATTTTTTATTTTAATTGCGATTATACCAAACTGTACCACTACCCAAATCTGCTGTAAAAACATTTGTGACCCGCAGGTCTGTATCTTTGTTATTCAATCTGCTGCAGTATGAATTTCTCATTTTCCGAGGAACAACTGATGATACAAAAAGCTGCCCGTGATTTTGCACAAGCGGAATGTTTGCCCGGGGTGATCGAAAGGGATGAAAAACAGATCTTTCCCAGGCAACAGGTCCTGCAGCTGGCAGATCTTGGTTTCCTGGGGATGATGGTTAAACCTGAATACGGGGGAGCGGGAATGGATACGGTCAGTTATGTACTGGCCATGGAAGAGATCAGCAAAGTGGATGCCAGTGTAAGCGTGGTCATGAGTGTCAATAACAGCCTGGTCTGTTATGGGCTGCAGGAGTTTGGCACCGAAACCCAGAAACAAAAATACCTCGCGCCCCTGGCGCAGGGAAAGAAGAACGGTGAATTGTATATCGGCGCTTTTATGCTCAGCGAACCCGAAGCCGGCAGTGACGCCACCTCACAAAAAACAACAGCGGAGGACAAGGGAGATCATTACTTGCTGAACGGAACAAAGAACTGGATCACGAACGGAGGTACGGCATCCGTCTACCTGGTGATGGCACAAACCGATGCTGCCAAAGGTTCCAGGGGGATCAATTGCCTGATCGTGGAAAAGAACTGGCCGGGTGTAGTGGTGGCCGCGAAGGAAAATAAACTCGGTATCCGGGGCAGTGATACCCACTCTGTGCTCTTCAATGATGTAAAAGTACCGAAGGAAAACAGGATCGGGGAGGATGGATTTGGTTTCAAATTCGCAATGAAGACCCTGGCCGGCGGCCGGATCGGGATCGCCTCCCAGGCGCTGGGTATTGCCAGCGGTGCTTATGAAAGGTCACGGGATTATTCCAAAATCCGCAAGGCTTTCGGAACTGAGATCATGAATCATCAGGCCATCGCCTTTAAACTTGCAGATATGGCCACCCGGGTGGATGCTGCCCGGTTATTATGCCTCAAAGCGGCCTGGGAAAAAGACAATAATATGGATTACACCCTCAGTTCCTCCATGGCCAAGGTATACGCCAGTGAAACAGCAATGTGGGCGGCTGTGGAAGCCGTGCAGATACACGGCGGCTATGGCTATGTGAAGGAATACCATGTGGAAAGAATGATGCGGGATGCCAAGATCACCCAGATCTATGAAGGCACGAGTGAGGTGCAGCGTATCGTCATCAGCAGGAGTATATTAAAGTGATGATTTTGAAATTCGAGAATTGGGAAATTTATTAAATTAATATTCACTTTATATAGTCAGGAAATAAATTGTTTCAGTACTTGCAAATTTGACAATTTCCCAATTGCACTTTTCCAATCACCATCTTCATGCCTGTTAACGTAGAAGCATATCAACAATTAAAAAAGGAATTGGATCAAAAAGAGGCTGTCCTGGTCGCGGTTTCCAAAACCAAAACGGCAGAAGAGATACTCGAGTTATACAAACTGGGACACCGTGATTTTGGTGAGAACTATGTGCAGGAGCTCGCAGCCAAGCAAAAACTACTGCCCGACGATATCCGCTGGCATTTTATCGGCCACCTGCAGCGAAACAAAGTGAAACAGATCGCTCCTTTCATTCAGCTGGTGCAAAGCGTGGATAGCCTGAATTTGATCCTGGAAATAAACAAACAGGGAGAAAAATGCAAGCGGGTGATTCCCTGCCTGCTGCAGGTTCATATTGCCCGGGAAGAAACAAAGTTCGGCCTGGATGAGCAGGAACTGGCTGAGATCCTTCATCAGTGTTCGGCTTTGCAATTGAAAAATGTACAGGTGAACGGCCTGATGGGAATGGCCAGTCTGACCGGGGATATGCAAACAGTAAGAAATGAATTCAAATACCTTCATAGACTTTTTCTTGCATATCAAACATCAAACATCAAGCTTGAGACCCTTAGCATGGGGATGAGCAGTGATTACCCGGTCGCACTGGAAGAAGGAAGCAATATGGTGCGGATCGGGACGATCCTGTTCGGGAGCAGAAATTAATTTGCCTTTAGTTGAAGGATTATTCGTATTTTTTCAGTTAAATTTTTAGAATGAAATGCATTTTTTGCCTTCTGGCAATTTGTTTTTCCCTGGCGACAATGGCCCAGCATACGGGTGATTCTGTATACCAGCGTTGCCCGGTCTCCATATATGATACGATCACGGGCAACAATTATTTTGTGGTTGCACAGAAAGCCACAGTGAAGACCTACGTCGACAGGGGAGATTTCACCATCTCGGTCGAGCAGAAAACCCAGTACCTGACGATCATGTTCAATGAAAAAAAATTATCCTCCAGGGGGAGATATGATATCGGTGTGGATGTCGGAGGCAAACATAATGTTGCCATTAAATATTCATTCCGCTCGGGTACAGAGGTGGCTTACCTGGATGTGAGCAGTGGTACGGTGACATCCACCTATGATAAAGCTACCAAATTATGGCACGTTACGATTGCGGGGCTCCTCGCCAATATGGGAGATACAAGGGTCAATTACTTCAAGGTCAAGGGAGACTTTTATTTCAAATGAGTATTTTACTCACTGATGACGGTCAACGAATAGGGGGGTAATTCAATCAGATCATTTTTAAGAAGTTGTTTTGTTTCCGGCGGCAGGCTGAACAAAGGATGCCCTTTATCCTTATCGTCTAACCAGCGGTATTGTCTGGATGAATATTGCAGGAACTGCAAGGGATAATGCAGGGACCGGAATTCATTTTTTATATCATCTGTAATTTTTATTGTTACGCGGTGTGCATTTATTTCATCTTTATTGATCAGCAGGAAAGACCATCGGCCACCCGGTTCCCTGAGTGCATAGGCGCTGATCCTGATCGTGTCTGACGGCCATTCAGGTAATACATCGGCCGGGTATACTTCAATGAGCGAGTCACTGCCGCGGATCCAATTTTTGATCACCATATTCACGCCATAGTAAGCTGCCACTTTATATATGATCTTCCCTTCATCATCCATACCAAAAAGCATATTATTGCCCCAGGCACAATGCTCCTCATTGCTGGCGGGTTGGGAGGGCTCATATCCGTAGAGATAGGTCTTATCCACTCCCTGAAGGAGAGAAAGGGCCATAATATCGGCATACATAAGGGCGCCTTCCGTTTCCACCTGCGCTTTCCCGCTGTGGGCGGAATAACCGTATTCCGTAATATAAACAGGGATACCTTGCGGCAGCACTTCATCCTTGTACCCGTTTAATGCATCGATCAGCATCTGTGGTTGCGCTAATAACTGCGGGGCTGTCGGGGCACAGATATTGTCAAAGGGGTACCATTCAAAACTGAAGAAATTGAAATTCCCGCTGCAATGATGGTCCTGCAGGTAGCGGAGAAATACATGCATCCATTTTCGTTCCGTGTAATTGTCTTCATCATCCTCCCATGTGGCCAGGGTGGCGAAGGAGGGGCCACCCATTTTACATCCCGGTAATATTTGTTTTACCTGTTTTGAGAATAAACAATACAAAGCCGCGAAATCAGCGGGTGCAGCCCGCTGCCCATCGGGTTCCTCACCCAGTTCAAATTCAGTGACCCTGTATTTCCTGGCTGAAATATATTGTACCAGGGCCTTCATATTTTCAGGGGTATCATAAAAAATCCCGAGTGGGAACATGACATCGTCCTTTCCAGTGATACCGGAACGGAAAAAAAGGTCCACGCCTGCCTGTTCCACATCAGGATGCAGATCAACGGCACGGTGCCATGGATCGGTTGAAGAAACGAACATATTTGACTGGCGTACATTATTCGGGGCATGTTGAATATAATCCTGCATTTCCCCGTTATGCCATAGCCCGCATCGGATCTCTTTGATGGCATAACCCAGTTGATTGCGGATATCATGTCCCTTGCCATCACTTGTATATGAACTTTCATAGAGTTGAATGCGCAATAGGCGCAGGCTCACGGGCTGAGCGGAAAGGGTATAGACCCTGTTTCCGGCTTTTGAATTCATGAATGCTGCATAGGGCAAAGACCTCCATAAATGCGGCTGATAGGGATCGAAGAAATTATTTCCGATATCGCCGGCATAATCAATGATGATCTTTTTCGCAAAAGGATTGGCCCAGGAAACCTGTACCGCATTCACGGGCATTTCGCGTCCAAGATCGATCACGACCCATTGCGTGTGAAGGGAGTCTGCATCGCCGGTATAGTGTGCGTCAAGATAAGGATTGCTTTTCCAGAAAGTTTTTTCATCTCCGTCATCCAGCATTGAATAACCGTCATCATTGGCCTGGTCGTGTGAATTTCCGCGCCTCGGCAACCGGTAACCGTTTGTGATTTCAATCGGTTTTGCGGAGAAATTGTCCGAGACCCAGTATCCTTCATTTTTTTTAGGATCACTCCAGCGTCCATGCGGGTTCCAATGCCAGGCCTCATTTCCCAGTTCCGTGCGCAGGCGGTAACTCAGACGATGGAATCCCATGGATCGCATGGCTGCAATATTGACTGGTTGCAGGATCTTTTTGATCTCGCCTGCTGCATGCCCGTCGAATGCTGCGCCCAGGAATTGTGAAGGGATAAATTGCCGTACGGGTTTACCTGGCAACATATGCACAACAATTGAATCATGCGGAAGCTGGGAAGAAACGGCATGCAATGCCAGTGTACAAATGAAAACGAAAATAAATCTCATACGGGTTTCATTGACAGATGTTCATGAAGCAAATTTAAGAGAGCCGTATAATAAAATTTATCTATTATTGCAGCGTTCAATGCCAGCCGTGCATAATTTATTTCATATACCTGTTTCCGGCAGCGAAATCAAAGAGCCGGAGCTATCTCTCATTGCCGGCGATACCTATGCTGCTTTTGCCATTACATCAAATGGCGGCACTGAATTACTTGAATTGGCCTATTGCATCACATCGTCATGGGACGATGATTCGTTTCAGTTTTTTTTTCAGCAATACCCCCATCTGCAACTGTCGTTCAAAAAAGTAACGGTGGCTTATGACCTTGAAAATGCCTGCGTGGCGCCTTCCCTGATCCCGGGAGATTTTTTTTCGCAGGTATTGGGCAATGATGCTTGCCTGCTGACAGAGGAGATACCCGGGTGGCAACTCCGATCAGGGATAGGGGTCCCTTTTTTCATGAAAGAAATGCTGGATGCAAAATTTCCCCGTGCCCACTATTGCAGTTTTTTTCATCTGCTGTTGAAAACAGAGGGTATTCCTGTCAACGGCCCGGCGCTTGTCATTGATTTTAAAATGAATAACCTGAGTTTGATCGCACTGAAAAATAACCGCTTACTCCTGGCACAGCAATTTGAATATCAGACTCCCGAAGATGTGTGTTTTTATTTGTTATCGCTTTGCCGGCAGTTCTCTTTGTTGCAGGATCAAACCCCGGTAATCGCTTCGGGATTAATGGATAAGCATTCTGAACTGTATAAAATGCTGTACCAGTATTTTTCCGGGCTGAGTTTTACCGAACCTGGCTGGCACATACCTCTTCCGGATACGCCTTCCTCTTATTTCACACAGTTAAATATTCTTTCCCGATGCGTATAATCGGCGGCACATTGGGGGGAAGGATCTTTTACCCACCGGGGAAGATGCCGCATACCCGGCCTACAACAGATATCGCCAAAGAGGGCCTCTTCAATATGCTGCAACACCGCCTCACATTTGATCAGTTGAAGACACTGGATCTTTTCGGGGGTACGGGCAGCATCAGTTTTGAACTGGCTTCGCGGGGAGCAGGGGATCTGACCATCGTGGAAAAAGACCCTTCCCTGCATGCGTTCATAAAAAAAACGGCAGCACAATTCAATATTCAGCAACTGCTCGCCGTGAAGAATGATGTATTCAAATTTATACGGTCCTGCAGAGAGCAGTTCGATTTTATTTTTGCGGGCCCGCCTTATGCACTGGAAACGATAGAAACATTACCGGGGCTCATATTTGAAAGACAATTGCTGCTGCCCAATGGCTGGTTCGTGCTGGAGCATACAACCCGTCATCATTTTACAGCTTTTCCCTATTTCCGTTTTGAAAGGAATTACGGCACGACAGTGTTCAGTTTATTTTCACTAAACCGCACAGATCAGACATAACCGTTGATCCTCTCCTCATGATACATGTGTAGCGGAACTTAATTATCTTTAATCTTCAGTCATCTTTTAATCATTTATGTTCCAAGGGTTCTTCCTGAAATCATTCCGCATCCTGCTCTTACCGTTCTCCTTGCTCTTCTGGCTGGCCATTTATTTACGGAATAAGATGTATGATAAAGGGATCCTGAAATCAAACAGCTTCGGTCTGCCCCTGATCTGTATCGGGAACCTGAGTACTGGCGGCACCGGCAAATCACCCATGGTGGAACTGCTCATTGAAAGATTGAAAGATAAATGGAAAGTTGCCACCCTGAGTCGCGGTTATAAACGGAAGACCAGGGGTTATGTGCTGGCTGATGAACATTCCACAGCACTGGAGATCGGCGATGAACCGATGTTGTTTCATTTGAAATTTCCGGGCGTATCTGTCGCTGTGGGTGAGCAAAGACTGGAGGCTATCCCGCAATTGTTGCAGGACAGGCCCGATACGCAGGTCATCCTTCTTGATGATGCTTTCCAGCACCGGCAGATAAAAGCAGGTCTCAATATTTTACTCACGGAATACAATAATTTATTTACGCAGGATTTTTATCTCCCGACGGGCGACCTGAGAGACCTGAAAAGCAGTTACCGGCGGGCTGAGATCATTGTGGTCACAAAATGCGAGCCAGACCTTGGTGAAGAAGAACGGAACAGGATCCTGTCACGGATACACCCCCAACCGGGCCAGCAGGTTTTTTTCACCACCCTGACTTACAGCGACACACAACATATAAAGGTCAACCGCAGTTCCGCCATCAGTGATAAAAAAGATGTTTTGCTGGTCACCGGCATTGCCAGTCCCCGGCCGCTGCAGCGATTGCTGGAAGCCAACAGCAGAACCTATTACTTTATGCAGTTTCCGGATCATCATATATTTACCATTGATGACCTCAATGCCATCCGTAAAAAATTCGAGAGTATAGATTCCAACTCCAAGATGATCCTGACCACAGAAAAGGACCGCGTGAGGCTCATGAAATTTGAGCAGGAGATCAGCAAACTGCCGCTCTATGTGATCCCCGTACAGCATGAATTCTTATTTGGCGGCGAAAAAGCATTTATCGGAGCCGTAAAGGATTTTATAAAAAATTTTGAAGTGAAACAATAAAAAGTGATTATGGGAAGAAAACATGCACATAAGAAAAAACAGAAACACTGGAAGCATCCTGGCCATGCTGTCAAAGGGATCCTTGAGATTACGCGTTCAGGCGTGGGATTTGTGGTGGTACGGGAAGGGGGGATGGATGTACTGGTAAAACCCGGAGATTTTAATACCGCCCTTCACGGTGATACCGTCAGGATAAAGATCCTGCAGGAATCCGGCCGGCGGATGCAGGGGATAGTGGAAAAAGTACTGCAGCGCAAAAGAACTGAATTCACGGGGCGCATTGAGATCAACGGGAATTATGGCTTCTTCATCCCGCAATCTGAAAGGCCGATGCCGGATATTTTCATTCCGCCTGACAATTTAAAGGGCGCCCGGGACGGTGATCAGGCAGTGGTCCGCCTTGTCAAATGGGAACAGGACGGTAAAAAACCAGTCGGTGAAGTGATGAATATCCTGTCGGCTGAGGATTTACATGACCGGGCCATGAAGGAGATCCTGCTGGAAGAAGGTTTCCCGCTGAATTTTTCGGATGAGGCCCTTGAGATCTCTCAGCGCATCCCCGAAATGATCGCACAGGATGAGATCAGGCGGAGAAAGGATCTTCGTTCCGTCCTCACTTTCACGATCGACCCCCCGGATGCAAAGGATTTTGACGATGCCGTCTCCTTTCAACCCCTGAAGAACGGGGATTATGAAGTGGGCGTGCATATTGCCGACGTATCACATTATGTGGAACCGGATACAGTGCTGGACGGGGAGGCTTACCAGCGGGCCACTTCGGTATACCTGCCGGACAGGGTGAACCCCATGTTGCCCGAAAATATTTCCAATGTGCTCTGTTCGCTCAGGCCACATGAGGATAAACTCACTTTCTCCGTTATTTTTCATGTGTCGCCAAAGGGAGAAGTGAAAAAATACAGCATCGAAAAGACCATGATTCACTCCAGGCACCGGTTTACCTATGACGAAGTACAACAGATCATCGATGAAAAGTCAGGTAACTATGCGGACGAGATTCTCTTGCTGAATGAGATGACCCAGCGTATCAGGAAAAAAAGATTCCAGCACGGGGCCATCAACTTTTCATCAGAAGAGGTTCGTTTTCAACTGAACGAAAAAGGAGAGCCGATAGGGGTCGTCATCAAGGAAAACAAAGAAGCCCACCAGCTCATTGAAGAACTTATGCTCCTGGCCAACCGCAAAGTGGCGGAAACGATCGGACGAATAAAATTCAACCATAAGGCTCTTCCTTTTCCTTACCGCGTACACGATGATCCGGATGAGGAAAAGCTTATACCCTTTGTGGCATTTGCAAAAAAATTCGGACATAAATTCGATATGTCCAGTCCCGACATGATCGCCGGATCCTTTAACCAATTACTGAAGGATGTTCACGGCAAACCCGAACAGCATGTGTTGGAACAATTAGGTATCCGTACGATGGCAAAGGCAAAATACACAACTGAAAACCTGGGTCATTACGGTTTAGGATTCGGTCATTATTGTCATTTCACTTCACCCATCAGGCGATACCCTGATATCATAGTGCACCGGATTCTGCAGGATACACTGGTAAACAATATCCGGCCCGATAAAAGACTGGAAGATAAATGTGTGCATTGCAGTGAACGGGAAAGAGCAGCCATGGATGCGGAAAGGGCCGCCAATAAATACCTGCAGGTGCTTTTCATGAAAAATTTCCTGGGCGATGAATTCGAAGGTGTCATCAGTGGGGTGGCTTCCTTTGGTTTCTGGGTGGAAACCATACAGCAAAAGTGCGAAGGATTGGTCAGCCTGAACAGTTTGCTGGAATATGATGAATTCAGGCTGGTGGAATCGGATTATTCCCTTGTGGGCAAAAGAAGCGGGAAAAAATTCAGGATGGGCGACAAGGTCATGATCAGGGTGGTATCCACTAATATTTCCAGGCGGCAACTGGATTATGACTGGGTAGTGGGAGAGAGCGGATTCCGGAAAACCAAAGAAGGGAAAATAAAGCTTAAAAAGAAAAAATAAACTTTCTATGCAAAGTTTTCAGCTCCTTTCGGAAAAATTCAATCTTCATTTCAGCAAAAGAAACCCGCCTTCCCAGCCGGCTTCCTTATACGAACCGCATGAATATATCCTGCAATTGGGTGGAAAAAGGATCCGCCCGGTTCTTTGCCTGATGGGCAATGAATTGTTTGACGAGATCCATGAGGATGCCTGGCATGTCGGTTCAGCCATCGAACTGTTTCACAATTTCACACTCATCCACGATGATATCATGGATAAGGCTCCCCTGCGCAGGGGACAGCCCACCGTCCATGAAAGATTCGGTGCTGATACGGCCCTGCTGGCCGGTGATGTGATGTTTGTATCAGCCCTGCAGGAGCTGAATAAAACCACTCCTGCACGGCTGCATGTCCTGCTGAGTTTATTCAATGAAACGGCCCGAAAGGTTTGTGAAGGCCAGCAATATGATATGGATTTTGAAAAGATGGATATGGTGGGTTTTGAGGAATATGTGCATATGATCACGTTAAAGACATCCGTGACCCTTGCAGCCAGTTTAAAGATGGGCGCGATCATCGGGGGTGCACTGGAAAGGAACCAGAACCTGATCTATGAGTTTGGAAAAAAGCTTGGTATCGCCTTCCAGGTACAGGATGATTACCTCGATGCGTTCGGAGATTCGGAGAAAACGGGTAAACAACCGGGTGGTGATATCCTGGCCAATAAAAAAACTTTTTTGATGATCCATATACTGGACAACGGTAGCCCCGGTCAAAAAGGAAAATTACAACAGCTGCTGCAGGCTTCGGAAAAAAATAAAGTGGACAAGATGCTGCAATTATACAGGGAATGCGGGGCGGATGAATGGGCCATGCAACTGAAGAACAAATACCTGGATGAGGCCCTGCTTCACCTGGAAGATATTGCGGTCGTATCTGCGCGCAAAAAACCGCTCATAGACCTGGCTGAATTCCTTGTGAAAAGAAATTACTGAAAGAAAAGCCTGGTGTGCGGGAAATCTTTTATTTTAACGTAACCAAAAATCAGCAAGATGGCCAACCAACTGTTCCGGAAAAAATCTGTAAATCATATTCTGCAGGAAGCGGCAGCCGCTGAAGGCGATGCTGCTGTTACCGGTTTAAAAAGAGTGCTCGGCGTACGAGACCTCACTTTTTTCGGGATCGCTGCAGTGATCGGCACCGGCGTATTCACCGCGATCGGTTCGGCCAGTTTTCACGGCGGCCCGGCGGTGATCCTTTTATTCGCATTTACGGCGATCGCCTGTGGTTTTGCTGCTTATTGTTATGCTGAATTTGCTTCCGCGGTTCCTGTTTCCGGGAGCGCCTATACCTACTCTTATGTGGCATTCGGAGAACTCTTCGCCTGGATCATCGGGTGGGACCTGTTGATGGAATATGCCATCGGAAATATTGCCGTTGCCGTTTCCTGGAGCCAGTATTTCGTCAATGTCCTGGAAGGGTTTGGCATCCATATCCCCGCCTGGATCACGATGGATTCCGTGACCGCACATAATGGGTATAATGCTGCCGTGAGCGCTTTATCATCCGGAACCAGTTTTGACAAACTGGACATCGGGCTGCAGCATGGGTATAATGCATGGTTGCATGCCCCAATGCTGGGCAACCTGCGTGTGATCATGAATATTCCCGCTTTATTGGTGGTCATTTTAGTTACCTATATCGTATATGTGGGGATCCGGGAATCCAAAAAAGCGAACAATATCATGGTCATGATCAAACTGGCTGTGATCATGCTGGTGATCATTGCCGGCGCTTTCTATGTGAGTCCGGGGAATTGGGGTCATTTTATGCCGAACGGATTTGCAGGGGTTATGAGCGGCGTCTCCGGAGTCTTTTTCGCCTATATCGGTTTTGATGCCATTTCCACCACGGCGGAGGAATGTAAGAACCCCCAAAGAGACCTGCCAAGGGCCATGTTTTACACATTATTTATCTGTACCATCCTGTATATTTTGCTGGTATTAGTGATCACCGGTATGACAAATTATTCTAAACTGGATGTGGCTGATCCCTTGTCATTTGTCTTCCAGGATCAGCATTCCAGGGTGAGTAATATTTTTGCGGGGATCATCTCAGTCAGCGCCATCGTCGTGATCGCATCCGTACTGCTCATCTACCAGTTGGGCCAGCCCAGGATCTGGATGAATATGAGCCGGGACGGATTACTGCCCAAGATATTTTCAAAGATCCATCCGCGGTATAAAACACCCTCCTTTTCTACGGTCCTCACCGGTATCATTGTCGGTGTTCCTGCAATGTTCCTGAATCTTGATATCGTGATCTCCCTGACCAGTATCGGTACCTTGTTTGCCTTTGTACTCGTCTGTGGGGGAATCCTTGTGCTGCAAAAGCAGAAAGACCGGCCACCCTCTAAATTCAAAGTGCCCTATATCAACGGACAACTGATCATACCGGCGCTCTTCATTGCAGCAATAATAATTATATATACACAGGTGCCCGGATATTTTGAAAACCTTTTTACCAAAGAAGGGATCCCCATGGCGATCTTTTGGGTGGTTACCCTGATCCTGACAATTTTCACATTCATCAGAAAATATTCCTTCATACCGGTGATGGGGCTGCTGAGTTGTTTTTACCTGATGGCACAGGAGACGAATCGCGTATGGCTGCGGTTCGTGATCTGGTTGGTCGTCGGGCTCACCATTTATTTTTTATATAGCTTTAAAAACAGCAAACTGGCTGATCGCAATGCCAATACCTGAATTTTGTAGCATACGATGAAATACCAGATCGGCGACAGGGTTTTGATCCTTCATTCCAATGAAGAGGCCGAGGTGGTGGACATTATCAATGACCAGATGCTGCTGGTGGATATCAAAGGCATCCAGTTCCCCGTCTATACTGACCAGGTGGATTTCCCCTATTTTAAACGGTTCACTGAAAAAAAGGATTCCCCTGCACAAAAAAAGAAAATCTATATTGATGACATCAGGAAAGAGAAGCATATCCCGCTTCAAAAGGAGAAAGGCGTTTGGCTGAATTATTTACCCGTCATGAAAACGGATGAAGCGGGCCACGATATCGTTGAATGGCTCAAGATCCACCTCATCAATCAAACTTCCCTGCCATATCATTTTCATTACTCCATAAAATATACAGGCAAGACGGACCTTGCCATTCAGAATATCATTCATCCGGGGGAGGATTTTTATCTCCACGATATCCTTTTTGAAAAACTCAATGATAACCCGTCCTTTGAATGCCAATTCTCCCTTGTACAAAAAGACAATTCAAAAACTGATTCAGTCAATAAAATGATCCGGCTCAGACCCAAAACGATCTTTAAGGAGATCCGGGAACTGCGGGAAAAAGGCCTTGCCGTCTTTTCACGAAATTTATTTTCTGTTTACCCGGATAAAACAGTTTCTCAAACGGTGGAAATAGGCACCCGGGCAAAGAACAAGAATTTATTTGATGCCGGTGAGCCACGTGAAAGCACAGGTCTGCCCGAGGAGGTTGTCGACCTGCATATTGAAAAACTCGTAGCGGATCATTCCCGGATGAATAATTTCGAGATCCTTACCCTTCAGCTTAAAATCTTCGGGCGCGCCGTTGAACAAGCCCTTGCCCATCACCTTTCTTCCCTCATTGTGATCCACGGTATCGGGGAAGGCAGACTAAGGGATGAGATTCACCTCATATTGAAAAAAATGCCTTCCGTTGAAAGATTTGTAAATGAATATAATCCCCGCTATGGATTCGGGGCCACAGAAATATTCTTCCGTTATTGATTCATGCAAAACGCCTTGTCGCTTACAGCATGCCATCGGAGCAATAAACGGTCATTGGTATAAATTTTGTGTTCTTTTATACCATTAACTGAATTGGAATTCTCTGGCGAGCGTGATAATATCTGAAGGATGTAATTACCCCCTGTACCTTGTACTGTATTGAGGATTGGCGGGGCACCCGTACTTCTGCGATGCACAGGACGCAAAAATGGATACTAATACGATCAGAAGAGTTGCGATGTAAAGCTTGTTTTTCATAGTTGATAATTTACCCTTGGGAAACGAAAAATCAGGTGAAATATTATTTTCAATCAAATGTATGATAAACTTTTTAAGATTCTTAGGAGAACACACGTTATCAGAGGTTAATTAAGGGAAAATACTTCGGAAAAATTTAATTTTAATGCATAATTTACGAAAAAATACCTGCCCATGCTTCATCTTACAAAACCACTGGCTTTCATTGACCTGGAAAGCACGGGCGTAAACCTGGGGATCGACAGGATCGTGGAGATCGCCATTGTGAAACTGCTGACCAACGGTACCCGGACCATCAAGCGCAAGATCATTAACCCGGGTATACCGATCCCCAAAGATGCAAGTGATGTTCATGGTATCACGGATGAGATGGTGAAGGATGCGCCCGGTTTTAAACAGGTGGCCAGCGAGATCAAACAAATGCTCGATGGGTGTGACCTGGCCGGTTATAATTCCAACCGCTTTGATATCCCCCTGCTTATGGAAGAATTCCTGAGGGCAGGCGTTGATTTTGATATGAAGAACCGGAAACTGCTGGATGTTCAAAGTATTTATCATAAAATGGAACCCCGTACCCTGGAAGCAGCTTATCGTTTTTATTGTAAAAAGGAACTTGAGAAAGCACACAGCGCTGAAGCGGATGCCAGCGCCACTTGTGAGATCCTCGAATCTCAGATCGATCTCTATCCGGCATTGGGCAATACAGTGGACAGCATCCTGAAATTCACTGGAGAAGACCAGTTGGTGGATTTTGCACGAAGATTCATCATGGAAAACGGTGTGGAGGTATTCAATTTCGGAAAGCATAAGGGGCGTGCCGTCGCAGATGTACTGCGCGCCGAGCCCCAATATTATGACTGGATGATGAAAGGCGATTTTCCCCAGCACACCAAACAAAAACTAACGGAAATACTCACAAGAACAATGCTGCTCAGGAAGAATTGATCCGCCGACCACTCATCTATTTTAACAGTTTGTCCCCGGGAAAACCGTACATTCGTATTTGACGTAAAATGCATTTTTTGGAAAGGTTAGTCATTATTCCCACGTATAATGAGAAGGAGAATATCGCCGCGATCCTGCAGGCGATCTTTGCCCTGCCTGATGAATTTCATGTGCTGGTTGTGGATGACGGGTCGCCGGATGGCACGGCAAGCGTGGTGAAGGATTTGAAGCAAAAATTCCCGGGCAAACTATTCCTGACCGAACGCAGCGGCAAGCAGGGGTTGGGCACGGCATATATCGCCGGATTCAAATGGGCGATCGACAAGAATTATGAATATATTTTTGAGATGGACGCCGATTTTTCACATGATCCTTCTGACCTGGTGCGTTTATACCACGCCTGTCAACAAGAGGGGACGGATGTGGCCGTAGGTTCCCGTTATGTCAGGCATGGCGGCGTATTGAACTGGCCGGCCAACCGGATCGCTCTTTCAAAAGGCGCTTCCCTGTACACAAGGATCATCACCTGGATGCCCGTGAAAGACCCGACTGCGGGTTTTGTTTGTTACAAGAAAAAAGTGCTTCAGTCCATTAACCTGGATAAGATCGATTTTGTGGGATATGCATTCCAGATCGAAATGAAATTTGCGGCGTGGAAACTGGGATTTAAAATAAAAGAAGTACCTATTATCTTCCGTGATCGTACCCTGGGGAATTCCAAGATGAACAAAAGTATCGTGAAGGAAGGGATCTTCGGAGTGCTCAAACTCCGCTGGCGGAGCCTGTTCAAGAATTATCGCAATACATTGCGGAGCAACGAGGAAAATAAAATATCCGTACAGCCCGGCCTGGCCGATAAAGCGCTGGCAAAATAATCTTAATTTAATTTTCTATTTGTTCGTTTGTTTGAATGAAAAAAGCCTTCATACAACTGCATATTGCCGTTTTCTTAGCTGGCTTCACCGGAATCCTCGGAAGGCTCATCACCCTCAATGAGGGTTTGATCGTATGGTACAGGTTGCTCATCACATCCGTGACCATGTGGATCATATTTTCTTTCACGGGGAAATTGCAAAAAGTTCCCCTGAGGGATATCTTGAAATTATCGGGCATTGGCTTCCTGGCTGCAATGCACTGGGTTTGTTTTTACGGGTCTATCAAAAATGCAAATGTATCAGTTGCGTTGGTCTGCTTTTCTTCCGTTGGATTTTTTACCGCATTATTTGAACCGCTTATCCTGCAGGTACGTATCAAATGGATCGAGGTCATTCTCGGCTTACTGGTCATCGGGGGCATCTATCTCATTTTCAGGTTCGATCCCAGGTATAAAACAGGGATCATGCTGGGTGTCAGCGCAGCCGTTCTGATGGCCGTTATCATGATCCTGCTCAAAGAATTTGTAAAGCGGATCAACCCCCAGACCCTGCTGACTTATCAGCTCTCGGGAGGTTTCATCACGCTGACAGCTGTCATGCCGCTTTATCTTAACCGGTTTCCCACACATTACCTGGTCCCCGATCTTTCCGACTGGTTATGGCTGCTGGTACTGGCCTGGTTCTGTTCGGTCATTGCATTCCAGTTCACAACCTATTCACTCAAAAAACTATCAGCATTCACCGTTAACTTGACTTTTAATCTCGAACCTGTGTACGGGATCATACTTGCGTTTGTTGTATACAAAGAAAATCATCTCCTGAGCCGCTGGTTCTATCCGGGTTTTGCGATGATCGCCGTTTCTTTGCTGGTACATATGCTTATGCTGCTCAGGGAAGAAAAGAAAACCAAGGAAAATGCCCCTGAAAGAATATCATCAGCGGATCATTGATTATTACCGGGATACCGAGCCTGCTTACCGGGATTCCTGGGATCTGGACAATAGCCTTTCCATTCATTATGGTTATTGGGATGAGAAGGTCAGCAGTTTTGCACAGTCATTGCAACGCATGAATGAGGTTATGGCTGAAATGGCCGTAATAAAAGCCTCTGATAAGGTACTCGACGCCGGATGTGGGGTGGGAGGGAGCAGTATTTTTCTTTCCAATGCATATGGATGCCAGGTGACAGGCATTGCTTTAAGTGAAAGACAAATCATGCAATGCCGTGAAAATGCAAAGAAGAAAGGTGCGGAAGAGAATACCGATTTTAAAGTGATGGATTATTGCCATACCGATTTCCTGGATAATAGTTTCGATATTATCTGGGGCTGCGAAAGTATTTGCTATGCCGATGATAAGCGGGCCTTCATCCATGAAGCGTACAGGTTATTGAAACCGGGCGGGAGACTTATCGTTGCTGATGGTTTTGTTTCATCATTTGAGAATAATGATAAACCGGTGATCCGTAAATGGCTGGAGGGCTGGCACGTGAATTATCTTGAAACCCCTGAAAGGTTTACATCGTTTATGACAGAGACAGGGTTTTCAGAAATTCATTACCGGGATATTTCAAAAGAAGTTGCCCGTTCTTCCCGGCGCCTGTTGAAATATTATTGGCTGGGTAGTTTATACCTGTATTGGAAGAAAATAAATTTTTCCAAACCGGCAACTGGTATCCAGAAGAAGAACATCAAAGCCTGTAAATTCCAGTTCAGGGGACTTAAACAAAAATTGTGGCAATACGGAATGGTCACCGGCCGTAAACCCGGTGTTTAGGCTGCAGCGCTGATATATTTTACCAGGGATCGCTTGGCAATGGGCAGCAAGGTCTCATCAATAGGAAATTGGAGAGAGGTCTCGATGGCGTAAACCGCGGGATTGGGCAGTTCCTTTCTTTGCTGTATCAGTTCTGTTTTGATCTGTTCATAGCCGCTGCTGAAACTTTGCCGGCGGTTGTCAATGAAGGTGGTCCTGATGCTGCGGTATTTTTCCTGCTGCTTTTCAAAGATGGAGAGCCGGTACTGGTACACTCCCGTTTCTTTGCCCGAGGTCAGGAAGAGATAGCCTTCATTGGTTTCCAGCGGGATGATCCCTACCGGTATGATATTGATCTTCTCTTCCACGAATTCATAAACGGCCGTCCCGTTGTGGATGGTTTCCCTGATCGTATCGGCGCTGTAGCTGATGATCTCTTCCAGTTCCTGCATCAGGTCATCATCATACACCATCTGCTCATACAGCACCTGCAATCTTTCCATCTGGATACCGGTCAGTCGCCGGGGGAAATTTTCCTGAAGGTATTTCTTGTTTTCCCGGAAAGCGACCAGGTTATTGTAGTGGAAAATGATATCGGCCAGCTGGGGATAGAGTTTGTTCTCGTTGAAATATATATTCACTTCCTGCAAATACGCCAGCAGGATATATTTCTTCATTTCGAAATCAATGCGCCCTTCGGCGAACCAGGTATCGGACAAAGATTTCATTTTACATGGGTTTAGTATCAGCTAATGTATAAAAAAGACGCCGGAATGGCAAGCCTGGTTTAACTTTGGCTTGTTAAAAAACACTTCTATGCGTTATTTGATCGCGTTTTTAACAGGCATTTTTCTCCTCTCCTGCAGCAATACCATTTATATTGTCCGCCATGCGGAAAAAGAAACGGGTATTGATATGACAACCATGCAACATTTTGCTGACCCGCCGCTGAGTTATGAAGGAGAGCAGCGGGCCCTGGCGCTGAAGCAGGTACTGGAAAGTAAGAATATCCGTCATATCTATAGCACGAATACGGCCCGGACACTCGGTACAGTATCAGCGATAAGGGAAATGCACCTGGGTATGAAGATCAATTTGTACAGCACCCAAACGGATTCATTCAAGATGTTCATCAGTGAAGTGAAAGCAATCCGCCGGGGTGATGTGCTGATCGTGGGACATTCCAATACGGTAAATGAAACGGTGAATGCGATCTGCGGCAAGACCCTGGTGCAGGGTGACCTGAAGGATAATGAATATGATAATCTCTTTGAATTAAAAAGGAAAGGAAATTCTTACGGGTTCAAACGGGTGAAATACGGGCAGCCTTCGAAATGAATAAACAGTTATGAGATCAAAATGGCTCAGCAATGAACCGAACGATGAAATGTGCGACGCAAGCAAAGTCCAATAGAATTACTGACGCAGGGCCAACAAAATCAATTGGCAAGATTACAGTTTAGCAATCAAAACTCCCTTTCATCATCAAAATTCTCCAGTTCCTTGGCAACGGCTGTTAAGAATGTAGCGCCCAGGCTGCCATCTACAATGCGATGGTCATAACTCATACTCAGGTACATCATGTGGCGGATGGCAATACTGTCGCCCGCAGGCGTTTCTATAACAACAGGTCTTTTCTTGATCGCACCAATTGCCAATATGGCCACCTGGGGCTGGTTGATGATGGGTGTGCCCATCAGGCTGCCGAATGTGCCGACATTGGTGATGGTGAACGTGCCTCCCTGCGTATCGTCAGCTTTCAATTTGCCGTTACGGGCATTATCAGCCAATGAATTTACTTGTTTACTCAACCCTACCAGGTTAAGTTGATCGGCATTTTTTATGACAGGAACGATCAGGTTCCCCGAAGGCAGGGCCGTAGCCATGCCGATATTGATGTCTTTCTTGATGATGATGCGATCTCCGTCAAGGGAACAGTTGACCAGCGGAAATTTTTTAATGCATTTCACAATAGCCTCAATGAAAAGCGGCGTGAATGTGATCCTGGTGCCTTCCCTTTTTTCAAAATCCTTTTTCACTTTTTCCCGCCAGAGCACCAGGTTGGTCACATCGGCTTCGGTGAAACTGGTGACATGCGGGCTGGTATGCTTGCTGCGCACCATGTGCTCGGCGATCAGTTTGCGCATGCGGTCCATCTCTATGACTTCAACGTTGCCGGTATAGGTAGTTAGTTGCTGGTTGCTGCTTGCTGGTTGCTGCGCTGGTTCAATTTTTTCCAGCGGTATTACCATTGTTTCAGATTGACTTGAAACCTGTGGCCTGTAGCTTGCAGCTTTTCCTGATTTCCGGGTACTGACAAATTGAAGAATATCTTTTTTGGTCACCCTACCTTCATTGCCAGTACCTGGGATGGTCTCCAGTTCGCTGAGGCTGATGCCTTCACTGGCAGCAATGTTCAAAACGAGAGGTGAATAAAAACGGTTTGTGTTAGATGTTGATTGTTGAATATTGATTGTTGAATATCCGGTTTTGGGAGTTGGGCGTTGGAAGCTAGAAGCTGGTTGTTGGATATTGGATGCTGAAGCTTGAACAGGCTCTTCGCTTGCTACCTGCCATTCCCCGCTCCCTTTTTCCGTTCTGATCTTTGCGATCACTGAGCCCACCGGCACCACATCATTCACTTTATACAGTACCTGGTCCAGGATCCCTTCGGCGGTGCTGGGCACTTCACTGTCCACTTTATCAGTGGCGATCTCCAGCACGGTCTCATCCATTTTGATGGAATCACCGGGCTGTTTATGCCATTTGATGATGGTGGCTTCCATGATGCTTTCGCCAAGCTTAGGCATGATCAGGTCGACTGTTGACATTTGCTTATTTAATATTGAATACTGTATATTTTATATTGAGTAACCAGTCAAAGTTAATAAATTGAGCATTATCAGCTTTAACTGTCAGCCAGGATGAATTTACGAAGAAAGTTAAGGGCCTGTGCGGCGGTTGTTTCAATATTCCTTTGCCTGTCGAAACGAAGATTCAGTTTTGTAGTCATCGTTTTATTTTTGTTGCCGGCGGCGATCCATACCGTGCCCACCGGCTTTTCAGCCGTCCCTCCCGCTGGTCCCATGATACCGGAAACGGCAACAGCATAATTAACCTGTAATATATCAATTGCACCTTTCACCATTTCGATGACAGTTTCTTCACTGACCGCGCCGAAAGACCGGATCGTTTCTTTTTTTACACCCAATATGTTTTCTTTCACTTCATTGGCATAGCTGACAATGCTTCCTTTAAAATAGTTTGACGATCCGGGAACGGTGGTAACCAGGTGCGCAATATAACCCCCGGTGCAACTTTCTGCCGCGCCCATGGTCTTGTTTTTTTCTTTAAGGATGTCACCGATGACAACCTCAAGTCCTTTATCTTCATTGGCAACCAGCCAATCCTTCACTGTCAGCTGTAATTTTTCGAAATAGGGCTGAATTTCTTTTTCAAGTTCAGGCTGATCCTCGCCGGTGGAGGTGAGCCGTAGTTTCACCATTCCATAATGAGGAAGGTAGGCCAGCCTGATATGAGGGGGCAGGGATGTTTCCAGGTCTTTCAGTGAATCCGCCAGCATGGATTCTCCCTGGCCAAAAGTGAATGCCGTGCGGTGAATGATGGCAGGCAGTTTGAATGTTTTTTGCAGGCGCGGAATCACTTCATCCGTCATCAGGCCTTTCATTTCATAGGGTACACCTGGCAGGGAGATGAATACAGCCTCCCCCAGCCCCTCCGAAGGAGGGGCTTTAGAAACCGATACTTGTGATTTTCCTTTGTTTAATGCAGAGAGTATCTTGTTTGAAACATTGTCAATTTCTTCTAACACATCATTATTTGTAAATCGTAAAACCTCAAAACCGATATTGTTTAATTCTTTTGTTCGAAAAGCATCAGTTTTTTTATTTTGAGACAACTGATGAATTAATCCGTCGACTTCTATAATCAACTTACTATTTAGGGAAACAAAATCTGCGATGTATGGCCCAATAATATGTTGTCTTCTGAATTTGTAGCCTGATAATTTTCTTCCTTTAAGCAATTGCCATAATACTTTTTCTGCCTCGGTTGGTTTTTTTCTTTGCTCTTCTACGTATTTTTTAAGCAAACCATAAATAGATGGATTAGCAGTAAGATAGCTATAGTTACCATACATTTTTTGGGGTTTCAAAGTCCCCCCTTGAGGGGGATTTAGGGGGGCTGTAGATTGCGAATGGGAAATTAGGGGATCACGGGGGGCAGGGGGGCTAAACCACATTCCCGGTGCCGTCCCTCTTTTATTAAACAACACTTCGCAATTATCCGGCACTTCGGCTTGTTTCAGATTCACTTCGAGTATGGGCCCCGGGCGGCGGAATACTTTTTCAAATAAATATCTTACATGATCCAGCACTTTCTGGTTCACTACCAGTTTACCGCCAAAATATTTACAGAGCAAGGGTTTGGTGATATCATCGGCAGTGGGGCCCAGTCCGCCGGTGATAAGAATGATATCGGAATGATTTCTTTCCTCATCCAGGGTATGCCAGATATCATCATACACATCACCCACTGCCACCCTTCTCCTGACCCAGACGCCGATTTTATTCAGCTCCTGGGCAATGAAAGCAGAATTGGTGTCGATGGTCTGGCCGATCAGCAATTCATCGCCGATGGTAATGATGGAACAATAGACCAAGATACTGTTGATTTAAGGGATTATGATGAAAAAATTAACTTTATACAAAGTTATAAGCATCCATCATGAAAAAGACATTCATTGTTGCTCGTTACTGCTTATTGGTTGCTGGTTGTATGTTGCTGGTTGTCGGGTTAAGAGCACAGAATATCAGCACGCGTTTACAAAAAGCATTTCAGCAATTTGAAACCGACAGCCAGCTCAGCCATGCTATCAGTTCACTCTATGTGATCGATGCAGCTACGGGACAGCCTGTATTCAACAAGAATTCACAGATCGGGCTGGCAGGAGCTTCTACACAGAAAATTATTACTGCTACTACGGCTTTTGAATTATTAGGCAAAGATTTCAAGTATCGAACATTAATTGGCTATGATATTGGAATTGAAAATGGAAAATTGAACGGTAATCTTTATATAGAAGGAAGTGGTGACCCAACCATGGGAAGTAATCGCTGGGTCAGTACAACCGAATCAAGCATTCTGAAAAAGATCAATACTGTCTTGGCTAAAGGAGAGGTTAAGAAAATAATGGGAGATATATGGATTGACGACATGTGCTTTGGAATAAATCCTTTGCCAGATGGATGGATATGGCAAGATATTGGAAATTATTATGGGGCAGGTGCTCGAGGGTTGAATTGGAAAGAAAATCAATATGACCTTATCTTAAAACCAAGTTCTTCAGTGGGTGAATTGACTGATGTTATTAAGACAGAACCCCTAATAACTAATTTTAAACTCGGAAACTTTATCAGAACAGGTGAAAAGGGAAGTGGTGATAACGGGTATATCTACTTCGCACCAAACAGTGAATCAGGTATAGCTACAGGAACGATTCCCGAGGGAAGCAATAGTTTTACTATTTCTGGATCAATTCCCAACCCTTCAAAACAATTTGCTTATTCACTTTTACAGGATTTAAGAGAACAAAATATTGCAAAAGTCAATAGGATTAAAATCTACTCGGATTCAGTTTTAGAAAGAAAAGGTGTCAGAAAGATGATGCTGATCCTGGATTCCTTGTCTTCCCCTTCCCTCGACTCCATCATCTACTGGTTCCTCAAAAAAAGTATCAATCTCTATGGCGAAGCCCTGGTAAAGACCTTTGCGTATGAAAAACAGGGATACGGATCTACTGACAGCGGAGTGGCGATCGTAAAACGTTTTTGGAAGCAAAAAGGACTGGATGAAAATGAGCTGAACCTTTTTGATGGTTCGGGGTTGTCCCCTCAGAACCGGCTTACGACCCATGCCCAGGTGGAGATCCTGAAATTTGCAAAGTCACGCCCCTGGTTTCCATATTTCTATGATGCATTACCGGAATACAATGGCATGAAGATGAAAAGCGGCACGATCAGGGATGTGAAAGGATTTTGCGGATACCATCAATCAAAGGATGGGCATGAATATATTTTTTCCTTTCTTGTTAATAACTATAATGGTAAAACATCTTCCGTGATCGAAAAGATGTATAAGGTGCTCGATGAGCTTAAGTAAAATTGGGAATTTTGGGAATTGAGGAAATGAAACAATTAACTGGTTATCTTGTATTATTCGTGGCCATCTTTGGTTTATAAATTCTTACGATGCATTTCATGTTTGTCACGCATGTACGAAATAATTCTTGTGAACCTGGCAAATTAAATCAATTGAGCTTCAGAGATTAACCACAAACCTGCCTGCCTGCCTTCGGTAGGTAAACCGGCAAGGTGCACAAAGAAATATACAAAGTTCACAAAGTTATCAGAAGGGTTTTTTTGCTTTTGGAGCCGGAGTCGTTCCCCTTTCACCCTTTAAGGTAGAAGCCAGCTTGATGGCATAAAACAGGTTTACCACACCACCCGAACGGCATAGCTCATTCATGGAAACATCATCTTCGGTTCCGGGCTTCCTGACCTTCTCCGTAATTTTCACCACAGATTTTTCGATCACCATCTTTACCTGTGCAGCGCTCAGCTTCGGAAAATATTCCAGTATAAACGCAGCCATGCCGGCCACCACCGGTGAAGCCATACTGGTGCCCTGCAGGAATTGGTAAGTATTGCCACCCGGCACCGTGGAATAAATTTTTACCCCCGGAGCAAAAACATCCACTTCTCTCTTACCATAATTGGAAAATGAAGCGATCAGGCTTTGGCCATCCGTGTTTTTCGGGGTGCTGGCCCCAACCGTGATCCAGTTAGAAGGACGTTTTCCATCTATGAATAAGGGGCAGGGGAAGTTAGGAGTGGTGTCAACATCCTTTGCATCGTTGCCGGCGGCATGCACCATCACGACTCCTTTGCTATCGGCATATCGTACTGCATCATCCACCCATTTTTTCTCCGGTGAAAATCCTTTCCCGAAACTCATATTGATGACCTGTGCTCCATTGTCAACCGCATAGCGGATCGCCAATGCAATATCCTTATCGTGTTCATCCCCATCCGGCACCGCACGCACCATCATGACCTTCACATTATCGGCAATACCATCCATGCCAAGCCCATTCCCTCTTTCTGCACCGATGATACCGGCCACATGCGTGCCGTGCAAAGCCCCTTTGCTGCTGGACATAACATCACTATTGCCATAGTAACGATCGCTGAAATCATTATAATTGTCTTTTACGATATCAGCCCGATAATTGGAAGGTGGGGTAGTGGCGGCTTCGGCTTTCTTTACTTCCCCGTCAATATATTCCCCGAACCCGTCGAGGAAATCCTGGTTGGTGGCATCGAGCTGGTCGTTCTGCGACATCAGGGAGTATAACAGGTTCTTTGCCTTTTTGGCATCCGCATCAGCAGGTTCAAATTCTCCCAGTTCTTTGCCCGTGTATTTTTCCTTGTTCATGGCTTTACGCAGCACCGTATCACTCCTGCGGCAGCTGTTATATGCCCTTTGCATCAGGATCAGTTCCACCGCACTGGTCTTGGAAGCAGTGCCTGTGACTTCCTGTTTTGCCCGTTGCCACATCTTATATTCATACAGTTCATCGGGGGTAAGCTTTGCAGTATTGATCTCCTTTCCTTCATATTTGTCCTTTAAACCATGAAAGACCCGGGCTCCTTCATAAGAATCAGTTTCCACATTCCTCCCGTCTTTTCCGCCGAGGAAATTCCAGCCGTAGATATCGTCAACATAACCATTATGATCATCATCCGTGCTGTTACCGGGCGTTTCTTTCAGGTTTTTCCACAAAATATTTTTCAGATCTTCATGCGTCGTGTCAATACCCGAATCGATAACGGCTACGATCACCGTATTACTCTTCAGCTTTTTTGATTTAACGAATTCATAAGCCTTATTCACGCTGATACCATAATAACCTGATCTGTCAAGATCCGTCATGTGCCAGCCCTTAAGGCTGTCGGTAGACTGTGAAAAAAGCAGGGAGAAGGGCAGGAAAAGAAAGGCTGAAAAGAAGAGCCTCTTCAGGGATGATTTCATGTGTTTTAATTTAATTGCAAAGGTGGCTGATTTGTAAAGATAATAATTACCATTCATCCAATTGGCCAGTGACCATTCATGATTAACAGAATCTTTATTCCCCGTTTTTATTTATGAAAGTAATTACTGAAAAACAGCAAATGATAAGGCAGGGACGCTTTCCAGTAAGACCATTCGTGCTGGCCCGGGCGTTCGGTGTACTGGTGCGGAATCTTCAAGTGCACTAATTTCTCATGCAGGGCATGGTTGTCGGTATAAAACATATCGCTGGTGCCACAGTCGATCGTGATCGCAAGTGAATCCCTGGGGTATTGTTCCATAAAATTGATCGCAGAATATTTATTCCAATTATCCGCCATCCTGATGGTGTCGCCCAGCCGTTTGATAAGATCGAATTTATTGCGGGTACTGTTAAGGTCAACAAGCCCGCTCATGCTGCCACAGGCGCCGAATGAGTCTGCATGCCTGAAGGCAATGAGTAATGCCCCGTGCCCGCCCATGCTCAGGCCGGTGATGGCCCGGGCATGACGGTCCCTGATGGTGCGGTAATGTGCATCAATAAAAACTGGCACTTCAAGTCCGATATAGGTCTCATATCTCATGGCAGAATCAACAGGGCTGTCAAGATACCAACTGCTGGTACCTCCGTCGGGGCACACGATGATCAGCTGGTACTGGTCGGCATATGTTTTCAGCTTCGGTTCGCGTATGATCCAGTTACTATACCAGCCGCCATAACCATGCAGCAGGTAAACGACCGGATATGAATTCTTTTTCTTTTTATAGGAGGAGGGTTTGATGACCACACATTTGAAACCCTGGTGCATAGCATTGCTGTAAATGACGATCGTGTCCACGGTGGAAGACCGGGCAGGAACAATAAGGGCCAGTGTAAAAATGATAAGTAAGAGCTTTTTTTTCATAGCAACTGAAGCGAAAGTAAAATTATATCCCGAACCGCTGCAGGAAATAAAGGTCCATGTGAAAAAGCCAGGGCGAAGCAAGAGCCCCTGCCCAAACAGCCAATACTAACATCTTTCCCGGAATGCTGATATCCTGTATAAGATGCCTTTGCAATAAATTTCCTATGGCACTAACGACCTTCTCTTCCTTTTCACAGAAAATGTAAGGCGGGGTAGCAGGTATATCGCTAAAGGCAGGATGGTTTTCTGCCAGGATATTCCGGATGGCCCAATAATCCTTATCAGGCAGTTCGCTGTAGGTAGTATCCAGGCTGATACCCGCTGCTTCAACCCTGTTCTCCACGGTTTTCATATTTCTGTCCACCCGGAGTCTCAGGAGGATCATGAATGAGAAAAGAAAGAATGCGGGGAAATGATTTTTCCAGGCAAACCATGCGATCAGCGCGGCAGAAGCTACGATAAAGACCCTGCTCAGGATACTTTCCTCATCCAGGAAGACCCGGTTGAGCAATTGACCTCCGTCAAGCGGGTACACGGGAAAAAGGTTCACCAGGTTCAGGAATAGGAAGACCTGTCCGATGGATCCGAGCGATATATCGCTCAGCGTGATATCCTGGTTCTTATCAATAAAGAACAGGATGATTCCGATAATGATGCCCGGCAGGGGGCCGGCCAGCAAGATCACCGCCGATTGCTTCTGAGACACTTCCCTCTTGCTTCCCGACACGAAGGCACCGAGAAGAGGAATGAAAAAAATGCCAAGGTCATTATAACCGAAAGCCTTCATAGCAATAAAATGCCCCAACTCATGTATGATGACGACGGCAGTTATGAATAAAAGCCATTGCCAGCGGCTGCCGAAAAAATAATACCCGATCAGCAGGTAAAGTGCCAGGCTGAGCAGGGAACGTATCCATATATTGGAACGCTGCTGAACCTGTTCGAATTTTGGAGGATATATTTCACCTTCAGCCGGAATATTGAAGGATTCCTGTCCGGGGGTTATATTTTCAGAGGAATTATCCACCGGCTGTATTTTTAAAATAAGGGTTTAATTTACTCGACAAGGCAGCAGGCATGGTGGCTCTTTTCATTCCGTTTGCTTCCATGAAATACAGGATCAGTTTCGCCTGTACCAGCAATTCCTTTTTTTCATTATATACTTCCTGGAAGAATTCTATTTTATGATGTGTCGGTAATTCTTTCAGGATCGTGCGCACCGTAAGCAATTCGTCGTAATAAGCCGGGTGGATATAGCGACAGTGTACGTCCACCACCGGCATGACAATACCGTCCCTTTCCATTTCCGCATAGGTATAGCCCAAACCGCGGATAGCTTCTGCACGGGCTGATTCGAAATAAGGGAAAAAATTGCTATGATACACCACACCCATCTTGTCCGTTTCGGCATATCGTACCCGGATCCTGTGTTCGGCAATAAACATCGGTCAAAAGTAGAATACAGGATGCAAATTGCAAACATGTGCAGATTCTCTTGCGTACGACGGTGAAAATCGGTAACAAAATGTTAAACCGATTGTAAGGTTGTGGTTTTCCACAGCTGTTTGGAATGATGTTTGGAGTAAGCTGAAATAATTTGAATATTCGCAACGTTAAGCCATCATGATCCTGGCAGGTGTTTTTTTGCCACCGGGTGAATGAAATTAAACCCCATGAATAGATTTTTCACCGTTGTCCTCATCATCCTGCTGCAGGAAGGATCAGAAGCACAGCAAACCCGCTATTATACGGACCCGGCTGCAAAATTCAAAGACGCCAAAGAATATTTCCAGAAAGAGCAATACAGCCTCGCTTACCCTCTTTTCCGCGAATTGCGGCGGGATGTAAGAGAAACTGACAAAGCCAACCTGCCCGTTACGGTGCAGGAGATCAGTTATTATTCCATTGTCTGCGGGTTGAAACAGAATGAGAACCGGTCGGAAGAAGAAGCACAGCAATATATTGATATCGAAAAGAACAATTCCAGGGTGCAGATGATGAATTTTCACCTGGGGGAATACTATTTCCGTAACCAGAAATTCGGGGAAGCTGTGCAGCGGTATGACCTGGCGAACCCTGAGAATCTCAGCACCAGCGAACGGTCAGACCTGCATTTCCATGAAGGTTATGCTTATTTTACCATGCAGAACTTTGCAAGGTCCAAACCCCTATTCAATGTCCTCCGCACGAAAAAAGATGATCCCTATTATCTTGATGCCAATTATTATTATGGGTTCCTTGCCTTTCGTGACAAGCAATACGATGTGGCGCTGGAGTGTTTCAGGATCGTGGAGAGCGGGAAAAAATATGATGCGGTGGTGCCTTATTATATTGCACAGATCCTGTATATCGAAGGCAAGAAGGATGAGGCCATCAACTATATCAGCGGCAAACTGGCTGGTGGCAGCAGCAGCCAGTATTATGACCTTGAATTAAAACAACTCATCGGTCATGCCTATTTCGAAAAGAAGGAATATGCCAAGGCCCTGCCATACCTCGAGGGTTACGTGAGCGGAATGTCCAAAGTAAGACGTGAAGATCTTTACGAGTTGTCTTACTGCTATTACCAGGCAGGCAACTACAGCAAATGTATAGACGGGTTCAAACAGCTGAGCGGCAAGGATGATTCACTTAGCCAGCATGCCATGTACCTGCTCGGCGATGCTTACCTGAAGACCAATCAGAAGGCCAATGCAAGGAATGCCTTTCTGTTCTGTGCTTCCAACAGCAGCAATGCCGGACAAAAGGAGATCGCCACCTTCCAGTATGCAAAACTTTCCTATGAACTGGGATTCCAGGATGATGCTATGAAGAGTTTGCAATCATTTATGACAGATTATCCTAAATCAAAATATAATGCAGAAGCCCGTGACCTGATGGTGCAGATGCTGGCCGGGACCAATAATTTCAAGGATGCCCAGGCCCTGATCGAGAGCCTTGACAAACCTTCGGAGACAACAAAAAAAGTGTATCCGCGGATCTTATTCGGCAGGGCGACAGAACTGATCAATGACGGAAGGCTGGAGGATGCTGATGCCATGCTGAATAAGATCATCATTGACCCGAACAATGCACCCGTTCTGCCCGCTACCTGGTTCTGGAAGGGAGAGATCGCCTACAGGAAGAATCAACTGGATTCCGCCATCAAATATTATCAATTGTACGCAGGAAGTGCCATGCCTGCGGTGGGAGAAGCCAATTATATCAATGTAAAATATAACCTGGGCTATTGTTACCTGCGGAAAGAGAATTATCCCGTGGCCCAAACATACTTTGAATCCCTGGTCAGGCCTCCGGCACTTAATTCAGATGGATTCTCACAGGATATATATGTCCGCACTGCGGATTGTTATTTCATGCAGAAGAATTACACCCAGGCCAAGACCATGTACGATAATGTGGTCAGGCTCTCCTGGCCTGCCGAAGACTATGCCACTTACCAGCAGGCCATGCTGGCCGGTGTGAAGAGTCCGACGGACAAGATCAATATGATGAATACGATGACCCGGAAATTCCCGCATTCATCCCTGGTGATGGATGCCAATATGGAAATTGCCAATACCTATCTCGGAGAGGAGAATTTCAGGGAGGCCATCCCCGCTCTTACCAATATTACCCAAAGCGCCGCCAATGCGGCTTTACTGTCACAAGCCTACCTGAAACTGGGGACCGCTTACTATAATATCAATAACAATAATGAAGCCCTGAAGGATTTTCAATATATCGTGGACCATTATCCCAATTCCCCGGAAGCCACCGATGCATTTGATGATATCAAGCTGATCTATATGGATGAAGGCAAGGCCACGGAATATGCAGATTACATGCGCAAAGCGGGCCGGCCCCTGAATGCAGGTACAGAGGATTCACTCACCTATTCGGCAGCAGAAAAACTATATGATGACCAGAAGCTCAATGAAGCAGCCGATGCCTTTGCTGCCTATACTCAAAAGTTTCCCCGCGGTGTATATGCCCTGGACGCCTATTTTAACCGGGCGGAGATCTTCAATGCGCAAAAGAAATGGAATGATGCCCTGCCTGCCTATGAAAATGTCATCAGCATGGCGCCGAATAAATATGCTGAACGTTCAGCCCTAACCGCTGCCCGGATCAGTTTTTTTGAATTAAAGGATAATGTGCAGGCCGAAAAATATTTTGCACAGCTCAAGCAATGGGCCGTCAGCCAGGAAAACAAACTCGAAGCGATGCGGGGTTTGCTGCGCAGCCAGTACCAGCAGCAGAAATGGGCAGATGCTGCCGCCAATGCCAATGACCTGCTGAAGGAAAAAAGCGCCAGCGCCGACGACAAATCACTGGCCAATATGGCGGTTGGCAAAAGCTATGAAGTGAATAACCAGTTCGACCTCGCCCTTGTCAATTTCAGGTCCGTAGCACAGGAAAATAAAGCAGCCCTGGCCGCGGAAGCAAGGTATGAGACTGCTAATTGTTTATACCAATTGAATAAATTAAGCGATGCAGAGAAAGCGGCCATGGAATGCATCAACAAATCAGGATCCTATGATTTCTGGATCACGAAGTCGTATATCCTCCTGGGGGATATTTATTTTAAGCAAAAGGATTATTTCAACGCAAAGGCCACCCTGCAAAGCGTGGTGGATCATACGCTGAATGCGGGGCTGAAAGCGGAAGCACAGGAGAAGCTGGATACCGTGCTGCAGGAGGAAAAAACCACCAGCAAGGTGAATAACTGATAACATTATGAAAATTGCCCGGAAACACATATTACATGTCTTGAGACCAAAGGGAACATATCTGCTCCTTTTACTGCTGGCATTTTTCGATGCAAAGCAGGGACAGGCACAAAAAGACACCACCAAACACGGTATTGATATTTTTTCTGTGTTCAAACCGGTATTAAAGGAATCCGCCAAACTTAATTTTTCCGCGTCCCCTGCCCCGGTTGATTCCACGAAACAAAAAATGAATTATGATGTGCCCAACCAGAACCTGAATTTCGCCTTTCAGCCTGCCTCCCTCAGGCCCCTGGCCATGGACCTGGATACAGGCGGGAAATTCGATAACAGCAATTATATTAAGGCGGGATTCGGGAGCCTGCGTACGCCCTTCATCCAGGCCGGTTTCTCACTGGGTGACGGGAAAACGGCCGGTCTGAATATCTATGCAAAGCACGTGGGATCGGATGGCAAACTGAATTACCAGAAATTCACCAATACGGATGTGGATCTCAAAGGTTATTTCAAAACAGGGAAAAATCAGTGGGATGCCGGCATCGGTATGAACCAGTTACGAACATATAAATATGGGTATATCCCGGATTCACTGGTTTTTCCCAATGATTCCCTTAAACAGAATTTTCAAACTTTCACCGGAAGACTGGCCATGCATAATATCGATAAAACGAAATTCGGGCTTACCTATCATCCGGATATCAGGATCGATATATTCAATGATAACCTGAAAAATGCTGAAAGCAATACGGTGATCAATCTTCCCATCCAAAAAACGGTGGGCAAGGTATTTGCCGTCAACCTGGGCGTGACATTTGACCTGACACGTTATACACGGCATAACAAGACAGCCATCGATAATACGATGTATTTTATTTCTCCCTCGGTCTTATTCAAGACCCCGAACGTGAATATCGAAGCCGGCATCCGTCCCTCCTGGGATAACAAGACCTTTAAGATGTTTCCCAATATCCTGGCATCCTTCAATACCAGTGATACCCGTTTTATCTTCCAGGCTGGCTGGACGGGCTATGTACGCAAAACAACTTACCAGTACCTCGCCGGGATCAATCCCTGGCTCTGGGCGCCGGCAACATTGCAAAATACCTGGATCGAAGAAAGATTTGCAGGATTCAAAGGCTCGGTCGGCAATAATTTCACCTACAGCGGTAAAGTGGGTTTCAATAAACTCAATAACCAGCCGCTTTTCGTGAATGATTATTCAGCCGGGGGCAAATCTTTCAAAGTGGTGAATGAACCCAAGATGAACGTGCTGAATTTCGGCGGAGAGGTCGGTTATAATATCGGGGAAAAATTTTCCGCCCTGGCCAACCTGACCTTTAATCAGTATACCGATCTCGCGGTGAATAAGAAAGCCTATGGCCTGATCCCGTTGGAACTGGATGCTGCCATGCGGTTAGAGATTTTAAAGGATCTTTGGCTGAAGGGCGACCTGTTTGCCTGGAGCGGCCCGCAATACCTGCAGAAAGACGGGCTTACCGGCACGCTGAAAGGAGCATTTGACCTGAACGCCGGGTTGGAATTCCGGGTCCATAAAAACATCAGCATTTATTCACAGTTCAATAATCTTTTCAACCGGCAATACCAGCGCTGGAACCAATATCCTTCATATGGTTTCAACTTTACCGCGGGCATCGTATTTTCGTTTGCCCAAAAGAACTGAACATGTTCACTGAACTGTACCGGTACTTCATTTTACACCGTTCTCTTTCGCTTCCCGGCATCGGCTTGCTGCAGCTGAACAGGCAACCTGCAGTTTATCATTTTGCAGACAAAAAGATCCTGCCACCGGCTTTTTCGACCTCCTTTCAAGAGGATGCAAAGGAAAATCCGCCAGGCTTTCTGCACTGGTTGGGGAGTGAAATGAATTTGAGCACCGAAGAAGCCAAATACCGGTTTGACCAGTTCATCCATAATCTTAAAAACGATATTTCCTTACAGGCAAGGATCGAATGGGAAGGCATTGGCAGTTTTAGCCAGGATAATGAGGGGAGGATTCATTTCTTGTCGTCTCAAATTGATGCAGGAATGACTGCAGTTGATGCGCAAAAAATCATAAGGCAAAATGCAGAACATGTGCTGCAAGTAGGGGAGGAGACAAGAACCTCCACGCAAATGCAATCCCAGCTGGCCAAAAAAGAACAGCGTCGGACCGGTTCCCGGCTTCCGGGCCTTATCTTATTACTGGGAACAATTGCTTTTCTTGCCTGGCACTTCTTACAGAAGGGAACAGGGCCGGAAGCTATGTCAAACCAACAAAAAATTACTCCTCTTCCAAGCCCTGACACTTATACAATCCTTCCCTGAGTCCGCTGATTTGGAAGATTTGATCTTAATTTGCCGGTGTAAAATGAATTATGACATCCCTCTTCGAACAACTGCGATGCCCCATTTGCGGAAATGATGACTGTCATGATATATTCCCGGTAAAAGATTACCTGGTCAGCGGAAAGGAATTTATGATCAGGGAGTGCTGGTATTGTACCCTCCGGTTTACGAAAAACATTCCAAATGCAGAGCAGATCGGTGAATATTACCGTTCGGCAGATTATATATCACACACCAATGAACAGAAAGGGCTGATCAACCGCCTCTATCACCTGGTCCGAAACAGGACCCTGAAAGCAAAACGCAGGCTTGTGGAAAAATATTCCGGCGTAAAAACAGGGGACCTGCTGGACCTGGGCAGCGGGGTCGGCGCTTTTGTCCATGAAATGCAGGAACACGGATGGAAAGTGAAGGGCCTGGAGCCCGATGAAGGCGCCAGGTCGGTAGCAAAGAAAAATTTCGGAACTGAACTGGAGGATATTCCTGCTTTCTATCGTTTCCCCGGAAGCAGTTTTGATGCCATCACGCTCTGGCATGTATTGGAACATGCACATGACCTGCAGGGGTATATGTTACAATTAAAGAACCTGGTCCGGCCTTCGGGAAAAATATTTATTGCTGTACCCAATTATACTTCAAAGGATGCAGCCATTTATCGTGAATACTGGGCAGCCTGGGATGTGCCCCGGCACCTGTATCATTTCTCTCCGCAGGCTATGCAAACCTTGCTAACGAACAATGGACTGAAGCTGAAGAAAATAATTCCAATGTGGTATGACAGCTATTATGTATCGCTGCTCAGCAGCAGGTATAAAAAAGGGAAGACAAAATATATTTCCGCATTTTTCAATGGGTTCAGGTCTAACCTGAAGGCAAGGTTGAACAGATCCTTTTGCAGCTCATTGATCTATGTAGCAGGAAAATAGCCAGGATTTACAGGTTCATTCGCTGAACTGGATCTCGTAGATCTCGGGCCACCATTTTCCGGTGATATAGATTTTCTTTGTGGTTTCATTATAAGCAATACCATTGGGAACATCAGCGGAGGGATTCAGGGCCTTGATATTATTCCAGATGCGGGTGATATCGGCCTTGGCCACTACTTTACCGTCCGCCGGATCGATCTTCAGGATATAAGGTTGCTGGTACTGGTTGGCGTAGATATACCCGTTTATGTATTCCAATTCGTTCAGGTCATGTGTGGGGCTGCCGCTTTCCATCACTGTTAATTTTTTTACCTGCTTAAAACCGCCCGGTTCAAAATAATAAAGATCGCTCCCTCCGTCGGTGGCGATCAGGTTGGTCCCGTCATTGGTCAGTGCCCAGCCTTCACTAAGACTCAATGGTAGTTCTTTGATTTTCTTCAGGTCCTTTGCAGAATAGACGAAAACCGTTTTTTCTTTCCAGGTCAATTGATACAAAGTATCACGTAAAATGGAAATACCTTCCCCGAAGTATTTTTTATCCAGGATCACTTCTTTTTTTGGCTTGCCGGTCTGCAGGTCCACCTGCCGGAGTTTTGAAAAACCATAATTCCCCGTGCTTTCATATAATTCACCTTTATAAAACAGTAATCCTTCCGTATAGGAAGCTGTATCATGTGGGTACGTTGTACCAATGGAATAACTCAATCCCTTCGGGGCATCCGGGGGTGGCGTATTTCCGTCACTGCGACTGGAATTTTTATTTTTTGCAAGAAATACAATAGCCAGTCCGCCCACGAGCACCACTAATAAAACCGCGGCGATGATCCTTTTCTTTTTCATGATTAATTCCTGCAAAAATAAACGGATGCCTTTGTATGGCCTGTTAAAAATTATTTCAATGTTTAGTAAAAATACGGTACGGTAAAACTTGCAGATGAAACATTAAATCTTAAATTTGGGCCCACTAACCTTTTCACTGAAAATTCTCTCTTAATCCATCCCTGAATTTCCGCTTAATCTCTCACTATCCTTTATTGTAAAACACTGGACAGGGGACGCACGATGCATCCCCACGGAAATTGCTTTTAAGGACAGGATTATGCATATCAAAACGTATCTGTGTTTAGTATTGCTGGCTACGGGGATTCATGCCAGGGCACAACGATGCAGCACTGTTCAATACCTGCAGGAACAGCTTAAAACAGATCCCGGTCTGCAGGGAAGAATCATGGCAGCCGACAGGTCCTCACAACTAACGCAGCCGGGAAATACACTGGTTTCAAAAGAAGATGGCAGCACACTCATTACCATTCCTGTGGTGGTACATATTCTATATCACCTGCCCTCTCAAAAGATCAGTGATGCCCTGGTCCAAAGCCAGATCGATGTATTGAACAGGTCTTTCCGCCACCTGAATGCAGATTCGGTGAATACGCCTTCTTATTTCAGATCCCTGGCTGCCGATTGCGGAATAGAATTCAAACTAGCGATCTCCGATCCCAAAAAAAGATATACTACCGGGATCCTGCGCAAATACACTCCCATCGAACAATGGAAAGCGGATGATAAAATGAAATTCAGCATTTCCATGGGGGATGATGCATGGGATGCCTCCGGTTACCTGAATATCTGGGTTTGCGACCTGAAAGGGTATGCGGGTTATGCCACATTCCCGGGCACTGATTCCGCAAAAGACGGTGTGGTGATCGATTTCAATGCGTTCGGTGTTAACCATTCGGGAAATGGTTATGATCTTGGAAAAACGGCCGTTCATGAGATCGGGCACTGGCTGGGTCTGAAACATCTCTGGGGAGACACCTATTGCGGCGATGACGGAATTGCTGATACCCCCAAACAGGCGGAAGGAACGATCGGCTGTCCCACCGGCATACGTATTACCTGTAATAATGCACCCAATGGTGATATGTACATGAACTATATGGATTTCACCAACGATGGCTGTACAAATTTATTTACCCAGGGACAGAAAGCAAAAATGCGTTCATTATTCGATCCCGACGGCCCCCGGTACGCGATATTGTTTTCAAAAGGTCTGAACCCACCGTTGATATTTGAATCCCCTTTGCCGGAAGCAGATCCCACCTGGTTACATCCGCAGGTATATCCCGATCCGGCAACTGACCAGATCACCCTCGACCTGGCTTACGATCCCAGGTGGATCGGCAATAACCTGCGGATCATCAACCTGCAGGGTCAAACCGTCAGGATCATACAAATAAGTTCAAAGATCATGAGGATCAACATCAACAATTTACCGCCAGGCACCTATTTTATTGCAGCGAAAAGGCAGGACGGATTGTCTATACAATCGGCATTTGTGAAGTTATACTGAGTCGCAACCAGACTATTGGCAAGCTTGCCTGCGAAAAGCAAAAAAGGGCTGTGAAGAACAGCCCTTTTTATTTCAGTTGTTTTACCGTTTCCCCGATCAGTTTTTGATTTTGATAGATCTGCAAGGTATAGTTGCCCCGTTGGATCTCGTTGGGAGAAATGGAAAAATTCAGTTGCCTGGTATCTCCTTTGGCGTAATCAAATTTAATGTTCTGGGTGATCGGTTTCCGGCGTCCGTCCTCTGTCATAATCGAATAGGAATCCCAGACATCCGGCTGATAGATCCTTCCATCAGGCTGGATCAGCACGGCATAAAGTTCTGCCAGGGGTGTTTCCAAGTAGTTATTTTTTACGGCAAAGGAAACAGAGAATTTCTCGGTGTTTGAAGCCAGGCTCGTCTCCGTTTTGTTTGTTTCAGAATTGTCAAGAGGAATCAGTCTCAGGTCACTCAGCTCGAAAAAAGAGGAGCCTGTCTTTATTTGATCTGGTGTATTGACCTTTGCCAGGTTTTCCACCTGCGCTTTCCATTTTCTGATCTCGTTCCCTGCCTCATTCAGAGCAGTAGTAAGCTGGGAATTTGATTTATCCAGGGACACATTCTCTTCCTGTAATTGGGTCAGGAGTTGCTGCATCTCAGCGATCTTCATGCGGGCTGCGGACAATTCGTTCTCATCCAGGTGATTCTTTTTTACAAGAGCAGCAATATCTGTTTTCAAAGTATTGATCTCTGTGATCTTTGCCTCCAGTTCTTTTTCCTTTTTATCATCTGCAGTTTTTGCAGTTGTATTCGTAGCCGGGAATGCCGGAATATTCAATTTCCGGGAATTGGTGCCTGTATCGTTTAAAAGAAGTTTGCCGGAATGCGCAGTATCCTTCAAATAAACTGAAGGGATACCGGCCTTGCCCGCCTGCGATTTTTCATAGATCATAAAAGCCCAGGTTCCCACCAGGCCAAATGATAAGAGGGCCAGTAATATGGTCTTGGTATCTTTCAAGAACAATACAATAAAGCTGTATTATTTTGAAACCGTTTCATCCACATAAGCAGAGATCCATCCCACCTGCCCGTTCTTGACCAGGTAAAATTGCTTGTTGCCGTTCACGGGTGCGAACTGGCGCATGATCTTCAGCATCAGCCCGGCGCCGGCCATGAGTTGCCGCTGGTCAAAAACATTCAGTACAGCCGTTACATTTTTGAATACCTTATCCCGCAATTGGGGATAGTTGATATTATTGGAAAGGAAATTGGCTGTAAATGCACCGGGATTTTCGTAAAGCGCCTGGCAAAAGCGGGCCACTTCTTCATAGCTGACGGGAACGACAGGATTATCGGCCAGTTCAGGATGAAGCAGATTGGCCGATGCCCAGGCAATACCGCCGCTGATAGCGATATTATCGCTCAAAGGATAGGAACCGCTGGCATTGACCGCATAAATGATATCCGTATTCTCTGCCCCGTTCAAAACATGGATCAGCTGGCTATGGTATTCATCCAGGTTCTTTTTATCGTTGCTGGCCTTGTCGGCTGCATTCGACACGCTTTTAGTACCCCAATTCAGCTGAAATAACCGGAATGTCTCCAGGTTGCTGTAAGGGAAAAAACCTCCTTTAGTATTACCGCTGCCGATATCGATCAGGAAAGTATTGAAACGTTTTGAATCGGGGACGATCCCAAGGTGTGAGAGCCTTGCCTCTTCCGACACATCCACGATCTCCACGCGGCGTCCAGGTTCTTTTACCTGTAACCGGAAGGAATCGATGAGCCTGTCGATCCAATCGTTCTTCTTTTCTTTATCCGCCTGCATTTTTACACCGCTGGAAACAACCGTGAAGATCCTTTTCGACGGGACGCCAAAATTCTTTTGGGCTGCACTGTATAACCCGCAAAAACCACTGAGGGTGGCACTGAAAGTGGGGTCATTGAAAGAGATAAAGTCAGTATTGATGGAACTATCCTTGAGGATAGAAAAATCACCGCTTTTCTGGGCATTTTCGCCCATTTCAATAATGCTCAGTTTCACGCCCTTGGATCCTACTTCGATACCACCAAACACACGGTTACTGTTTTTAATGGAATTGAGGCTGCTTTGCGGGAAAGCAGTAGTAGAATAAAATAAGCAGGTGCTGGCAAAAAATATTTTGCGGAAAGATCGTAAGATCATTGATCAAGTTTAATGCAACAAAATTACTGCCTGAAATAGCGGGCAGGGCAGAGAGAGGAAAGAAAAAAAATAATGTGAAAAAAATGTGATTAACCCCACAAAAAAGAACCGTCATGCTTTGTCATGACGGTTCCCCTGGGATATATTGAATGAAGGATCAGCTGAACAGGCCGCCTTTTCTGAGGCTCCTGGTGCTTTCGCCGATCTTGAATCCGTTCTGATAGATCTCTACTTTATAATCTCCGGTCAAAAAATCATCCTGGCGGATCGGGAACTGGATATTCTTTTTGGCTCCCTGTTGGTCATAATTGACGGTCAATTTGGAAGTGAATGGTTTGTCGCCATCAGCACGCGTGGTAAGGGTATTACCGGTAGTTGTGATGACCTTCCCGTCAGGAGATGTAACAACAAGGTACATATCCGTTTCGCCGGGTTTGGCGATCCTGTTTTCCACGTCAAAGGATACGACCAGTTTGTTCACCCTTTTGGCTACGCTGGTTTCTTTTTCCTTACCGCCTTTCCTTTCATTGACAGGGGTGATCTGGATATTGGAAGCGCTGAAGGTAGAAGCCACGTCTACGGTCTTTTCCAGGTCCTGTTTCTGTGTATTGACAGTGTTCAGGTTATCCTGCAGGCTGGTGTTCTGCTGCTTCAAGGTACCGTTGTCAGTGGTCAATTGCTGGTTTTGTGTGGTTAGCGTGGCCACCTGAGTTTCCAGGCCGGTGATCTTGTCATTCAGATCTGCGATCATCACTTTGGCTTTTGCAAGCTGGGAAGCCGTGGCGGATTTGTCATTCAGGATCTTCCTGATCTCTTTTTTCTTGACATCAATATCTTTTTGCAGCGTAGATTTTTCGCCCTGCAATGTGTTGTTGGCGCTGGTCACAGAATCCAGGCGGGCCAGCGTGGCATTGAAGCTGAGCTGCAATTGCCCTTTTTCATCGGTCACCTTGGTAATGGCTGACAGCTGATCCGAGATCTTCTTGTCATCTTTGTTTTTTGCATATAAAAAATAACCCCAGGTGCCGATCAGGCCGGCCGCCAATATGCCAATGATGATGGACTTGACATTATTGTTTCTGCGTGGGGTTTGACCCTCGAAATAAGTGGTAGAAGTGGGGTTGTCAGTAGTTGCGTCTGTCATAGCTGATGATTTTAACTTTTAATTTAAAAATTTCCTTGAGGTATAACAGCGATGCAAATTAATTCAGAATTTACTAAAATTTTATTAATTCATACTGCAGCACTGTTATGATGCGTATAAATCCTAAAACCATGCCAAATATTTACGAAACCGGATGCAAGGTTTTTCGATACCGGTATCACTATTCTCAAAGCCTGTAACTTAGCAAATTATGAGTATTGAAAAAATATTGGGGGATTGGGAAAGGAAAATTTTCAAACCGGTGTACTGGCTGGAAGGAGAAGAGGTTTATTTCATCGACCAGCTGACAAATCATGCAGAACATCATATTCTCAACGAATCAGAAGCTTCATTCAACCTGACAGTCTTTTATGGCAAGGACGCCAACTGGGCGGATATCATCAATGCCTGCCGCCGTTACCCGATGTTCGCCGAAAGACAGGTGGTATTATTGAAAGAAGCCCAGCACATGCGGGAAAAGGACCTGGAAAAACTGGAACCTTATATCGACAACCCAATGCCCTCTACCATATTTATAGTGGCCTATAAGGAAAAAAAACTGGACGGCCGGAAAAAATTCAGCAAACTCATCCAGGAAAAAGGAGTTTTATTTTCCACGAAAAAGATCAGCGAGAATAAATTGAATGAATGGATCGAACAGCTGATCATGCAGAAAGGGTATAAGACCACGCCCAAGGCCCTTGCCCTGCTTGCCGACCATACAGGCAACGACCTGTCCAGGATCGCTCATGAAGTGGATAAACTGGCTGTGAACCTGGGCAAACGGCAAACGATCTCAGAAAATGATATTGAGCAATACACCGGGATCAGCAAGGAATTCAATGCCTTCGAGCTGCAGTCGGCGCTGGCGAATAAGGATCTTCCCAAAGCTATCCGGATCATCCGGTATTTTGAAGCCAACCCGAAAGCGGCACCGATACAAATGATCCTGCCTTTGCTGTACAGTTTTTTCAGCAAGACCTTTACCGTGCTGGGATGCCGCACGACGGATGAAAAAGCGATCGCTGCACAAACCGGGATCACCCCTTATTTTGTGAAGGATTATATCAGGGCGGCCCGCCTCTATTCCCAATCGGGTGTCGAAAAAACATTGCTCCTGCTGCACCAGTATAACCTGAAAAGTCTCGGGATTGGCGACAATGGCACGGAGGATGCGGCCCTGCTGAAAGAAATGGTAGTGAAAATAGTTAACTAAATTTCAACAGGTTTTACTGGAGTTTTTCTTTTTCTTTGCGCAACGGTCAGCGTCCCTGATCCATCAGGTATAAAATCAAATTACATGAAAAAGATACTGTACTTGCTTTCCCCGGTATTATTCTTTTCCCTGGGCGGTTGCCTGGATGTTACGGAAGAAGTGATGCTGAATGCCGATGGCACCGGCACCTATGTCAACACCAATAATATGAGCCAGGCCATCACCATCGCCAAGAATATGGGGCAGATGAACAATGATAAGATACCCGCCAAACTGGACACCACCTATTCACTGGCCGACCAGGCGGACAGTATTGCCGGGATTACGCCCGAAGAAAAGGAACTATTCAGGAAAGGGAACATTCATTCTGTGATCAGCATGGATGATGAAAAGCTGGTCACCATCCTTACTTTTCCCTTTGGAAAAATGAGCGATATCGGCACCATCAATCACCTGACAAGACTCTATGCCATGCATGCGTTAAAAAAGAATATGCCTGCCGACATGCCCGGCGCCGACCAGATGCCTGAACCCAGTTCAGTGGATGATTATTACAGCCTCAAATATTCCAATGATGAACTGAAGAAGGAAGTGATCAAAGAGAAATATAGCAAAGTGAATGATGATAAATTCTTCCAGCAGATGCAGCAGGCCATTGCCATGGGCATTGAAGTGAGCAGCACCTATATTTATGACCTGCCCCGGCCGGCGGAAAAAGTGGAAGGAAAGAATGCCAAATTATCCGATGACCATAAAAAAGTGACTGTCAAAGCTTCCCTCGATGATTTTCTGAACGACCCTACCGTTTACGAATTCAAAGTGAAATTCTGAAGAGACTGAATGAGCACCACGAAGACACAAAACACAAAGTTTCTCAAAGCGTTCTTAATGAAGCCTTAGTGACTTCGTGTCTTGGTGGCAAAAGATATTGGTTTTATTAAAAAAGATTCAAAGCACTTTCAGGCTTTCGATCTTATCCAATCCCATCTGTTGAACGAGGGGTTCCAGCCCTTCGAATTTGATTTCATCCCGGAGAAATTTTTTTACATAGACCTTCAGTATTTCACCATAGATCTCCCGGTCGAAATCAAATATATTCACTTCGATCACCCGCGTCTTCCCGTCCACCGTGGGCCTGAAACCGATGCTCATCATGCCTTTTTTCTTCTCATCAGCATCCGCGGTCTTTGCATACACTGCATAAATACCATTGCCGGGTGTGATCTTCTCTTCATTCAGGATCTTCAGGTTGGCCGTGGGGTATCCCAGTTTTCTTCCCAATTTATTCCCGTGCACCACTTCGCCTGAAAAGAAGAATTCATAACCCAGGAGCTTATTGGCAGTGGCGATATCACTGTGCAGGATTGCTTCCCGGATATTGGTGGAACTGATGGCAATATTGTCAACGATATGCTTGGGGATCTCTTCCAGGCGATACTGCAGAACAGGGGCCAGTTTTTCAAGGAGCCTGTAATCGCCGCTCCGTTCCTTCCCGAACCGGTGGTCATAACCGATAATGATGGTATGCGGGTGAAAGTGACCGATCAGGAACTCCCGGATATAATCCTCTGCGGGCTGGTTGGCAAAGGCTTCAGTAAAGGGCACGATGACCAGGTGGTCGACCCCCAGTTCCGATACTAGTTCTGACTTTTCCTCCGGGGTGTTGATAAGCCTTACCCCAAGAATAGTAGAAGAAATTATTTTCCGGGGATGGGGATGAAATGTGATCAGTATAGATTCCCCGTTTACAGCAGCAGCTTCCTGTTTTAGTTTTTCAATCACCTGTCGATGACCGGTATGCACTCCATCAAAGGTCCCGATGGTGATGACGGCATTGCGAAATAAAGGAAGGGCATTTATATCCGGATGGACCTGCATGTGTGCAAAATAAATACTCAATATTCAATAAGCAATATTCAATGTTCAAGTATTTTCGTAACTCGAAAGGATCATGAGTATCTACGATCAACGCGGCGTGTCCTCACAAAAGGAAGATGTACACCGGGCCATTCGGGGCCTGGACAAGGGACTTTACCCGCATGCATTCTGTAAAATTTTCCCGGATATCCTGGGAGGAGATGCGAATTGGGTGAACGTGATGCATGCCGACGGGGCGGGGACCAAATCGATACTTGCCTATTTGTACTGGAAGGAAACAGGAGATATCTCAGTATGGAAGGGCATTGCACAGGACGCCATTGTCATGAACCTCGACGACCTGCTTTGCACAGGCATTTATAATAATATATTATTCTCTTCCACCATCGACAGGAATAAGAATTATATACCGGGCGAAGTGCTGGAGGCACTGATCAGTGGCACGCAGGAATTCTTTGAGAAACTGAAAGGGTATGGGATAGAAATTTTTTATACGGGTGGCGAGACAGCTGATGTGGGGGATGTTGTCAAAACGATCTCGGTAAACGGGACCATGTCAGCAAGATGGGAAAGATCGAAGCTGATCACCAATGAAACCATCAAAGCGGGAGACGTGATCGTAGGGTTGGCATCTTTTGGGCAATGCAATTATGAAACGGAATACAACAGCGGTATCGGGAGCAACGGGCTGACATCGGCCAGGCACGACCTGCTGCACAAGACCTATGGGGCCCGCTTTCATGAAAGTTATGATACTTCATTGGATGAGCATGTGGTCTATATCGGGCCGCACCGGGTCACTGATGAAGTGGCTCTTGTCAACCGGAAATTGACAATTGGAAAACTTTTATTGAGCCCTACGAGGACTTTTGCGCCGGTGATCAAAAATATTTTGGAAAATAATTTTGAAGCTGTGCATGGGATCATCCATTGCAGCGGGGGAGGGCAGACAAAATGTTTGAAATACATGCCGGAGAATGTCCGTATCGTCAAGGATCATTTATTTGAGCCGCCCCTGATCTTCAAACTCATCCAGGAATCCAGTAATGCCGGGGACAAGGAAATGTATTCCGT